>NZ_LBIY01000096.1:0-640914 GCF_028128625.1 Bradyrhizobium sp. CCBAU 45389 | reverse complement strand
TGGCGCGATGCAAAAGCATCGCGCCGGGAGCCTCGAAGGATGAACGGCCGAGATGCAGCCGGACCGTCGCCCTTCGAGGCTTGCTCTGCAGCGCTGCGCGCAGCAGAGCGCACACCTCAGGGTGACGGGGAGAGATAAGCGCGGGGAGAGGGGAAGAAACTAGATCAGCTTCCGCTGCGCCAGGTTCTTCATCAGCGCGCCGATGCCGAACGTCCAGGGTTCGCACTCGTCGCTGGTGCGCATGCGGTTGACGAGCTTGCCGAGCTCGGGCGCTGCGATCGTGACGATATCGTCGCGCTTGTGTGTAAAACCCTGCCCCGGCGCATCGCGATCCTTGACGGGTGCGAACATCGTGCCGAGGAAGAGCACGAAGCCATCGGGGTATTGATGGATCTTGCCGATGGTCTGTTCGACGAGATCGGTCGGATCGCGGCTGATCTTGCTGATCGAGGAATGGCCGTCGAGGACGAAGCCGTCCGTGCCCGTCACGTTCAGGCTGATGTCGAGCTTACGTGCGTCGTCGAGCGTGAAGCTGTCGTCGAACAGCCGCAGCAGCGGGCCGATCGAGCAGGAGGCGTTGTTGTCCTTGGCCTTCGACAGCAGCAGCGCCGAACGGCCCTCGAAATCGCGCAGGTTGACGTCGTTGCCAAGCGCGCCGCCGACGATCTTGCCGCGGCTCGACACGAACAGCACGAGCTCGGGCTCGGGGTTGTTCCAGGTCGATTTCGGATGCAGGCCGGCATCCATGCCGGTGCCGACCGAGGACATGGTCGGCGCCTTGGTGAAGACCTCGGCGTCGGGGCCGATGCCGACTTCGAGATACTGGCTCCAGGCGTTCTGGTCGATCAGCACCTGCTTCAGATGCATCGCCTGGTCCGAGCCCGGCTTGAGCTTGGAAAGATCGTCGCCGATCAGGCGCGTCACTTCCTTGCGGATCGCTTCGGCCGAGGCCGGATTGCCCTTGGCGCGCTCCTCGATCACACGTTCCAGCATCGAGATGGCGAAGGTGACACCGGCGGCCTTCAAGGTCTGGAGATCGACGGGCGCGAGCAGCCAGGGCTTCCTGGGATCGCGGCCGTCGGGCGCGGTGTTGGCAACAATGCCTTCGAGATCGCCGATGCGTTCGCCCTTGACCGCGGCAAGCGCCTTGGCCGGGTTGTCCTCTTCGCAGAGCGCGCTGACCGTCGGGAATTTTGCGGTGACGTCGAAGACGCCGTCGGCGCGCACGGCGACCACAGCCGGGCCATTGACCTGCGGCAGCCAGACGCGGCCGACCAGCGTCCCCTTCGTTCCATCTTCGGGGAGAAGGTCTTTAACGGACAATGTCGTCATGGCCGGCGTCCTCGCTGTTTTTCGGACCAGCCGCGTTCGAAAGCGGCCGGTCCCATTGGCGAAGACCAATAAACGTCTGGCGGGGGAAGTCCAGAGCGGCAGGATGCCCCTCTGCTATGCCCTGCCCGGGCCTTTATGCGCCTGCGCGCGCCTTGCGCGCCGCAATCTGTTGCAGCGCCCAGCGCGCGTTCTTGCGGACATCTGGGTCGGGATCGTCGGCGATCACGGCCAGGAACGCCTCGCCGTCGGGATGGGCGATCTCGCCGAGCGCAGCGGCCGCTTCTTTGCGCAAATTCGCCTGGTCGTGATTGATGCAATTGCCGATCGGGCGCACCGCGCGCTCGATCTTCATCTTGCCGAGGCTGCGGATCGCCTTCAGCCGCACCTGCCAGAACTCGTCGGCGAGGCACGCGACCAGTTGATCGGCGGCGAGCGAACCGTTGACGTTGAGCCCGAGCGTTTCCGCCGCCATCTCGCGGACCATCCAGTCGGCATCCTTCAGCGCACGCGTGATGGTCTCGGCCGCCGGCTTCATCTGCGAGAACGCCAGCGCGCTCACGGCGGCACGGCGCACATGGGCGTCGGGATCGTTGATCAGCGCGGTCAGCGCGGGGATGGATTCTTCCAGCTTCAGAAAGCCGATCACGCCGATCGCCTGCACGCGCACGGCGGCATCAGTATCCTGGAGCGCTTCCAGCGCGGGCTTCAGCGTATCCTTGCAGCGCAGCTCCTTCAGCGCGCGCAGAGCGCCCATGCGAACGAAGGCATGGGCATGCTTCACCAGCGGCAGGATGATTGCCGCACAAGCGGGATCCTTGAACGCGGCCATGCTGTCGGCCGCCGCCGCCGCGACGATCCTCTCGGGATCAACCAGCAACTTGACGAGCGCGCTCGCAACCTCCGGGCCATCGAATTCGCCGAGCGCCATCGCGACCTGCTGGCGCACGCCGGCATCGGGATCGGTTACGATATTGGCGAGATGGCCGACTGCGGCGGGATCGCCGGAATGGCCGAGCGCAATGATGGCGACGCGGCGCTCGGCGGGATCGGCGGCCTGAAGCCGCTCGTCGGCGTCTTCGAGATCGTCGTAGGATTCGAACGGGCTCGACATGATCACCTCAACAGATAGGGAATGTTGACGGTGACGGCGCCGGTCGGGCAATCGGCCTCGCAGGGCATGCAGTACCAGCATTCGTCATAGGCCATGTAGGCCTTGCCCGTCATGTCGCTGATGCGCAGCACATCGAGCGGACAAACGTCGACGCAGACGGTGCAACCCTTGTCGGCGATGCATTTGGCATCATCCACGACCACCGGAACCGATGTCTGATAGGACGCGAGAGGCATGTGATGTCTCCTGTTGTTCTGTTGCGGTGGATCAGGCGGTGGCGCGGATGCGCTGCTTGTCGTAGAGGTCCTTCTCGTCGTCCGCGATCGGGACGACATAGGGCTCCACCGCGCGCTTCTCGCTGGTCATCTTGCCGTCCCGCTTGCTCAGCAGCGTGTGGCAGAACCAGTTCTCGTTGTCCTTCTCCGGAAAATCCGTACGCCAGTGATAGAGGCCCCAGCGGCTCTCCTCGCGGTACAGCGAGGCATGCACCGCCATGTCGGCGCAGTCCATGATCGACTGCACTTCCAGCGCGCGGAGCAGCTCGTGTGCATTGCGCGCGATCATGTGCTCCTGCATGTCCTGCCGCGTCTCGGCGAGGCGGCGCATGCCGAGCTCGTATTTGCGCGTGACCTTTGGCGGCTGGAGATAGTCGTTGACGAGGCGACGGGTCTTGTACTCGACCTGGTTCGGCGGGATGCCGTCCTCGCGCTTGGTCGGGGCCAACACGCGGTCGCGCTCCCTGGCGACATCGGCGGCGTCGAACTCGGCAAAGTCGTGGCTGTCGGCGAATTCCATCGCGTCGATGCCGGCAACCGAACCGTTGGTGAAGGCGCCGAGCATGTAATTGTGCGGCACGCTCGCCATGTCGCCGGCGGCATAAAGGCCCGGCACGGTGGTGCGGGCATTGTCGTCGACGAACACGCCGGACGCGCTGTGGCCGGAGCAGAAGCCGATCTCGGAGATGTGCATCTCGATCGACTCGCTGCGGTAGTCGACGCCGCGTCCCTGCTGGAACAGACCCCGCGTCGGACGCTCGACCTTGTGCAGCGTGGATTCGATCTCGGAGATGGTGTCGGGGTGCAGATGCTTGAGCTGGAGGAACACCGGGCCCTTGCCGGAGAGGAGCTCGTTGTAGAACTCCAGCATCATCTGACCGGACCAGTAATCGCATTCGATGAAGCGCGAGCCTTCGTTGTTCGCAGTATACGCGCCGAAGGGACCCGCAACATAGGCGCAGGCCGGGCCGTTATAGTCCTTGATCAGCGGGTTGATCTGGAAGCATTCGAGGTTCGCGAGCGCGGCGCCGGCGTGATAGGCCATGGCGTAACCGTCGCCTGAATTGGCCGCATTCTCATAGGTGCCGAACATGTAGCCCGAGGTCGGCAGACCCAGGCGGCCGGCCGCGCCCATGCAGAGGATCACGGCCTTGGCCTTGATCACCAGGATCTCGGCGGTGCGGGTGTTGACGGAGATCGCGCCGGCGATGCGGCCGTCGCTCGATTTCAGCAGCCGAGTCGCCATGTAGCGGTTGGAGATCAGGATGCGGGCGCGGCGGAGTTGGCGGTAGAGCGCCTTCTTCACGGTCTCACCGTTCGGCATCGGCAGCACATAGGTGCCGATGTGGTGCACCTTCTTGACGGCGTAGTCGCCGTTCTCGTTCTTCAGGAAGCGGATGCCGAAACTGTCGAGCTCCTCGATGATCTTGTAGCAGTTCTGGGCGTATTTATAGACCGCCTTCTGATCGACGATACCGTCATTGGCGATGGTGATTTCCTTGGTGTACTGCTCCGGCGTCGCATAGCCGGGGATGACGGCGTTGTTGAGCCCGTCCATGCCCATCGAGATCGCGCCGGAGCGCTTGACATTGGCTTTTTCGAGCAGGACGACATTGGCCTTCGGGTTCTTCAGCTTCGCCTTCAGCGCCGCCATCGGGCCGGCCGTGCCGCCGCCGATCACCAGCACATCGCAGGAAACCTCCGAAAGTCCGTCGACGATCTGATCTAGTGCCATCACTTGCTCCTGGTTCGCCGATCCCCGGCGCCTTTGCATCAGATTTGTTCAGTCGGCTTCCCGGCGATAGCAATTAGTTGTCGCCGGGATACGATTTGCGCCTCAGCGCTCGACGAAGGCCTTTTCGATGACGAAATGGCCGGGCTGGCTGTGATTACCCTCGACAAAACCGCGCGCGGCGAACATCGCGTGCAGCTCCTCCAGCATTCCCGGGCTGCCGCAGAGCATGATGCGGTCGGTCTCGATATCGAGGCCGGATTGGCCGATATCGTCGAACAGCTGGCCCGTGGCGATCAGGTCGGTGATGCGGCCGCGATTGCGGAACGGCTCGCGGGTGACGGTCGGGTAGTAGACAAGCTTGTCGCGGATCAAGGGGCCGAAGAACTCGTGGTTGCGCAGGCCCTCGACGACATGTTCGCCATAGGCGAGCTCGGAGACCTGGCGGCAGCCATGGGCGAGCACGATGGTCTCGTAGTTCTCGTAGACGTCGGGGTCCTTGATCAGGCTGGCGAAGGGCGCGAGGCCCGTTCCGGTCGAGAGCAGCAGGAGGCGTTTTCCGGGAATGAGGTTGCCGGTGATCAGCGTTCCCGTCGCCTTGCGGCCGACCAGGATGATGTCGCCTTCCCGGATCTTCTGGAGGCGCGAGGTCAGCGGGCCGTCCTGCACCTTGATCGAGAAGAATTCGAGCGCCTCCTCGTGATTGGCGCTGGCCATGCTGTAGGCCCGCATCAACGGCTTGCCCTCGACCTCCAGTCCGATCATCGCGAACTGGCCGTTCTGGAAGCGGAAGCCTGGATCGCGCGTCGCGGTGAAGCTGAACAGGGACTCGGTCCAGTGGCGAACCGACAAAACCGTTTCCTTCTGAAATGCGCTCATGATCTCTCCTTGTCGATGACGTCAAGGTTTCGGAGAGCGGAGAGTCCGGCAATTCGGAAGTGTCATTCCCGGTCGATTAGTTTCACATTTCGCAGCCGGTGATCGAAGAGCAGGCACCCCATCACGCTCGCGCCGGCAATTAGTTGCTATTCGCACGAAGCCGCTCGGGCGTAGAGAGAAGCCGGAGGTTCGTCATGACCATGACCGCATTGGTGGCACCGACCGTGGCCGACTACGAAGCCAGCGCCGATCTCGCCTCGCTCCTCGTCCGCACCACGCAGGACGATGTGCTGAGCGTCCCTGCCGAAACACTCCGCCTCTCCTGCAAATGCGCCCACTGCACCCGCGCCCGTTTCGACGGCCGCTTCCCGGAAGCATTCCCGGGGATTGCGATCACCGAGATCGGCGATCTCGGCTACGGGCTGAACATCGCGTTTTCGGACGGCCATAACAGGGGGATTTATCCGAAGGCGTATTTGCTGAGCCTGGCTGGGCGCTGACCAGTATTCGGTGTCATGCCCCGGCTTGACCGGGGCATCCAGTACGCCGCGGCCTTTCCGTAACCCATTGCTGTCTCTGGAATACTGGATCGCCCGGTCAAGCCGGGCGATGACAGCGGAGTGAATGGCGCGGGGCTGCCACATGCTCGCCTACGTGCGAGGCCCACCCCATCTGGCACGGACATTGCTCCTCTTTAGAACGATTTGAACGTTCCGGAGGCAGGTGATGTTGCAAGCGGCCAATGCGTTTCGCGGGGCTGTTCCCCCGGCAGTCCGGCCTGCGGGCAGTTCCTCGCTGCTGCTCACCGAGAACCAGCAATGGATCGGCGGTCCACCACCGTTGATGGACAAGCTCTCGCGGCGCGAGCGGGAGTTGGTGCTGAAGCAGGGCCGGCGAAAGGTGCTCAATCGCGGCCAGACGTTGTTCAGCCAGGGCGGCAAGCATGACGGCATCTGGCTGATCGAGAGCGGCCGCATCCGCGTGTTCTACACCTCGCCGCTCGGGCGCGAGATCACGCTCGCCTATTGGCATGTCGGCAATTTCGTCGGCGGCCCCGAGGTGTTCGAAGGCACCGTGCATCAATGGTCCGGCGTCGCATCCAGCAATTGCAGCGTCGTGCATCTGCCCGGAAAGGAACTGCGGTCCCTTGCCGCAGAGATCCCCAACCTCGCCATCGGCCTGATCGAAGGGCTGACCTTCAAGGGCAAATGCTATTCGGCCCTGGCCCAGATGCTGGGAACGCGCTCGATCACGCAGCGCCTTGCGCATCTGTTGCTGCATCTCGTCGAGCTCTACGGCGTCGAGGACGCCGACGGCACCGTGATCGCGGCGGCCTTCACCCATGCCGACATCGCCCACATGGTCGGCGCCACCAGGCAATGGGTCACGATCAGCCTGAAGCGGATGCAGGAGAAGGGAATCGTGGTGACCAAGCGGTCGCAGATCGTGGTGTGCCGGACCGACGTGCTGGAGGAGATGCGCGGCCAGGCCTCGGACTAACGGGGCTCACGACCACGGCCGATGCACAGGCAAGCGGCTTTATAGTGCAGGATTGCCCAAGGAGTATGCAATCAGCTTTTCCCGGCAACTAATCGACTGCGGCGGCCACTCCGGATTTGCCCTGCCGGTGCCCTCACCCAATCATGGCAACCACAGCACATCCAACCGAATGAGGATGAGAATGGTCCGCCATCTTCCCACGCTCTCGATCGCGATGTCGGTGACGTCGCTGGCGCTACTCGTCACGCAGCCGGCTTCGGCGGAGACCGTCACGCTCGGCATCGGAACGCAGGACACCACCACCAACACGGTGACCGCGGGCGTCGTCATCCGCCAGTTGCATCTGCTCGAGAAATACCTGCCGAAGGAGGGCAAATACGCCAACATCAAGTTCGAGCTGGAGTGGCAGAACTTCACCTCCGGTCCGCCTGTCACCAACGCGATGATGGCGAACAAGCTGCAGATCGGCATGATGGGCGACTATCCGCTGATCGTGAACGGCTTCACCTTCGAGAGCAATCCGGAGAGCAAGAGCCGCCTGATCGGCGTCGCCGCCTACAGCCTTTCCGGCTCGGGCAACGGCCTCGTCGTCCACAAGGACTCGCCCTATTACGATCTCGCCGATCTCAAGGGCAAGCTCGTCAGCGTGCCCTTCGGCTCCGCCGCGCACGGCATGGTGCTGAAGGCGATGCAGGATCGCGGCTATGCGTCCGACTTCTTCCAGCTCGTCAGCCAGAGCCCCGAGGTCGGCTCGACCAACCTGCAGGAGAAGAAGATCGACGCGCATGCCGACTTCGTCCCCTTCGCCGAGCTGCTGCCGTTCCGCGGCTTTGCACGCAAGATCTTTGACGGCGTCGAGACGAACCTGCCGACCTTCCACGGCATCGTCGTCCGCACCGACTTCGCCGAGAAATATCCGGAGGTCGTCGTTGCCTATTTCAAGGCGGTGATCGCCGCCAACCAGTGGCTGCGCGACGATCCGAAGCTGGCCGCGGAAAAGATCCAGGAATGGACCGGCATCAGCAAGGAAGTCGTCTACATCTTCCTCGGCCCCAGCGGCAACATGACCACCGATCCCACGATCAAGCCGGCGCTCATCGATGCGGCCGCAACCGACGTCAAGGTTCTGCAGAATCTCGGCCGCATGAAGGAGTTCGATCCGAAGAAATGGGTCGACGACAGCTATGTCCGCAAGGCCTATGCCGAGATGAAGCTCGACTATGACGCGCAGCTGGCCAGCACGAAGAATTACGAGATCTCGGGCGAAGACGCCTTCTGCAAGAAGCCGATCGCAGATCCGCGCAAGGCCGGCGAGGTCTGGGTGGATGAGGCCGGCATCATGCCCTTCTCGTCAGCCAGCTGCACGCTCGGTGCCTATGCCGACTTCAAGGCCAAGGGCAAGAAGATCAACGTCGCCTATGTCTTCGACACCACGCGCGGCATCAAGCTGTTCGCAGACCAGGCCTTCTTCGCGGTCGGCAATGGCGATGTCGCGCCGTTCCTGCTGAAGAAGGACGCCGAAGCCTATGCAGCCAAGATCGGCGGCAAGGTGCTCGGCTTCGATGACGCCGTGAAGGCGGCCGTCGGTGGAGGCAAGACGTGAGCAGTCCCGCGCTGGTCAGACATCCCGAGGACAACATGCCGGCAATTGCAGAGGCGGGCCCTGTGCCCGCCGTCACGCCGCCCGCAACGCCCCCTTCCTTCGGCACGCTTGCGCTGCGCTGGTACCGGCTCAACCAGGGCCGGCTGCGTGCGACCGCGATCGGCATCGCCTCCCTGATCGCGTTCCTGCTGGTCTGGCACCTGCTCACGACCTATCGCGTCGTGTTCTTCGTGCGCTTCACCAACGTGCCCTCGCCGCTCGCGGTCTATGCCAGCTTCACCAAGGCGATGCACGATCCCAAGTTCCTGATGCATATCCTGCTCAGCTGCCGGCGCATCTTCATCGGCTTCTCGCTGGCGGCCATCGTCGGCGTGCCGCTCGGCCTGATCATGGGCCGCTTCAAGCTGGTGCACGAGATCATCTTCCCGGTCGCGGAAGTGCTGCGGCCGATCCCGGCGATCGCCTGGGTGCCGATGGCGATCATGCTGTGGCCGACCAACGAGCAGAGCATCGTCTTCATCACCTTCCTCGGCTCGTTCTTCCCGATCCTGGTCAACACGCTGCACGGCATGTCGCTGGTCGATCCCGTGCTGGTGCGCGCCGCGCAATGCCTCGGCGCACGCGAGCGCTCGATCTTTCGCGAGGTGTACTTCCCGGCCTCGCTGCCGCACATCTTCACCGGCCTCACCGTCGGCATGGGCGTCGCCTGGGTGTCGCTGATCGCCGCCGAGATGATCTCGGGCCAGTACGGCATCGGCTATTTCACCTGGGAAGCCTATTCGCTGGTCCAGTATGCCGACATCGCGCTCGGCATGATCGCGATCGGCGTGCTCGGACTCGGATCGAGCCTGTTGATCCGCGGCGCCGGACAATTGGTGATGCCGTGGAGGTCGACATGAGCGAGATGCTTGCGAACACGTCGAAGGGCCACATCGAGGTCAAGAATTTTTCCCTCGCCTACGAGACGATCGAGGGACCGGTCCAGGCCGTCACCGACACGCAGATCCATGTGAAGCCCGGCGAGTTCGTCTCGATCGTCGGACCCTCGGGCTGCGGAAAATCGACGCTGCTCAATGCAGTCGCCGGCTTCCTTAAACCCACAACGGGGATCGTCACCGTCGACGGCGAGCGCGTCAACGGCCCCAGCGCCGAGCGCGGCATGGTGTTCCAGCAATACTCGCTGTTTCCCTGGAAGACCGTGCGGGAGAACGTCGAGTTCGGCTTGAAGATGCGCGGCATGCCGCGCTCGCAGCGCGAGCGCGCCGCGCGCACGCTGCTGGGCCTCGCTGGCCTCGAGGCGTTCGAGAAGCATTATCCGGAAAAGCTCTCCGGCGGCATGAAGCAGCGCGTCGGCATCGTGCGGGCGCTCGCCACGGGGCCAAAGGTGCTGCTGCTGGACGAGCCCTTCGGCGCGCTCGATGCGCAGACGCGCGTCATCATGCAGCAGATCCTCACCAACATGTGGCAGCGGCTGAAGATCTCCGTGCTGTTCGTCACCCACGACATCGACGAAGCGATCTTCCTGTCGGACCGCGTCTACTGCATGACCGCGCGTCCGGGCTCCATCAAGGCGGAGATCCCGATCCCGCTGGAGCGGCCGCGGCAGCAATCGATGATGATGTCGTCGGAGTTTTTGGCGCTGCGCCGCGGGCTGATGTCACTGATCCGAGAGGAGAGCCTGAAGGCGATGGGCGGCGAGATCAACGACATGGGCATGCAGGGGCTGAACATCGAGCTGCACGGACATTCGCTGGCGGATGTGATCTGATTTACCCGACCCGCTAACGGCGATGACGGTCTCGTAGGGTGGGCAAAGCGAAGCGTGCCCACCATCCTCACCTCGAATGCGGATGCATGGTGGGCACGGCGCTTTCGCGCCTTTGCCCACCCTACGGCAGTTTTGCCCTGATCATTTGAACCAATGCACCAGCGCGATGCTGATCCCGAGCAGCAGTATCAGCGACAGCGTCACGGCGGCCGTCACCCGGCCGCCGACATTCGCGAGCACGCGCACATCGACGCCGAGCCCCAGCGCCGCCATCGAGACCACCGTGAGAAAGCTGGTGATCTTCGTCACGGGGCCAACCACCGTGGCCGGCACGATCTCTAGGGAACGCAGCGTCGCGAGCGCGAGGAAGCCGAGGATGAACCAGGGGACCAGGCGGAAGAAGCCGACACTGGTCTTCTTGGCGTCGGCCTGCCAGCGCGAGGCGACCAGCGAGAGGCCGACGACGACGGGCCCGAGCATCAAGACGCGCATCAGCTTCACCAGCGTGCCGATCTGGGTCGAGACGAGGCCGGCCGGCACCGTCGCCGCAAGCACCTGTGGCACCGCGTAAACGGTGAGGCCGGCGAGGATGCCGTATTGCGTGGCGGACAGCTGCAGCAGCGGGATCAGCAGCGGCAGGCCCAGCACCATCATCACGCCGAGGATGGCGGTGAAGGAGATCGAAGATGCGATCTCGTCGTTGTTGGCGCCGATGATGGGCGCCACCGCGGCGATCGCGGAGTTGCCGCAGATCGAGTTGCCGCAGGCGATCAGGATCGAGAGGCGCGTCGACAGGCCGAGCAGCCGGCTGAGGCCGAAGGAGACGCAGAGCGCGACCACGACGACCGCGGCGATCGACGCGAGCAGCGCGATGCCCGAAGCCGCGATCGCGGCGAAGCTGATGGAGGCCCCGAGCAGCATCACCGCGACTTCGAGCAGCTGCTTGGCGCTGAAGGCGATGCCGGCCTGCCAGCGCGGGGCCGGCTTCCAGAAGCTGCGGAGCGCCATGCCGAGCAGGATCGCCATCACCAGCGCCTCGACATAGGGGTGCTCGAACACGCCCAGTTCCGCCCGCTCCAGCAGGGCCGAGACGCCGGCGACGAGAATGCAGAGGAGGATGCCCGGAATCAACGCCGCAATGCGGCTGACGGCGGTGGCCGGCTTGGACTCGGCCGGGCTGGATGCTTGATTCTGCGACACAAATTTCTCCCGGAGGAGAAGGATTTATACGCAGCGCGACCCGATTGGGAAATATGTTTTCGACATATCAGGGCCGAGAGAAGTTCTATCCTCGGCCCGGAATAATCGGGATCAGAAGATCAGGCTTTTCGCCAGCGAGGCGACGCGGCTGAAGCCGTCATAGATGCCGGGCTCGAAGAAGGCCGCACGCGCCAGCACGATGCCGGCGACCAGCGACCAGAACAGCGTGGTGCCGGCCCGCAGCAGGAGCTTCGAGGCGCGCGATTTCGGCTGGGCGTCCGTTGCGGACACCAGCTGCTCGCCGAAGGGCTCAAATGCGGTGCGTTCCATAGCTGCCGATCCATCGATTTCTGGCAGAAATGTCGTCGTTTCGGCCCAAAACAGCAATGGAAGCGATTGGCGTTTTTACCCTCCGGAGGGGAAACTCCTTCCTCGCGGCAGCGCCACGGCAATAGTTTTCTTCTTCCGGCCTATTTGGACACCGGCGGCGCGGGCTACAGGGCCAGATAACGCCGCCGGATCGTGTCATTGGCCTTCAGCTCGTCGATCCCGGCGGCATAGACGATCTGGCCCTTGTCGATGACGGTGGCGTGGCTGGCGAGGCCCAGGCAGAAATGCATGTTCTGCTCGGCGATCAGCACGGTCGAGCCGAGCTGGCGGAGCTGCCGCAACAGCTCGCCGATCCGCTGCACGATGATCGGCGCCAGCCCCTCGCTCGGCTCGTCCAGCAGGAGCAGCGCCGGATTGCCCATCAGCGTGCGCGCGATCGCGAGCATCTGCTGCTCGCCGCCGGAGAGGCGTCCGGCGATGCGGTGGCGCAGCGGCTCCAAGAGCGGGAAGACCTCATAGATGCGCTTGATCGGCCACTCGTCCTGGCCCTCCGGCCCCTTCTTGCGACCGATGACGAGATTGTCCTCGACCGTGTGCTCCGGAAAGATCTGACGATCCTCCGGCACGAAACCGAGACCGGCGCGCGCGATCGTATGCGGCTTGCGGCCCGAGATCACCGTGCCGCGCAGGCTGACTGTGCCGCGCCGCGGCGGCGCGAGACCCATGATCGCCTTCATGGTCGTCGACTTGCCTGCACCGTTGCGGCCGAGCAGCGCCATGGTCTCGCCCTGCCGCACCGAGAGGCCGACGCCGAACAGGATCTGGCTGGTGCCGTAATAGACGTCGAGATCGGCGACTTCGATGACAGCTTCGCTCATGCGGCAGCCCCCGCATGCTCGGTGCCGAGATAGGCGTCGATCACGGCGCTATTGTTGCGGATCTCGTCGGGCGTGCCGGTGGCGAGGATCCGGCCGTAGCAGAGCACGACGATCTTCGGGGCGATCTTGAACACGATGTCCATGTCGTGCTCGATGAAGACGACGGTGATCTTCTGGCTCTCCCAGAGCTCGCGCACCTTGTCGATCATGCGCCAGCGTTCCTCCGGCCCCATGCCGGCGGTCGGCTCGTCCAGCAGCAGCACTTTTGGTTCGAGCACCAGTGCGAGCGCAATGTCGAGCAGTTTCTGGTCGCCATGCGAGAGCGTCGCCGCGGTACGGTTGCGTTTGCCGGCGAGACCCAGGAGCTCCATCACATGCTCGGCGCGGTCGCGCGTCTCGGGCAAGGGAAAGCGCTTGTGCAGCACGGCGGAGGTGCGCTGGTCGGCGCTGACGGCGGCGAGCATGGTCTCCTGCACCGTGAGCGACTTGAAGATGCTGGCGACCTGGAAGGCGCGGCCGATGCCGTGACGCACGATCTCCGGCGGCGAGCGGCCGGCGAGATCGACGCCGTCGAGCAGCACCTGGCCGGAATCCGGCTTCAACGCGCCGGTGATCAGATTGAAGAACGTGCTCTTGCCCGCGCCGTTCGGGCCGATCACCGCGGTGAGCGAGCCGTCGGGGAAATCCAGCGAGACGTCGTTGGTCGCCTTCACGCCGCCAAAGGACTTTGCGAGGTTGCGGATCTCGAGCATGGCTAGCGCCCCTCGCCTGTCTCGCGCCGGTGCGCGTACCAGTCGGCGACGAAATCGAGCAAACCTTTGCGCAGGCCTAGCGCGAAGAACAGGATGACGATTCCGAGCACGATGCCGTGGTACTCGGTGAACCGAGTCACGGTGTCGTTGAGCAGCAGCAAGAGCACGGTGCCGACCATCGGACCGAGGAAGGTCGAGACGCCGCCGAGCATGTTGATGAAGATGGCTTCGCCTGAGATCGTCCAATAGGCGAACTCGGGATAAGCGCCGGAGACGAACAGCGCCATCACCATGCCGCCCATGGACGCGAACAGCGCCGCCAGCACGAACACCGTCAGCTTCGCCCGCCAGACGTCGATGCCGAGGAAGCTCGCACGCGCGGCGTTGTCGCGGATCATGCGCAAGGTGTAGCCGAACGGCGATTGCGCGATCTGGCGCATCGCCAGCAGGCCGAGGATGAGCAGCGCACAGCTCGCGATATAGAGATGGATGTGGTTGGCCAGGTTGATGCCGAGGAAGGCAGGCCTGGGAATGCCGCCGCGCAGGCCCTGGTCGCCGCCGGTGAAGGACGCCCAGGACAAGATGGTCGAGTGGATCAGCATCTGGAAGGCGAGCGTAACGAAGGCGAAATAGATCTCCTTCAGCCGCACGCAGATCGCGCCGATGACGCCCGCGACCACCGCCGTGATCGCCAGCGTCGCAACGAAGGCCACGGGAATCGGCACCCCGAGCTTCTGCATGATCAGGCCAAAACTGTAGGCCCCAAGGCCGAAGAACATGCCGTGGCCGAACGAGGTCAGGCCGGTGTAGCCGACCAAGAGATTGAGCGAGGTCGCGAACAGGCCGTAGGCCGAGCAGCGGATGACGAAATCGAGCAGCGCCTTGCTGCCCGTAAACAGCGGCAGGCTCGCCAGCACGGCGAAGGCGATCAGCGCGATCAGGACGTCGCGATAGCGGCGAAGCGCCGCCCCACTCTGCACCGGCGCTAGCGCCTGCGTGCGCCCGGCCTCGAGCTCGGTCATGCCGCCTCCTTGCCGAACAGGCCGGTGGGTTTGGAGACCAGCACGATCACCATGAACAGGTACATCAGGCCTTCCGTGAACAGGGGAAAGCCGAGCGAGCCGAACGAGCGGATGAGGCCGAGCAGCAGCGCACCGATCAGCGCGCCCAGGATCGAGCCCATGCCGCCGATCACGGTGACGATGAAGGACTCGATCAGCACGGAGAATCCCATGCCGGGGGTCAACGACCGCACCGGCGCGGCCAGTGCGCCGGCAAGCCCCGCCAGCATGCCGCCGAGCGCAAACACGCCGCCATAGATCAGGCCTGTGTTGATGCCCAGCGCCGAGACCATGCCGGGATTATGCGCGGCGGCGCGGATCACCTTGCCGATGCGGCTGCGCGACAATCCGATACCGAGCACGATGGCCGCGACCAGCGCGACGCCGATCAGCAGCAGATAATAAGGCGGCACCACGCCGCCGGCGATGAACAGCGGCATCACCTGGAACGCCGCCGGCATGCCCATCGCCTTGAACTCCGGCCCCCAGATGATGCGCACGACATCGTCGAAGATCAGCACGAAGGCATAGCAGACGAGCAGCTGCATCAGGACGTCGGCGCCGTAGACGCGGCTCATGAAGACGCGCTCGAAGATCAGGCCGAGGATCGCGGTGCCGGCCGCGCCGGCCAGCATCGCCAGCGCGAAGCTTCCCGTGAGCTGATAGGCCGTCATCGCAAAGTAGGCTCCGAACATGTAGAAGGCGCCGTGGCTGAAATTGACCACCTTCAGCACGCCGAAGATCAGCGTCAGCCCGACCGCCACCAGGAACAGCAGCATGCCGATGATGAGGCCGCTGGTGGTTTGCGTCACCAGGCAGGCGGAGCTGGAGAGACAGCCGGCGAGCGCGTCGAGATCCACGGGAGCACTTTCATTGCAGCGCGCCTGATGTGGCGCGGAAAACAAAAGGCGGAGACGGTCGCCCGCCTCCGCCGCACATCAGATCAGGTGTAGCCCTTGCTCTTCTTCCACTCGGCCTCGAGTTCGAAGATGGTCTTCCAGTCGCCGGCCTTGACCTCGGGCACATAGGGCTCTTGCGGGATCGTGGTGCCCCAGCCGATGGCGTAGCCGACCAGCGTGTGGTCGTCGCCGCGCATGGTCACGGTGCCGTCGGCACCGAACGGGCACTTGATGGTGAGGCCCTTCAGCGCCTCCGCGATCTTCTTGCCGTCGGCGGAGTTCGCCTTTTTCGCAGCTTCCGCCATCAGCATGATGGCGGTGGCATTCTCCCACGACCAGTTGGTCGGATATTCGTTGTACTTGGCCTTGTAGGCGTCGCCCCAGGCAGCGTTTTCCGGCGTAGTCGGGAACGTCTTGATGTAGCGGTTGCCGGAGTGGATGCCCTTGGGCAGGTTCTTCACCACGGTGAGCGCGGTGTAGTCGGCCATGTTGACCGCGAACACCTCCATCTGGCCGAACATCGCGTAGATGTTGGCCTGGTCGATGTAGGAGGTGAGATCGCCGCCCCACAGGCAGGAATAGAGCGCCTGCGGCTTGGCCTGCAGGATCTTGGTGACCACTTCGGTATAGTCGGGCTGAAACAGCTTCGGCCAGGACTCGCTGATGATCTCGACCTCGGGCGCGAAGCGCTTCAGGTACAGCGTGAACTCCGCCGTGGTGTCGCGGCCATAGGCATAGTCGGGCGAGCAGGTCGCCCATTTCTTCAAGCCCTTCGCCTTGGCGATCGCCGCGGCATAGCTGCCGCCGACGATGGAGTCGTGCACGCCCTGCCGCGCGGTACGGAACGCGTTCGGGATGTGCTGCTTGGGATCCGCAGTCAGCGACGAGGTCTCCGAATTGGTGTGGATGCAGAACACGCCGAGATCGCGCGCGACCTCGTGCACCGCGAAGGCGCCGGACGAGGCTTCGGCGTCGATCATCAGCTCGCAGCCGTCGGTGTTGACGAGCTCGCGCGCGACGCGGGCGGCTTCCTGCGGCTGCCCCTTGGAGTCGCGGATCACCATCTCGATCTGCCGGCCGGCAAGACCGCCGGCGGCGTTGATCTTCTCGACTTCGAGCATCACCGCATTGCGCGAGGACGTGCCGAGCTGCGCGACGCGCCCCGACAGAATGGTCGGCATGCCGATCTTGATGGTCTTGGCCTGGGCACGCGCCACCCAGGGCGCGGCAAATGTCATCGCACCGGCGCCCATCAGCGCCAGTGTTGAACGGCGGCTGATGCCCGGCGTGCGGGTTCTCGTCATTTTCCCCTCCCTCTTTCGGGTCGGCGTTTTCCTGGTCCCTTGCCGGAGATCATCTCGTCTCCGTGTTCCCAAGGATTTCAGAGGCAGGGGGTGACGTCAAGCCAAAGATGAACTATGAGTCAGAATTCAGAGGAGAGGAAACGAGGCCGGCAATCGGCCCGAAGCCAGCGAAAATGATCAATCTGTCGAGCTTCATCGCCTTTCATGCCCGGCGCACGCCGGAGCGGCCCGCGCTGAAATACCGCGGCGAGGAGATTTCCTACGCCGGTTTCGACACGCGCATCCGGAAAGCGGCCGGCTGGCTCGCCGCGCAGGGCATCGGCGCCGGCGATGTCGTGGCCGTGCTGATGAAGAACAGCGCGGCGTTCTTGGAGCTGGTGTTTGCCACCAGCCATCTCGGCGCGGTGTTCCTGCCGATCAATTTTCGTCTTTCGCGCGACGAGGTCGGCTACATCGCCGGCAATGCCGGCGCGCGCCTGCTGATCGTCGATGAGGAATTGGCGGCGAATGCCGCGGGCGCGAGGATCGTCGTGCTCGATGAGGCCGCGCAGCAGAGCATCGCGCATCTGGCGGGCGACGCGCCGCCCGCCTCGATGCACGTTCGTCAGCCATCCGACCTGATGCGGCTGATGTACACCTCGGGCACGACTGACCGCCCCAAGGGCGTGATGCTCACTTACGATAATTTCTACTGGAAGTCGGCCGACCAGACCATCGCGCTCGGCCTCAGTGCCAAGACGCGCCTTCTCGTCGTCGGCCCGCTCTATCACGTCGGCGCGCTCGACCTCCCCGGCATCGCCGTGCTCTGGCATGGCGGCTTCATCCGCATCGAACGCAATTTCGAGGCTGAGACGGCGCTTGCCGCGATCGCGGAGGACCAGCTCAACGCCGCCTGGTTCGCGCCTGTGATGACCACGGCGATGCTCACCTGCCCCACCCGCGATCGCTACGACGTCTCCAGCCTGAAATGGGCGATCGGCGGCGGCGAGAAGACGCCGGAGCTGCGCATCCGCGCCTTCTCCGAATACTTCCGCAATGCGCGCTACATCGATGCCTATGGTCTTACCGAGACTGTCGGCGGCGACACTTTCATGGAGGCCGGACGCGAGATCGAGAAGATCGGCTCCACGGGCCGCGCCATCGCCCATGTCGAGATCGAGATTCGCGACGAGGACGGCAAGACGCTGCCGCCGAACGTCAATGGCGAGATCTGCCTGCGCGGCCCCAAGATCACCCGCGGCTATTGGAGGGATCTAGAGAAGACGGCGTCAGCCTTCTTCGGCGACTGGTTCCGCAGCGGCGATGTCGGCTATCTCGACGACGAGGGCTTTCTGTACCTGACCGACCGCAAGAAGGACATGATCATCTCCGGCGGCGAGAACATCGCCTCCTCCGAGGTCGAGCGCGTCATCTACGATCTGCCTGAGGTGCGCGAGGTCGCAGTGATTGGGCTGCGCGATGCGCGCTGGGGCGAGCGTCCCGTCGCCATCGTCGTGCTCGCCGAAGGCGCCAGCCTCGAGCTCCCTGCCCTCATCGAGCACTGCCGCGCGCGGCTCGCGAGCTTCAAGGTGCCGAAACAGCTGATCATCCGCGACAGCCTGCCGCGCAATCCAAGCGGAAAAATCCTCAAGCGCGTGCTGCGCGCCGAGCTGGAGACGTCTGAATGACGCAAGCGAATGCCAAGGTGACAAAGCTCAACCGCGTCGAGCGCAATGCCTGGACCAAGCAGAAGATCTTCGACGCCGCGACGAAAGTCGTCGGCAAGTATGGCTATGCCGAAGCCTCCGTCGCCCGCATCACCGAACAGGCAGGCGTCGCGCAAGGCACCTTCTACAATCATTTCGAGAACCGGCAGGAGCTGCTCGACCAGCTGCTGCCGAAGATCGGCCTCGACATGGTCGAGTTCATCCGCGCCCGCACCGGCAATGCGCACGCGGCGCGGCAGGAGATCGAGCGCTTCTCCGCCTTCTTCGACTTCATCCGTGAAGTGCCGGAATTCCTGCGCATCCTCAACGAGGCCGAGTTCTTCGCGCCGATTGGCTACCAGAAGCATCTCGACAACATCTCGGTCGCCTATGTCCGCATCCTGCGCCGGGCTCGCCTTGCCGGCGCGATCGAGGATTACAGCGACGAGGAGTTCGAGGCGATCGTCCACATGCTGATGGGCGCCCGCGGCTATCTCAGCCGCCGCTATTCCTATTCGGAAAGTGGCGTCACCGCCGTGCCCGATCACGTCATCTCCGCCTATCGCAAGCTGATGACGCGCGGCCTTTTCACTGCCTCCGGAGATCAGGACACGCCATGAACATCGAATCTCCGCACAAGCCGCTCGACCTCGCCTCTGCGATCGCCGAGGGCGATATCCGTTGCCTGCTGATGGTGCTGGTTCACATGACCGGTGACGAGAAATGGCTTGAGCCCCCATACCTGCCCAAGCGCGACATCCGCCTCATTCCCGATCCCGATGCTGGCGTGCCCCGGGAGGTCCAGGACGAAATTCGCGCCGCCGTGGTCAGGCTGTTTGCCGACGGCACGCCAAAGCCCGTCATCACCGACCCCGGCGAGGGCTTGCTGCTGAGGATGATGCGCGCCTGCCTCGGCGAGAACGTCGCGCCGGAATACGCGCCCCTGATGCGCGAAGAGATGGGTTTTGTGCCGCGCGAAGCGCGTTGGACCAAGCAGCCGTCGAACGAGAAGCTCGCCGACCAGCATGTGCTGATCGTCGGCGCCGGCGTCTGCGCCATCGCGCTTGGCGTCGGGCTCGGGCATCTCGGCATCCCCTACACCATCGTCGAGAAGAACGCCGAGCTCGGCGGCACCTGGTGGATCAACCGCTATCCCGGCTGCGGCGTCGATACGCCGAACCACTCCTATTCATATTCGTTCGGCTCGCGCAATGCGTGGACGCGCTACTTCTGCCAGCGCGAGGAGCTGCTCGGCTATCTGCTGAAGGTCGCCGAGGAATACGGCATCCGCAAGCACCTGCGCGTCAACACCGAGCTGACATCGTCGCGCTGGGACGAAGACAGGAAGCGGTGGATTTCGACGCTGAAGACCAGGGACGGCGAAGAGATTTTCGAATCTACCGCGCTGGTCTCGGCCATTGGCCAGCTCAACGATCCCTCACGGGCACACTTCAAGGGCGAAGACAACTTCAAGGGAACGATCCTGCATTCGGCGCTATGGTCGGGCGATATCGAGCTCGAAGGCAAGCACATCGCCGTGATCGGTACCGGCGCGACCGCGATGCAGTTGGTGCCGTCGATCGCCGGCCGCGTCGCCTCGGTCACGGTCTATCAGCGCAGCGCGCAATGGGCGCGACCGGTGAAAGGCTATTCCGATCCGATCAGCGAGGGCGCGCGCTGGCTGCTCGCGCATCTGCCGTTCTATGTGCAATGGTACCGCTTCAACATGTTCTGGCGCTACGGCGATGGCCTGCTGCCGTTCCTGCGCAAGGATCCGGCTTGGCCGCATCCCGAGCGCGCTGTCAACAAGGGCAATGACAGGCACCGCCAGGAGTTGACTGACTTCATCCTGTCCGAATTGCAGGGCCGCCCGGACCTGATCGCAAAATGCGTGCCGACCTATCCGCCCTATGGCAAGCGCATCCTGCTGGACAACAATTGGTTCAAGACGCTCACGCGGAACAATGTCGAGCTGGTCACCGACGCGATCGACCATTTCGACCAGGGCGGCATCATCACCGCCGACGGCAAGCACCGCCCCGCCGACATCATCGTGGTCGCCACCGGCTTCAAGGTGACGGAGATGGCGGCGCGCCTCAACATCAGCGGCCGCGACAGCAAGGATTTGCGCGAAGCCTGGGGCAACGACAATCCGACCGCCTTCCTCGGCCTCACCGTGCCTGATTTCCCCAACTTCTTCTGCATGCTCGGCCCGAATTCAGGCCCGGCCCATGGCGGCAGCGTCATCTTCCAGTCGGAATGCCAGAGCCGCTACATCTCGGCGTGTCTCGCCAGTATGATCGAGCAGAACGTCGCCGCGATCGATGTCCGCCAGGACGTGCTCGACGATTATGTCCGCAAGGTCGATGCCGAGCACGAGGCGATGATCTGGACCCATCCGGGCATGACGACCTACTATCGCAATTCGAGCGGCCGCGTGTTCTCGGCGATGCCGTGGCGGTTCGTGGATTACTGGCGCATGACGCACGATCCGGATCTGCGGCAGTACAGGCTGACGACGGGGTAATTGCTGCCGCCACGGACCAGTTGTAGCGTTGGCGCCGCACTCTCGCCACGTCGTCATTGCGAGCGCAGCGAAGCAATCCAGAATCTTTCCGCGGTGGCACTCTGGATTGCTTCGCTGCGCTCGCAATGACGGAATATGCGGCGGCCCCTCGCCTCCTCGCAGGTAGCGCCGCGCCTATGAAGGAAACGCCAATGCCAAAACCAATCGTCCACGTCTACACCGATTACAAGAGCCCCTACGCGTTCGTGGCCAACAAACGCCTGTTCGCGCTCGAAGAGACGCACGGCGTCGCGCTGGAATGGCTGCCCTACACGCTACGGATCGCTGAGTTCATGGGCAAGGTCGAGGAGCGGACGCCGCATTTCTGGCGCAAGGTGCGCTACGCCTACATGGACGCACGGCGCTATGCCAATGCGCAAGGGCTCGTCATGAAGGGCCCGCGGCGAATCTACGACGCCTTCTATTCCAGTGTCGGTATGCTGTTCGCCCAGCGGCACGGCTTCTTCCGCACCTACCACGACACGGTGTTCCGTAAATTCTGGAGCCATGAGCTGGAGATCGACGATCTCGCCGCGATCACCGAAGTCATCACCTCGTGCGGAGGCTCGGCCAGCGAGTTCGCAGCCTACGTCAACGGCCCCGCCCGCGCCGAGCACGACCGCATCATTGACGAGGCCGAGGCACTTGGCGTGTTCGGCGTGCCGACCATGGTGTTCAACGGCGAGTTGTTCTGGGGCGGCGACCGCATCGACATGCTGATCGAGCGCATCAAGAAGCCCGAGACGATCGAGGCGGCGCTCGGTAGCCGCCATCGCAAGCCGGTATAACAATTACGCCGCCAGCCCGCTCTCCACCGGAGCAAACTCCAGCCCGAGACTCTCCGCCACCGCCTTGTTCGTAATCCGCCCACGATGGACGTTGAGCCCATTGCGCAGATGCGGATTCTCCAGCACCGCGGCATAGCCCTTGCTCGCCAGCATCAGGCCGAACGGCAGCGTCGCATTGTTCAGCGCCTGGCTCGAAGTCACCGGCACCGCGCCCGGCATGTTGGCGACGCAATAATGCACGACGCCGTCGACCTCGTAGGTCGGCTCGGTATGCGTGGTCGGGTGCGAGGTCTCGAAGCAGCCGCCCTGGTCGATCGCGACGTCCACCAGCACCGCGCCGGGCCGCATCGATTTGAGCATGGCGCGGGTGACGAGTTTCGGCGCGCTGGCGCCCGGCACCAGCACTGCGCCGATCACGACGTCGGCGGCGAACACCTCCTCCTCGACCGACTCGATCGTCGAAAAGCGCGTCCGCACGCGTCCCATAAAGAGATCATCGAGCTGCCGAATCCGGGGTATGGAGCGGTCGATCACGGTGACTTCCGCACCAAGGCCAGCGGCCATGCGCGCGGCCTGCGTTCCCACCACGCCGCCACCAAGCACGACGACGCGCGCCGGCTGCACGCCGGGCACGCCGCCAAGCAGCAGACCGCGGCCGCCGGCTGACCGCTTGAGCGCGGCGCCGGCTGCCTCGATGGCGAGGCGGCCGGCGACTTCGCTCATCGGCGCGAGCAGGGGGAGGTTGCCGGCCGCGTCGGTGACGGTTTCATAGGCGATCGCGGTGCAGCCGGAAGCAAGCAGGCCCTTGGCCTGTTCGGGATCCGGCGCAAGATGCAGGTAAGTAAACAGGATCTGGCCTTCGCGGAGCTGAGCCCATTCGCTTCGCTGCGGCTCCTTCACCTTCACGATCATGTCGGATTTGGCGAAGATCTCGCGGGCGCTGTCGGCGATCGCAGCCCCTGCCTTCCGATAGACCTCGTCGGACGCGCCGATGCCGCTTCCGGCGCCGGTCTCGACCGTCACCTGGTGCCCGGCAGCGACATATTCACGGACCGCCCCCGGCGTGAGCCCGACGCGATATTCCTGCACCTTGATCTCCTTGGGAACACCGACGTGCATCTTCCGCTCCTTCGCCAACGAAATTGATTCCGTTGTTGATCGTAGCGAGAGGGCCGGTTTGGTTTCGTGCAAATATCCGCTAGTTTGACTGAGCCCGCGCCGGTTTCCGGCGTGGAAACATCTTTTCACGCTGGAAACAAAACTTTGGCCCTGGACCGGAAAGACCTCGCCATCCTCGCGGAACTCACGACCAACGCGCGGGCCAGCCACACCGAGCTCGCCAACAAGGTCGGGCTGTCGAGCACCGCGCTGGCGCGGCGGCAGAAGGCGCTGGAGGACGACGGCTACATCCAGGCCTACCAGGCCGCGCTCGATCTGACGCAGTTCGGCCTCACCACGACGGTGCTGGTGCGTATCGCACTCGAAAGCCAGAGCGACGAGGCGCTGAAGGCGTTCGAGGCGGAAGTGGGGAAGTGCCCCTCCGTCGTGCGCTGCTTCCTGATGTCGGGCACCGACGATTACATCCTGATCGTGCTCGCCCGCGACATCCAGGATTTCGAGCGCATTCACCGCACCGAGCTGTCACGCCTGCCGCGCGTTGCCCGGGTGCAATCGAGCTTCGCACTGCGCGAGATCGTCAACCGCACGGTGCCGACCGTGGTGTTCGGCGAGGTGAAGCGCTAGCGGACGCGATCCCGCACCCCTGTCATCCAACTGTCATCGAATGTGCCGAGAGCTGTATCCACTGGCACATTCGGGACGGACCATGGACTATTTCAAGCGCTTCAACTTCCTGTTCGCAGCACCCATGTTCGACGCCGACGACCTCGAGGGCGTCCGCTTCAACCAGATCATCGAGGAGATCCAGCGTTCCGGCTTCGAGGTGGTCCGGGCCCGCAAGCTGGAGGACGCCGAGATGGCGGTGCAGACCGATGCCGCGATCGGTTGCATGGTGGTGGACTGGGGCAAGAAGGGCCTGGAGGGCAAGACCTCGGCGCTGATCAATTTGATGCGCCGCCGCGGCCTCGACTTCCCGATCATCCTCTTGATCCGGCGCAAGCGGTTCGAGGACCTGCCGGTCGAAGTGCTCGATTTCATCGACGGCTACGTCTTCCTGTCCGAGGAGACGCCGCCCTTCATCGCCAAGAACCTGATCAGCCGTCTCAAGCAATATGCCGAGACGCTGAAGACGCCGTTCTTCGGCGCCCTCGTCGACTATGCCGAGGAAGGCAACCAGCTCTGGACCTGTCCGGGCCACAATGGCGGCGTGTTCTACAACCGCAGCCCGATCGGCCGTGTGTTCGTCGAGCATCTCGGCGAGTCCGTGTTCCGCGACGACCTCGACAATTCCGTGCTCGACCTCGGCGACCTCCTTACCCATGAGGGGCCGGCGCTGAAAGCGCAGAAGGAAGCCGCCGCAATCTTCGGCGCGGAAAAGACCTATTTCGTGCTCAACGGCACCTCGACCTCGAACAAGGTCGCGCTCGGCGCCCTCGTCACCGACGGCGATCTCGTGCTGTTCGACCGCAACAACCACAAGGCCGCCCATCACGGCGCGCTGATGATCAATGGCGGCATCCCGGTCTACGTCCCGACCGTCCGCAACGCCTGGGGCCTGATCGGCCCGATGCGCTGGGACATGCTCGACGAGAAGACCCTGCGCGAGGCGATCCGCAACCACCCGCTGGTGAAAGATCGCGATGCCTGGCGCAAGGAGCGGCCGTTCCGCGTCGCCGTGGTCGAGCAGTGCACCTATGACGGCTCGATCCACAGCGCCGAGATGATCATCAAGCGCATCGGCCATCTCTGCGACTACATCCTGTTCGACGAGGCCTGGGCCGGCTTCATGAAATTCCACCCGCTCTATGCCGGCCGCTTCGCCATGGGCCTTGCGAACCTTTCCCCTGAAGCGCCGGGTATCATCGCGACCCAGTCCACCCACAAGCAGCTCGCGAGCTTCTCGCAGGCTTCGCAGATCCACATCAAGGACCGTCACATCCGCGGCCAGAAGCGGCGCGTCGAGCACCGCCGCTTCAACGAGAGCTTCATGCAGCACGCCTCGACCTCGCCGTTTTATCCGCTGTTCGCCTCGCTCGACGTCGGCGCACAGATGATGAAGGGCCGCTCCGGCGAAGTGCTGTGGGACGACACGATCCGCCTCGGCATCGAGCTGCGCAAGAAGGTCCGCGCGATGCGCCGGGAGTTCGAGGAGAAGGAGCAAAATCCGGATCGCCGCTGGTTCTTCGAACCCTTCGTTCCCGATCGCATCGCCATTCCCGATGTCAGCCGCCCCGGCGCGGCGCATAACGTCGCCTGGGAGACGCTCTCCACCGACGAGCTCGCGACCAATCCCGCGCTGTGGCAGCTCTCTCCTGATACCAACTGGCACGGCTTTCCCGATCTCGCGGAAGGCTTTGCCATGACCGATCCGAACAAGCTGACCTTGCTCACGCCCGGATTCGATCGTGCCACCGGCGCCTATGCCGAGCACGGCATCCCCGCGCCGGTCGTCGCACAATATTTGCGCGAGAACCGCATCGTCCCGGAGAAGAACGACCTCAACTCCCTGCTCTTCCTGCTCACCCCCGGCGTCGAGGCGAGCAAGGCCGGCACGCTGATCTCCGGTCTCGTCGCGTTCAAGAGGCTGCATGACGACAATGCGCTGCTGGCCGACGCGATCCCGGAATTCTATCAGCGCCGGCAGGCGCGCTACGCAGGCGTGCGCCTGCGCGACCTCTGCGGCGACATGCACCGCTTCTTCCGCGCCGCCGATGTCAGCGCGCTCCAGGCGCGGCAGTTCATGCCCGAGCACATGCCCGAGATCGCGATGTCGCCGCGCGATGCCGCGCGCTACCTGTTCAAGAACGACGTCGACTATCTGCCGATCGAGGCGATCGCGGGCCGGATCGCCACCACGCCCTTCGTCGTCTACCCGCCCGGCATCGCCACCATCGTGCCAGGCGAGCGGCTGACGGAACGGGCCAAGCCCATGATCGATTATCTCAAGATGTTCGAGACCTGCTTCAACACGTTCCCGGGCTTCGACGTCGAGATCCAGGGCGTCTACAAGGAGATCGATGCCCAGGGGCGCGTCGGGCTCTATACTTACGTCGTTGCCGAGTAGGTGCCGATGAACGAAACAGCTGCGCGCGCGAGTGATGAACCAGTCCTGGTCAGGCCGTCACGCGAGAGCGATGTCGAGGCGATGCTGGCGATCTACCGCCATCACGTCCGCACTGGCGTGCCGCGCGACGTCGAGGGAACCGGTGCGCCGGAGCCGGACGACTTGCGCGACCGCCGCAAGAATTTGAAGCAGACCCGCCTGCCGCATCTGGTTGCGACCTGGCGCGGCGAGGTCGTCGGCTATGCCTATGCCGTGCTCTTCCGCAAGCGCCCGGCCTATCGCTACACAGCCAAGCACTCGATCTATGTCCATCACGCGCAGCTCGGCCGCGGCGTCGGACGGCTTCTGCTGCAGGAATTGATCGATGCCTGCGCGGCGGCCGGCTTCCGCCAGATGATCGGCTATATCGATGCCGACAATGCACCCTCGCTGGCGCTGCACGAGAAGTTCGGCTTCGCGCGCGCAGGGCTGCTCGGCGGCGTCGCCTATCGCCACGGCCGCTGGTCCGACACCGTCATGGTGCAACGCTCGCTCGGCGCGGGGACGACGGCGCCCCCGCCGGTCACGGCCCCGGGCCGGTAGGCCTTACGACGGAAAGTCAGCCGGTTTGACGTGGATGCGATCGGCATGCAGCGACCAATGGTGCAACGCCTGGTCCTTGCAGAACTTCGCCTTCGCCCGTTCCCTGGCCTCGTCCTCGTCGGCGGCATCGATCTCGAGCGTGCCCTGGCAGACCTCGATCTCGCGGCCGTACTGGCCGAGCACATCCTTCATGAACTTGACCACAAAAGTTGTCATGGGACCTCCCTGCTGCCCCGGCGGCACTCTAATCCCATTTAGGCCGGACAGGGGAAGGAGATTTTGACGCGGATCAAGTGCTGTCCGTCCGAGCGGAAGATTCGTTGCGGAACCTGCCGTGCGGGTTTATGGGCAAATGCCGGTCGCCCATGAGGATTTTGCCTTGCACTTTGTCGGGCGGCGGCCATCTCGACCTCATGACCTGCGAGGCCGTGTTCCGGCAGCTTGGCGCAAAGCTGGGGTAAACGACCTACCGCGAGACCGGGCCAACCTCAGTCATCACGCCTTGATATCGAGGAGTGTGTCTTCCGTCTCGGCGTAGGCTTGAATCACCTTCGCATTGGCGATGAAGCTGTACTTTGCGGTCGCCAGCTCAGCGAACTCGCTGGCGAGATCGACATTCGGCGCGGCGACCAGGCCGTCCTGGTTTGCGAAGGGAGCGCCCGGGTCGGATTGGGCGGTATAGCTCGGCGAGACCGTCGACACGGTCGCAACCGTCCCGCCCGGCGTCGAGCCGTTCGATTGGGAGACCTGATCGACTCGCAGCGGCACATAAGCGGCGGGAAACGTCGGAGCAATGCCCGAACTGGCCGGCGTGCTCGATCCGCCTGATGCTGGGAGCGGGCCGGTCGTGTTGACGTTGGCGATATTGCTCGCGGCCGCGCTCACGCGCAGGCTCGCCGCAGAAAGTCCGGATGTCGCAATCGAAAGTATGCTCATGCTCCTTGATCTACAGGACAAGTTATACGCGTTCATTCACGCCATCGATAAGATGCGCCCCTCTGTATTTCCCTCGCGGTAACCAATGGCTGGCGCGCAATAGCCCTTCGCGCGCCCTACCCCGGCGTCACGCCAAAAGCCTGCTTGAAGCGTTCGGCGTAGCGCGGCCAGACCTCGGGATTGATGATGCGAGGCGGGCGCTTGCCGTCGAGCGTCTCCAGCACCTGCTCGGCGGCAATGCGGCCCATGTTCTGGCGCGCCTCGATCGTGACGCCGGCGGTGTGCGGGCTCGCCAGCACGTTGTCGAGCTGAAGCAGCGGATGCTCCGGCGGCGGCGGCTCCTTGGACCAGACGTCGAGGCCGGCGCCCGCAATGCGCTTGTCGCGCAGCGCCTGCAGCAGCGCATCCTCGTCGTGGATGAAGCCGCGCGCGGTGGTGATGAAGTAGGCATGCGGCTGCATCAGCGCGAACTCGCGCGTGCTGATCATGTTGCGGCTCTTCTTGTCGAGCGGGCAGGAGATCGAGACGAAATCGGCGCGGCGCAACAACTCGTCGAGTTCGACCTTCTCGCCGCCCCGCTCGGCCATCACCTCGGCGGTGAGATAGGGATCATAGGCCAGCACCTTCATGCCGAGCAGGCCCTTGCACAGCGCTGCGATGCGGCGGCCGACATTGCCGAGGCCGATGATGCCGACGGTCTTGTGCTCGACCTCGTTGCCGACGAGCTCGTTGCGGTTGACGTCGCGCTCGCGGCGCAGGCGGCGATCGGACTGGATGATCCGCTTGGACAGCGTCAGCATCATCGCCAGCGCGTGCTCGGCGACGGAATGGGCGTTGCCGCCGGACTGGTTGACGACCAGGACGCCGGCGGCCGTGCAGGCCTCGACATCGACGGGGTCGAAGCCCGCGCCATTGCTGGACACGAGCAGGAGGTTCGGCGTGCGCTTCAGGAACGCGGCGTCGACATGGAAGTGCGGCGCCAGTTCGTCCCGGGCTGCACCGATCTGATAGACATGGGCCGCGCTCAGGATCGGCGCGTAGAAATCTTCAGGGCTCTCGTTCTCGATGCGATCGAGCCGGACGTCCGGCCGCGCCTTCAGGATGTCGACATAGATCGGATTGGCCAGATATTTGACGTAGAAGACGCGCTTGCTGTTGACGGACATCAGGACCCTTCCGGCTCTCTCGTGGGAGATCCGCAAGGTCAGCGCGATGCGCGCCCATCCGTGCCCCTCCCGCTTTCTGGTTATAGCCGCTTATGCCATGGCGGCGCCGGTCACGGCAGGCCGTCTGGCGCAGATCACGGTGCCGGCCCGGACATGTTGACAATCCCGCTGCCTGCGTCAAGTTCGGCAGACCGCCGCGACGGCCAGAACCAAGAAGCATGCGCGGCTCGAGGGAGAACGCAATGGCGATTGCGGAACAGCAGACACAGGGGGCCAGCGACAGAAGCTGGCATGGCATCGTCCTGCAGACCCTGAAGCGGAACGAGATCAGCCTGATCCCCTACGTGCCCGACCGCGTGCTGACGCCGCTGATCAAGAATTTGCACGCCGATCCCTTCTTCACCACCTTCGCCACCGCCCGCGAGGAAGAGGCCGTCGGCATCGTCTCCGGCGCCTGGATGGGCGGACGGCGCGGCGCGGTGCTGATGCAGACCTCCGGCTTTGCCACGCTCGCCAACGTGCTGGCCTCGCTCGCAGTGCCCTACCAGATCCCGCTGATCATGTTCGTCTCCGAGCGCGGCACACTCGGCGAGTTCAACTACGGCCAGTCGCTGGTTTGCCGCACCATGCGCCCGGTGCTGGATTCGCTGGCGCTGGAGCATCACACCATCACCCGGCTCGACGAGCTCGAATTCATCGCCGACCGTTCGATCAAGCAGGCCGTCACCACGCAGGCGCCGGTGGCCCTGATCCTCAACCCGCTGCTCACGGGCGGCAAGACGTTCGACAAGTGAGCGCCGCCAAATGAGTTCAGATATGAACACTGGCAATACCAAGGTGATGAACCGGTTCGATGTGACCTCGCGGCTGATCGCAAAGCTCAAGCACGAGGAAGCCGTGATCGGCGGCATCGGCAACACCAATTTCGACCTCTGGGCCGCCGGCCACCGCCCGCAGAATTTCTATATGCTCGGCAGCATGGGCCTCGCCTTCCCGATCGCGCTCGGCGTGGCGCTGGCGCAACCCGACCGCCGCGTCTTCGCGCTCGAGGGCGACGGCTCTCTGCTGATGCAGCTCGGCGCGCTCTCGACGATCGCGGCGCTGAAGCCGAAGAACCTGATCATGATCGTGATGGACAACGGCATCTACCAGATCACCGGCGCACAGCCGACGCCGGCCGCTGGCGTCGCCGACATCGTCGGCATCGCCACCGCTTCGGGGCTCGTCAGGAGTTCGTGGGCCGCGGACGAGGAGGATTTCGAGCGCCTGCTCGACGAGGCCATGTCGGCTGACGAGCCCAGCCTGATCGCGGTTCGCATCGACGACAAGCCGGGCGTCGGCACCACCCGCAGGGATCCCGTGCAGATCCGGGAACGCTTCATGCACGGCCTCGGCGTGCGCGAGCCACTCTAAACATTTCGTCATTAACTACACGGCGATCTGATCCGCATCCCGCGGCAGGCCCCTGCCAATCCGTGCTAAGCGGCGCGGATGTCCATTCTTGTTCGCGCCTTTGCCTGGCTGCTTGCCGCCGCCGTGACCTTTGCCACCCTCGGGCCTCCGGGCCTGCGGCCCCATTCCGATCTCGGCCAGGACGGCGAGCATGCGCTGGCCTTCATCCTGATCGGGCTGGCCTTCGGCCTCGCCTACCGGCAGCGGCGGCTCGCAGTGGCGGTCGTTTCAGTGATCCTGATCGGCGTACTCGAGCTCATGCAATTCTGGGCGCCGGGGCGCCATGCGCGACTGGAGGATTTTCTGGTCGATGCCGGCACCGCCTGCATCGGCTTTGCACTCGCCGCCGTCGCCGATTGGGTCATGACCCGGTTTCGGACAAGCTCGGCCCTCACAAGCTGAGGCCCCGCGGAGCGACGCTCCGCAGGGCCCAAGTCCTCAAAGCCTGTATCGCGCCGATCAATCGATGATCTTGACGACGCGGCGCGTGCGCGGCTCGACGATCACGCGGCGATCGTTCACGACCGCATAACGATACTCGGTATAGTTCGGAACGGGCCGCAAGACCACGGTCGGAGGCAGCGGCTCGCCGACGACGACGCGCTCGTGGATCACGACGGAGTCATTGCGCGGGATCCCGCCTAGCACCGCGTTCGGAATTTCGAGGCCTGCGCCGACCGCAGCACCGACGGTGCCGCCGACCATTGCGCCGACCGGGCCGCCGATATCGCCGCCCGCGCGCGCGCCATCTCGGGCGCCCTGTTCGGTCGTCGACTGGGCAAAGGCTGCGCTCGAAGCCAGCAGCGACGCGGCAGCCAACGTAATCGCAAGACGGGTTTTCATGTCCTGATGTCTCCAGTGATTGTCCCTCGCTTTCAACCGCGGGACCGGATCATTGTTCCGGTTCCCGCTTGCCGAAGGACACACCAAAACTGGCGACTGTTACCGCGTAACAGTTCAGGCGGCAGCGATCTCGTGGCCCGCCATCAGTTCCAGTGCCCGCACCATGGCCGAGTGATCCCAGGCCTTGCCGCCATGCGCGGTGCAGGACGAGAACAATTGCTGCGCCACCGCCGTGCTCGGCAGCGAGAGGCCGAGCGCACGCGCGCCTTCGAGCGCGAGATTGAGATCCTTCTGGTGCAGCTCGATGCGGAAGCCCGGATCGAAATTGCGCTTCACCATGCGCTCGCCATGCACTTCGAGAATTCGCGACGAGGCGAAGCCGCCCATCAGCGCCTTGCGCACCAACGCGGGATTCGCGCCGGCCTTCGATGCGAACAGCAGCGCTTCACTTACGGCTTCGATGGTCAGCGCGACGATGATCTGGTTCGCGACCTTCGTGGTCTGGCCGTCGCCATTGGCGCCGACATGGGTGACGTTCTTGCCCATCTTGTCGAAAACCGGCTTCATGGTGCCAAAGGCCCGCTCCGGACCGCCGACCATGATGGTGAGGCTCGCAGCCTTCGCCCCGACCTCTCCGCCCGACACCGGCGCGTCGAGATAATCGGCGCCGAGCGCCTCGATCTTCTTTGCGAACTCCTTCGTCGCCAATGGCGAGATCGAGCTCATGTCGACGACGATCTTGCCCTTGGAGATGCCGCTTGCGACGCCGTCCTTGCCGAACAGCACCGCTTCCACATGCGGTGTATCCGGCACCATGATGATGACGGCGTCCGCTTCCTCCGCGACCTCCTTGGCCGATTTGCAGGCGATGCCGCCCGCCGAGATCAGCTCAGGCGCGACCGGCGCGACGTCATGCAGGAGAACGCGATGGCCAGCGGCCAGGAGGTGGCCGGCCATCGGCCGTCCCATGGTGCCAAGTCCGATGAAGCCGATGTCGATCATATCAGGATGTCCTCACGTCTCAAACGTCTGTGCCGCGTGCCAGGAGAGGCCTTCCAGCGTCGTGGTGCGCGGCTTGTATTCGCAGCCGATCCAGCCGCGATAGCCGATCGCGTCGAGATGACGGAACAGGAAGGGATAGTTGATCTCGCCGGTGCCGGGCTCGTGGCGGCCGGGATTATCGGCAAGCTGGATGTGGGCGATCTGGGGCAGATATTCCTGCATGGTGCGGGCGAGATCGCCCTCCATGATCTGCATGTGATAGATGTCGTACTGGATGAAGAGGTTGTTCGACCGCACCTCGGAGATCAGCTGCACCGCCTGCTCGGTGCCGTTGAGGTAGAAGCCGGGAATGTCGAGCGTGTTGATCGGCTCGACCAGCAGCTTGATGTTCTCCCGCGCCAGCGTCGACGCGGCGAAGCGCAGGTTGCCGACCAGCGTCTCCTGAAGCTCGCGCGGATCGGCATCGGAAGGCGCGATGCCGACGAGGCAGTTGAGCTGGTCGCAATCGAGCGCCTTGGCGTAGTCGATGGCGCGGAAGACGCCGTCGCGGAATTCGGCGGTGCGATCGGGCAGGATCGCGATGCCGCGCTCGCCGCCGGCCCAGTTGCCTGCGGGGAGATTGTGCAGCACCTGCGTCAAGCCATGGGCCTCTAGCTGCTCGCGCAGCTGCGCCTTGTCGAAATCATAGGGAAAGAGATACTCGACCCCGGCAAATCCCGCCGCCTTCGCCGCAGCGAAGCGGTCGAGAAACGGCATCTCGTTGAAGAGCATGGTGAGGTTGGCGGCAAACTTCGGCATGATGCTCTCCCCTATTCCGCCGGCTGCAGCACGCGTGTGGTGCCGACTTCGTCGAGCGGCAGATCCAGCACCTCCTCGAACTCGACGATGTTGTCGATCTCGGTGCCCATCGCGATGTTGGTGACGCGTTCGAGGATGAACTCGACCACCACGGGCACGCGGTGCTTGGCCATCAATTCGCGCGCGGTCGCGAATGCCGCCTGCGTGTCCTTGGGATCGGTGACGCGGATCGCCTTGCAGCCGAGACCTTCGGCGACCGTGACGTGGTCGACGCCGTAGACGCCGATCTCGGGCGCGTTGATGTTCTCGAAGGAGAGCTGGACGTGATAGTCCATCTCAAAACCGCGCTGGGCCTGGCGGATCAGGCCGAGATAGGAATTGTTCACGACGACATGGATGTAGGGCAGGTTGAACTGCGCGCCGACCGCGAGCTCCTCGATCAGGAACTGGAAGTCGTAATCGCCCGACAACGCGACGATCTCCCGATCCGGACACGCCGCGCGCACACCGAGGGCTGCTGGCAGCGTCCAGCCGAGCGGACCCGCCTGCCCCGCGTTGATCCAGTTGCGCGGCTTGTAGACACCGAGGAATTGCGCGCCGGCGATCTGCGACAGGCCGATCACGGTGACATAGGTGGTGTCGCGGCCGAACGCCTTGTTCATCTCTTCATAGACGCGCTGCGGCTTGATCGGCACGTTGTCGAAATGGCTCTTGCGCAGCATGGTCTTCTTGCGATCGCGGCAGGACGCGGGCCACGCCTGGCGCTCGCGGAGCCTGCCTGACCGGCGCCACTCCCTGGCGACGGTGACGAACAGCTCGAGCGCGGCCTTGGCGTCCGAGACGATGCCGAGATCGGGATTGAACACGCGCCCGATCTGGGTCGGCTCGATGTCCACGTGAACGAATTTGCGGCCCTTGGTGTAGGTCTCGACCGAGCCGGTGTGGCGGTTGGCCCAGCGATTGCCGATGCCGAGCACGAAGTCGGATTCGAGCAGCGTGGCGTTGCCGTAGCGGTGGCTGGTCTGAAGGCCGACCATGCCGGCCATCAGCACGTGATCGTCGGGGATCGCGCCCCAGCCCATTAGCGTGGGCACGACGGGCACGTTGGCGATCTCGGCAAACTCGACCAGCAGGTCCGACGCGTCGGCATTGATGATGCCGCCGCCCGCCACGATCAGCGGCCGCTCGGCGGCGTTGAGCATCTCCAGCGCCTTTTCGACCTGCTTGCGCGTCGCGGCAGGCTTGTAGACCGGCAGCGGCTCATAGGTCTCGTCGTCGAACTCGATCTCGGCGAGCTGCACGTCGAGCGGCATGTCGATCAGCACCGGTCCCGGCCTCCCTGAGCGCATCACATGAAACGCCTGGCTGAACACGCGCGGCACCAACGCCGGCTCGCGCACCGTCACGGCCCATTTGGTCACGGGCTTTGCAATCGACTCGATGTCGACGGCCTGAAAATCTTCCTTGTAGAGCCGCGCCCGCGGCGCCTGACCGGTGATGCAGAGGATCGGAATGGAATCGGCGATCGCCGAATAGAGCCCGGTGATCATGTCGGTGCCCGCCGGCCCCGAGGTGCCGATGCAGACGCCGATATTGCCGGCCTTCGCCCGCGTATAGCCCTCGGCCATGTGCGAGGCGCCCTCGACATGGCGCGCCAGGATGTGGCGGATCGAGCCGCGCTTCTTCAGTGCCGAGTAAAGCGGATTGATCGCAGCGCCGGGAACACCGAAGGCGGTCGAGATGCCTTCCTTCTCCAGGATACGCACGGCCGCATCGACAGCTCGCATCTTCGCCATATCGGACCTCGCTCAGGTTTAAGTCAGCGAGCGAGATCATCAGATGCGCAGGATGCGATCTCAACGAGATCGATTTTATTTTCCACGATGCGGCAACCGCTGGAAAAATCGCGGATGTCTCAATCGGTTAGATGAAACGGTGCGTGAAAGCCGCTTCACTCGAACAGCGGCGCCAGCTCCATCTGCGGCACCAGCACGAGGCCCTTGTCGGTGATGCGAATTTCCGGAATGACCGATAGGGGAATCAAATTGAAGCCCATGTAGGGGATGGTGCAGCCGGCTTCCGCCCATTCCTTCTTCAGCGCCTTGACCTCGTCGGCCACTTCCGTGACGCGCTTGTCGGAGAGCAGCCCCGCGATCGGCAGCGGAACCAGCGCCCTCACCTTGCCATCGGCCACGACGCAGACACCGCCCTGCTGCTCCCTGATCGCCGCGATCGCGACCTGCATGTCGGCCTCGTTGGTGCCGGCGACGATGATGTTGTGGCTGTCGTGGCCGACGCTGGAGGCCACTGCGCCGCGCTTCAGGCCGAAATCCTTCAGCAGGCCGTAGGCGACGTTGCCGGCCGATTTGCCGTGGCGCTCGACCACCGTGACGAAGCACAGGCCGTAGCGCGCGAACAGCGACGGCCAGTCCTTGGCCGGCTCGATCGCGACCTTCTCGTGGATCAGGGTGATGCCGGGCAACGCGGTCTTGATCGCATTGACGGTGCAGGCCTTCGCGGGCAGCTCCGGCGTCAACTTCATCTTCTCCGGCAGTTTTACGGTCACATAAGCCGCCTTCGGATATTGATAGCGCTGCGACAATGCCTGATCGAGACGGGGCGTGATCTTGCGGTTCTCCACCACGAGCTCGCCGCCATACCAGGTGCATTGCGGCTTGAGCTGATCGTCCATCAGCACCAGATCGGCGCGGCGGCCGCCGCCGAGGCCGCCGATGTCGCCCTCCATGCCGAAACGCGTCGCGCCGTGCAGCGAGCCCATCGACCACGCCTGCTCCGGCGACATCCCCGCCTTCACCGCCTCGCGCACCACCCAATCGAGCCCGAACAGAAGCAGATCGTCAGCGTCGCGGTCGTCGGTGCACACCGCCGTGCGCTTGTGCGAGGCCCCGAGCTCGGTGATCGTTCGGATCGCCTGCGGTAGCGAATGCCAGGGCGTGGTCGGCGGTCCCCCGCGCAAAAACACCCAGACGCCGGCGTCGAGCAGATCGTCGGCGATGTCGCGGTCGATCGCCTCATGGGTGTCGGTAACGCCGGATGCCGCGTAGGCCGCGACGAATTCGCGGCCGTAGACATGACCGGACACCGGTCGTCCGCGCTTCAAAGCCGCCGCTAGGATCGCATGACTGCGCTCGTCGCCCATGGTCACCGGCACGAAATCCATCTTCTCGCCGAGTGCGACCGCCTCAGGCCAGCGATCGAACAGGCCGGCGATCTTGTCCGGCGTGAGATCGCCGCCGGCCGTCTCCAATTCGGCCGACGTCGCCGGAACCGTGCTCGGCACCGTCAGGAAGATCGAGAGCGGCGCCTCGCGGGCGTCCTCCAGCATCGCCTCGACGCCCGCGACGTCCATCACGTTGCCGATCTCGTGGCTGTCGCAGAAGATCGTGGTGGTGCCGTTGAGCAGCGCGGCCTCGGCATAGGCGCAGGCCGTCACCATCGAGGATTCGATATGGATGTGCGGATCGACGAGGCCGGGCGCGATGATGCCGCCGGCGGCGTCGTAGAGCGGAACGTTGGGCCACGCCTTCTTCGCCGCCCCGGCCGGCTTCACCGCGGCGATGCGGCCGCCCGTGATCCAGACCTCGCGACCGGAGTGGATGCGCTCCGAATAGGTCGAGAGCACCCGCGCGCCGGTGATAACGAGATCGGGCGCAGCGCGCGCGGAGGCGACATCGGCCAGACGCCGGGTCATCGAATGCAGCGGTGCGACGGCGAAGCGGGTAAGTCTGGTCATCGGGACCCTCGCGTGGCGTTACAGCCCAGCGATGGTTACGCCCCCCGCCATAGCGGGCAAGCGCAAATATAACGGCAGGCCCTGCTTACGCCTTAGGCGCTGAGCCGCCCGCCGCCCCCGCCCTCGCAGGCCTGCGCGGGTTCCGCCTTCTCGGCGGCGCTGCGGCAGCGGGCTTGATCCGAATTCGCATCGACCGGCCCTTTGACTCGTCGATCTCGAACGAATTCGTCTTCCGCACGAGGTCGCTCAGCTTGCGGAACCCGAACGTTCTCGGATCGAAATCGGAGGCAAGATTGGCGAGCTGCCGGCCGACTTCACCGAGCGCGACCCAGCCGTCCTCGCTCTCCATCTGGGTGATCACCTTCTTGATGATGGGGGTCGCGGCATCAAGCGGCTGAAGCGACGTCGATCTTGAGGCGGCGTCCTGGTTGGTCGTCGGGACGGCAAGCAGGTTCTCGGTGTAAACGAACCTTCGGCAGGCCTGCCTGAAGCTTTCCGGAGTCTTCTGCTCGCCAAATCCGAAGACGTCGACGCCCTGCTCCCGGATGCGGGCGGCCAGACGGGTAAAGTCGCTGTCGGATGACACCAGGCAGAAGCCGTCGAACCGGCCGCTGTGGAGCAGATCCATGGCGTCGATGACCAAGGTTATGTCGGACGCATTCTTTCCCGTCGTATAGGCGAACTGCTGCTGCGGGATGATGGCGTGCTTCGACAGGATGTCAGCCCACCCCCTTGATCGCGCATTGGAGAAGTCGCCGTAGATGCGGCGAACGCTGGCCTCGCCGATCTTGGCAATCTCCTCGAACAGTCCATCCGCGATCTTTGCGGAGGCATTGTCGGCGTCGATCAGGACGGCGAGACGCGGCGAACGAAGTTCCGACGGCATGGCGTTTCCTCAACGAGATGGACGCAGCATTTGAAGACGCAACGCGTCGGAACGTCTAGTCCTCGTTCGCCTTGAATCGGCCGAGCCCCTTGAGCACGAAGGGGGCCAGCAGCGCAATCAGCGCGACGCCGAGCAGCGTCGCCGAGATCGGGCTCTGCAGCAGCGTCATGGGATCGCCGAGGCTGATGGCGAGCGCGCGGCGGAGCTGGCTCTCGGCGATCGGGCCGAGGATCAGGCCGACCACGACGGGCGCGATCGGAAAATCGAACCGCCGCATCAGGAAGCCGAGCACGCCGAAGCCGGCCAGCATCGACAGTTCGACCACCGACGGCTTTGCCGCGATGGTGCCCATGGTGGCGAACACGAGGATGCCGGCATAAAGCCAGGGCTGCGGGATCGCGAGCAGCCGCACCCACAGGCCAACCAGAGGCAAATTGAGCACCAGCAGCATCATGTTGGCGATGAACAGGCTGGCGATCAGGCCCCACACGAGGTCGGGCCGCTCGGCGAACAGCAGCGGGCCCGGGTTGAGGCCGTATTGCTGGAAGCCCGCCAGCATCATCGCGGCGGTCGCCGAGGTCGGCAGACCCAACGTCAAGAGCGGCACCAGCGTGCCGGCGGCCGACGCATTGTTGGCCGCTTCCGGTCCGGCGACGCCTTCGATCGCGCCCTTGCCGAACTCTTCCGGATGTTTGGTGAGACGCTTCTCGGTGGAATAGGACAGGAAGGTCGGGATCTCCGCGCCGCCCGCGGGCAGCGCGCCGATCGGGAAGCCGAACATGGTGCCGCGCAGCCACGGCTTCCATGACCGCTTCCAGTCTTCCCTGGTCATCCACAGCGAACCGCGCACCGGCTCGAGCTTCTCCTCGGTGTGGTGACGGCGCGAGGCGACGTAGAGCGCCTCGCCCACCGCGAACAGGCCGACCGCGAGCGTCGTCACCTCGACGCCGTCGAGCAGCTCGGGGACACCGAACGCAAGCCGCGCCTGCCCCGTCAGCTTGTCGATGCCGACGAGGCCGAGCGTCAGCCCGATGAACAGGCTGGTGAGGCCGCGGACCGGAGAATCGCCGAAGGTCGCCGAGACCGTGACGAAGGCGACGCACATCAGCGCGAAGTAATCTTCGGGGCCGAACCGCACGGCGAAATCGACCAGCCACGGCGCGAGAAACGCGAGCCCGATGGTGGCGATGGTGCCGGCGACGAAGGAGCCGATCGCGGATGTCGCAAGCGCCGGCCCGCCGCGGCCGGCCTTCGCCATCTTGTTGCCTTCGAGCGCGGTCGCCATCGAGGCGCTTTCACCGGGCGTGTTGATCAGGATCGCGGTGGTCGATCCGCCATACATGCCGCCATAGTAGATGCCGGCGAACATAATCAGCGAGCCGCCCGGGTCGAGCTTGTAGGTGACCGGCAGCAGCAGCGCGACCGTCAGCGCGGGGCCGATGCCGGGCAGCACGCCGACGGCCGTACCGAGGAACACGCCGATCAGCGCATAAAGCAGGTTCATCGGCTGGACGGCGACCGCCATGCCGTGCGCCAGGGCGGCAAAAGTGTCCATCACAGCAGTCGCTCCAGGGGGCCGGCCGGAAGGCTCAGCGTCAACAACCGGTCAAAGGCGAGATAGATGAGGGTCGACATCACGAGGGCGATGACGCTGTCGACGAGGACGGCGCGGCGCCCAAAGGCCGTAGACGTCGTCACGAACAGCGCCGACGTTGCCAGGATGAAGCCGCCGCCGAAGCCGATGATGGCGATCAGCAGCGCAAGGCCGACGAGGATCAGGACGACAGGTACGGGATCGGCACTCTCGCGCGCCGGCAAATTGCCGCGCATCGCATCGATGAAATTGCCGATTGCGAGCAGCGCAAGGCCGCTGGCGACGACGACCGGCATCGCCTCCGGCCCCATGCCGTACATCGCGGCGGATTGCAGGCCGCGCGCGTCCCAGACCAGCACGGCCGCAAGCACGGCGAGCAGTGCAGCGATGACAATGCCGGCGCGATCGACGCGCCGCGGCTGCGCAGGATCGCCTGAGCTCATGATTTGACGAGGCCAACCGATTTCAGCACGTCGGTGACGCGCACCGTTTCCTTCTTCAGGAAGTCGGCGAAGGCGTCGCCGCCGAGATAGGCGTCCTCCCAGCCCTTCTGCTTGAGGATCTCCTTCCAGGCGTCCGATTTCACCATCTTCTCGACCGCGTCGCTCAGGGTCTTCTTCTGCTCCGGCGTGATGCCGGGAGGCGCGACCACCGAGCGCCAGTTGGCGATCACGAGGTCGATGCCTTGCTCCCTGAAGGTCGGGATGTCGCTGCCTGCGATGCGCTTCTCCGAGGTCACGCCGATCGCGCGCAGCTTGCCGGACTTGATCTGCCCCTCATATTCGCTGAGCCCCGAAATGCCTGCAGTGACCTTGCCGCCGAGGATCGCGGCGAGCGACTCGCCGCCGCCGGAGAACGGGATGTAGTTGATCTTCTTGGCGTCGGCGCCGACAGCGCCGGCGAACAGCGCCGCCATCACATGATCGACGCCGCCGGCCGAACCGCCGGCGAAGGTCACCTTGGCGATATCGGCCTTCACCGCGGCGGCGAGGTCCTGCGCAGTCTTGATCGGCGAATTCGCGGGCACCACGATCACCTGGATTTCCTCGGTGAGGCGCGCGATCGGCGTCACCTGCTCCAGCGTGACGGGCGACTTGTTCATGGCGAGCGCGCCGACCATGACGAAGCCGTTGACCATCATCTGGTTGCCGTCGCCCTTGGCGCCGTTGACGAACTGGGCGATGCCGACGCTGCCGCCGGCGCCGGGAACGTTGGTGACCTGCACGCTGCGCGCGACGCCGGACGCCACCAGCGCCTGCTGCATCGAGCGCGCGGTCTGGTCCCAGCCCCCGCCCGGGGCCGCCGGCGCCATCAGCTTGAGCTCGAGCTGCTGGGCAAACCCCGGTGTGGCTGCCGCAAGGGTCAGCGCGACGGCTGCGCCGGCAAGGCGCGCGGGAAATTGAAACATGGGGGCATTCTCCAGGCTGGTGCGGACGTGTTGATCGTTTGCCGCATTGTGTCGTTTGGTCGCATATCAGCCAAAACGGCCGATGCTGTCCAGCGACAGGCCTGGGTTCCCGGTTAGCGGGAGGTCGGCATCACCCCGCCGAGTGCGACGGTCAGCTCGGCAGCGACATCGCGCACGATTTGGCCGATTTCCGGCAGCCTGTCGTCGGTCAGGCGGCTGGTCATGCCGGAGACGGAGATCGCGGCCAGCGGCTCGGCGCAGTCGCTGTAGACGACTGCGGCAATACAGCGCAGGCCCATAGAGGCCTCCTCGTCGTCGACCGCATAGCCCTGCTTGCGGATTTTTTCGAGCTCCCTGAACAGGTCGCTCGGCCGCACGATCGACTTTTCGGTCAGGCGCGGCATGCCGTGATGGCGGATCACCGCGCCGACATCCTCGTCCGAATAGGTCGCGAGCACCGCCTTGCCGACGCCCGACGTCACCATGGGGACGCGGCCGCCGACCTTGGTCAGCGAGCGCATAATCTCGCGGCTCTCCATGCGGGTCAGCACGATGATGAACTCGTCGTCGACGACGGCGAGATTGGCGGTTTCGCGGGTGAGATCGCGCAGCTTGCGCAAGTAAGGAACGGCCTGCGCCGAGAAATTGCGCCGCCGGGCGAAGCTGGCGCCCACCGTGAAGCTGCGCACGCCGACATGCCACTTGGATTGGGCGCGGTCGAACTGCACGAAGCGGCGGCTTTCAAGCGTCGCCAGCAGCCGGTGCACGGTCGAGGCCGACAGGCCAGTGCGGACGGCAAGATCGCTGAGGCGGTAGCCCTCGTCGTCCTCGGCCAGGGTTTCGAGAATCGACAGCGCACGGTCGACAGACTGCACGCCGCCGTCACGCGCCTCGTGCTCGGCCTCCGATGGCGGCCGGGCTTCGAGCGATTTGCGCCGGATCACGTTCTTGCTCATCGCGTGCGTCCGTCATTCCGGGATGGTGCGCCGGGACTGCGCGCAGCGCGGGCCCGGCGTACCAGACCCGGAATCTCGAGATCCCGGGTTCGACGCTGCGCGTCGCCCCGGGATGACAGGAGAGTTAGGCTCAGAGCAGCCCTGCCCCGCGCGCCCACTTGTACTTGGCACCGAGCACCTCGACCGGAAGCTCGGTCGAATAAGCATAAGCCGGGATGCCGTGCTGATAGAGATATTCGGCGGCTTCCTCGACCTCGACGTCGCCGGCGAGCGAGGCGACCATGGGCTTCACAAAGCTCTTGGCCTCCATCTCCTTCTTCACCTCGACCATGTTGCGGGCGAACACCATCGGCGGGGTGACGATGGTGTGCCAGTAGCCGAGGATCAGCGCATGGATGCGCTCATCCGACAGGCCGAGCTTCACGGTGTTGACGTAGGTGATCGGCGGCTCGCCGCCGGTGATATCCACAGGATTTCCGGCCGCACCGAACGGCGGGATGAACTTGCGGAAGGCCGCGTCGAGATCCGGCGGCATCGACATCAGCGACAGGCCGTTGTCGACACAGGAGTCCGACAGCAGCACGCCCGAGCCGCCCGCGCCGGTGATGATCAGCACGTTCTCGCCCTTCGGCGTCGGCAGCACCGGCACGCCACGGGCGAACTCGAGCAATTGACGCAGGGAGCGGGCGCGGATCACACCGGACTGCTTGAACACGTCCTCGTAGATGCGGTCGTTGCCGGCGAGCGCGCCGGTGTGCGAGGACGCCGCCTTCGCACCGGCCGATGTGCGGCCGGCCTTGAGCACGACGACCGGCTTCTTCTTGGAGACGCGCTTGGCGGCTTCCGCAAAGGCGCGGCCGTCCTTGAGGTCTTCGCAGTGCTGCGCGATCAGGTTGGTGTTCGGGTCCTGCTCGAAGAAGGCGAGCAGATCGTCCTCGTCGATGTCGGACTTGTTGCCGAGGCCGACGATCGCCGACACACCCATTTTCGCCGAGCGCGAGAAGCCGATGATGGCCATACCGATGCCGCCCGACTGCGACGACAGCGCCGCGTGGCCCTTGACGTCATAGGCGGTGCAGAAGGTCGCGCAGAGGTTGGCGGGCGTATAGTAGAAGCCGTAGATGTTCGGCCCCATCAGGCGGATGTCGTACTTCCTGCCGACCTCGACGATCTCGGCCTGAAGCTCCGGCGCGCCGGCTTCAGCGAAGCCCGACGGAATCAGCACCGCGCCCGGGATTTTCTTCTCGCCGCATTCGGTCAGCGCCGCCGCCACGAACTTGGCGGGGATCGCGAACACCGCGGTGTCGATCACGCCCGGCACGTCCTTGACGCTCTTATAGGCCTTGTAGCCGAGGATCTCGGCGGCCTTGGGATGGATCGGATAGATCTCGCCCTTGTAGCCGCCATTGATGAGGTTCTTCATCACGGAGTTGCCGATCTTGCCATCCTCCGCGGAGGCGCCGACCACGGCGACCGCCTTCGGCTGCATGATGCGGTTCATGGCCGCGACGATCTCTTCGGTCGGGCGCGGCTTGGGCTTCGGCACATAGGCGAAGTCGACGACGATGCGGACGTCGGCGGCGATCGCGCTCTTCGCCGTCGCGAACACCGGGTTGAGGTCGAGCTCGACGATCTCGGGGAAATCGGTGACGAGCTGCGAGACCTTGACGATGACGTCGGCGAGCGCCGTCCGGTTCACCGGCTCGCCGCCGCGCACGCCCTTCAAAATCTCATGCGCCTGGATGCCGTCGAGCATCGAGAGCGCGTCTTCCTTGGTCGCCGGCGCGAGGCGGAAGGTGATGTCCTTCAGCACTTCGACCAGCACGCCGCCCAGGCCGAAGGCGACCAGCTTGCCGAACGAGCCGTCGGTGATCGAGCCGACGATGACCTCGGTGCCGCCGGCCAGCATCTGCTGGACCTGGACGCCCTCGATCTTGGCGTCGGCCTTGTACTTCTTGGCGTTACCGAGAATGGTTTCGTAGGCCTTCTCGGCCTCCTCGGCCGTCTTGAGGCCGACGATGACGCCGCCGGCTTCGGTCTTGTGGAGAATGTCCGGCGAGACGATCTTCATCACGACGGGGAAGCCCATGGACGAAGCCATCTTGCCGGCCTCGCCCGCCGACTTGGCCACGCCTTCCTTCGGAACCGGAATGCCGTAGGCGTCGCAGACCAGCTTGCCTTCCGGCGCCGTCAGGCTGGTGCGGTTGTCCGCCTTGACCTGGTCGAGCACCTTGCGGACGGCATCTTTGGAATTGGACATATGGCTTCTCCCTTGACCTGAGTTCGTTCTTTGCAAAGCGCGCGCGTGTTGCGGCCGCCCGTGATGCTTGCCATTCGCCGCGCTCTGTTCCATGCCGCGGAACGGAGTGGCATAAAGCCTGAGACTACTCCGCCGGCTTGGATCAAAAATGGCTGGCGATGGCATTTGGTATGCCAGAAGCCAACTTGTCAAGTCGCGGTGCACCTTAGAACGCCGCAAAAAATAGCCAGCTTGACATTCTGGCATGTGGTATGCCAAAAACTTTCCCGTTAATATTCCTGTAAAAGACGACTCCCACTGGAGGAGATTCGTCGTGTCACTACGGAAACCAACCAAGGCGTTGCCGAACATGGCCGAGGCAGACATCGCAATCGTTCGTATTGCCCCGGAGAGCAGCTTCAAGAACAAGGCGTATGACGCCTTGAAGGAAGCCATCCTCAAGATGGACATCTATTCGACGCCCGAGCCGGTGATGCTCGACGAGCGCGCGTTGTCCGAACGCCTGGGTGTGAGCCGCACGCCGATCCGCGAAGCCATCGCGATGCTCGAGCAGGACGGTTTCGTGAAGACCGTGCCGCGCCGCGGCATCATGGTGGTGCGCAGGACCAAGAGCGAGATCGTCGACATGATCCGCGCCTGGGCGGCGCTGGAGAGCATGGCCGCGCGCCTCATCACCACCACCGCGCGCAAGAAGGACATCACCGCGCTGCGCGACTTCTTCAAGGACTTCGGCAAGGACCGCCTGCCCGAGGATCATGTGGAGGAGTATTCCAAGGCCAACATCGCCTTCCACCAAGCGCTGATCTCGCTGTCGGAATCGCCGGTGCTGGTCGATCTCACCAACGACCTGCTGCTGCACGTGCGCGGCTACCGCCAACTGACCATCGGACGCAAGGACCGCACCGCGACCTCGCTGCCCGAGCATCTCGGCATGATCGAAGCGCTCGAAGCGCGCGATACCGAGCTCGCCGAGAAGCGCGCCCGCGACCACACCCTTGGCCTTGCCGCTTACGTCGAAGCGCATGGCCAGGAACTCTTCACTTAGCAACGTTCACCAGAAGGGCGAAAAATTCGCCCCGTTACTTGAGACCAGGGAGACAAGGCCCATGCTGAATACCGCGACCAAGTCCGAAGCACCGGGCACCGAGCAGGAGCTGACGGATGGCTTCCATCTCGTCATCGACGCGCTCAAGCTGAACGGCATCAACACCATCTATAATGTGCCGGGCATCCCGATCACGGATTTGGGCCGCATGGCGCAGGCCGCCGGCATTCGCGTGATCTCCTTCCGCCACGAGCAGAACGCCGGCTACGCCGCAGGCATCGCCGGCTACCTCACCAAGAAGCCCGGCGTCTGCCTCACGGTGTCGGCGCCCGGCTTCCTCAACGGCCTCACCGCGCTCGCCCACGCCACCACCAACTGCTACCCGATGATCCTGGTCTCGGGCTCCTCCGAGCGCGAGATCGTCGACCTCCAGCAGGGCGACTACGAGGAAATGGACCAGCTCGCGATCGCAAAGCCGCTGTGCAAGGCGGCCTATCGCGTGCTGCACGCCCAGGACATCGGCATCGGCTTCGCCCGCGCCATCCGCGCCGCGGTCTCGGGCCGTCCGGGCGGCGTCTATCTCGACCTGCCGGCAAAACTGTTCGGTCAGGTGATGAACGCCGAAGCCGGCCAGAAGTCGCTGGTCAAGGTGATCGACGCTGCGCCCGCGCAGATCCCCTCGCCCGCTTCGGTCAAGCGCGCGCTCGACGTGCTCAAGAGCGCCAAGCGTCCGCTCATCATCCTCGGCAAGGGCGCGGCCTACGCGCAGGCCGATGAGGAGATCAAGACCTTCGTCGAGAAGAGCGGCGTGCCGTTCCTGCCGATGAGCATGGCCAAGGGCCTGCTCCCCGACACGCATCCGCAGTGCGCCGGCGCGGCCCGCTCGACCGTGCTGAAGGATTCCGACGTCGTCATGCTGATCGGTGCGCGGCTGAACTGGCTGCTCTCCCACGGCAAGGGCAAGAGCTGGGGCGAAACGCCGAAGAAGTTCATCCAGGTCGATATCGAACCGCGTGAGATGGACTCCAACGTCGAGATCGTCGCGCCCGTCGTCGGCGACATCGGCTCGGTGGTCTCCGCCTTCAACCAGGCCATCGGTGCGGGTTGGACCGCGCCGGCCGACTGGACCAAGGCCGTCTCGACCAAGCGCGAAGAGAACGTCGCCAAGATGGCGCCGAAGCTCATGAACAACAAGTCGCCGATGGACTATCACGGCGCGCTCGGCGTCTTGAAGAACGTCATCAAGGAGTATCCCGAGGCGATCCTCGTCAATGAAGGCGCCAACACGCTCGACCTCGCCCGCGGCGTCATCGACATGTACAAGCCGCGCAAGCGTCTCGACGTCGGCACCTGGGGCGTGATGGGCATCGGCATGGGCCAGGCGATCGCGGCCGCGCTCGAGACCGGTCATCCCGTGCTCGCGGTGGAAGGCGACTCGGCCTTCGGCTTCTCCGGCATGGAGGTCGAGACCATCTGCCGCTACAACCTGCCGATCTGCGTCGTCATCTTCAACAATGACGGCATCTATCGCGGCACCGACGTCAACGGCGCCAACGACGATCCGGCGACCACCGTGTTCGTCAAGGGCGCGCGCTACGACAAGATGATGGAAGCCTTCGGCGGCGTCGGCGTGAACGCGACCTCGCCCGACGAGCTCAAGCGCGCGGTGAACGAGGCGATGAAGTCCGGCAAGCCGACGCTCATCAATGCGGTGATCGATCCGGCCGCGGGCTCGGAGAGCGGCCGCATCGGCAACCTCAATCCGCAGAGCGTTCTGCAGAAGAAGAAGTAAGTCCACCCCTCAACCCTTATTCCCTGCCGGGTGCAGGGGCAGACAGAGTACGGAGCAACCTAATGACCAAAGCGCTCGAGGGCGTTCGCATTCTCGACTTCACCCACGTCCAGTCCGGACCGACCTGCACGCAGCTGCTGGCCTGGTTCGGCGCCGACGTGATCAAGGTGGAACGCCCGGGCGTGGGTGACATCACCCGCGGCCAGCTGCAGGACATCCCGAACGTGGACAGCCTGTATTTCACCATGCTCAACCACAACAAGCGCTCGATCACGCTCGACACCAAGAACCCCAAGGGCAAGGAAGTCCTCACCGAGCTGATCAAGAAGTGCGACGTGCTGGTCGAGAATTTCGGCCCCGGCGTGCTCGATCGCATGGGCTTCCCCTGGGAGAAGATCCAGTCGATCAACCCGAAGATGATCGTCGCCTCGATCAAGGGCTTCGGCCCGGGACCGTACGAAGACTGCAAGGTCTATGAGAACGTCGCGCAGTGCACCGGCGGCGCCGCCTCCACCACCGGCTTCCGCGACGGCCTGCCGCTCGTCACCGGCGCGCAGATCGGCGATTCCGGCACCGGCTTGCACCTGGCGCTCGGCATCGTCACCGCGCTCTATCAGCGCACGCATTCGGGCAAGGGCCAGCGCGTCACCGCCGCGATGCAGGACGGCGTGCTCAACCTCGCCCGCGTCAAGCTGCGCGACCAGCAGCGCCTCGCCCACGGCCCCTTGAAGGAATACAGCCAGTTCGGCGAAGGCATTCCGTTCGGCGATGCCGTGCCGCGCGCCGGCAACGATTCCGGCGGTGGCCAGCCCGGCCGCATCCTGAAGTGCAAGGGCTGGGAGACCGATCCCAATGCCTACATCTACTTCATCACCCAGGCCCCGGTCTGGGAGAAGATCTGCGACGTGATCGGCGAGCCCACCTGGAAGACCGATCCGAACTACGCCAAGCCCCCGGCCCGCCTGCCCCGGCTCAACGAGATCTTCGCCCGCATCGAGCAGTGGACGATGACCAAGACCAAGTTCGAGGCGATGGAAATCCTCAACAAGGACGACATCCCCTGCGGTCCGATCCTGTCGATGAAGGAGATCGCGGAAGACCAGTCGCTGCGCGCGACCGGCACCGTGGTCGAAGTCGACCACCCCACCCGCGGCAAGTACATCTCGGTCGGCAACCCGATCAAGCTGTCGGACTCGCCGGCCGAAGTGACCCGCTCGCCGCTGCTCGGCGAGCACACCGACGAGATCCTGCGCTCGGTGCTCGGCTTCAGCGATCACCAGGTCGCCGACATCCACAAGTCCGGCGCGCTCGACCCGCCGCAGAAGCAGGCCGCCGAGTAAGCCCGTCTGTCAGAGAACGACGAAAGGGCCGCCCGAAGGGGCGGCCCTTTTTGCTTGCGAAGGCGTGAAGCCGCAGGGCGCAAACTAAAAACTGGAAAAACAACCCCATGCACAGTAGCCACCCCCTTGGCACCAAAGGCAATTTCTGATTTAGCGAAAATGCCTTTGACCCGTCGGGCAAAACAGGGGTACTATGCCATCGTCGGGAAAAGCGAACGTTCTGTCCCACACGCTACCAGCCTGCGGCCTACAGTTGCGGCGGCCTTTTCGTTGGCGCCAGACGATAGCACTGCGATCCTCCGACAAGCGATCGACGCCGAATTAAGGCCGGCTCCAGGGAACAGACGGGGTCCTGCCCCGTTGTTCTCTGCACCGGTGCGCCCGTGGGAGCGCAGGCGGCCATCCGACGACAAGTCGATCGCTACCGGCCGCGAGCCGGACACGCCGGGTCCGGCGCGTTTCGAGATCGCGCCTATCCATCCAATCGAGGTCGAAATGACGAGAGATCATCCCGCGTCCCGGGCTCTGCGGGAGGCCCACAAGGCATTCAAGCCGGTCGAGACCAAGAAGCCGATGACCGACTATGCGAAGGCGCAACAGTCTCTTCATGAAAATCGCGAGCGCCTGAAAGCGGAACGGCTAGCTCGAGAAGCCCAGCAGGGACATCGTCCCAGATAAGGCAATGCCGGTGCCGCATTATTACTTCGACATCAGGGACGGCAAGGCACTCGCCGTGGACGAAGAGGGACTGAATCTGACGGACCATAGAGCTGCCGAGGTCGAAGCTGCGCTGTCGGCGCACTTTGCGTGGTCTGCCTCTCCCCGACGGAGAGAGGTGGACCGCATCCTGAGCCCGCGCGATTCAGAGCATCGAGAGGACGACGACGCCGTCCTCGAGCTCGCCGGAAGCCAGTCGCGCCCGCGCGATACGCTCGAACTCCGTCCGGTACTTCTGAAGATAGCTGAAGGCCTGCCTCTGCGTCTGAAACGTCGTCGCAAGACGGCATAGCTGTCGGCCTGCGCCGAGCGCGAGAAAGAAGGTGATTGTACCGCCGTCGTCCGGCTTGATCCTAGGCACGACCCGTACTCCTCGGCATGTGACCGGCCTTCCCCAGATTTCGCCGACGCTGTCGAGTTCGGCTATCGCGGCAATTTCCTCATCCGCTTCTTCGGTGCTGGCGCGGGCAACGATGCGCGAAGGTCGGCCTCGGCCGCTTGCTCAGCGGCTTCCTTGGCCTCACGCAGCCCGCGAAGCCGCGCCATGTTCTTGCGAACGTCGATCGCCCGTCTTTCGACATCCGCGATCGCGCGCGCACCTTCTTCAGCGGCCAGGCGCTGACGCTCGGACCGCGCGATGGATTCCGGGGACGGTTCGGCCGATTTCCTGGCGCTCATCTCTTGGCGCTCATCTTTCACCCTGCCCGGCAACGGAGAAAACCCGCTCAATCCCAGGGATCGAGCGGGTCGCATGGCCGTTTCAGTACATCCGTGAAACGGCAGTCCAGAGCTCAAGCCAGCGAGAGATTCTCAGCGCTGACCTTGCCTCGCATCTTGTCGGTCTTGGTCTCGAAGTTGACCTTCTGGCCCTCGGCGAGACCCGCAAGACCAGCCCGCTCGACCGCGCTGACGTGAACGAACACGTCATTGCCGCCGTCGTCGGGTTGAATGAATCCAAAGCCCTTCTGGCCGTTGAACCACTTCACAGTACCTGTCGCCATTCTTCCTCTCCAAAGCGCATAGACGCGCATTCCGCGTGACGCTCACGCAGATCGATTCAATTCGTCGATGTCTCTGGAAAAAGAGCCCGCAGGCGCATTCAACAAGCACAGCGGCTGAACGAATAAAGCGACGCTATACCTCACCATCGACCTTAGCAAGGCTTCGGGCAAACTTAATCATGCAGTTTCAATGGAACCTTTGCAGGTTTGAGGACTCGCGGTTGAAGGCATCGCACGCGCGCGAATGGATCCTGCGCGAACCTCCATCCGAGGTTCGCGCTCAATTCGCATCACCTCGGCGACGCACCGCGGTCATGTCGGTGCAGGAGTTGAGCGAGCAACGACCGCAATTGTGGCCTCGATCCGGCTAGTACCGCGCCCGTGGGACGATCCTCGCGAGCAGAGGCACGCGTGAGTGCCACAGCATGCAATCGCGCGCCCGGGCCGTCTGGCCGGCCGCCAGCTCGGAAAGCTGCTGCCGCGAGAACACATGCCGTTCGCAGAAGAACGGTCGAAGCGGCGTGCGCGAGAAGAACTTGTAGAACAGCGCACAACGGTGCGTGCGACCGCCGGACGGCCGCGATGGTAGTGGCTTGCGACATCGGCGAAGATCACGGTGCCGGCCACGCCGGTGCAGGTGGTCACGTTGCCGGCATCCAGCGTCGAGCCCAGTCTCTCCTCCAGCATTTCCTGCGTCAGGACCGGAAAGTTGGCGCCGTCGAGCACGTCGCTGCCGGGAAAGGAGCGGTGCAGGATTTCAAGCGGGCCGGTATCCTCATCGACATCGTGCAGGTAGACGATCACCCTGACCATCCGCCGATCCTCGACATCGCGATGCCATCTGCGGGCCGCGACCTGCCGGCCGTCGGCCTGGGTATAGAAGAGATTCACCGTGTCATAAGCTGCAGGCAGGCCGAGATAGGTCTCGACGATGTTGAGGATGCGATCGTTGAGGGGCCAGCGGACGATATGCGGATGACGCATCAGGTCCTCGGCGCCGACCTGCACGGTATAGTCACCGGCAAACTCGCCCGTTCTGGCACGCAGCGAATAGGCGTCCGCGAGACCGGTTGCCGATGCCCAGAGCGCGTCCGTGCCGGGCAGATCCAGCTCGTCGAGCGAGGTGATGTAGACGCCGTTCTTCTCCAGCCCGGCGACGATGTCCATGTCGGGCGGCGAGAGCCTGGGCAGGCGCGGCCTGTGAGATGCGCGCGCCCTTTCGTAGGCCTTGTTCAATTCCCGACTGATGGCTGGCATTCCGACCAATCTCGAGGCGGTCTCCGCTGGCAGGCTGCGGACCCGGCGCAAGGCCCGGTAACGCAGCGTCGTCTGCTTCATGTCGCAATTTCCCCTGATGCGATGGATTCGTAGCGCGGCCACGTCGCAAGACGCGACCGACGACTGACTCATCGCCGAGACCGGAGGCAAAAATCCGGCTCAAATGTTTCGAAGTATATCGGCCCACATGCTCGCAAATTGCGCGGATGCTGCAGGCGTGCAGTCGCAAGGGCTCAAACCAAAACCGGGAAAACAACCCCATGCACGGCAGCTGCCCCGTCGGGCAAAGCAGGGGCATGATGTCATCATCAGAAACACGCGCCGGAGCGCTTCGTGCCCTTTGGCGAAAGCCCGCCAGCACGGGCGGCTCGCTTCCTGAGCCGGCTATCGCTTGAGCTCTCTGATGAGGTTCGCCAATCGTGGATCGTCGGGCCGGAGGAGCGACAGTCGCTCGGCGTAACCAAGCGCCGCCGCGATGTCTCCCTTTTCCCTGCTGAAGTTCAAAGCGGCTGAAAGCAGCTCCAGATTGTTCGGATGTCCGCGCAGGCTCTGGCTCAGCACGGAAAGTGCATCGTCGCGCCGACCCATTCCGTTCAGTCCTACAGCATAGACGTAGGCGTACCGCATTTGGCCGGGGTCGAGAGAAGCAGCCCGATGCAGCTCGCCGAGGGCCTCCTCGCTGCGCTTCTGGCGCACGAGTGTCAGACCAAGCGCGTAGTGGAGTGATGCGTCCTGCGCCGACGTGGAGATCGCTTCACGCAGGATTTTCTCCCCGTCACTGTCGCGTCCGAGCTGCCGATACAGGTCGGACAGGTTGACGGCGGCCGCCGCAAACGAGGGATCGAGCCTGAGGGCGGCGCGGTATTCGGCCTCCGCCGCGCCGGGATTGGCCTGGCGCCGGAAGAAGTCGCCGAGCGCCGTTCGCGAATCCGGCCGATCAGCATTCAGCTTCTGCGCAACAAAGAATTCGGTAGCCGCCCGCATGAACTTGTCGCGATCGGCCGCTGGCTGGCGTGCTGGGGGCATGACGGCCAGAAGTTCGGCGGCGCGAATGCGCACACCACGCACGGGATCGCCCAGATGCGGCGAAGCGAGCGGCCAGAGCTGATCGGCCGGCACTCCTTCGAGCCGATCGAGCGCGCCGAGCCTCACGAGCGGATCGGAATCGGAAAGCCCCTGCCGGATCGGATCGAGAATCGGCGCCGGAAGCTCCGCCAGCGCGCTGGCGCGGACGATACCGGGAACGTCGGCCGATCCAGCGATTGCGGCGAGCTGCGCTTGCGCGTCGGCAGCCTCGCTCCAGGCAGCCTGAAACGCCCGCGCATAGGTCTGATGGCCGCGCCGCTCCGGCCCGTACCAGCCCTCGATCTGATGCGCTGCCCAGGCCGCCGGCTTGTCGCGATGGCAGTCGTTGCACGCATTCGGTGCGCCCGTCTGCACCGAGAGATCGGGGCGCGGAACGCGGAAGCCGTGGTCGTGGCGGCGGTCGACGACCATGTAGCGGCGTTCCGGCATGTGGCAGGATGGGCACCCCGGCGGCGGCGAGACATCGGCGTGATGTCGGTGCGCCACGGATTCATACTTTGCCGGCGCATGGCACTGGGCGCACACGCCATCGCCGGGCGCCCTCAACGCTGCACTGTGCGGGTCGTGGCAGTCGCTGCAGGTGACGCCCTTGGCGAACATCCTGCTCTGCTTGAACGGCGCGTAATTGTAGGTCTCCTCGTCGTCGCGCATCTGGCCATCGGCATGAAAGCGCTGGCGGTCGAGCAACGGTACGCGGTGCGTGTCAGAGAGCGGCCGGCCCGGTATCCAGTCTTCCGAAAGTTGCCCGCGGCGTGCGTGGCAGCGCCCGCAGGTCTCCACTTCCTTGCGCAGGGCCGGCGCCGGCGCGCTGCGTGCCGGCGTCAACGTGCCCGCGGAGGCGGACCAGGTGATGCCGGTGCGCTCGTCGAAGCGGACCAGCAGGCCGTTGTCGGCGGCACGCGCCACCGGCTTGCCGCGCGCCCAGGTGACGTGGCGCGAGCCCGCGCCGTGGCACGCCTCACAGCCGACGCTGATCTCGGAAAAGGTGGTCGCGAACATGTCCCGGTCGGCATTGTAGCCCTTGTGCACATCAGTCGAATGGCACTCCGCACACATGAAATTCCAGTTCTGGTTCAGTTTCGTCCAGTGCAGGGGATCGCTGCTGGTGATGGCGCTGTCCGGGTAGAGATGAAACCAGCGCTGACCGCCCTGCTCTTTCGGCCGCGTGTCCCAGGCGATGGACAGAGCCTGGACACGGCCGTCCGGGAATTGGATCAGATATTGCTGCAGCGGGTCGATGCCGAAAGTGTATTTCAGCTCGAAGGTCGCGAGCTTGCCATCGGTCCCGTCGGTCTCGACCATGAACTTGTCGTTCTTCCGGAAGAAGCGCGAGCGGGTGCCAGCGTAGTCGAAGGTCGCGTCGTTGAAATCGCCGCGCACGGATTGTGCGGTCGCATGATCCATGGCGTGGCGGTGTTGCGACGTCCGCCAGAGTTTCGCCTCTGCCTGGTGGCAGCCGGCACAGGACTCGCTGCCGACGAAGGCCAATTCGACCGCTGCGGGAAGCTGGATCGGGGCCTTTGACGTCGCGAACCAGAGCAGGCCGACGGCGATCGCGGCGGCAAATAGGCTCGCGACGGCGATCCACCACCTCGTGGTGCCCTCGGAGGCAGGCCGTGACTGCGGTGAGGAATGATCTGGCTCAGGCGCTCGCGCCGTACGGACCTTGTCGCGCTTGCGGTTCTTTCGCGAGCCTCGTGCCACGTCTGCTTACCGCTCCAGCCGTTCAACCGTCGTTTGGCTTACACGTGAAGATCGCTGCCATGAACCGCCGCGCGCTTCGTCACCGCAGCGGCTCGATCTTGGCGGGCATGTCTGGCCAGCGGCTAACCCGATAGCTCGCATTGCTGCATCTGAGCACCCAGACCCCATGATCGGCCCTCGAGCGCGCGGCATCCTTGGTTGCGCCCAGCGGCTTGTCGCAAGTAAACCCCTGCGAGCGGATTTGTGCGGCAAGCATGCCCTGAAGCGTCTCCGCCGCGCCCTGCGCTGCAGCGCGGCCGACGGCCAAGACGTCGATCAGCGCAAGCGCTGAAATGAAGATCCAACGACCGTTCTTCATGAGCTTCTCCGATCACGCATCCCGTGCATTTGGCCGGGAAGCCGATTGGCTTCCCCGCGGTCTCGCGCCGAGCTATTGGCGGGCACACTCCTGAACGAACTTGACGCGGTCCACCATACCAAGGCCCTTCGCCTCGGCCTGCTTGCGACAGCCTTCTCGCTTGTCCATTCGGACCTGGATCTTGTCGACAAGGCTCAGGCCAACGGTGCCCACTTGCGCCCCGGACGAAGCAGTTTGTCCGTCGTCGGCAGATGGCCCATCACCGGCGGCGCGGGCGGCCTCCTGCAGCCGCTTGACGTCGTCCGGGCTCAGCTTGGGTCGGTCGATGTCCAGCGCAAGCTTGTTGATCTTGCCGGTGAAGGCGAACGGCGCCTGATAGTCGTTGTCGTCGACCGGCGTGCCGGTGTCGGACCCGATGTCGAACGCCTCGTCCCATTGCAGGATGAACGGCAGCGTGTGCTCCATCTTCTCGGTGGCCACCACCTTGCCGTCGACCTTGAGCGTCCCGGTGCCGCCTTGTCCGATGCCGGTATAGTTGCCGAACACCATGGTGCCCGCACCAAGACCATCGTACTTGAAGTCAAACTCGATGAGGTGCTTGCCCGGTGTGAGCTCCGGCCCCTCCCAACGCACGCGCTTGAGGTCGACGAGGTTCCAGGTGAACACAGGCTTGCTCTTCAGGACATAGAGGCCATAGCCGCCGAAACGGCCGCCTTGCGTCACCAGCACACCTTCGGCGCCGCCATCGGGAATGTCGACGTCGACCTTGAAGCTGTAGGAGGAGTTGAGCAGGCTCGGCGCGTCACCATTCGGCGTGCCGGTCATCGGTCGCGTCCACGCAAAACTTGTGCGGCCGGCGCTGAGACTCGGACGCGGAGTGATCATGCGCGAGGCCACCGTCGAGTCGAGTGGCAGCACCTGATACTTTTCCGCCTCCTTCCAAAACAGCGCCTGCAGCTCTTTCAGCTTGTCCGGATTCCTGGCGGCGACGTCCTCGGCCTGCGTCCAGTCGTTGCGCAGGTCATAGAGCTCCCAGGGGTAGTCGCCCGGGCGCGGCAGTTTCGCGATCGTCACCCACGGCGGACGCAAGACCTTGGTGCTGGCGATCCAGCCGTCGTTATAGATGGCGCGATCGGCAAACATCTCGAAATACTGCGTCGTGTGCGTCGAAGGCGCATTCGTGTTCTTGGCATCGAACGTGTACATCATGCTGACACCCTCGATCGGGCTTTGCTTGATGCCGTCAACGATGTCCGGCTGCTTGATCTGCGCAGCCTCGAGAATGGTCGGCACGACGTCGATGACGTGGTGGAACTGGGTGCGGATGCCACCCTTGTCCTTGATCACTTCCGGCCAGGAGATCGCCATGCCCTGGCGCGTCCCGCCGAAGTGGGAGACGATCTGCTTGGTCCAGGAGAATGGCGTGTCGAACGCCCAGGCCCAGCCGATCGACATGTGATTGTAGGTGCGGTCGGTGCCCCAGACGTCGTAGAAATATTTGAGCTGGTCCTCGACCGACGGGGTGATCTGGTTGAACATCGCCACTTCGTTGGGCGTGCCGTTAGGTTGCCCCTCCGCGCTCGTCCCGTTGTCGCCCTCGATATAGATGATGAGCGTGTTGTCGAGCTTGCCCATATCCTGGATGGACTGGATCACGCGGCCGATTTCGTTGTCGGCATAGGCGGCGTAGGCCGCGAACACCTCAGCCTGGCGGATGAACAGCTTCTTCTCGTCGGCCGAAAGCTGATCCCATTCCTTGATCAGGTCCTTTGGCCACGGCGTCAGCTTGGCATTCTGCGGAATGACGCCGAGCCGCTTCTGGTTTTCGAAGATCGTGTCGCGCAACTTGTTCCAGCCCTGATCGAACAGGTGCATGTCGCCGATCTTCTTGACCCACTCCGGCGTCGGGTGATGCGGGGCATGGGTTGCGCCGGGCGCGAATTTCACGAAGAACGGCGTATCCGGCGATAGCGCGTTCATGCGATTGACGTAGTCGATGGCCTCGTCGGCCATGGCCGTCACCAGGTTCCAGCCGGGCTTTCCTTCATAGGGATAGATCGGCGTGGTATTGCGGACGAGATTGCCGGGCTCCCACTGATTGGTATCGCCGCCCATGAAGCCGTAGAAATATTCAAAGCCCATGCCGGTCGGCCACTGGTCGAACGGGCCGGCCTGGCTCGCCTGGTATTCCGGCGTGTTGTGGTTCTTGCCGAACCAGGCCGTATGATAGCCGTTGTCGGAAAGGATCCGGCCGATCGTCGCCTTGTCCCTGGTGATGATGCTGTCGTAGCCGGGGAAGCCGGTGGCCTGCTCGGCGATCACGCCGTATCCCACCGAGTGATGGTTACGGCCGGTGATGAGTGCTGCGCGCGTCGGCGAGCACAGCGCCGTTGAATGGAAGTTGGTGTAGCGCAATCCGCTTTGTGCGATGCGGTCGAGCGCAGGCGTTGGAATGACCCCGCCGAACGTGCTTGGCACGCCGTAGCCGGCATCGTCGGTGATGATGAGCAGCACGTTCGGTGCGCCCTTGGGCGGCACCACGCGCGCGGGCCAGAAAGGTGTCGAATTGCGCGCATCGCGCTCGATCTTGCCGCCGAACTGCGGCGGTGGCGGTGGCAGCTGATTGCCGGGAATGGTGGTGGTCGCGGCGGGCGAGCCCGGAGCCGGCGCGGCTTGTTGTGCGAATGCTGGCGCTGAAAACGCAAGGGTCAGTGAAAATGCGACAAGCTGAAAGGATCGGGCAATGCTCATGGCAATTCCTCCCTTCAAATGAGCCGCCATCATTTTCCGGCGACCAGAAAAAGGGCTTGATATGGATCAAGAGATCAAGATGACGGATCAGAAGCGGAGATGTTGGAGACGGAAGAGCAGCGCTTTTCCGTAAACTCCCGGAACCTCATCCCCATCGCGCCGGTATCATGGCGCTGCACTGTTCTCTTGCTACATCTGATTGCTAAATATTCCCGGCGCATCGGCAGCTATGGCAAGCCGGGTCGGCTGGGTCATATGATCCGCAACGTATCAGGCGCTCCCACTGAGCGAAGCTCGTCGTTCGGGAGGGGTCACCATGCGATTGACGAAAGCGTCCCGCAGCTGCCACGAAACTGGAGGTCAGCATGTCACTGCTCGGCAAGGCCGCCGTTGCGATGTGGTGGAGCGTCCGCGCCGAGCAGCGCACCGAGTTCGGCGACTGGCATTCCCACGAACATTTCCCGGAGCGGATGAGCATTCCCGGCTTCCGGCGCGGATCGCGCTGGAGCAGCACGACGGATGCCGAAGGCTTCTTCGTGCTCTACGAGCTCGAGCATTACGAGGTTCTCACATCGAGAGGCTATCTCGACCGGCTCAACGCGCCGACACCGTGGTCGACCAGGATGATGCCGCATCATCTCGGCATGATCCGCAGCCAATGCCGGATCGTGGCGAGCTTTGGCGGCGGTGTCGCGACCTCGCTCGCGACCATCAGGCTGTCGCCGGAAGCCGGACGGGAGACGGAGTTGCGGACGCACCTCTCGGAGACGCTCGGCGCATTGGCGCAGCAGCCGGGACAGACCGGCGCCCACCTCCTCCTCACGGACACGCCGAGGACGAGCGCGCCCACGACCGAACAGCAGATCCGCGGCAAGGACGGCGCCGCCGACTGGATCGTGCTGCTGTCCGGTTACGATGAAGACGCAGTCGAGCGCGCGGTTGCCGACCAACTGTCGCCATCGACGCTTCAGCCGTACGGCGTCTGCGACAATCCGGTCATCGGCCGCTACCGGCTGGCCTTCACGATGACACCGCAGGATGTCGCAGCGAATTAGCCGGCGCGGCGGCAAGAAAATCCGAGCCATCGTGTCGGATCGGCGGCATCCCGGTCGTCCTAGAGACATGAATGGGCTGTAGACGCCGAGATCGGGCCCATCAATCATTGAGGATAACAACCATGCCCAGCACTGTTCGCCTGCACCGCGTTCTCGCCACCAGCCCGGAGAGAGTCTATCGCGCCTTCCTGGAGGCGGATGCGATGGCGAAATGGCTGCCCCCGAACGGCTTTACCTGCACGGTGCATCATTTCGAGCCCAAGGTCGGCGGCACCTTCAAGATGTCGTTCCGGAATTTCACGACGGGCAACAGCCACTCCTTCGGCGGCGAATATCTCGAGCTCGTCCCCGGCGAACGCCTGCGTTACACCGACAGGTTCGACGATCCCAATCTGCCGGGCGAAATCCAGGTCACCGTGATCCTGAAGAAGGTCTCGGTCGGCACCGAGGTCGACATCACGCAGGCCGGCATCCCCGACGTAATCCCGCCGGAGGCCTGTTACCTCGGCTGGCAGGAGTCGCTGCGGAATCTGGCGAAGCTCGTCGAGCCCGAGATCAACCAGTAGCGCATCAGAATGAGCAGGGAGGCGGGCGGCTAAGCGCCCGCCTTCGGCGCAACCCCGCCGCTGGCGGTCCAGCGGTCCGGATCGGGACTGTGTCCGATCAAAGCGAGGCCGTAGGCGATCGACTCGAACTGGTCGCCCGACATCAGCCGCTCGTTGCCGAAGCGGTCGGCGAACAGCTTTCGGACGGCGGGCACGAAGGACGTGCCGCCGGTCAAAAACACCTTCTCCACCTCGCGCGCGGTGATGCCGGCCTCGCCCAGCACCTTGTCGACGGTCGCGCCGAGCCGGGCGATATCGTCGGCGATCCAGGATTCGAAATTCTTGCGGGTGATGGTCGCGCCGATGTCGACGCCGCCGCCCTTGAAGCGGAAGTCGGTCTGGTCCTGCCCCGACAGCGCGACCTTGGCGTCGGACACCGCGCGGTAAAGCGAAAATCCGAGGTCGAGGTCGACGATGGTGATGAAATCCTCGAGCAGCTCCGGCTTCAGCGCGGTGCGCGCAAGCTCGCGGAGCTCGCGCAGATCGCCGTTGCTCTTCATCATCGCGAGCTGATGCCAGCGCGCGAGGTTGGTGTAGTGGCCGCTCGGGACCGGCAGCACCTTGTCGAACGAGCGGAAGCTCGAGCCCTTGCCGAGCCGCGGCGAGACGACGTGGTCGACGATGCGATAGTCGAACGTGTCGCCGGCAATGCCGATACCGGCGTGTCCAAGCGGCTCGGCGCGAAGCGTGCCGCCCGCACGCGAAAACCGCATCACCGAGAAGTCGCTGGTGCCGCCGCCGAAATCCGCAACCAGCACGGTGGCGTCGCGCTCGAGCCTGCGGGCAAAGGAGAACGCCGCGCCCACGGGCTCATAGACGTAGCGCGCGTGCCCGGCACCTAAGCGCTCGAACGCAGCCCGGTAGCGCTGCATCGCCAGCGCCTCGTCGGGATTGCCGCCGGCAAAGCGCACCGGGCGGCCGACCGTGATGTTGGCCGCCTCGAAGCCGAACTTCTCGCCGCCATGCCGCGCCAATGTCCGCAGGAACGCCGCCAGAATGTCCTCGAACTTGAAGCGCTGCCGGAACACTTGCGTGGTCTGGAAGCTCGAGCTCGCGGCAAAGGTCTTGAACGACTGGAGGAAGCGATAGACATGGCGTCCTTCGAGGAACGTCTCGATCGCCCACGGGCCGCCTTCAGCCTGGGCGCCGGCACCCGGCCGATCCTCCCAGAAGCACAGCGCCGAAACGTAGGTGCTATGGCGCTGCCCGCCGTGATCGAAGCGGATGGCCTCGACCCGGCGGTCGTCCGCCGCAAGGGCTACGACCGTATTGCTGGTCCCAAAATCGATGCCGATCGAGACGGCGGGCGAGGCGCTCGACATGAACCACTCTGACAGTTGGCTGGAAAAGGGGGCAGACCACTAACGGCTTTGACCTGCGCTGCCAAGGCAAAAATGCTGCAATGCGGTTAGATTTGTGTCCTGTATGCACGATGGCCGTGTCCTCCTGCCGGCCGGAATCGACGGGTTTTGGGCCTAGTCCTGCGCCCGGCGTAGTCCCGTCGGCAATTTTAAGCCCGAAGCGGCCGCTTTAACGGCGTATTATGTTGCAATGCGGCAGAGCGCATGCTGCTATGCAATGGCATGCATGGACATTGGCATCTGGTATACATAGATTGCCCTTCGAAATGAGACAGCAATACTGACCGTCTCAAGAAAGGGAATTCCGATGTCCAAGACCGCCTCCGTCGCCCTCGCCCCCTCTAGCTCGCTGTTCACCCGTTTCCTGGCTGCGGTCGACCGCTTCCTGATGGCGAGCGCCGAGATCTCGAATCACAACGGCGACCTGCCCCGTTTCGGCCTCTGAGAGGGCTTTCCGCGCGCAGCCGGAACGGCGCGCCGGTGGACACGTCTCGAGGACCGTACGTCCGATCAAATGGCCCCGCATGCGGGGCCATTTTGTTTTTGAGCCCCTCGCGAACACAACTGCGACGATTGGTCCGCCGTCCTGACCCGCTGGTCCAATTGTTTGTCTGCTGGCATCTCGCATACCATTCGGCAACCAAGAACGATTGCACAATCGAAGGTGCAGGACGGGAACAGGAAGGACCGAGGGCGAAGCGCACTTGCCGTGATCCTCACCGGATTCTGGCAGAGCCTTAGCCGAAAGGAGCGGATGTCGGGCCCTGTCCCCTGCTCATAAAGTGTTGGCTGGGACTGCAACGGGAGATCGACCGAAAAGGTGACCCCGAGCATCTGGAATGAGATGGGCTGACGCAAGCCACCAGAGAGCGGCTGCGTTTCGACAGGGAGAGAAACAAGATGAAGCCATTCGTTCTGAATGTCGCTTTGGCGGCAATCGCGATGTCGTGCGTCAGTAGCGGCGCAAGCCATGCTGCCTGGGAGCCGGTTCGTCCGGTCGAGTTCATCGTGCCCGCGGGCACCGGCGGCGGCGCCGACCAGATGGCACGCACCATCCAGGGCATCGTCACCAAGCACAATCTCATGAAGCAGCCGCTGGTCGTCATCAACAAGGCCGGCGGCGCGGGCGGCGAAGGCTTCCTCGACGTGAAGACGTCGTCGGGCAATCCGCACAAGATCATCATCACGCTGTCGAACCTGTTCACGACGCCGCTGGCGACGGGTATTCCGTTCAACTGGAAGGATCTCACCCCGGTCGCGATGCTGGCGCTCGACGAATTCGTGCTCTGGGTCAACGCCGAGAAGCCGTACAACAGCGTCAAGGACTACGTCGACGCTGCAAAGAAGGCTCCGAGCGGCTCGTTCAAGATGGGTGGCACCGGCTCGAAGCAGGAAGATCAGATCATCACGGTCGGCATCGAGAAGGTGATCGACGCGAAATTCACCTACATCCCCTACAAGGGCGGCGGCGAAGTCGCGGTCCAACTCGTCGGCAATCACGTCGATTCAACCGTCAACAATCCGATCGAGGCGGTCGCGCAATGGCGCGGCGGCAAGCTTCGTCCGCTCTGCGTCTTCGATGCCCAGCCGATGGCCTATGACGAGCCGATCGCCGACGGCAAGGCCTGGAAGGATATTCCGACCTGCAAGTCTCAGGGCCTCGCGATGGAATATCTCATGCTGCGCGGCATCTTCATGTCGCCCAGGGCCACCAAGGACCAGATCGAATACTATGTCGAGCTGTTCAAGAAGGTCCGCGCCACGCCGGAGTGGCAGGACTTCATGAAGAGCGGCGCCTTCAACACGACCTTCCTGGCCGGAGCCGACTACGCCAAGTGGATCGAGGCGGAGGAGAAGCGCCACGAGGGCCTGATGAAGGAAGCCGGCTTCCTCGCATCGGGGAATTGAGCCGCGACATCGACGACGGCGAAGGACGCTCGTCGTCCTTCCGCCGGCAGCGACCGCAGAAGACTTGCGATTCCGCATGGAGGTCCCATGACTGAACGATCCGGCTCCGAATCCGGCCCGGCACACAAGACCTTGGAAATCGGCATGGCGCTGCTGATCGGCGCCTTCGGGCTGGTGGTGATCTTCGGAAGCCTGAAAGCCGGCATCAACTGGGGCGCGGAAGGCCCGCGTGCCGGCTTCTTCCCCTTCTACGTCGGCGCCGCCATCGTCGGCGCGAGCGCCATCAACCTCTGGCATGCGCAACGCGGCGATGACGGCCGGCTGTTCGCGGAATGGGGCCAGCTTCGCCAGGTCATGAGCGTCGTCGTGCCCACCGGCATCTATGTCGGCTCGATGCCGTTCGTCGGCCTCTACGTCGCCTCGATGGTGTTCATCGCCTGGTTCATGCGCTGGCTCGGCGGCTATCGCTGGCTGACGGTCGCCGCGGTGGCGGTCGGCATGCCGGTCGTGACCTATCTCGTGTTCGAGCGCTGGTTCCTGGTCCCGCTTCCCAAGGGGCCGCTCGAGGAGTGGCTCGGTCTGTAAGAGCTACGCATTCATTCAATTGCTGCTGCAGGACGTGTTGATATGGAAGAGTTGGCCAATCTGTTTCACGGCTTCGCGGTCGCCCTGCAGCCCTACAACATCATGCTGATGATCATCGGCATCACGCTCGGGGTCATCATCGGCGTGCTGCCGGGGCTTGGCGGTGCCAATGGCGTGGCGATCCTGCTGCCCCTCACCTTCAGCATGCCGCCGACATCGGCGATCATCATGCTGTCCTGCATCTATTGGGGCGCGTTGTTCGGCGGCGCCATCACCTCGATCCTGTTCAACATCCCCGGCGAGCCATGGTCGGTGGCAACCACCTTCGACGGCTATCCGATGGCGCAGCAGGGCAGACCCGGCGAAGCCCTGACAGCGGCCTTCACCTCCTCCTTCGTGGGCGCGCTGTTCGCCGTCATCATGATCACGCTCGTCGCGCCCCTGGTCGCGGGCTTTGCGCTACGATTTGGCCCGGCGGAAAAGTTCGCGGTTTACTTCCTCGCGTTCTGCAGCTTCGTCGGCCTCAGCAAGGAGCCGCCGTTCAAGACCATCGCGGCCATGATGATGGGCTTTGCGCTTGCAGCGGTCGGGCTGGATTCCATCACGGGACAGTTGCGGCTGACCTTCGGGGTGACCGAGTTGCTCAACGGCTTCGACTTCCTGATCGCCGTGATCGGCCTGTTCGGGATCGGCGAGATCCTGCTGACCATGGAGGAAGGGCTGGCGTTCCGCGGCGGCAATGCAAGCATCAACCTCCGCGTCGTGCTTCAGACCTGGCGCGAGCTGCCCGCCTACTGGATGACCTCGCTGCGCTCCTGCCTGATCGGCTGCTGGATGGGCGTCACGCCCGCCGGCGCAACGCCGGCGTCCTTCATGAGCTACGGCATCGCCAAGCGGCTGGCGCGGCGCGGCAACAATTTCGGCAAGGGCGAGATCGAAGGCGTGATCGCGCCGGAGACGGCCGCGCATGCCGCAGGCACCTCGGCGCTGCTGCCGATGCTGTCGCTTGGCGTGCCCGGCTCGCCGACGGCTGCCGTGCTGCTCGGCGGATTGCTGATCTGGGGCCTGCAGCCGGGCCCGATGCTGTTCGTCGAACAGAAGGAATTCGTCTGGGGCCTGATCGCGTCGATGTATCTCGGCAATCTCGCCGGCCTCATCGTCGTGCTCACCTGCGTGCCGATCTTCGCCGCGATCCTGCGCGTGCCCTTCGGCATCATCGCCCCGCTGATCCTGGTGCTCTGCGCGATCGGCGCCTACTCGGTGCACAACAGCACCTTCGACGTGATGCTGATGCTGGTGTTCGGCGTGCTCGGCTATCTCCTGAAGAAGTGCAACTATCCGCTCGCGCCCTTGGTGCTCGCCATCGTGCTCGGCGACAAGGCGGAGGAAGCCTTCCGGCAATCGCTGCTGGGATCGCAGGGATCGCTCGGCGTGTTCTTCTCCAACGGCCTCGTCAGCACGATCATGGCGCTCGGCCTGGTCGCCCTGTTCTGGTCCGCGATCCAGGAGGGCTACAGCCGGCTGCGCATGTCGATGGCGTGACGCGCGGCCGGCGTGATGCACGCCGCCGGTCGCGTCAAATTCGCCGCACCCTGGACTTCTGGAATAAAGAATTCCAGGAATCGCGCGGTCATCTGACGACGCTCATCCACACTGGCGGAGCTGCGCGCGCCGACATGCGCACAGGGGCGAATCCGACTTCCCACAGCCTGCTTGCGGCTCGCAGCGACAGCCGATATATCTCACAAAATCAAGAACTTGCGTGCATACGATCGCTGCGGCCGCCGTCACGCTGCAATGATTGGGGCTTTACATTTTCGCGGCCGAAGCGCATGTGAACTGATCCCGCGATATTTCGCCGCACCCTCAGTCCCTCGCTTGAATCTTGGCATAATGCATACCAGGATGCGAGCAGCGCATGCATAAAAATGATCGGCGCGTTCGGGAGGGTTTTTTATGACGGACATGGTGCAGTCGGCTGCGGCTCCTAGTGCCGCACGCGTAAGCGATGCCTATCGCTGGGCTCAATTGGCGATCGGTGTGGCGGCGATGGTGATGATCGCCAACTATCAATATGGCTGGACGTTCTTCGTCCCCGACATCCAGAAAAAGTTCGGCTGGGATCGCGCTTCGATCCAGTGGGCGTTCACGCTGTTCGTGCTGTTCGAGACCTGGCTCGTGCCGGTCGAAGGATGGTTCGTCGACAAATACGGTCCGCGCATCGTGGTTCTCGTCGGCGGCGTGCTCTGCGCCATCGGCTGGGCGATCAACGCACAGGCCACCTCGCTCAACGGCTATTATCTCGGCATGATCATCGCGGGCATCGGCGCCGGCGGCGTCTACGGCACCTGCGTCGGCAACGCGCTGAAGTGGTTTCCGGACAAGCGCGGTCTCGCCGCGGGCATCACGGCGGCAGGCTTCGGTGCAGGCTCCGCGCTCACCGTCGCGCCGATCCAGGCCATGATCAAGGACAGTGGATTCCAGACCACCTTCCTCTATTTCGGCCTCGGACAAGGCATCATCATCTGCATCCTCGCCTTCTTCCTGCTCGCACCGAAAGCGGGCCAGGTGCCGAGCGTGGTGGCGAATGCCAATATCATCCAGACCCGGCGCAACTATCAGCCGACCGAAGTGCTGCGCCAGCCGATCTTCTGGCTGATGTACTTCATGTTCGTGATCGTCGGCGCGGGTGGACTGATGGTCACCGCGAACCTGAAGCCGATCGCGGTCGACTGGAAGGTCGACAGCGTGCCGGTGACGCTGATGGCGGTGACGATGACCGCGGTGACCTTCGCAGCGACCATCGACCGCGTGCTCAACGGCCTGACGCGTCCGTTCTTCGGCTGGATCTCCGACAATATCGGCCGCGAGAACACGATGTTCATCGCCTTCGGCATGGAAGGGTTCGGCATCTGGATGCTCTATCTCTGGGGCCACGATCCGGTCTGGTTCGTGCTGCTCTCGGGCTTCGTGTTCTTCGCCTGGGGTGAGATCTACTCGCTGTTCCCCTCGACCTGCACCGACACGTTCGGCGCCAAGTTCGCGACCACCAATGCCGGCCTGCTCTACACCGCCAAGGGCACCGCCGCGCTGCTCGTCCCGGTCGCAAACCTGATGCAGCAGTCGTCGGGTACCTGGGACAGCGTGTTCATCATCGCGGCCGGCGCCAACATCCTGGCTTCGCTGCTGGCGATCGCGGTGCTGAAACCCTGGCGCAAGATCGTGGTTGCCAAATCCACGCTCTGACGCGCTTCAACAATTGCTCACCTCGAGCAGGACGCCCGGCCTCACGGCCGGGCGTTTTCGTTTTGCGCGAAATTGTTGCCGCCTCCGCCAGCCGAATGGAACCGCAGATTTTGTGACGAGTCGCGCGAGATAGGGCTTGCGTTCTGGAATATGGTATACCAATCTCCCCGCCGCGCTTGCGACGATAAGCCACAACATTTGCGACATCAGGTCATCTTGGCAAACTGATGCGCGACCAGACAGGCGCGTTGGGAGGTTCTTGATGATTTCCAGCACGGACGGCGCCGTCACGGCCGCGCCTCTTCGCACCGGTTTCCGTTGGCTCCAGCTCGCCATGGGCATCGTCTGCATGGCGATGATCGCCAACCTGCAATACGGCTGGACGCTGTTCGTCGATCCGATCGATGCCGCGCACCATTGGGGACGCGCCGCGATCCAGCTCGCCTTCACCATCTTCGTCGTCACCGAGACCTGGCTGGTGCCGGTCGAGGCCTGGTTCGTCGACAAATACGGCCCGCGCATCGTCATCATGTTCGGCGGCGTGATGATCGCGCTGTCCTGGGTGCTCAACTCCTACGCCGACTCGCTCACCCTGCTCTACGCGGCCGCGATCGTCGGCGGCATGGGCGCCGGCGCCGTGTACGGCACCTGCGTCGGCAACGCGCTGAAATGGTTTCCCGACCGCCGCGGCCTCGCCGCCGGCGCGACCGCCGCGGGCTTCGGCGCGGGCGCCGCGCTCACCATCGTCCCGATCGCGACCATGATCGCATCGAGCGGCTATCAGCAGGCATTCCTCACCTTCGGCATCGGCCAGGGCGTGATCGTGTTCGTGCTCGCCTTCTTCATCCAGCCGCCGCGGATCTCGATTCCGCCGAAGAAGAAGCAGCTCAATTTGCCGCAGACCAAGATCGACTTCACTCCGCCGCAAGTGCTGCGCAGCCCTATTTTCTGGGTGATGTACCTCGTCTTCGTCATGGTCGCCTCCGGCGGCCTGATGACCGCGGCGCAGATCGGCCCGATCGCGCACGACTACAAGATCGCCGACACGCCGGTGACGCTGGCCGGCTTCCAGATGGCGGCGCTGACCTTCGCGATCTCGCTCGACCGCATCTTCGACGGCTTCGGACGGCCCTTCTTCGGCTGGGTCTCCGACACGATCGGCCGCGAGCACACCATGTTCATCGCCTTCGGCACCGCCGCGCTGATGCTCCTGGCGCTGTCGGCCTACGGCCAAAATCCCGTTGTCTTCGTGCTCGCGACCGCGGTGTATTTCGGCGTGTTCGGCGAGATCTACTCGCTGTTCCCCGCGACCTGCGGCGACACCTTCGGCTCGAAGTTCGCAACGACCAACAACGGCATGCTCTACACCGCAAAGGGCACCGCCTCCCTGCTCGTTCCGCTCGCCAGCGTGATCTCGGCAACCTACGGCTGGAAGGCGGTGTTCGTGGTGGCTGTGGCGCTGAACGCAACGGCGGCGCTGATGGCGCTGTTCGTGATCAAGCCGCTGCGCCGCTCCTTCATCCTCGGCAAGGAAGCCGAGAGCGCCGACACCGCAACGGGCAACGCCAAGACCGAGACGGCGTAAGCAACCACACACGAGAGCTTTCAAAAGGGGCGCAGCGATGCGCCCCTTTCTTTTTGGCTTTTTGGCCGACGACAAACGTCAGTATTGCTGCCGCAAGATTTTTCGGATCAGCCAAATCCAGCGCTTGACGATTGGCATTATGTATACCACACTTCCTCCTGTCATTCACCCAGGGAGGTCGCAATGCTGGTCGGAGACATTCTGCGCAAGAAGACGCCGCGCGTTGTCACGGTGCGAATGAACGAAACGGTGGGTATCGCCGCCAAGCTGATGCGCGCCAACAATATCAGCGCGCTGGTGGTCAAGGACGTGGTCCGCTCCGAGGGCAACACCGCGGTCGGCATGTTCACCGAGCGCGACGTGGTGCGCGCCGTCGCCGAGCACGGCGCCAATGCCATCAACGTCAAGGTCTCGCAGCTCGTGTCGGTGCAGCAGCTGGTGTCCTGCACCTCCTCCGACACGATCGAGCACGTCCGCCACCTGATGAACCGGCATCACATCCGCCACCTGCCGGTCATCGACGACTACAGCCTCGTCTCCGTCATCAGCATGCGCGACATCGCCGCTGCCGTTGACGAGGCCATCAACGGCACGCCGCAAGCGGCAGCCTAGAGCATGATCCGGACCCGGAGGGCCGCGCTAGCGCAAAGTGCGTAAGCGGTTTTCCGACAAGATCCTGCTCAAACAATAAACTATAGCGGCAACACTTCCCCTGCGACTACCGGCCCCGGCTCGGATCCTTCCGAGCCGGACCGGATCTTTCGTCCCAAAATCCGGTCTCTGCTCGCGAGGAATTCATGAAAATCTGCATCTACGGCGCCGGCGCGATCGGCGGATATCTCGGAGTTCAGCTCGCACGTGCGGGCGCCGATGTCAGCCTGGTCGCACGCGGCGCGCATCTTGCCGCCATGCGCGAGCGCGGCCTGACGCTGCTCGCCGGCGAGGAGACGCACACCGTGCATCCGCGCTGCACTGACGATCCCACTGAACTCGGCGTGCAGGACTACATCATCATTACGCTGAAGGCGCATTCGATCACCGGCGTGATCGAGAAGATGCAGCCGCTGCTCGGGCCGCACACCCGCATCGTCACCGCCGTCAACGGCATCCCCTATTGGTATTTCTACAAGCATGGCGGCCAATACGAGAACTCCACGCTGGAGAGCATCGACCCCGGGGGTCGGCAATGGCGCGAGATCGGGGCCGAGCGCGCCATCGGCTGCATCGTCTATCCCGCCACGGAGATCGAGGCACCCGGCGTGATCCGTCACGTCTACGGCAACAATTTTCCGCTCGGCGAGCCCTCCGGCGAGATCACCTCCGACGTGCAGCGCCTCGCCGACCTGTTCGTCGCCGCGGGCTTGAAGGCCCCGGTGCTCGATCGCATCCGCGACGAGATCTGGCTGAAGCTCTGGGGCAACGTCTGCTTCAACCCGATCAGTGCGCTGACCCATGCCACGCTGGACGTGATCTGCACCGATCCCGCCACGCGCTCGCTGTCGCGCGCGATCATGGTGGAGACGCAAGCCATCGCCGAGACCTTCGGCGTCAAATTCCGCGTCGACGTCGAGCGCCGCATCGAGGGCGCCCGCAAGGTCGGCGCGCACAAGACCTCGATGCTGCAGGATCTCGAGCGCGGCCGCCCAATGGAGATCGATCCGCTCGTCACCGTGGTACAGGAGATGGGCCGCCTCACCGGTATCGCAACGCCCGCACTGGATTCGGTGCTGGCGATGGTGACCCAGCGCGCCCGCATCGCCGGGCTCTATGACGGCGTCTCGGCGCCGGCTGATCCCCGCGCACTGGCGGTGGCGTGATGGCGGGCGAGATCAAGCACTGGCTCCGTTTTCGCCATGGCGGCACGACCGGCTTCGGCACGCTGACACCCTCGGGCATCAGCGTGCATGAGGGCGAGATGTTCGGCCGCAATGCCAGCACCGGCAAGACACTCGCGCCGTCGGAAGTCGAGCTGCTCGCGCCCTGCGCCCCCAGCAAGATCGTCGCGCTCTGGAATAACTTTCACGCGCTTGCCGCAAAACTCAACCAGCCCGAGCCGCCGGAGCCGCTCTATCTGCTCAAGGCCACCACCAGCATCACCACGCCGGGCGCCGTGATCCGCCGCCCCTCCTATTACGACGGCAAGACCACCTATGAAGGCGAGCTCGGCATCGTCATCGGCAAGACCTGCGCCCGCGTCGCGCCTGGCGAAGCCGACGGCTTCATCTTCGGCTACACCTGCGTCAACGACATCACCGCCAACGACATCCTGACCGGCGACCCGACTTTCCCGCAATGGGCGCGTGCCAAGGGTATCGACGATTACGGTCCGTTCGGGCCAGTGATCGCGACCGGCCTCGATCCGGCGAAGCTCGTGGTCCGCACCATCCTCAACGGCGCCGAGCGGCAGAACTATCCGATCTCGGACATGATCTTCACCGCGCAGGAGCTGGTAAGCAGGATTTCCCACGACATGACCCTGCTCCCCGGCGACCTCATCGCCGTCGGCACCTCGGTCGGCGTCGGCGTGATGAAGGAGCCGGTGAATACGGTTACCGTCGCGATCGACGGCATCGGCGAGCTCACCAACGAGTTTCGGCTGTAGCCGGTCCGTCATTCCCGGCGCAACTCCGTCGTGCCCGAGAATGAAGGCCCGCCGGCCATTTTCGCCGCGAGCCCCGGCAAAATTGATCCTGCGCAAATCGCGCCGTCGCGGCCGCCACTATCCTTCCCGGCAACAGATCGATTTCTGATGCAAGGGAGGACGCCATGTCGAATGCCGCCAATGCACTTTTGTGGACAGCCCTGTACTTTGCTCTCTCGTTCGCGGCGATCTTCGTAGTCTGGTTCGCCGACAAGATGCGCTCGAACTTCCTCGGGAAGTGATAGCGCACACGACGCCGTCGCCCGGATGAGCGCCGTAGCCCGGATGGAGCGCAGCGTAATCCGGGACCATTGGCGCTGCGCGTACAGACCCCGGATTGCGCTGCGCTCCATCCGGGCTACGGACCTCGTATTCGGGAAAACTCGGCAATTCCAGGCCCTTCCATCGATCGGCTGACGCAATCAGTCGTGGATTCGCGCGACCAGACGCATCCAGCAAGCCCCGCCCCGCTTGATCTCGGTTCCGCTCTCCAATAGCAACTATGGCGAAAATGTGTGCCGGCGTGAGGAATTCACGATGTGGCTGTTTTTCCTGGTTGCCTGGTTTGCCCTGCTGGCCGCCCTCGCGCTTCTCGCCCAGCAGGCGTTCGGTTACGACGTCGGTCACCTGCCGGCGTGGTTCGCGGCCCTGTCCATGCCGCAGCGGCTCGCGGCCGGCACGATCCTGGCCGCAGGCCTGGCGCTGATCGGCGCAACCGCCTGGCGGCTGTCGCGCCAGGACCGGCGCCTCGACACGCTGCGCGACCGCCTGAAGAAGACCCGGGAAGACGTCGTCGTCGCCCACGCCCTGCAAAACCACCTCGACGCCACCGTCCAGCACCTGATCGAGAGCGATCCACGGCAGGCCGTCTCCGCCCTTCACGACAAGCTCGGCGAGACCGAGCAGCGCGCGCTGCTGCAGCAGGGCCGCAACGAAGCCATCGACATGCACGACCAGCTCGCCGAGATCCGCCGCCGCCAGCAGGCGCTGCGCGAGATGGTCGGCAAGGTCGCCGACCAGCGCCGCGCGATCGAGCCCGTCTTCACCGAGATCCGTGACCGCCAGAACCAGCTCGAACGCTCCCTGCACGACCTCGAGACCGACGACCGCAAGAACAACCTCGCCGACCGCCTGAAGGACATCGCGCGCGACGTGTCGACATTGCTGACGCGGGTGAGCGCGGTCCAGGACACGTTCGCAACCCTCAGCCAGTACAAGGAGGATCTGGCGAAATCCCATGCCGAGCTGGCGCCGCTGCGATCAAACGACGCCGGCATCAACACCCTGATCGGCGAGCTCAGCCTCAGCCATGACCGCCTCGAAAAAAGCATCGATGAGCTCGAGACCGGCGGCGAAGCGCCGCTCGGCACGCGCGTCGAGACGCTGTCGAAGAACAAGATCGAGATCGAGCAACGCCTCGCCCGCATCGACGACAGCGCCAACATCCTCAAAGCCATCGGCCTCGACTTCGAGGAGCTCGGCCAGCGCCGGGGCCAGCTCGAACGCGCGATCGCGGACGTCGAGACCGACGGCGACGGCAGGAGCCTCACCGAACGCCAGAATGCGCTGAATGATTTCGTCCTCCGGTCGCGCCAGCGCCTCGGCGCGTTGCAGGAGACGCTGGCGACGCTGAACACCTTCAAGACCGAGCTGTCGAAGTCGCAGGCCGACCTCGTCCCGCTGAAGGCTCCGGTGTTCGGTATCGAGGCGATGATCGCGGAGGTCGGCACCACCCGCGACCTGCTCGCCGAAACCGTCGGCGAGATCGAGGTGAACGCCGGCGTGACGCTGGCCTCGCGCGTCGATGCGCTGACGAAAAGCAAGCGCGAGGTCGAAGACCGCATCGCCCGCATCTTCGAGAATTTCAACGCGCTGGACGCGTTGCGCAAGGACATCGGCGGCATTTTCGCGACGATCCGGAATAGTTTGAACCGGATCGGGTGAGCGGCGCTGCTGTAGGTCGCAGCCCCCGGAAACATCCAGACACATCACATCTGCGCGCATCCGATCAATGCCGCCAACATGTCCCGCGCTCGCCGCAACTTGGACGCATTCGGGCGCCCTTCTGTGAGGCGTGTCTGGGGGGCACGGCACTGCCGTGTTTGGACCAAACCTTCTAGGGGTATGACTGTGAAGAAGATTGTATTTGCTCTGGGTGCCACGCTTGCTCTGGTGACGGCTGCGAACGCTGCGGATCTGCCGCGCCGGCAGCCCGTGCCGGTCTATCCGGCGGAGCAGGCCCCGATCGGCAAGATGCCGATTGGCAAGAGCCCGGTTGGCAAGGCTCCGATCGGCAAGGCGCCCGGCCCGGTCGCTGCGCGCTACTGACGCGCAGACTCTGCGCAGGCGGCCGAAAGTCGAGGGGGCTCAACGTGACGAACACAGCTGATCGATCGGGATCCTGCATCCTCGCGGGGCTCGCCCTCGCGGCGATGATCGCATGCACGACGCCCACGGCCTCTGCCCACGAAGCGAACAAGCGCGTTGCCGATGCAAACGCGCTTGCCACGACCGAGACCGCATCGCGGCCTCAACCGCAAGCGACGCGGCGTCCCATCGCGCGCGCGGAGAAAGGCCCGTACTATGTCGACTTCCGCGCCCGGACGGCGGCAAGCTGGGGCCATGCCTTCGTCTGGTACGGCAAGACCAGCGAGAAGGCGGTCGAGGTCGCGGGCCTCACGCCGGCCGGCGACACGCTCGCCTACGTGCTCGGTCACATCACCTTCGTACCGTCCGAGACCGGTGCGAGCTACGGCGACCTCGATCCGGAATATCTGACCGCAAGCTACCGGGTCTATCTCAACGAAGCCGACGCCAAGCGCGTGTTCGCCTATATCAAGAAATTGCAGGCGAACTCGCCGGTCTGGAACGCCGAGACCGCCAACTGCACGGGCTTCATCGGCGACATCGCCGAGTTCATGGGCCTCGAGGTCCCCAATCGCTGGCAACGCCCGGAAAAGTTCGTCAACCGCCTCAAGGAAATGAACCGCGGCCGCCAGATGGTGCGGCTGTCGACGGAGTAAGCTGAGGCTCTTGGTAGCCCGGGTGAGCGTAGCGATACCCGGGACAACTCGCGGTGAGAATCCCGGATGTCGCTTCGCTCATCCGGGCTACAAGATGTGTGTCGCCACCATCGCGCAAAACAACATCTCCCTGTGGTTATGGGTCCTGGCTTTCGCCAGGACGACGGCGGTGAATGTGGCAGGCGCCGCGCCCCAATTATCCGCCCGGCGGAATCCCCGTCACTCCCCGCATGACACCCCGCCTCTACCGCACACCCCTGCAATAGACATTTCCCGACCCCGGCGGCATCCTGCTGCCATCAAACGATAACAGAGCGCCACGCGGGGCGCGGGGGAAACAGATCATGCTGCAGACACGATTCACCAGGCTCGTCGGCGTCGAGCACCCGATCGTCCAGGGCGGCATGCAATGGGTCGGACGGGCCGAGCTGGTCGCCGCCGTTGCTAATGCCGGCGCGCTCGGCTTCATCACGGCGCTGACCCAGCCGACCCCGGAGGACCTGACCAAGGAGATCGCGCGCTGCCGCGACCTCACCGACAAGCCGTTCGGCGTCAACCTCACCATCCTGCCCGCGATCAAGCCGCCGCCTTACGCCGAGTATCGCGCGGCGATCATCGAGGCCGGCATCAAGGTGGTCGAGACCGCCGGCAACAAGCCGCAGGAGCATGTCGACGAGTTCAAAAAGCACGGCGTCAAGGTCGTGCACAAATGCACCAGCGTCCGCCACGCCCTCTCGGCCGAGCGGATGGGCGCCGACGCCATCTCGATCGACGGTTTTGAATGCGCCGGCCATCCCGGCGAGGACGACACCCCCGGCCTGATCCTGATCCCGGCCGCCGCCAACAAGGTCAAGATCCCGATGATCGCCTCCGGCGGCTTTGCCGACGCACGCGGCCTCGTCGCGGCGCTGGCGCTGGGGGCGGAAGGGATCAACATGGGCACCCGCTTCATGGCGACCAGGGAGAGCCCGATCCACCAGTCCATCAAGGAGAAGATCGTCGCCAATGACGAGCGCGAGACCGAGCTGATCTTCCGCACCATGCGCAACACCTCGCGCGTGGCGAAGAACGCCGTCTCGACCAAGGTCGTCGCGATGGAGAAGGAGGGTGCCAAGTTCGAGGACATCCGCGAGCTCGTTGCCGGCGCCCGCGGCAAGATGGTCTATGCGACAGGCAATTCGGACGAAGGCATCTGGTCGGCCGGTCAGGTCCAGGGCCTGATCCAGGACATCCCGAGCTGCGCCGAGCTCGTCTCCCGCATCGTGCGCGAGGCGGAGGCGATCATTCGCAGCCGGCTGGAGGGGATGATCGCTCAACCAAGCGCGCAAGCCGCGGAATAGTCACTGTAAGAAGCGAGAGCAATTCATGAAGGCTTACGTCTACGGCCCTGAGGGCGCTCGGATTTCCGACGTCGCTCAACCAAAGCCGAAGGGCACGCAGGTGCTGGTAAAGGTCCGCGCCTGCGGCCTCAATCGCGCCGACACCGGCATGCGCAAGGGCCACGCCCATGGCGCGGCCGGCGGGGTCGGCACTGTGCTCGGGATGGAATGGGCCGGCGAGGTCGCCGAGCTCGGACCGGATGCGAAGGGTGTCAAGGTCGGCGACCGCATCATGGGCTCGGGCGGCGCGGCGTTTGCCGAGTACACGCTGGCCGATCACGGCCGGCTGTTCCGCGCCCCCTCGAACATGAATTTCGAGGAGGCCGCCACCCTCCCCGTCGCGCTGGCGACCATGCACAACGCGGTGGTCACTGTCGGCGGGATCCAGGCCGGACAGGCCGTGCTGATTCAGGGTGCCAGCTCCGGCGTCGGCCTGTTGGCGATGCAGATTGCAAAGCTCAAGGGCGCGAGACTCGTGATCGGCTCGTCGACCGACGCCTATCGCCGGGGCCGGCTGAAAGAATACGGCGCCGACCTCGCGGTCGACTCCTCCGACCCGAAATGGGTCGATGAGGTGCTGAAGGCGACCAACGGCGAGGGCGTCGACCTCATCGTCGACCAGGTCTCGGGCAAGGTCGCAAACCAGAATCTCGCCGCGACCAGGGTTTTGGGTCGCATCGTCAATGTCGGCCGGCTCGGCGGGACGCACGCCGACTTCAACTTCGACCTGCATGCGGCGCGCCGTATCAGCTATATCGGCGTCACCTTCCGCACCCGTACCATCGAGGAGGTCCGCGAGATTTTTGAGGAGGTCCGCAAGGACATCTGGGGCGCGGTCGAGTCGCGCAAGCTGCAGCTGCCGATCGACAAGGTCTATGCGTTCGACGACATCGACAAGGCGTTCGAGCACATGGAGGCGAACAAACATCTGGGGAAGATCGTGGTGACGCTTTAAGGGGCAGGCTCGGCCAAAGCGACGGTCCCGTAGGGTGGGCAAAGCGAAGCGTGCCCACGATCTGTATCCATCACGGACGGATGGTGGGCACGGCGCTATGCGCCTTTGCCCACCCTACGAGACCGAGCTCGTAGCAGCGAGCGACCATTCAATTCAGAAGCATTCGCAATGGCTTCGCTCCTGCAACTCACTTGCGACTAGAGCTGTGGATCGTCGCTTGATGTTCAGCTCTAGGCTGCTAAATCCCCGCCATGAGCGCACAGCACAACAAAACCTCGGTCGCGGCCATCTCGATCTTCGCCAGTGGCGGCATGGCGGCGGCCAAGTTCGTGGTCGGCATCGCGATCGGCTCGCTGGCGCTGATCTCCGAGGCCCTGCACTCCTCGATCGACCTGGTCGCGACCATCATCACCTGGGCGGTGGTGCGGGTCTCCGACAAGCCGGCCGACGAGGAGCACCATTACGGCCATGGCAAGCTGGAAAGCGTCTCCGCGCTGGGCGTCACTGCCCTGCTCTACGTGCTCGCCGGCGGCATCCTGGTCGAAGCCTATAGCCGGCTGCGCGAGGGAACGTCGCCGCCGACCATCTCGGCCGTGCCGTTCGTGGTGCTCGTGGTCGACATCGCCGTCAATCTGTGGCGTGCCCGCGCGCTGCACCGCGCCGCACGCGAGACCCGGAGCCAGGCGCTCGCCGCCGATGCGCTCCACTTCGCCTCCGACGTGATGGGCTCCTGCGCCGTGATCGTGGGCCTGGTCCTCGCCGCCCTCGGTTTCTGGTGGGGCGACGCGGCGGCTGCGGCCGCGGTCGCGGTGATGATCGCCGCTCTCGGCCTGCGCATGGCCGGCTCGACCGTGCAGACGCTGGTCGACCGCGCACCGGAGGGCGCGCAGGAGAAGGCCACGGCCGCGATCTGCAGCGTGCCCGGCGTGATCGACGTCGAGCGGCTGCGCCTGCGCATGGTCGGGGCGACCACCTTCATCGACACCATCGCAAAGGTGCCGCGGACCTACCCGATCGACCGCATCGAGGAGATCAAGCGCAAGGCGCAGGCCGCCGTCGACAAGGCGTTCGGCGACGCCGACCTCACCTTCACCCCGGTCCCGGTCGCGCGCAACAACGAGACCGTCCGCGACCGCATCATGGTGATCGCGCGCAATTCGAGCCTCGCCATCCACCACGTCACGGTGCATGATCTCGGCGCCAAGCTGATCGTCGGCATCGACCTCGAGGTCGACGCCGGGATGCGGCTCGACGCCGCCCATGACATCGCCAACACGCTGGAACGCAACATCCAGGAGGAGTTCGGCGAGGACGTCGAGGTCGACGTCCACATCGAGCCGCTGGAACCGGAACTGCCTTTCGGCGTCGACGCCGCGCCGGAGAGGGTGCAGACCATCGCCGCCGCGCTGGCCGAGTTCGCCGGTGAAGGCGAGATCCACGACATCCATAATGTGCGCGTCCGCAACACCGACGCCGGCGAGATCGTCAACTTCCACTGCCGCGCTGCGCCGTCGATGAGCGTGATCAAGGTGCACGAGCATGTCGATGCGATCGAGCGCGCGTTGCGCCGTGCGTTCCCGAGCGTGAAGCGCGTCATCAGTCACGCCGAACCGCCGCGCGCGTGACATACAATGTGCGCGGAGTCACACGTTCTCGTTTCGGACTCCTCGCGCCCGCGGGTTTGCGGACGCGCGATGCGCGAACTGCGCGTTGGATAAGAATAATTTCGCGTTAACGATTCGTTGACTCTCGACAGCCCGGTAAAACTGGATTCAAATCGGTCTGATTCGGAAGCGACGTGGGGCTGCCTCCGAACTCAAGTTGCAAGCTGGTTTTCAGGGGGCCGAAGGCATGTCGCGTGCAGACGCCGCGAACGCGTGCGTCCAATCCGATTCGATCAAGGGATTGGCGCAATCGATCGCGAAACCTGCCTATCATCGGCTCCTGATCGCAGAGCCGGCGTTGCGCCGCGCTGTGCCGACCCTCATCATCGCGTTCCTGATCACGATCTGCCTCGGCGCGTTCGTGCAGGTCGTCGACCAGACGCGCCAGAAGCGGATGGTGATCCGGCACGACATCTCCGCGCTCGCCGATCTGCTCGCAGAGCGCATCGACCGCCTCACCTCGTTGCGGATCGAGCGGCAGAAGAACATCGAGCGCCTGCCGACGCTGCTGCCCGACCTGATCCCGTCCTGGGGCACAGCCAGCGGCCGCCACGTCATCGTCACCTCGGCCGGGATCGACCGCCGCCTCCTCGCCCGCATTCCCATCGACAGTGACCCTTCGGGCAACGACCGCCTGCTCGATGCCATCACCACGGCGCAGCTGCTCGCGGCGCCGCCGCGCGACGGCAACGTCTCCGACATGACGCTGCCGAGCGGCAATGCTGCGATGGCGACCTCGCGGCAGATCAAGTCGCTGCCCGGCTTCGTCACCGTGATCCAGGAGCGCAACGAGCCGATCTGGGGCTCGGACGCCGCGCTCTCGGTCACGCTGTCGGCGACGACAGGCTTCGTCGTCCTGATCCTCGGCTTCGCCTTCCACTGGCAATCCACCCGCGCCCGCGAGGGCGATCTCATCAACGACGCCGTGCGCGGCCGGATCGACACCGCGCTGAACCGCGGCCGCTGCGGATTGTGGGACTGGGATCTGTCGCGCGGCCGGATCTTCTGGTCGCAGTCGATGTTCTCGATGCTCGGCCTCGACGGCCGCCACGAGCTCCTCACCTTCGGCGAGGTCAACGCGCTGGTGAAGTCCGACGACATCGACCTGTTCGAGATCGCCGACCAGCTGATCTCCGAGAAGATCGACCACATCGACCAGACCTTCCGCATGCAGCATGTCGACGGTCACTGGATCTGGCTGCGCGTCCGCTGCGAAAAGACGCGCGGCGCGACCGATTCCAGCGTGCACCTGATCGGCATCGCGGTCGACATCACCGAGCAGAAGAGCCTCGCCGAGCGGACCGTCGAAGCCGACCTGCGGCTGCGCGACGCCATCGAGACCATTCCGGAGGCCTTCGTGCTCTGGGACGCCAGCGACCGCCTCGTGCTCTGCAACTCGCACTTCCAGCGCCTGCACAAGCTGCCCGACAGCGCCGTCATCCCCGGCACATCCTACGAGACCGTGCTCGAGGTCGGCCGCATGCCGGAGGTGCGCACCCGCCACAACGAGACCGCGAGCCAGGGCCCGGGTGCCCGCACCTTCGAGGCGCAGCTCGACGACGGCAGCTGGCTGCACATCAGCGAGCGCCGCACCAAGGACGGCGGCTACGTCTCGGTCGGCACCGACATCACCCGCATCAAGGAGCACGAGCAGAAACTGGTCGACAACGATCTGCGCCTGCGCGCTACCGTGATCGACCTCAAGCGCTCGCAGGCCGCCCTGGAGCGCCAGACCAACGAGCTCGCCGACCTCGCCGAGAAGTACCAGCGCGAGAAGACCCGCGCCGAGGAAGCCAACCAGACCAAGTCGAAATTCCTCGCCAATATGAGCCACGAGCTGCGCACGCCGCTCAACGCCATCATCGGCTTCTCCGAGATCATGGGAAGCGGGATGTTCGGCGAGCTCGGCAGCGAGAAGTACCAGGAATATTGTCAGGACATCCTGACCAGCGGCCACTATCTGCTCGAGGTCATCAACGACATCCTCGACATGTCCAAGATCGAGGCCGGCCGCATGAAGCTCGACATGGAAGAGCTCGACCTCGCACGGACGCTCGCGGAGTCGCTGCGGGTCGTCTCCGGCCGCGCGCAGGACAAGCACCTGACGCTCGATGCCGATATCGCAAAATCCATCTCCGTCGTCGCCGACCGCCGCGCCACCAAGCAGATCATCGTCAACCTGCTCTCCAACGCGGTGAAGTTCACGCCCGACGGCGGGCGCATCGTGGTCCGCAGCCGACAGCTCGACGACAGGATCGTGCTGATGATCGCCGACACCGGCATCGGGATCGCGCCGCATTCGCTGGCGCGGCTCGGCCGCCCGTTCGAGCAGGTCGAGAGCCAGCTCACCAAGACCTATCACGGCTCGGGGCTGGGCCTCGCCATCGCCCGCTCGCTGGCGCAACTCCACGGCGGCTCGATGCGGCTGCGCTCGAAGATCGATGTCGGCACCGTCGTCCGCGTGACGCTGCCGCGCGACGCCGTCAAGGCGTCCGCCGGGATATCGGCCGCCGCCTAGCGCACGGCGGGAAGCTCGCCTGCGGCCATCCTTCGAGACGCCCGCCTGCGGCGGGCCCTCAGGATGAGGGCAGCGTGCGCGGCAGCAGTGCCAAAGGAGTCCATGGAGCCTCATCCTGAGGAGACCGCCACCGGGTCCGCGCAAAGCGCGGCCCGATGACAGGCTCCGCGGTCGTCTCGAAGGACGAGGCGCTTGCTCGTCCTATCCCAACAGGCTCTACAATTGCAGCGTCGGCGCGACTTCCCGCGCCACATTGACCAGCGCCGCGATCAGCGGCGTCATCGGATCGCGCTGCGGGATCACCATGCCGATGCTGTAATTGACCTCGGGGTCGATGATCGGGATCGACCGCACCGTATCGGACAGGCCGAGCGTCTCGGCGAGCTTGGCCGGCATCACGCTCGCCCACCGCCCCGTCTTCACATGCGTGAACAGCACGAGCAGCGAGTTCGAGGTCAGCGTCGGCGTCGCCTCCGCGCCGACCGAGCGCAGCGCGCGGTCGATGATGCGGCGGTTCTGCATGTCGGGCGTCAAGAGGCAGAGCGGCACCTGTCCCACTTCCTTCCAGGTCACCGTCTCGCGGTCACCGAACATTCCGTCCGGCGCAGTCAGCAGGCGATAGCTTTCATTGTAGAGCGGAATGGTGCGGACCTTGCCGATCGGCTCGTTCTCGATATAGGTCAGCCCCGCATCAACCTCGAGATTTTCGAGCAACCCGAGCACCTCCGATGAGGTCGTCGAGCGGATGCTGAAACGCACCTCGGGATGCCGGGCGCGGAACGGCGTCGTCAGTGACGCCACCATGCCGAGCACGGTCGGGATCGCGGCAATGCGGATCTCGCCGGAGAGCTGGTGCTTCAGGCCGTTGATCTCGTCACGCATGGCGCGGGCATCGCCCACGATCCGCCGCGCCCAGTCCAGCGCCCGTTCGCCTTCCGGCGTAAAACCCTGAAAGCGGGAGCCACGCTGGACCAGCATCACACCGAGGATCTCCTCGAGCTGCTTCAGCCCGGTCGACATGGTGGGCTGGGTGACGCCGCAGGCCTCTGCCGCGCGTCCGAAATGCCGCTCCTTCGCCAGCGCCAGCAGCAGTTCAAGCTTGTCGATCAACCGGTCGTCCCCTCGGATTCTGTGTTGGCATGCAAGCTAGCATGCCGGGCCTGCACCAACACGCAAAAACCGGCAGCCGATACAGTTTTCATTACCATTTCGTATCGACCGATTGTGGTTGCAAATCGATCCGAATTCGCAATCGCAGCATGAGACAGCTTTATTGATCTTCGAACGATTCCAAATACTTTGCGCTCAAGGAACGCTCAGGTTGAGAACGAACAATGACAACGCTTTACGAACCTCGTTACGAGCCTTGGGACGAAGCGCGCGGCGCCGAGATCATCGCCGAACATGCCGGACAGGAAGGCGCGACGCTCGTCATCCTGCACGCGCTTCAGGAGGCGTTCGGCTACGTGCCGGAGGCCGCGATTCCCATGGTCGCGCAGGCGCTCAATCTGTCGCGCGCCGAGGTGCACGGCGTGTTCACCTTCTACCATGATTTCCGTCACAAGCCGGCCGGTCGCCACGTGCTGAAGCTGTGCCGCGCCGAAGCGTGCCAGGCCGCAGGCGGCGATGCGCTGGCTGCGCGAGCGGAGGCGAAGCTTGGCGTTGCCCTCGGCAACACGACAGCCGACGATCGCGTCACGCTGGAGCCGATCTACTGCCTCGGCCTGTGCGCGACGGCGCCGTCCGCAATGCTCGATGGTCGCCTCATTGGCCGGCTCGACCAGAAGCGTCTCGATGCACTGGTCGCGGAGGCACAGCGATGAGCATGCGTCTCTTCGTCTCCCGCGATGCGGGTGCGGTCGCCGTCGGCGCAGATGAGGTCGCGCTGGCTCTGGAGCAGGCTGCGGCCAAGCGCGGTATTGCCATCGAGATCGTCAGGACCGGCTCGCGCGGGATGTATTGGCTGGAGCCGCTGGTCGAAGTCGCAACGCCGCAAGGGCGGATCGCCTTCGGGCCTGTGACCGAGACCGATGTCCCCTCCCTGCTCGACGCGCTCGCCAGCAACACGCCGCATCTCTTGCGGCTGGGTGCGACCGACGAGATCCCCTGGCTGAAGCGCCAGACCCGCCTCACCTTCGCCCGCTGCGGCGTGATCGATCCGCGCTCGCTCGACGATTACCGCGCCCATGGCGGTTACAAGGGTTTTGAGCGTGCGCTCTCGCTCGGTCCCGACGCGATCCTGAACGAAGTCACGGCGTCCGGCCTGCGCGGCCGCGGCGGCGCCGGCTTCCCGACCGGCATCAAGTGGAAGACCGTCGCGCAGGCGAAAGCCGATCGCAAGTTCATCGTCTGCAACGCCGACGAAGGCGACAGCGGCACCTTTGCCGACCGGATGATCATGGAAGGCGACCCCTTCCTGGTGATCGAGGGCATGACCACAGCCGGCATCACCGTCGGCGCCACCAAGGGCTACATCTACATCCGCAGCGAATATCCGCACGCGGTCGAGGCCATGAACGCCGCCATCCAGGCTGCCAGGCGCGGCGGCTATCTCGGCGACAAGATCGGCGGCTCCACTTACAGCTTCGATCTCGAAGTGCGCGTCGGCGCCGGCGCCTATGTCTGCGGCGAGGAGACCTCGCTGCTGGAGAGCCTCGAAGGCCGCCGCGGCATCGTGCGCGCCAAGCCGCCGCTGCCGGCTCATCACGGCCTGTTCGGCAAGCCGACCGTCATCAACAACGTGCTGTCGTTCGCCGCGATCCCCTTCATCCTCGCCGAGGGCGCCAAGGCCTATGCCGATTTCGGCATGGGCCGCTCGCGCGGCACGATGCCGATCCAGCTCGCCGGCAACATCCGTTACGGCGGACTGTTCGAGACCGCATTCGGCGTGACCCTCGGCGAGCTCGTCGACGACATCGGCGGCGGCACCTTCACGGGCCGGCCGGTTCGTGCGGTGCAGGTTGGCGGCCCGCTCGGCGCCTACTTCCCCCGCGCCCTGTTCGACACGCCGTTCGACTACGAGGCCTTTGCCGCGCGTGACGGCCTGATCGGCCATGGCGGCATCGTCGTGTTCGACGACAGCGTCGACATGCGCAGGCAGGCGCGTTTCGCGATGGAGTTCTGCGCCGTGGAATCCTGCGGCAAGTGCACGCCGTGCCGGATCGGCTCGACCCGCGGCGTCGAGACCATCGAGAAGATCATCAACGGCGAGCGCGTCCATGAGAACCTCGCGCTCGTCGAGGACCTCTGCAACACCATGAAATTTGGCTCGCTCTGCGCACTCGGCGGCTTCACGCCCTACCCCGTGCTCAGCGCATTGAAGCACTTCCGGGAGGATTTCGCACCCATCCCGACCATGCTTCAGGCCGCGGAATAGGAGAACGACAATGTCTCTGATCGAAGAAATCGACTACGGCACGCCGCGCTCCAAATCGACGACGATGGTAACGCTGACCATCGACGGCAACCAGGTCACCGTGCCCGAGGGCACCTCGATCATGCGCGCCGCGATGGACGCCGGTCACCAGATCCCGAAGCTGTGCGCGACCGACATGGTCGACGCATACGGCTCCTGCCGGCTCTGCCTCGTCGAGATCGAGGGACGCGCCGGCACGCCGGCCTCGTGCACCACGCCTGTCATGAACGGCCTCGTCGTGCACACCCAGACCGAGCGGCTGAAGAAGCTGCGCAAGGGCGTGATGGAGCTCTACATCTCCGACCATCCGCTCGACTGCCTCACCTGCGGCGCCAACGGCGATTGCGAATTGCAGGACATGGCCGGCGCCGTCGGCCTGCGCGACGTGCGCTACGGCTATGAGGGCGAGAACCACGTCTTCGCCAAGTCCCACGGCTGCGACAACGACCACTGGATGCCGAAGGACGAGTCCAATCCGTACTTCACCTACGATCCCTCCAAGTGCATCGTCTGCTCGCGCTGCGTCCGCGCCTGCGAGGAGGTGCAAGGCACCTTCGCGCTGACGATCTCCGGCCGCGGCTTCGACAGCCGGGTCTCGCCGGGCATGAGCGAGAGTTTTCTGGGCTCCGAATGCGTCTCCTGCGGCGCCTGCGTACAGGCCTGCCCGACCGCAACGCTGACGGAAAAGTCCGTGATCGAGATCGGCCAGCCCGAGCACTCCGTCGTCACCACCTGCGCCTATTGCGGCGTCGGCTGCGCCTTCAAGGCGGAGATGCGCGGTGAGGAAGTCGTGCGCATGGTGCCCTACAAGGACGGCAAGGCCAACCGCGGCCATTCCTGCGTCAAGGGCCGCTTCGCCTGGGGCTACACCAACCACAAGGAGCGCATCCTCAAGCCGATGATCCGCGAGCGGATCGAGGATCCCTGGCAGGAAGTGTCCTGGGACGAGGCGTTCTCGTTTGCCGCCGCCAGGATGCGCGGCATCCAGAAGAAGTACGGCCGCGACGCCATCGGCGGCATCACCTCGTCACGCTGCACCAACGAGGAAACCTATCTGGTGCAGAAGCTGATCCGCGCCGGCTTCGGCAACAACAATGTCGACACCTGCGCCCGCGTCTGCCACTCGCCGACCGGCTATGGCCTTGCCACCACCTTCGGCACCTCCGCCGGCACGCAGGATTTCGACTCGGTCGAGGACACCGACGTCGTCGTCGTGATCGGCGCCAATCCGGCCTCCGCCCACCCGGTGTTCGCCTCGCGGCTGAAGAAGCGGCTGCGCCAGGGTGCGAAGCTGATCGTGATCGATCCGCGCCGCACCGAAATGGTGGAATCGCCGCATGTGAAGGCGCTGCACCTGCCGCTGATGCCCGGCACCAATGTCGCGGTGATGACCGCGCTCGCGCATGTCATCGTGACCGAGGGCCTCGTCAACGAAGCCTTCGTGCGCGAGCGCTGCGACTGGGCCGAGTTCGAGGAATGGGCAGCGTTCGTCGCCCAGCCGAACAACAGCCCGGAAGCCACCGCCATCCTGACCGGCGTCAATCCGAAGGATCTGCGCGAGGCGGCCCGCACCTACGCCACCGGCGGCAACGGCGCGATCTATTACGGCCTCGGCGTCACCGAGCACAGCCAGGGCTCGACCACCGTGATCGCGATCGCCAACCTTGCGATGGTAACAGGCAATATCGGCCGTCCCGGCGTCGGCGTGAACCCGCTGCGCGGCCAGAACAACGTGCAGGGCTCCTGTGACATGGGCTCGTTCCCGCACGAGCTGCCCGGCTATCGCCACATCTCGGGCGATGCCGTGCGCGACCAGTTCGAGGCGCTGTGGAACGTCAAGCTCAATCCCGAGCCGGGCCTGCGCATTCCCAACATGTTCGACGCCGCGGTCGAAGGCACGTTCATGGGCATCTACGTGCAGGGCGAGGACATCCTGCAGTCCGACCCCAACACCAGCCACGTCGTGGCGGCGCTGTCGGCGATGGAATGCGTCATCGTCCACGACCTCTTCCTGAACGAGACCGCGAACTACGCCCACGTGTTCCTGCCCGGCTCGAGCTTCCTCGAGAAGGACGGCACCTTCACCAACGCCGAGCGCCGCATCCAGCGCGTGCGCAAGGTGATGACGCCGAAGAACGGCCTCGCCGACTGGGAGGTCACCATCGGCCTTGCCAAGGCGATGGGCTTCGAGATGAACTACAGCCACCCCTCCGAGATCATGGACGAGATCGCGGCGCTGACCCCGACCTTCGCCGGCGTCTCCTACGCCAGGCTCGACGAGCTCGGCTCGGTGCAGTGGCCCTGCAACGAGAAGGCGCCCGAGGGCACGCCGGTGATGCATATCGACGGCTTCGTCCGCGGCAAGGGCAAGTTCGTCGTGACCGAATATGTCGCGACCGACGAGCGCACCGGGCCGCGCTATCCGCTGCTGCTCACCACGGGCCGCATCCTCAGCCAGTACAATGTCGGCGCGCAGACGCGGCGCACCGACAACGTGGTCTGGCATGCCGAGGATCGCCTCGAGATCCATCCGCACGATGCCGAGCAGCGCGGCGTGCGCGATGGCGACTGGGTGCGGCTGAAGAGCCGTGCCGGCGAGACAACGCTGCGCGCGGAGATCACCGATCGCGTGGCTCCCGGCGTCGTCTACACCACCTTCCACCACCCGGACACCCAGGCCAACGTCATCACCACCGACTATTCGGACTGGGCGACCAACTGCCCCGAATACAAGGTCACCGCGGTGCAGGTCTCGCCCTCGAACGGCCCGTCCGACTGGCAGAAGGCCTATGACGCCCAGGCGCGGCAATCCCGCCGCATCGTACCCGCCGAGGCCGCGGAGTAACCGCATGCACGTGCCCGTCCAGGCTATCGACCGCGAGATCTGGCGCGACGGCGCCACGTCCGAAGGAACACGGCTGATCCCCGAGGAGACGCCGCTGGCGCTGACCTACAATGGCGGCACCTATGCCGTGATGATGGGGACGCCGCAAAACCTCGAGGATTTCGCCGTCGGCTTCAGTCTGGACGAAGGCATCATCAAGTCGGTCGACGACATCAAGTCGCTCGAGGTGGTCCGCCTCGACGACGGCATCGAACTCAGGATGTGGCTTGCACCGGAAGATGCGGCACTCATCAGCGAGCGTCGTCGCCACGTCGCGGGTCCCACCGGCTGCGGCATCTGCGGCGTCGAGTCCATTGCCGAAGCGGTGCGGCCCGCGGCGGTCGTGCCGCAGGGGCAGACCTTCACGCCGGAAGAAATCATGGCGGCGATGCAGGCGATCGCGCCGCTGCAATCGATCAACCTGCAGACCCGCGCCGTTCACGCCGCTGCGTTCTGGTCTCCTGCCGGCAACATCGTGGCGTTGCGCGAGGACGTCGGCCGCCACAACGCGCTCGACAAGCTCGCCGGCGCCCTGGCGCGCAGCCGCACCGATGCAAGCGGCGGCATGGTGCTGCTGACCAGCCGCGTCTCGGTCGAGATGGTGCAGAAGACCGCTGCGATCGGCGCGCCGGTGATGGTCGCGGTGTCCGCGCCGACCGCGCTCGCGGTGCGCACCGCGGAAGCCGCGGGCATCACGCTGATCGCCATTGCCCGCCAGGACGGGTTCGAAGTGTTTTCGCATGGCAGCCGGATTGTCGCCCGCCATGCCACGGAGGTTGCCGATGTCGCCTGACCGCCTGATCTACATGGCCAACCAGATCGGCAAGTTCTTCCAGAGCCAGGGCCATGACAAGGCCGTGCCGGGGATCGCCGAGCACATCAAGAAGTTCTGGGATCCCCGGATGAAGCGCGCGATCTTCGCCCATCTCGATGCCGGCGGCGCGGGCCTGGAGCCGAACGTGCGCGAAGCCCTCACCGCGCTGAAGCTGACGACGTCCCTTCCAGCAGCGCTCTGAACACGCGCCGCACCTCGCTCTGGGTTTCCTTCACACGCGCCTCCAGCGAGGAGAAGTCCGGCGCATCGCCGGCGCGCGCCATGACGCGCTGCAGATCGGTGCCGGCGGTTTCCGGCTTGAAGCGGTCGCTGACGCAGAGCCGCAGGATCTGCGTCAGATCGTGATAGAGCCGCACTGCTGCGCGCAGGATCTCGGTCTCCGATTGTCCGAGCACGCCGAGCCTGCAGGCATTGTCCAGCACCTGCATCGTGCTGACGTCGAGTATCTCGGGCTTGTCGTGGGCATGCACGAGCTGGAGATATTGCGCGATGAAGTCGATGTCGATCATGCCGCCGGCGGCATATTTGAGATCCCAATAGTCGGTCTCGCCCTTCTCCTGGCCGATCGCGCCGCGCATGTCGGCGACGTCGTTGGCGATGATCGCGTGATCGCGGCGGCGGGTCAGGACATCGCGGATGACGCGCTCGATGCGTTCCCGGAATTCAGGTGACGCCGACACCACGCGCGCGCGCGTCAGCGCCATGTGCTCCCAGGTCCAGGCCTCGTTGGCCTGGTAGTCGGCGAAGGAGGCAAGGCTCGACGCCACCGGGCCGGCGCGCCCCGACGGGCGCAGCCGCATGTCGATCTCGTAGAGCACGCCGTAATTGGTGCGGGTCGTGAAGGCGCTGATCAGGCGCTGGGTGAAACGGGCGAAATAATGCGCGCCCTGCAGCGATTTCGGCCCATCGGAGTCCGGGTTCTCGCTGTCGAAATCGTAGAGCAGGATCAGGTCGAGGTCGGACGAGGCCGTCATCTCGCGGCTGCCGAGCCGGCCCATCGCGATGATCGCGGTCTCCTGCCCCTTGATCCGGCCGTGCTGGGCGGCGAAGCGGTCGGCGACGAGACCATGCACGGTGTGGACGATACCTTCGGCGACATCGGCAAAGGCCGTGCTCGCCTGCTGCGCCGAGACGGTGCCGGACAGAATACGTGTGCCGATCAGGAACAGGCTCTCCTGCCCGAACAGGCGCAGGCGATCGAGGAACTCCTCGTAGGAGGCGGCGTCCTGCACGGTCGCAGCTAACCGCCCCGACAATTCCTGCCGGTCGGGCATCGCGCCGAAGAAGCGTGGATCGATCAGGCCGTCCATCAGCTGCGGCTGCCGCGCCAGCATCTCGCCGAGCCTGGGCGCTGCGCCCAGCACCAGCGCCACCAGCGCGACGAGATCGCGGTTCTGGCCGAGCAGCGTGATCAGCCGGCCGCCGCGCTGCAGCGCCCCGAGGAAATGATCGAACGCCACGACGGCGCGATCCGGCTCCTCGGCATGTGCGAGACCGTCGATCAGGGCCGGCACGAATTCGATGAAGGCGCTGCGCGTCGCCTCATTGCGGAAGACGCGATAGTCGCCGGTGATCCAGTCGCGCAACGTTTGCGCGACGGCGGCGGGCTTCTTGAATCCGAGCGTCGACAGATGCTGGAGCAGGCGCGGGTCATCGGGACCCGCACTGTAGTCCAGGGCCGGCAGCTTGGCCGTGCCGGTCGGATCATCGCCCTCGAACAGTTTTTCGTAGTGGCCCTGGACGATCTCGAGCTGCCGCAGCAGGTCGCGCGCAAACGCCTCGCGATCGGGATAACCGAAGAAGCGGGCAAAGCGCTCGACCGCCTCTTTGTCGTCGGGCAGCGCATGGGTCTGCTCGTCGGCGACCATCTGGAGGCGGTGCTCGACCCGGCGCAGGAATTCGTACGCCGTGGTCAGCTCATCACGCGCGTCAAAGGTGATCCAGTTGCTGGTCGCGAGCACGTCGAGCGCCCTGAGCGTCGGCCGCACCCGCAATTGCGGATGGCGGCCACCGGCGATCAGCTGCTGGGTCTGCGCGAAGAACTCGATCTCGCGAATGCCGCCGCGGCCGACCTTGACGTTGTGGCCCTCGACCGCAACCTCGCTCTGGCCGCGATAGGTCTGCATCTGCCGCTTCATGTCGTGGACATCGGCAAGCGCGGCAAAGTCGAGGTGCTTGCGCCAGACGAACGGCGCGATCTCGGCGAGCAGCGCCTCGCCTGCCCTGGCATCGCCGGCACAGGCGCGCGCCTTGATCATCGCGGCGCGCTCCCAGGTGCGCCCTTCCCGCTCGTAGTAATTCAGCGCCGCGTCGCGCGAGATCGCCACCTGCGTCGAGGACGGATCGGGGCGCAGGCGCAGATCGACGCGGAAGACGTAGCCGTCATAGGTGCGCTGCTGCAGAATCCGCGCCATGCCCTGCGTCACGCGGACGAAGAACGGCTGCGGTTCGATGTCGGGCGCGAGCGTCGTCGCATCGGGATCGAAAAACACGATGAGATCGATGTCGCTGGAATAGTTCAGCTCGCCCGCCCCCATCTTGCCCATCGCGAGCACAATCAGGCCGCAGCCCTCTTCCGGTGCCTCCGGATTGGGCGGCAGGATCTTTCCACGTGCGGCTTCCTGCCGCAGCTGATACTGCAGCGCCGCCTGCACCGAGGAGACCGCGACGTCGGTGAGCGCCGCCGTCACTTGCATCACCGGCCAGACGCCGCCGATGTCGCACAGCGCGGTCAGCAGCGCGGCCTCGGCCTTCATGCGGCGAAGCAGCCGCATCACCTCGGCCTCGTCGGATGCCGCGAACACCGCGCCCCTTGCCTCAGCGATCAATGCAGCGAGATGCGCATCCGGATCGCATTCGAGCAGCCGGATCAGGCGCAGCGCATCGGCGCGCACCAGATCGAACAGATAGGGCGAGAATTCCGCGATGCCGGCCAGGATATTCCGGGCGAAGGGATGAACCAGCAACACTCCGAGACGGGCCGATTGTGCCGGCTCGAGCTCGGCCAGCCAGTTTTCAAGACGGCGTTCGTCGGTTGTGGAAGCGACAATATGGGGAGCCTCCGCGAAGCGTGCGGCCAGACTCTCACCATGCTTGTCCGCGTTTCCCGGCGCGGAGTGGTTCATGCCACCTTCTGTGGCACATCCGGTATTGGCGGAGCAACCCTGTCGCCCGCGCCCGTGCGCGCCGGCAGCACCAGCGTGGCGACGAGGCCCGGATGGGCATCGCCCAGTCGCAATTCTCCGCCATGCAGCGTCGCAACAGCCGAGGCGAGGCTGAGGCCGAGCCCGGAGCCCGGTAGCGTGCGGCTCGCTTCCAGCCGGACGAATCGTTCGACGGCATGTTTGCGGTCGGCTTCGGGAATGCCGGGGCCGCGATCGGTGACGCTGAGCAGCACCTGATCGCCCTCGCGCTTCGCCTCGATGGTGATCTGCCGCGCGTCCATGCTGACGACGGTTCCGCCGGCCTGCGCGACCGGCTTGCCGTATTTGATGGCGTTCTCGACCAGATTGGCGAGCGCCTGGCTGATCAGCTCGCGGTTGCCGTGAACCGGCGTCGGATCGGCCTTGACCTTCAAGGTCATGCCGTCGTCCTCGGCCAGCGGCTCGTAGAGCTCGTGGATGCCGCCCGCGACCTCCGCGGCATCGAAATCATCCATGTTGCCGCGCGCCTGCCCGGATTCGGCCCGCGCGATCATCAGCAATGCGTTGAAGGTACGGATCAGCCCGTCGGATTCCTCGATGGTCCGCTCCAGCGCGGCACGGTAATCGGCCTCGCAGCCCGATTTCGCCAGCGCCTCCTCGGCGCGGTTGCGCAAGCGCGTCAGCGGCGTCTTGAGATCGTGGGCGATGTTGTCGGAGACTTCCTTCAGCCCCGCCATCAGCGCCTCGATCCGCTCCAGCATGGCGTTAAGGTTTTCCGCGAGGCGGTCGAGTTCGTCGCCGCTGCGTCCCACGGGCAGGCGCCCGCTGAGATCGCCGGTCATGATGCGCTGCGCGGTGCCGGTCATCGCGTCGATGCGCCGGAGCACCCTGCGCGCGACGAAGATGCCGCCGCCGAGGCCGAGCACGACGACGATCAGGATCGACCATTGCGCGGCCTTGGCAACGATGCCGAACAGGCGTCGCCGCTCTGCGAGGTCGCGGCCGATCAGCAGCCGGAAGCCGTTTTCGAGCTCGGTGACGCGCACCAATGCACGATGATCGCGGTCATCGGCATCCTCGATGCGGCGGTAGGCGGTCTCGGACCAGCCGCGCGTGGCCATCACGCCGGGCGCCAGCGAGCCGACATTACCGGCGATCGCCTGCCCCGTTGGCGTGGTCACGAGATAAAGGTTGGCGCCCGGACGCAGCGCGCGGTACTCGATCGTTCGCACGAGGCCGACCAAGCCGCGGCGATCATAGATCTCGTTGATCTCCGAGGTCTCGGCATTCACCGTCTGCGTGATTTCCTCGGTGATCAGCCGCCGCGTATTCCAGGCGAAATAGCCGAGCAGCGAGGCCGCGAACATCGCGAACAGCAGCAGATAGACCAGCGTCAGCCGGAACGCCGTGGTGCGGACGAGTTTACCGAATGCCGTCACGGATCATTTACGGCACTGGCAGAACGGTAAATTCAAAACCATTTTCCTCGCCGTCCTCTCAGGGGGTGGTCCTTTTGGCAAGCGGCCACAATGCCTTATCGAGCTATCGCGAACCGCACCGTCTTGTCATGATAAAGGCAGAAGGGGCCCCTCTCTACTTAATTCTGTGCAATCTCGCGGGCTGCCTGGGTCTGCTTTCGGAGCTGGAGCCGACCTTGGGACGGCGGATTGCTTGATCCCCGTTTTTGACCCTTCGCGGGCGTCCATTGATGTAGATCAACCAGACCGCGGCGCTTCGCTTCTTGGCTGGCTCGTCCACTGTCCCTTCTCCGTCCTTGAAGGAAATGGGGAACATATTCCGCCGCAGGAAAGCAATTGCTCGCCACTGCAGGGGTAACCAGGAGGAAGATCATGACGAAGCATTTGTCATCGCTGGCTGCGGTCTTGTCGGGCCTGATTTTCATGGTCCCGACATCGGTGCCGAGCGCGGCTCAATCAATTTCTGCCGACGAGGCACAGGTCATCGCCGCGGAAGCGTATGTCTATTTCTATCCGCTCGTGACGATGGACGTGACACGCAAGCAGCTCATCAATTCCGATCCCAAAGCCGGCGGAATCGGCGGCCCGCCCAACACGTTCGACAATATCCAGGCCTACCCGACCGCGGACATGAGGGCAGTGGTGCGGCCCAATTTCGACACGTTGTATTCGAGCGCCTGGCTAGACCTGACGCAGGAGCCCATGGTCGTTTCGGTTCCTGATACCGGTGGCCGCTATTACCTACTGCCGATGCTCGACATGTGGTCCGATGTGTTTGCATCGCCGGGAATGCGCACGACAGGCACCAAAGCGGCCAATTTCCTGGTCGTGCCGCCGGGCTGGAATGGAGACGTGCCGGCGGGCTTCACGCGCATCAATGCGCCGACGCCCCATGTCTGGGTCATCGGTCGCACCAAGACCGATGGACCCGCCGACTATGCCGCAGTTCACGAGGTGCAGAAGGGCTACAAGATCACGCCGCTGTCTGGATGGGGCAAGCCCCCGGTCGCCGTTACACAAACCATCGATCCCAGCGTCGACGTCAAAACGCCGCCGAAGACGCAAGTCGACACGATGGCGGGGGATAAGTTCTTCGCTTATGCCGCGGAGTTGCTCAAGATCAACCCGCCACACATCACCGATGAGCCGATCCTCGCGCGCATGAAGCGGATCGGTTTCGAGCAGGGCAAGAGCTTCGACATAGCCAAGGTTGACGCAACGGTACGGAAAGCCATCGACGGCGCACCGGCGCAGGCGCAAAAGCTGATGGCATGGAAAGTCCCGACATTGGCGCGCGTCGCAAACAACTGGTCCATGAACACAGACACGATGGGCGTTTACGGGACCTATTATTTGAAGCGCGCGATCGTCGCCCAAGTCGGACTCGGTGCCAATCTGCCGGAGGATGCGATCTACCCGGGTAGCGTTGGCGATGAAAACGGCAAGCCGCTCGACGGCGCAAACAAATACATCATCCGCTTTGCCAAAGACGGACTGCCACCGGTCGATGCATTCTGGTCGATCACCCTGTATGACAACGAAGGCTTCCAGGTCGCCAATCCAGTCAATCGCTTTGCGGTAAGCAGCTGGATGCCGTTCAAGCGCGACGCCGACGGCTCGCTGACGCTCTATTTCCAGAATGAAAATCCCGGCAGCGATCGCGAAGTCAACTGGCTACCCGCACCCAAAGGTCCGTTCAACCTCACCATGCGTCTCTATGCGCCGAAGTCGGACGCGCTGACAGGCGTGTGGAATCCCCCGGCCATCAACCGGATCGATAGTGACACCGTTGGCCGGAAGTGACGATAGACGCCGACGCGGCAAGGTCTAGTTGGAGGACCTTGGAGGCGCCGGCGTCTCTACCGAATGCCGTCCCGGATCATGTACCCGGCGCCGCGGATCGTGTGCAGCAGCGGCCGATCGAAGCCCTTGTCGATCTTGGAGCGCAGCCGCGAAATGTGCACGTCGATCACGTTGGTCTGCGGATCGAAATGATAGTCCCAGACGTTCTCCAGGAGCATGGTGCGGGTCACCACCTGGCCGGCATGCTTCATGAGGTATTCGAGCAGGCGGAATTCGCGCGGCTGCAGCGTCAGCTCGTCCTTGCCGCGGGCGACGCGATGGGAGAGACGGTCGAGCTCGAGATCGCCGACGCGATAGAGCGTGTCCTCGGCGGGGCCGCCGCGGCGGCGCGACAGCACCTCGACCCGGGCGAGCAGCTCGGCGAAGGAATAGGGTTTTGGCAGATAGTCGTCGCCGCCGGCGCGCAGGCCCTTGATGCGGTCGTCGACCTGTCCGAGCGCGGAAAGGATCAGCACCGGCGTCGCGTTGTCCTTGTCGCGTAGCGCACCGATCAGCGACAGGCCGTCGCGCTTGGGCAGCATGCGGTCGACCACCAGAACGTCATAGTCGCCGTTCTCGGCCATGGCGAGGCCTTCCTCGCCGTCCGCGGCGTGGTCGGCAATGTGTCCGACCTCGCGGAACGCCTTCACGAGGTAGTCGGCGGATTCGCGATCGTCTTCAATGATGAGGAGGCGCATCGTGCGTTCGGCGGCGGTCAAGGAGGTCAACCTTCTCTAAACATGGCGCGAGCGGCAATCGCATGCAAGCCGAGCGGGAGAGTGTCGAAGCGAGAAAAAGGGCGGGCGGTGAAGCTGGGGGGACCTCACCGCCCTATGCCTTCCGACGGAGGGGGGCGTAATTCCACCGGAAGGTAGGCTGGGGAAGCGAAGTTTACGCTGCTCCCCCGAAGGGCGCCGGCGGCGGGGGCGACTGATGCCGACGACACCCTTCATCACTTGGTTTCCTGGGCCTCCTGAGGCTTACCCCTTGGCGAGGGGGATCGCGACGAAGCGCGACTGGCCGCCGCTCTTCACGCGCATCAGGACGCTGTTCTTGTTGTCGGTCCGCGCCGCGTTGATGGCGTCACGGACTTCGCCGGCGGTGGCCACGCTCTTGCCGCCGACCTCGAGAATCACGTCGCCTTCCTTGAAGCCGCGTTCGGCCGCGGCGCTCTTCGGATCGACTTCGGTGACCACGACGCCTTCCTTGCCGGCGCCGGCCACGGAATTCGCGGGCGCAACGGTCATGCCGAGCTTCGGCACGTCGGTGCCCTTGTTCGCACCCTTGCCGCTGTCCTTGTCGAGGTCGGCCTTGGCCTCGACGGTGTTCGGCAGCTGGCCGAGGGTGAGATTCACGACCTTGTCCTGGCCCTTGTGCAGCACGTTGAGCTTCACGGTCGCGCCGGGCGCCATGCCGCCGATGGTGCGGGCGAGCTCGCGGGCATCCTTGACCGATTCACCGTTGACCGCGGTGATCACGTCGCCGGATTCGATGCCGGCCTTCGCCGCCGGACCGTTCGCCTGCGGCTCCGCCACCAGCGCGCCTTCGGCCTTCTTCATGCCGAGGCTGTCGGCGATGTCGGACGTGACGGGCTGAATCTGCACGCCGATCCAGCCGCGGCTGACCGAGCCCTTGTCCTTGAGCTGGGCCACCACGCTCTTGACGGTGTTGGCCGGAATCGAGAACGCGATGCCGACGCTGCCGCCGGAGGGCGAGTAGATCGCGGTGTTGACGCCCATGACTTCGCCGTTGGTGTCGAAGGCCGGACCGCCGGAATTGCCCTTGTTCACGGGCGCGTCGATCTGGATGAAGTCGTCATACGGGCCGTTGCCGATGTCGCGGCCGCTGGCCGAGACGATGCCGGCGGTGACAGTGCCGCCGAGACCGAAGGGATTGCCGACCGCGAGCACCCAGTCGCCGATCCGCGGCTTGGCGTCGGCAAGCTTGGCGAACGGGAAATTGGAGCTGCCCTCGACCTTGATCAAAGCGAGGTCGGTGCGCTGGTCGGTGCCGATCACCTTGGCGGTGTAGGTCTTGCCATCATCGGTGGTGACCTCGACCTTGTCGGCGCCGTCGACCACGTGGTTGTTGGTCACGGCAAAGCCGTCAGCCGAGATGAAGAAGCCGGAGCCCTGGCCTTGCACGACGCGGCCACGGCCGCCGCCCTTCAGGCCGGGAATGCCATCCGGACCGCCGAAGCGGCGGAAGAAGCGCTCCATCGGCGAGCCCGGCTGGAACGGTGACTGTGCGTCGTCGCCATCATCGTTGCTCGCGGTCTTCTCCTTGATGTTGACCTTCACCGAGATCACCGACGGCTTCACGCGCTCGACGATGTCGGCGAAACCGACCGGACGCTCGACCTTGCGGACCTCGTTGTTCACCTGCGCATGCGCCGGGCTCGAGAACAGGTCGGCCGGCGACACCGACGGGCTGAAGCCGTAGACGGCGGCGCCGAGGCCGGCGACCACCGAGGCCATCAGCGCGAGCTTGCGCGCAGAGAAGACCGACCGGCGCGGCTGCCGGTAGGGCGGGAGGTTCGAGAGGTCGATACGATCGGTCATGCAGATATCTCCAGGGCCTTGAATTCCTTTTGGTGCCGGATGTCGGGCACCTTGCGGACCTGAAGATGGGGACTCCCGCCTTACCGTGCGCTGGCGGCGGGGTTAAACTTTCGTAATGAAGAGGCGGCGCGGATGCGGCAGTTTAGCGCAGGCCGAAAAGCGTGGCCCAACAGGAACTTAGTCGAGTTCCCGTGACCGGCGCCGAGCGAGGCCTTGGCCGGCCTTAACCGGCCCGGACGCTGACGATGAACTCGTCGACTTCACGCTTCAACGTCTCGGCCTGCTGCGACAGGTCGACGGCGGAATCCCGTGCCTCGTCCGCCATGCGCCCGGTCTCCGCCGAGGTCGAGGTGATCTGGGCGATGTGATTGGAGACGTCCAGGGTTCCCTGTGCGGCGTCCTGCGCGCTGCGGGTGATGTCTCGCGTCGCGGTACGCTGCTGGGCGGTGTCGACCTCGATGCCGGACATGATCGACGAGATCTCCGACAGCGTCTTCGCGATGCCGTCGATCGCGCCGCGCGTCTCCGCGGTGATGCCCTGGATGCTGGCGACATGGGAGGTGATCTCCTCCGTCGCCTTGCTGGTCTGGTGCGCCAGATTCTTTACCTCGGAGGCCACCACGGCAAAGCCCTTGCCGGCTTCGCCAGCCCGCGCCGCCTCGATGGTGGCGTTGAGCGCCAGCAGATTGGTCTGCGAGGCGATCGCCTGCACGAGCTGCACGACCTCGCCGATCTTGTCGGCGGCGCCCGACAGGGTGTGGATGGTGTCGCGGCTCTTCTCGGCCTGCGACGCCGCGCCCTCGGCGCGCTGGGTCGCATCGGTGACGCGGCGGCTGATCGTGCCGATCGAATTCGTCATCTCCTCGGCCGAGCCCGCAACCGTCTGCACGCTGGCGCTGGCCTGGCTCGCGCCGCTCGCCACCGCATTGGCCTTGGTGCTGGTGTCGTTGGCCGTCCGCGACAACGTCTCGGCGTTGCGCTTCAGATGCACGGCCGACGCGGCCACGCTGTCGACCACGCTGGCGACGAGATCGTTGAAGCGCTTGATCCGTGCGTCCAGGAATTTCGACCGCTCGGCCTGGTGCTGTGCCTCATGCAATTGCCGTTCGGTGAGGCGGCGCCGCTCGAGCCCGTTGGTCTTGAACACCTCGAGCGCGCCGGCAAGCAGTCCGATCTCGTTGGTGCCGCCGAGCCCCGGAACTTGTGTCTCGAACTTCTGGTCGGCGACCTCGCGCATGGCATGCACGATCGCCGCCAGAGGATTGAGGATGCCGTTGCGCACCGCGAACCAGGTGGTGAGGCAGATCGCGACAGCTATGACCGCGATCACGCCGCAGGCGATCAGGAACCAGGAGAACGCGGTCTGCGCCTGCTGGTAGATCTGCATGGCATGGTCACGCGCGGGGCCGCTCAACGCGGCGAAGTCCGACGACAGGCTGGTGATCTCGTTGTTGAGATAGAGCACCGCGATGAAGCCGGTGCCGCCGCCGATGCCCAGCAGGAACAATAATGCAGCGACGACGGCGCCAACCAGGAAGCGGATCGTCAAATTGCTGTTCGCGAACATCTCGAGGACTCAGAGGCTGGAATCGAATCTCGCGACAAGCTTCCAGACAAAGGTCAATAGAGGATGAAACGCACAGCGACCGACAGGCTACGTATCATTACGTAGGTCAGGACGACTTCGCATCATCGGACATCAGGGCGGCGAGCCGCGCCTCTTCCTCCGCAGTGAGCGGCGGAGCCGGTACGTCTGCACCGCTTCGCGCGCGGCGGCGGATTTGCAGCCACAGCGCCAGGCCGCCGCCGATCAGCAGCAGCGGCGCGAGCAGCCACAACAGAATGGTCTGGCGCTCGAAGCGCGGCTTGAGCAGCACGAACTCGCCGTAGCGCGCGACCAGGAAATCGAGCACCTGCGAATTGCTGTCGCCGGCCGCAATGCGCTCGCGCACCAGGAGGCGCAGGTCGCGCGCCAGCGGCGCATCGGAATCGTCGATCGACTGGTTCTGGCAGACCATGCAGCGCAGCTCGCGCGACAATTCGCGCGCGCGGCCCTCCTTCACGGGATCCGACATGATCTCGTCGGGCTGCACGGCGTACGCCGCGGGCGAAGCCAGCAGCATCAACGCGACGAACGCGGCCATCATCCGGCGCATCGGATCACTCCGCCGGCTGCAGGCGCTGCTTGGCCCGCGCCGGCTTCGGCGCGCCGACCCGCAGACGCCGGTCGGACAGCGACAGCACGCCGCCGAACGCCATCAGCACCGGCCCCCACCAGATCAGCAGCACCAGCGGCTTGTGATAGATGCGCACGGCAATCGCGCCTTCGGCATTGGCGTCGCCGAGCGAGATGTAGAGCTGGCTCGCGCCGCGCGTCAGCAGCGCGGCCTCCGTAGTGGAGGAGCCACGCGTGGTAAAACTGCGCTTGGACGGCGTCATGACGCTCAGCATCTCGCCGTCGCGGCTGACGTTGAACTCGGCGATCATCTCTCGGTAATTCGGACCCTGGCGCTGGAACAGGCCGTCGAGCTTCACGTCGTAGCCGGCGATGTGGGCGACCTCGTTCTGCTTCATGGTCGCGATATATTCGCTGTTCCAAGTGGTCTCGCAGACGATGCCGATCAGCGCGACGCCGAGGCCGGCATGCGCGAACGCCGTGCCCCACGCCGAGCGCGGCAGGCCGCGGGCGCGATGCAGCGCCGTTGCGAACGGCAGCCGCACGAGGCCGGTCCGCTCGACGATATCAGTGACCGCGCCGGCAATGACGAAGATGCCGAGCCCGATCCCCAGCGGCGCCAGCGTAGCGCCGCCATTTGCCCAGCCCCAGGCAATGGCGATTGCGACAAGGCCTGCGACGCCCGCTGCAAGCAGACGCTGCGTCACGCCGAGCAGATCGCCGCGCTTCCACGCCAGCATCGGCCCGAACGGCACGGCGAGCAGCAACAGGGCAAACAGCGGAGCAAAGGTGAGATTGTAGAAGGGCGCGCCGACCGACATCTTGAAGTCGGCGAGCATCTCCATCGCCAGCGGATAGAGCGTGCCGAACAGCACCACCGCGCAGGCGACCGTGAGCAGCAGATTGTTCAGCACCAGCGCGCCCTCGCGCGAGATCGGCGCGAACAGGCCGCCCTGCTTCAGCGACGTGGCGCGGCCCGCAAACAGCGACAGGCTGCCGCCGATGAACAGGCACAGGATCAGCAGAATGAACACGCCGCGGGTCGGATCGGTGGCGAAGGCGTGCACGGAGGTGATGACGCCGGAGCGGACCAGGAAGGTGCCGAGCAGCGACAGCGAGAAGGTCAGGATCGAGAGCAGGATGGTCCAGACCTTCAGCGCGTTGCGCTTCTCCATCACCAGCGCCGAATGCAATAGCGCGGTGCCGGCGAGCCACGGCATCAGCGAGGCGTTCTCGACCGGATCCCAGAACCACCAGCCGCCCCAGCCGAGCTCGTAATAGGCCCAGTAGGAGCCCATGGCGATGCCGAGGGTCAGGAAGATCCAGGCGACCAGCGTCCAGGGCCGCACCCAGCGCGCCCAGGCCGCATCGATCCGCCCTTCCATCAGCGCCGCGATGGCGAAGGAGAACGAGATCGAGAAGCCGACATAGCCGAGATAGAGCATCGGCGGATGCACGGCGAGCCCGATGTCCTGAAGCACCGGATTGAGATCGCGTCCCTCGATCGGCGGGTTGGCGATGCGCAGGAACGGGTTCGAGGTCACCAGGATGAAGAGATAGAAGGCGCTGGCGATCCAGGCCTGCACGGCGAGCACATGCGCGCGCAGCGACAGCGGCAGGTTATTGCCGAACGCTGCGACGAGCCCGCCGAACAGCGCGAGGATCGACACCCACAGCAGCATCGAGCCTTCATGGTTTCCCCACACGCCGGTGATCTTGTAGAGCAGCGGCTTCATGGAATGGGAATTCTCGTAGACGTTGGCGACGGAGAAGTCCGAATTGACGTGCAGCATCACCAGCGCCACGAACGACGCACCGACGAACAGCAGCTGCGCCAGCGCGGTGGACCGCGCCACGTTCATCAGCGCGGTATCGTGCAAGCGCGCGCCGATCAGCGGCACGATGGACTGGATCAGCGCCAGCCCAAGCGCCAGCACCAGCGCGTAATGTCCAGACTCCGCGATCAACGAACTGCTCCCTGCGGGTTGCCCTGCGCGGTCGTCGCCGCGGGCGCGGCGCCACCGGAAGCCTGGGTGCCGTAATCGTCCTTCCAGTGTCCCTGCTTCTTCAGGGCATCGGCGACGTCCTTGGGCATGTAGGTTTCATCATGCTTGGCGAGCACGGTATCGGCCTTGAACACGCCATTGGCATCGAGCGCGCCTTCGGCGACGACGCCCTGCCCTTCGCGGAACAGATCGGGCAAAATGCCCTTGTAGGCGACGGGAAGTTTTGCGCTGCCGTCGGCGACCTCGAAGGTCACCGCGAGATTTTCGCCGCGCTGGAGCGAGCCGGGCTGCACCAGGCCGCCGAGACGAAACCGCTTGCCGGGCGCGACGTGCTTCTCCGCCACCATGGTCGGGGTCGAGAAGAACACGATGGAGTCGCGCAAGGCATTGAGCACCAGCGCGGCTGCGAGCGCGAGCACGGCGAGCGAGCCGCCAATGATGGTCATACGTCGCTGCTTGCGCGTCATGGCGTATCCGTTCTCCGCTCGTCTCGCTCTGAAATCATCATCCGTCGAGCCCGAGAGTCTTGAGGCCTTCGTTCAGCTGGCGGAGCCGCTCGGCATCCTTGGCGACCGCTTGGCGGGCGTCGGTCGACGCGCCCATCGCCTTGTCACGATCACCCATCACCAGATAGGCGCGCACCAGGCGCAGCCAGCCCTCGACGTCGTCGCCGTTCTGCTTCAACCGGGTCGCAAGACGCTCGACCATGCCGCGCACCATCGCGTTGCGATCGCCTTCGGCCATGTCCTTGGAAGCCGCGATGGTCTCGTCCGACAGCGCCGGCATCGTGCCGCCGCCGACCCGCGCCAGCGAGGATTGCACCAGCGGCCGCCACGGTGCATCCGCCGGGGCCTTGGCCAGCAGCGCGCGCCAGATGTTGGCGGCATCGTCCTTGCGGCCATCCTGCTCGGCCGCGAGCCCGAGGAAGTAGTTCGCCTTGGGATCATCGGCGTCGAGCGCATGCGCACGCTCGAACTCGGCCTTGGCCTCGGCGGTGACGACGCCGCCGGCTGCGGCCGAGATCGCTTCGCCGAGATCGGACCGGCGCTCCGGGCTCTCGCCATTGTAGGTGAGCGAGTTGCGATAGGCCCGCACCGCATCGTCGAAGCGGCCGAGCCGTTGCAGCACCGGCGCGAGCACGTTCCAGCCGCGCCCATCGGTCGGGTTCTTTTCCAGATGTTGCTCGACCTGCACGACGAGATTCTCAAGCGATCGCGCCATGCCGGAACCGGCCCCGCGTTCCCGCTGCGCCAGCGGAAAGTCCTGAAGCCGCGGCGAGCCGAGCGGCATGTAGACGCCGATCGCGACGAGCGGCAGACCGACGAGCGCCAGCACCGCTGCCGCGCGGCGCCAGTTGAGGCTCGGCGCCGACTTGAGATCCGGCGAGGACTCGCTTCCGGCCGCGGCGAGCAGCCTGCGGCTGATCTCGACGCGCGCCGCCTCGGCTTCGGGCGCCGCGATCAACCCCGCGGCAAGATCACGCTCGATCTCCGCCAGCTGGTCCTTGTAGACCGCGACCTCACTGCCCTGATCCTGCGCGCGTCCGCTGCGGCCAAGCGGCCAGAGCACGGCGAAAATCGCCGCGACCGTCATCAGCGCGAACACGAACCATAACGTCATCTGGCAAGCTTCCGGCAGCGCGCCACCCGCGCCCACAGGTGGCTTTACACCACGGCCGGACGATGCGGCAATTGACAATTGTCAATCCGGCGTGACCGCGCGCTGTCCTGAAACGGTCAAGATCCCAACGGCTTAGCCGATCTCGAAGTCCGCACTCCGCGCGGCATCCTCGCCGCGACCGTTGAAGGCCTTCAGGAAGTACGTTCCCGGCGGAATCGCATCCGGCAACCTGATGCGCACCGCGCCGACCGGAACCGGAGAAGCAACCCTGGTGACCGTCTCAGGCAGTTGCCGGCCGCTCGCCTTCTCGACGAGCACGACCTTCGCGCCGACCATCAGCCGTTGATATTTGGCCACAATGACGCGGTTCTCGATCTCGATGGAGCTGATAATGGATTTCATGCGCCCACAGGTAGAAATTCCAAAAGCTTGCGCAGCGACCGTAGGGCCCGCCACCGGCAGCGTCAACCACAAATTGTGATCACGAAAATATGCGCTTGGATCAGCTCGCGCGCGACGATTTGCGCTCACCGGTCGCAGCGTTCTCCGCAGCGCGGCTCATCAGCGACGCATAGTCATCGCCGAACAGCACCTGGCAGAAGCGAATCGCGGCCTGCACCTGTTGCTGGCGATAGATGCGGACCTTGTGATCGGCGGCGCGCAGCGACTGCACCAGCTGCTCGGTCGAGCGTTCGACATATTGCTGCAGGTCGGAATAGGTGCGCAGCGTCACCTCGTTGATCGCGAGCTCGCTCGCGTAATTACGGCAGGTCGCGACGAAATCGATCAGCGCCGCGGTTTCCTCCACTTCGGTGCTGTCGATCCGCGCCCCCGGCGGAATGTCCTTCTCGGGCCGCTGGCGCAGGATGCGGCGCACGCGGCCGGGAACGCTGTCGATCTCCGATTGCAGCGCATTGGAGATGTCGGCCCGGATCGAGGTCAGCTGCTTGCCCCAGACTGAATCGTTGCGCAGATCGAGCTCGGTGCGCAGGCCGCGCACGCCATCGTGCAGCGCCTTGAGGTTGTCGGCGACGTTGTCGAAATGGCCGCGCTTGATGTCCATGCGCAGGATCGCGGCGACGCAGGACAAATCGTGCAGGGCGATCGTGACGGCGACGCCATAAGGCGTTGCCGCGACGCGGATCTCGTCGTCGGAGGCGGCGATCTTGATGGCGAGGCGAATGATCTGCCACGGCGCGATCATGCGCTGCACGACGATCGACAGCGCGAAGGGCAGCATCTGCGGCGTCTGCAGAACCGGAATGTTGAGCGCCGAGGTCACCGAGGCGATCTGGGGGTCGCCGAAGGCGCGCAAGGTACGCGGCAACTTCTCGTTCAGCGTGGCGATGGCTTCCCGGACCTGGAGCACCGCCCCGACCGAATAGAGATCCTCGATCACGCTGGGTGGGCCGACCCGGGCGAGCGCGCGCGACTTGTCACCACCACCGGGACCGGTCAGCGCGAAGATCGCATCCGCGGCGACGACCTGGAGCTTCTGGGCAAGAGCCTCGACCTGCCCCGCACTGTCAGCCGGCATGCGCGCCAGCGCCGCCTCGAATTCGTTCACCTTGTCCGGGGCGCCGTCACGGCCGAGCCATTGCCAGATCGGCTGGAGCGAGGAACGCCGGATCTGGCCGACCCGGATGGGAGCGCCTGCCTCGACCAGGAACGGTTCCAGCGCCTGGAACAGCAGCCGCGACAGATCGTCGGTGCGCGGCGGCGGGGCGTCGTCGGCTTCGGTCTTGCGGACGATCTTGCGCAGCTGCTCGAGCACGAGGGTGGCCACAGCCGTGTCCTGGCCGCGCTCGAGCGCGCGCTCGAACTCCCGCATCAGCAGCGCCTGCGACTGCGGCGGGAGCTGCGCGAGATATTCCCTCAGCCGCTCGATCGATGTCTGGCTCATGCGCCCGGGTAATGCACGGTAAAATGGCGGACATGGGATGCGTCCGGGCGCGATCATAGGAGGGAGCGCCTTAAGAAGCCGTTGAGGACGTTGGCTCGAATGCCCCCGTTTTGCTCCGGATCGGCGCTCCGCGGGCCCAGTAACCCCTTGGGAACAGAGGATTATATTCCGGGGAGCACCAGTTCGGCCCGCAGGCCCCCGGTCGGCGCGCCGCTGAGGGAGAGGCTTCCGCCATAGAGGGCGGCAAGGTCGGTCACGATGGACAGGCCGAGCCCCGAGCCGGGCTTGGATTCGTCGAGCCGCTGGCCGCGCCGGGAGACCTGGGCCCGCTCCGCCTCCGACAGGCCGCGGCCGTCGTCATCGACGATGATCCGCAGCCGCGGGCCCGCGCCCGCCTGCTGCGGCGCCTCGACCAGCGCCTCGATGAAGACCCGCGAGGCCGCCCATTTGCAGGCATTGTCGACGAGATTGCCGACCATCTCCTCGAGGTCCTGCCGCTCGCCACGGAATTTGGCCGACGGATCGGCCTTGGCCTCGACCACGATGCCGCGGTCGCGGTGGATCTTCTCCATGGTCCGCCGCAGCGCCTCGATCGCAGGCGCAACCTCGGTCACGGTGGCAACGACCGAGACGCGCGCCGCGATGCGCGCACGCTCCAGATGATGGGCGACCTGGTCGCGCATCACGTCCGCCTGCTCCATCACCTTGGCCGCGAACGGCTCCGCGGAATGGGCGCCGGCCTCGTTGACGATGACCGACAGCGGCGTCTTGATGGCGTGAGCGAGATTGCCGACATGGGTGCGGGCGCGCTCGACGATCTCGCGATTGGCGTCGATCAGCGCATTGGTCTCGCGTGCCAGCGGAGCGATCTCGACCGGGAATTCACCCTCGAGCCGCTCGGCCCGGCCCGAGCGGATGTCGGCGATCGATTCCGAGATGCGCTTGAGCGGCGCGAGGCCGAAGCGGACCTGGAACACCGTGGTCAGGAGCAGCACGATGCCGAGAGCGGTGAAGGTGCCGCCGAGGTAGTAGTCGAAGCTCCGCGTCTCGTCGAAGATCTCGGTGTCGTCACCGGCGACACTGACGAGGTATTTGCCGTCGGCGCCGAGGTCGACCGGCCGCTCCACCATCCGCAAATTCTGCCCTTCAGGCCCGTCGACATAGCCGAGCCTGATGCCGGCGGCGGTGAGCTCGGCGCCCTGCTCCTCAAGCTTCGGCAGCTTCTTGTCCCAGAGCGAGCGCGAGGAGCGCACCTCCGGCTTCTCGGTATCGGTGCGCGTGATCTGCCAGTACCAGCCGGACAGCGGCAGCTCGAACAGCGGCTCGCCGAGCGACTGGAACTGGCGGTCCGGCGGCTCGTCCGGAGTGGCGACTTCGGCGATGAGGGTGCGCAGATAGAGATTGAGCCGGCGGTCGAAGGCGCGCTCGGTGGCGTTCTTGTAGACCGACGACAGCACCACGCCGGTGATGGCCAGGATCACCACGAGCCACCCCGTCGCCGACAGGAACAGACGATTGGCAAGTGAGCTAGCAGCCATCGGCAGGGTCCCGGCAGGCGCAGGATATCGGGGCGTCGGAGGTCATGACCGGACCAAGGGCCCTGTTCGGCCTCCCGTCAAGCCCGAGACGACCTCAAGCGCCGGGCGCGGGCGGCGGGGTCAGGAGATAGCCGAGACCGCGGACGGTCTGGATGATGTCGACGTCGAGCTTCTTGCGGATGCGGCCGACGAACACCTCGATCGTATTGGAGTCGCGGTCAAAATCCTGGTCGTAGAGATGCTCGACCAGCTCGGTGCGGGAGACGACGCGCCCGGAATGGTGCATCAGGTAGGCCAGAAGCCGATATTCGTGCGACGTCATCTTGACGGGGTTGCCCGACACGCTGACCCGGCCAGTCCTGGTGTCGAGGGTAACAGGGCCGCAGCTCAGCTCGCTCTGGGCATGGCCGGTGGAGCGGCGCAGCAGCGCGCGGATGCGGGCCAGCACCTCCTCCAGGTGGAACGGCTTTGCGACATAGTCGTCGGCGCCAGCGTCGAAGCCCTGCACCTTGTCGCTCCAGCGGTCGCGCGCGGTCAGGATCAGGACCGGCATGGTGCGCCCGTTGCGGCGCCAGGCCTCCAGCACCGAGATGCCGTCCTTCTTCGGCAGGCCGATGTCGAGCACCACGGCATCGTACGGCTCGTTGTCGCCGAGATAGTGTCCCTCCTCCCCGTCGAAGGCGCGGTCGACGACATAACCGGCGTCCGTCAGCGCTTTGGTGAGCTGGCGATTGAGATCGGGGTCGTCCTCAACAACGAGCAGGCGCACGCTTCTCTCCAGAAATAGACCGCATGAACACCGCTCCAGATGAGCAATTCCGGCGTGAACTGAATATGAACGCCGGGAACCGCCGACGTTACTTTTTGGTCATATACGATTTCTCGTGCACCAATGCGACTGCGCCCGCCGCGCGGCCGGACGAACCGGCGGCATGGCGGGCGCAATGTGCCGCGTTACGCGGCGATCAGGAAGGCCCGGAGCGTTCCGGTCGGGGCCGTCAGGTCCGGAAGAACACGAACCAGATGACGGCGAGGATCAGGATCGCCAGTCCGGTCGAGATGGCGAGCAGCGCCGCCACCGACGGGCCGGGCTCGCCCTGGCGCGCCTCGGTCGGAGTTTCGACGATCTGGCGCTGCTCTCGCGTGGTTGCCATGATGCCCTCAATCTCTGGATGCTGCCCCAGTGGCCGCGACCTCCTCGCAGCCTAGTGTCCTGAGCCAACGCCCGATCCGATATGATGTTCCGGCTTTTGCCATCCGATCGGGCAGCAACCACGCGCCCGGCAACCGGTTAACGCAGTTGCAAGATTCCGCGTCGAGCCGTGTATGATTCGGTGTTCCCCGATGGTATCCTCATAGGTCTGTCCCCTGTTGCGTTTGGAGTAGCCCATGGCCCCCCGCGCCAATTGGAAGGGTTTTCTGCGTTTGTCGCTCGTGACCTGTCCGGTCGCGCTCTATCCGGCCACTTCGGATACCGAGAAGGTCTCCTTCAACCAGATCAACCGCAAGACCGGCCACCGGATCAAGTACCTCAAGGTCGACGCCGAGACCGGTGACGAGGTCACGTCCGAGGACATCGTCAAGGGCTACAAGGTCGACACCGACACCTATATCGAGGTCACCAAGGACGAGCTCGACGACATCGCGCTCGATTCAACGCATACGATCGAGATCGACGAGTTCGTGCCGAGGACCGACATCGACAGCCGCTACCTGATCCGCCCCTACTACCTCGTGCCGGACGGCAAGGTCGGCCATGACGCCTTTGCGGTGATCCGCGAGACCATCCGCAGCATGGACAAGGTCGCGATCGGTCGCGTGGTGCTGACCAACCGCGAGCACATCATCGCGCTGGAGCCGCTCGAGAGCGGCCTGATGGGCACGCTGCTGCGCTACCCCTACGAGGTGCGCAGCGAGCAGGAATACTTCGACGACATCCAGGACGTGAAGCTGACCAAGGACATGCTCGACCTTGCAAAGCACATCGTGGAGAAGAAGTCCGGCGCGTTCGAGCCCGAGCTGTTCGAGGATCACTACGAGACCGCGCTGATCGATCTCATCAACAAGAAGCGCAGCGGCATGCCGATCACCGCGAAGGCGGCGCCGAAGACGGGCGGCAACGTCATCAACCTGATGGACGCGCTGAAGAAGAGCCTAGCGAGCGAGAAGGAAGCGGCGCCCGCCGCGAAGGTCGCCAAGGAGGCCGTCAAGGGCAAGAAGCCGAAGAAGCGCGTCGAGGGCCAGCGCGAGATGCTGCTGCCGATATCAGGCAACGGCGGCAAGGACGCTGCGGCGAAGACGGCGAAGGAAGCCCCGAAGAAGGCTGCCGACAAGCCGGTGCGCGCGCCGGCACGGGCGAAGAAGGCCAGCTAGCAGCACCCGACCTTTCGATCGCGCCGTGATGTCCCTCCCCTCCGGTCGGCCGGCCTGACATGCCCTGGTCGGCGGCGTTCGACGATCCGATCCCATTGCGCAATGGGCGCAAGCTGCGGACGCTGCAGGAGGCGGCCGATCACATCATGCAGCTGCCCGAGGATTCGCAGCACGCCGGCCACTGGCAGACCGCGATCGAGACCCTGATCAACGCGGCCGAGACCGGCGGCGGCTGGATGATGTTCGCCCGCATCGCGATGTTGCGGGCGCTGCACGCAGACGCACCCCGCAAATAGCCTCAACAATCCGTTAAGCCGCGCCATTCTTTCCGGTCCGCTTGCGGGCCGACAAGTAGTCCTACGGAAGACAAAATTAACCGTCGATTCCCGTTGCCGAGGACAAGGTCGCGCCGTCGATCGAAGCAGGATTTGCGCACGATGCAGCGGCAGAATGCCAGCAAGAACTATATCGGTCTCGTGAATGACACGACCGAGGACAAACGCCTTGCCGACAGCTCGGCGCAATCGCAGCCGCGCGTCATGGGCAATCTGATCGGACGCCTCGCAGCCGCGCTGAGACGCCCCGGCAAGGCCGCGTCCGGACGCCGGATCGAATCCTGAGGCAGCGGCGACACGGGCGAATGCACCTGCATCGGGTGACGAAACCTTAAATCAAGGAATGGCAGCATATAAAGCTGGAGGTTGGGACCATCCGACCTTGCGCTTTGGCGTGCGCGCGCCGCGAAAAACTTACTGAATCAATTTACCATTCCGAAAACGGCACCAGCCTAAATTAGACGGATGAACAGGAGTTGACGATGGCTTTGCTCAGGTCCTTTCTTGCCGATGAAAGTGCAGCCACCGCTATCGAGTATTGCCTGATCGCCGCCGGCATCGCGCTCGCGATCGTCGCTGTCGTGAACAACACGGGCAGCGCGCTGCTGAACAACAAGTTCAACTCGATCGACGCCGCCACGAAGTAGGCGGCATATCCGGCCCGGCGCGGCCTCCCGAGATCGGCGATATCGTCGCGGCGTGCGGCCCTGCCGGCGTCGCAGACCATGATCTGCGTCAACAGCAAAGGGGCGGCGACGGCTAAGCATGGAAGCCGAGCTTCCTGCTGCCGGCCTGTCCATGCATCCAGACTTCCCGCGCTCCCAACTGAAGATCCGCCGCGTCCGCCTCGACACCGGCCGCGAAAACGTCGTCGTCATCTCCAGGCAATCAAAGGCGCTGCGTGCGGAGATCTTTCGCGGCTTCAGCCGCGTCGAGCTCCGCCTCAATGGCAAGGTGCTGCTGGCGACCTTGCTGATCACTGACGACGACACGCTGGCGGCCCAGGACGAGATCGGCCTCTCCGAGCCCGCCTTCCGCCGTTTCGCCGAACCGGTCGGCACGGCGGTCACGGTGACGCCGGCCTCGCCTCCGGAAAGCCTGGAAGCGGTGCGCGCGAAAATCCACGGACGGACGTTGAGCGAGGCCGAGATCGGCGCAATCATCAACGACCTCGCGCATTATCGCTACTCCGACATGGAGATCGCGGCCTTCCTGATCGGCTCGGCGAGCTTCATCACCAGCGACGAGCTTCTGGCTCTCACCGGGGCGATGGCGAAGGCCGGCACGCAACTGGTGTGGCCCGACCCTGTCATCGTCGACAAGCACTGCATCGGCGGCATTCCCGGCAACCGCACCTCGATGGTCGTGGTGCCGATCGTCGCCGCGCACGGCCTGCCGATCCCCAAGACCTCCTCGCGCGCCATCACCTCGCCCGCCGGGACCGCCGACACGATGGAGGTGCTGGCGCAGGTGAATGTCGGCGTCGAGGAGATGAAGGCGATCGTCTCGGCCTGCAACGGCTGCCTGATCTGGGGCGGGCACGTGAACCTGTCGCCGGCCGACGACGTGCTGATCTCGGTCGAGCGCCCGCTGAGCCTCGATACCCGCGAGCAGATGGTCGCCTCCATCATGTCCAAGAAGATCGCCGCAGGTTCGACACATCTGTTGATCGACATTCCGGTCGGGCCGACCGCGAAGGTCACGAACGCGGTCGAGGCGATGCGGCTGCGAAAGCTGTTCGAATTCGTCGGCGACCGCTTCGGGCGCACGGTCGAAGTGATCACGACCGACGGAAGCCAGCCGATCGGCAACGGCATCGGGCCGGTGCTCGAGGCCAATGACGTCATGGCGGTGCTCGGCAATGAGAAGGATGCGCCGCGCGATCTGCGCGAGAAGTCGCTGCGGCTCGCCGCCCATCTCCTGGAATACGATCCGAAGCTGCGCGGCGGCGCCGGCTATGCGCGGGCGCGCGAGTTGCTCGACAGCGGCGCGGCGTTGAAGCAGATGCAGAAGATCATCGACGCCCAGGGTCCCTCGACATGCAGCACCGAGCTTGGATCGCTCAGCTTCGACGTCAAGGCGGCGCATGACGGCGTGGTGTCCGCGATCGACTGCCTGCGCCTCAATCGCCTCGCCCGTACCGCGGGCGCGCCGCTCGACAAGGGCGCGGGCATTCGCCTGTTCAAGAAGACAGGCGACCGCGTCGAGCAGGGCGAGCCGCTCTATCGCGTCTACGCCTTCGACCGGCCCGAGCACGATCTGGCGGCGAGCGCAGCCACTGCGGACAACGGCTATGCGATCGGCGGCAGCTTCGCGGGGGAGTGAAGACATGAGCGTAACCGTTCGATTTTGCGGCGCGGCCCGCACCGTGACCGGCTCGAGCTATCTGTTCCAGACCGCCGGCGGTCGCTTCCTCGTCGACTGCGGCCTGTTCCAGGGACAGAAGACGCTGAAGGCGCTCAACTACGGCGCCTTTCCTTTTCGCCCGGCCGACATCCAGGCGGTTCTGCTCACGCACGCCCATATCGATCACAGCGGATTGCTGCCGAAACTCGTGCGCGAGGGCTTTGACGGCCCGATCCTGGCGACACGCGGCACGATCGACCTCTGCTCCTGGATGCTGCCGGACGCCGGCAGCATCCAGGAGTCCGAGGTCGCGCAGCTCAACCGGCGCAATGCGGCGCGCCGATGGAAGGAGGTCGCGCCGATCTACACGCAGGCGGACGCGACGGCATCGCTGCAATCCTTCCGTGCGGTCGACTATGAGCGTTGGACCGACGTCATCCCCGGCGTTCGCGCGCGCTACTGGAACGCCGGCCACCTGCTCGGCTCCGCCTCGATCGAGCTGGAGTTCGACCAGGCCGGCCGTGAGCGGCCGTTGCGCGTGCTGCTCTCCGGCGACGTCGGGCCGGAAGCCAAGCTGCTGCAACCCGATCCCGAAGCCCCGGTGGACCTCGACTACGTCATCTGCGAATCCACCTATGGCGACCGCGTGCGCGCGGTCACCACGCCCGAGCAACGGCGGCAGCACCTCGCAAGCGAGATCCGTGAGGCCGCGGCCGCCAAGGGAGCCCTGCTGATCCCGGCCTTCGCGGTCGAGCGCACGCAGGAGCTGATCGTCGACATCGTCCATTTGATGGAGCGCGGCGAGGTTCCGGCGGCGCCGATTTTTCTCGATTCCCCCCTCGCGATCCATGCCACCGAAGTCTTCCGCCAGCACGCCGCGAGCCTCGATCCCGACGTCGACGTCGACCGCCTGCTCAACTCGCCGCATCTGAAATTCACCGAGACGGTCGCCGAGAGCAAGGCGATCATGCGCCTGACCGGCTTCCACATCATCATCGCCGCCAGCGGCATGTGCGACGCGGGCCGCATCCGTCATCATCTCAAGCGCTGGCTGTGGAACGAGCGCGCAACCGTGCTGCTCTCCGGCTTCCAGGCGCACGGCACGCTCGGCCGCTTCCTCCAGGACGGCGCCAGGGCGGTGCGGATCCAGGGCGAGGAGATCAGGGTCGCCGCGCGCATCCGGATGATCGACGAATATTCCGGACATGCGGACGCTGCCGGGATCGCCGGCTGGATCGCGGCGCGCCGCCCGATCGCGCGCGGCCTGTTCCTCACCCATGGCGAGCAGGACGCGATCGCGGGCCTTGCCGAACGGCTGGGCGAACGCATTCTTCCCGCTGCAAAGATCTATCAGCCGGTGCTGGACGACATCTACGAGCTCGCATCGGCCGAGCCGCGCGTGCTCGACGTCGACCATCGCCGCCGCCTTGCGCCCGAGGCCGTCACGCATCTCGACTGGCACAACGAGATGTCCGAGCTGATGCTTGACATCAGCGACAAGGTCGCAGCCGCCGCCGACGACCGCGCCCGCGGCGTCATCATCCGCAGGCTGCGGCGGGCGTTGAACGAATAGAGCAGCGTCGGAATAGCGTTGGGCGACACGGCACCTTCACAGACTCGTCATTGAAACGCTGCTGCATGGGCGAGGCTCAGCAGCACGCCGTCCCGTTTCACGAGTGATGTGACCGCCCTCTCGAAAATCAAGCTGCTCTCAAGAAAAACAGGAGCCGGTCCGAAGACTTCCGCCAAGCCGGAACTGCCATCTCCGCCTACAGACGTGGTCATTTGCCGCTCACCCCGGCCCATCGCGAAAAAGCGTCGCGATGCCGCCGCGGTCCATTTCGACGATCACGCAAGCGAGAGCACACATGGCTGTCACAGCAAATTTCTCTGCCGGAATTCTCACCGTCCTCGGCAATGGCCTGAACAATACGATCGCGCTCGGCCGCAATGCGGCTGGAACGATCGTCGTCAATGGCGGCGCGGTCGCGATCAACGGCGGCCCCGCGACGGTCGCCAACACCAAGCTGATCCAGGCCTTCGGCCAGGACGGCAACGACATCATCACCATCGACGAGAGCAACGGGGCGATGCCCGCAGCCAACCTGTTCGGCGGCGCCGGCAACGATAAGCTGACCGGCGGGTCCGGCGGCGACATGCTGTTCGGCCAGTCCGGCAACGACACGCTGTTCGGCAAGGGCGGCAACGATCTGCTGTTCGGCGGCTCCGGCAATGACGTGCTGGTCGGCGGCGACGGCAACGACCAGATGTTCGGTGAGGCCGGCGACGACCGCATGATCTGGAACCCCGGCGACGACAGCGACCTGATGGAAGGCGGCGAAGGGACCGACACCGCCGAGGTGAACGGCGGCAACGGCAGCGAGACCTTCGCCATCACGGCCAACGGCACGCGCGTCCGCTTCGACCGTGTCGACCCGGCGCCGTTCTCGCTGGACATCGGCACCACCGAAAACCTCGAGCTTCATGCCGGCGGCGGCGACGACCTCATCACCGCCACCGGCAATCTCGCCGCGCTCATCACGCTGACGCTCGACGGCGGGGCCGGCAACGACACGATCGTCGGCGGCAATGGCGCGGACCGCCTGCTGGGCGGCGACGGCAACGATTTCATCGACGGCAACCAGGGCAACGACACCGCCCTGCTCGGCGCCGGCAACGATACCTTCCAGTGGGACCCCGGCGACGGCAGCGACAAGGTGGACGGTCAGGCCGGAGCCGACACCCTGCTGTTCAACGGCTCGAACATCGGCGAGAACATCACCCTCTCCGCCGCCAATGGCGGGCGCGTGCTGCTGACCCGCGATGTCGGCAACATCACGATGGACCTCGACGCCATCGAGACCATCACGATCAACGCGCGCGGCGGCAGCGACAACATCGTTGTCAACAATCTGGCTGGGACCGACGTCAAGCAGGTCAACGTCGATCTCGGGTCGGGCGGGACCGGCGACGGCGCGGCCGATACGGTGACGCTCGAGGGCACGCGCAGCGCCGACATGATCGAGGTCTCCGGCTCGGGCACGTCGGTTTCGGTTACGGGATTGCCCGCCGCTGTTGCCATCGCCAACGCGGAGGGCGCGAGCGATGCGCTCGTCATCGAAGGCCTTGGCGGCAACGACACGATCTCGGCGGCCCTGCTTGCCGCGGGGGTCGTGCACCTCACGATCGACGGCGGCGCCGGCAACGATACGATCACTGGCAGCGCCGGCAACGACACGCTGATCGGCGGCGACGGCAATGATTCCGTCGTCGGCGGCCGGGGCGACGACCTCGTGCAGCTCGGCGACGGCCGCGACGTGGTCCAGTGGAATCCGGGCGACGGCAGCGACACCGTCGATGGCGGAGCCGGTGTCGACACGCTGCAGTTCTTCGGTGCCAACATTGCCGAGAATATGGTCCTTGCGGCGAACGGCGATCACGCCCGGCTCGTGCGTGACGTCGCAAACATCACGATGGACCTGCACGCCGTCGAGCACGTCGATATCCACGCGCTGGGCGGCGCCGACCATATCGCGGTGGGAGATCTGACCGGGACCGACGTGACGCAGGTGAACATCGACCTCGGCGGTTCGACTGGTACGCCCGACGGCGCCGTCGATACGGTCTCGGTCGATGCGACCCAGGGCGCCGACACGTTCGGCGTCTCCGGCAATGCCGCCGGCGTGACCGTGTTCGGCCTGCATGCGGCCACCAGCCTGAGCGCCATGGACGCAACCGACCAGCTGACGATCAACGGCCTCGGCGGCGACGACGTCATCGACGCCAGCGGACTTGCCGCCGGCGTGCTGCAGCTGACGATCAATGGCGGACTTGGCAACGACACCATCCGCGGCAGCCAGGGCGATGACGTGATCAACGGCGGCGACGGCAACGACGTCGCGCTGATGGGCGCGGGCAACGACACGTTCGTCTGGAATCCCGGCGACGACAACGATACGGTCGAGGGCCAGGGCGGCGCCGACACGCTGCTGTTCAACGGCGCCAACATCGCCGAAACCATCAACATCTTCGCGAACGGCTCCCGTGCCGAGCTGACGCGGGACGTCGCCTCGATCACGATGGATACACACGGCGTCGAGACGATCGCGTTCAATGCCCGCGGCGGCGCCGATACGATCAATGTCGGCGACATGAGCGGGACCGACGTGACGGAGGTCAAGATCGACCTCGGCGGCGTTCCCGGCAACCCGGGCGGCGATGGCGCGGCCGACAAGATCGTGATCAACGGCACCGGCGGCGACGACGTCATCACGCTTTCGCTCAACAGCAACGGCGCGCTGGTGATCGACGGCCTGGCAAGCCAGGTCGTGATCGAGAACTTCGACTTCAACGACACCATCACCATCAACGGCCTCGGCGGTGACGACGTGATCGAAGCATCAGGTGTCGGTCCCGGCGGGCCGCACCTCGTTTTCGACGGCAGCGCCGGCGACGACGTGCTCATCGGCAGCGCCGGCAACGGTACGCTGCTCGGCGGGCTCGGCGACGATGTGCTGATCGGCGGCGGCGGAACCGACGTGCTGGACGGAGGTCCCGGCGACAACGTCGTGATCCAATCGCTGCTGGCCCATGCGAGCTTCCACGCGGGCACGCTGGTCTGAGCCGACGGTCGCGCTTCGCCCGGTGATGGCTTTGCCGGGCAAAGCGAAAGGAATCGCAGCCCGGATGGTGCGGAGCGCCATCCGGGCGACGACGCTTTGACGGCCATGGGAGTCCTGATACTCTGCACCACGTCGTGGCTCGGCGCGCCATGCCGCCAACCGGTGAACCAGAGCTGATCGAAGGATTCTGATGAGACTCGTGACGCTCCTGGCTCTCAGCCTGATGTTTACCGGCCCGTGGTCGCACAACAGCGCGAGCGCGCAAACTCCGGCCCCGCCAGTTTCGCTTGCTCCGCCTGATGCATCGCCCCCGCGCCCGAGCGCCAGCAAGCCCGCGCGGGTAACGACAAACAGAACTCCGCCGGTATCGGGCAGAGAGCCTTCCGTGATTGGCGGGCCTCAACCGATGCCGAATCCGGCCGCCGACTATGACGGCTTCAGCGTCGGCGCCGGCGATGACACTGACACCCCGAGCCGGGTAACGCCGCCCGTGCGGTCACGCGCCGCAAAGGACACCAGGTCCACTCCGGATGCAAATGACCTCGATCAGGAAGATGGGGCGTTGAAGCGAAAGCTGATGATCTGCAAGAACTGCAAATAGGATGTTGTCAGTCGGCTCCGGATTGCGGCTCTGGCAGTTCACAAGCTCGCAGCGCGGATGGAGCGGAGCGGTTCGCGCGGATGCAGTTACTTCAAAGATTGGCTGACGCTGTTCACCTGTCCCCAACCTCGACCGCTTCCAGGACCACTGCCGTCCGATCAGCCAGCTCGGGAATCTTGGCCAGGTAGGCCTGGTAATGCGGCGTGGCTCGGTGAGCTTCGACGGCTGCAACGTCCCGGTACAGCTCGTCGAGAACGTAGCGATCTTCGTTTGATGTGTCGCGCCAGACGTCCCAGCGCAGGTTGCCAGGTTCGGCCCTGGAATGCGGTGCCATGGCGACAAGTAGGGCCCTGAGTTCAGCGGACTTGCCCGGGCGAGCAACCAGGATACCGGTGATCTTGGATGGCGATTGCGTCATTCGATAGCTCCAATGCGAGGGCAAGCGCGGCTTCGGAGATGCCGAGCCCGCCCTCGCGAATTGCGTCCACTCGGAGAATTCAAATTTCTCGCGTCACCGGTCCTTGAGGGCGGACAGCAACTCTTTTCCCAGCGGTCCGGCCGAAGCGGGGTTCTGCCCCGTGATGAGACGGCCATCGACGACGACGTGAGGTTGCCAGTTGGCTGCCGACGAGTACTCGGCACCCTCTGCCCTTAACGCGTCCTCAAGCTCGTAAGGCACATCATCGCGGGCGTAGTCGTACTCTTCCTTCTTCGAGAAGGACGTGAGCTTCTTGCCGCGAACGAACGGGACGCCATCACCAAGGTTGACGCCAAGCAGCGCGCACGGCCCGTGACAAACAGCGGCGACGAGCTTGCCGGTGCTCCAGGCCCGCACGATGGCATTCTGGACCGTTGCATTGCGCTGGATGTCCACCATGGGCCCAAGACCGCCGGGCACCAGGATGGCGTCGTAGTCGGCGGCGTCCACCTCGGACAATTTGCGACTGTGATTTAGGCGACGAAAGGCTTTACTCGCGAGAAAATCCTTCTGAGCGGGATCTTTCTCGTCGTACGCATCGTAAGGCGTCCATCCCCCGGCCGGGGATGCGAACTCCACCGCGACCCCGGCCTTGTCGAGCACCTCGAAGGGATGGGCGACCTCGGCGAAGAAGAAGCCGGTCTTGCGATTATGCGGACCGAGCACGGCTGCGTTGGTGACGATGAAGAGGACATGTTGGGTCATGGGTTTCTCCTTTGGATATCGGTGTGCATGCAGGCGGCCAGTTGGCGCGACGCGGAGAACGGATCAATTCGGACAGGGCTGTCCGGCCGCGCCCCACATTGCCATGTCCTTGACGTGATCCTCGAAGGTGCCCGGCGGCGTCGAGCGGCCTGCTCCGGGGGCCCAGCCCCGGGGAATGAAACCGTTCAGAGATGCATCGTGCCGCAGATGGTCGACGAGGCCGGCGGCGTCGCGGCCGCCATTGCGCTTGGGATCCTTCAGCTGCGCGCAGATCTCGGCGCCGCTCTTGCCGAACCAGATGAAAGCCACCGGCGCGAGCTGCCAGTCGATGCCGGCGCGCGGCGGCGCCGGTGCCGGCTCGTTCGCCTGGGTCGAGGTCATGTGGCAGGTCGAGCACGGAATCGCCTCCGCGCCGATGCGGCTCTCGCCACCGTGGATGTTCATGCCGTGCACGCGCGGCCTGGTTTCGCCTGCTGGCGTCCATATCGGGACGGCCTTGGCATCGACGTGGCAGTTGGCACAGCGCGGATGCATCACCACGGCTTCGATCCGCTTCCAGGCCTCCAGCCCCTCTGCCCGGCTGACGCTGCCGGGCCGCAGCACGTCTTTGGCGGCCTCGTCCTTGGCCGCGACGATCCCGGTGAGGGCCGCGATGGCTGAAGCTGCGAAGACGACCGCGATCAGAGATCTCTTCATCATCCGCCTCACACGAAATCGATGAACTTGTTGAAGGGCATCTCGCGGATACGCTTGCCGGTCGCCGCAAAGATCGCATTGGCGAGCGCAGGCGCGGCCGGCGGAACCGGCGGCTCGCCGACACCCCTCACCTTCGGATCGTTCTCGAGCCCGCGAACCTCGATGACCGGGCATTGATAGATCCGCATCGCCTCGTGGTGATTGTAGTTGGTCTGCTGCACCGCGCCCTTGGCGTAAGTGAGCTCGCAATTGATGGCATGGCCGAGCCCCCAGATGACGCCGCCCTGCACCTGGTTCTCGAAATTGACGGGATCGACAACCTTGCCGACATCGACCGCGACCCAGACCTTGTCGATCCTGATGCCTCTGTCCGTCATCGAGACTTCGACGACTTCGGCGGTCGGTGTCCCGAAGGACTCGACGAACGCGACGCCGCGGCCTCTGCCGTTGCCGAGCGGACCCTTCCAGTCCGACATCTCCGCCACGGTCTCCAGCACCTTGCGATAGTGCGGCACGGTGCACATCGCGATGCGCGCCTTCATCGGATCGAGGCCCGCCGCATGAATCAATTCGTCGATGAAGCTTTCGGTGAAGAAGCCTGATGTCGAGGCGCCGACCGAGCGCCATGTGGTGCTCGGCGACAACCCCTGCGCCTCGTAGCTCGTGGCCCGGAAATTGGGGATGTCGTAATAGACGTTCCAGAGCCCAGCGGCCAACTGCCCGTCAGGATCCTTCGAGGGGGTGCCCGAACGCTCGAGCAGCCCCTTGAGCGGTGTCGTCGAGGCCAGAGCAAGGTCGGCGGCGACGATCTTTCCCTTGTCGATGCTGCCGCGGTGCCGGGCGATCGCAATCTGGCGCGGAATGTCCTGGAGGAAATCTTCTTCGCGCGAGAACACGAGCTTGATCGGCGTGCCCTTCATCTGATTGGCGATCTCGGCGAGAACGCGAACGTTCTCGTATTCGAGGCGATGTCCGAAACTCCCACCAGTCCATTGATTGTGGAAGGTGACCTGTTCCGGCTTGAGGCCGATCGCCGTCGCCGCGACATATTGCACGAAGCGGGGGCTCTGATGGCCGACCCAGATCTCCATCCCGTTGTCGGTGACGAGGCCGATCCCGTTCAGCGGCTCGAGCGGCTGATGCGCCACGTAAGGAGCGCGATACTCGGCCTCGACGCGCGTCCCTGTCTTCAGCCCGGCTTCGATGTCGCCGATCTTCCGCCACTCCTTGCCCAGGAACTCAGGCTTGAATGACGATTCCAGAACCTTCCAATGGTCGGCCTGCTCCGCGGGATAGGCCGAGGGCGCCCACTCGCAAATGATGGCGTCGACCGCCTTCATTGCGTACCAGCTGTTCGTCGCGATCACCGCGACGCCATTCTTGATTTCGAGGATCTTCTTGACCCCCGGCATCGCCCGCGCCTTGCTGGCGTCATATGATTTCAGCGGCTGCCCCTTGGCGGGGTTCAGCTTGACGGACGCATACAGCATGCCGTCCATTTTCATATCGATGCCGAACTTCAGCTCGCCCATCACCTTCGAGCGGACGTCGAGCCGCATCATCGGCTTGCCGAGCATGCGCCATTTGGACGGGTCGCGCGGCTGCGCATCGAGCACCGGCGGAATCTTCGATGCTTCCGCCGCGAGCTCGACATAGGCGATCCTGCTTCCGTTGGGCAGGATCACATGGCCGGATTGCGTGCGAAGGTCGGCTACCGCGACGCCCGAACGTTTGGCCGCGGCGGCCTTGAGCGTTTCGCGCGCGACCGCACCGGCAACACGCAGCTTTTGATAGGTGTCCGGGATCGTGCTCGATCCACCCGTCATTTGCAGGCCGGCCTTTCGCAGCCATTCGAGCGTGGCAGCGCGCGCTTCCTCGGCGGCCGGGCTTTGGTCCGCGGCCACGAACGGCGCGAACTCGTCCGCGAAGCCGGTGTTGAAATAGGCGGGGCTTGGACCGGCGAAGCGGATTTCGAACTGGCCGGGGTCGAGGTCCATCTCCTCGGCGATCATGATCGGCTGCACCGATCCGACGCCCTGGCCGATGTCGGCGTGCTGGGCGATCAGCGTGATCTTGTCCGGGCTGATCTCGACCCAGGGGTTGAAGCTCGCGGAATTCGGCCCGAGGCCCGTGACCAATGGATTGTCGGTGGTGATCGGCGCGGCCGCTTCGGCGTGGCCATAGGCGCCGAAAGCAACGCCGCCGGCGACAGCAGCAGAGCCGAAAACGAAGGCGCGACGGGAAAGGCGCTGCACGTGGCCCATCTCACTTCTCCGCCATCTTGTTCGCAGCAGCCGCATGAATCGCCGCGCGGATGCGCGGATAGGTGCCGCAACGGCAGAGATTGCCGGACATCACCTGATCGATCTGCTCGTCGGTTGGCTTGGAGATCAATGCAAGCAGCGAGACGGCCTGCATGATCTGTCCGGTCTGGCAGTAGCCGCATTGCGGCACCTGATGCGCGATCCAGGCCTGCAAGACCGGGTGCTGCTCCTTCTTCTCCAGCCCTTCGAGCGTGACGACCGATTTGCCGGCGACCTCGCCGATATGCGCCTGACAGGACCGGACCGCCAGTCCGTCGATCTGGACGGTGCACGCGCCGCATTGTGCGACCCCGCAGCCATATTTGGGACTGGTGATGCCGAGCTCGTCGCGCAGCACCCACAAGAGCGGCATCTCGGGGACGACGTCGACCTGGCGCTTGATCCCGTTCACCGTGAGCTCGATCATGTCGGTACATCCCCTTGCAGATATGGTCGGCACGACAGCACTGCCTGATGGACGCTGAGCCGTATTTCCGATTCCTGCGGGATCATGCGCAATCCCTGCGGGATGCCGTATCGGAACGAGCGGTTTTCACGTCAGCCTGGCCGCAGCACAATTCGCGATACTGCCCCGGCGTGAGACTTGCGGCCTTGCGGAACACGCGCGTGAAATTGGCTTGCGAGCCGAAACCGAACTCCAGGGCAATCTCGACCAGGGACAAACGGTTGCGCGCGAGCTCTTGCCGCGCGGCCTGGACGCGGCGATCGGTCACGTAACGGTGCGGTGACAACCCGGTCGCCTCGCGAAACAGCCGGGAAAAATGATAGGGGCTGAGGCAGGCCTCGGCCGCCAGATCCTCGAGCCTGATGTCGCCGCCAAGAGAAGCCTCGATATAGTCCAGCACGCGCTGCAGGCGCCGCGGATCGAGCGCCGGCAATTTGTCGGGCGCGCGCCAGCGGTCGATCGTGTAATTCCCCAGCAGATGCGCCGCGAGCGCGACCTGGATTCCCTCGACGAACAATGCGTCGGTCGGCTGGCGCGGGCGATGGAGCAGATCGCGCAGCGGCGAGCAGATGTGGAAGAGCACCTGGTCCGTCAGACCGTGGGCGTAGGCGATCTCGACTTTTGCCGGATCGATATCAAAGTCCGCAAGCGCACTCTGGTCCAGCAGCGCCGGCGGAAGATAGAGATGAAGACATTCCATCCGGTCCGAAAGCTCGAGATGGCTCTCCTGCGTCCCCACGGGGACGAGGTAACTCATACCCGGCCGTGCGAGGCTCTTCTGGACTTCACCGTTGCCGGCCCGGCACACCATCCCGCCACCTGACAGCAGCATGACGAGCTCGGTGCAGATGGGAACGGGCGTTGCCTGGCGGCCCGCCTCGAACTTGCGATGCTCGATGCTCAGCCCCGGCCAGTCGCTGGTCTCCGCGAGCTTCTCGCTGTTCTTGTATTTCTGATCTCCATGCGTCACGAGCGCCATCACGACCTCCGCTGGTTGCGGCGAATCCCGGCCCCGTATCGCGAGCGAGCGATCATTCCATCCGGTGGTGAGTTGCAGCCCCGGCCGCTGCCACGCCGACCGCGAATTTCTCACAAGCGGCGATAGCGAAGTCCAGAGGCGGCGCGGTTAAAAGAGGTAAAAGCCAGGCAAAGCAAAGGCTTGGAGCCAGGCACGATCGGCTTCCAACGCCGGCTTCTCCGCGGATGAGCAAGATGCGTCGGTCATCGCGCAGGAATCGGAAATACCGCAGTGCTCACGAACGCTAGTGAAGCGCACATCAACGGCAATGCCGCCGTATCGAGGATCGGAGCCTGGTATGAAGCCGCTTATCTCCGCGCTTGCCGCAATGACGCTCGCAACGGCCGCCCCCGCGATCGCGGCCGAGAGGACCGTTTCCATCGTCCTTGTCCACGGCGCCTTCGTCGATGGCTCGGGCTGGAAGAACACCTACAACATCCTCTCGGACGCCGGTTACGAGGTGCTCGTCGTCCAGCAGCCGACGATCACGCTTCGCGACGATGTCGCAGAGACCGAACGCGTGATCGCCAAGGCCCGGCATCCGGTCATTCTCGTCGGGCACTCCTATGGTGGAATGATCATCACGGAAGCAGGCGACAATCCGAAGGTCCGCAGCCTCGTCTATCTCGCGGCATTCGCGCCCGACGCCGGCGAGTCGGTCAGCACGCTGGCGGAGGCCCCCGTGCCGGCCGGCGAGCACAAGGCTCCGCTGGTCACTGAGGGCAATTATCTCCTGGTCGACCGCGACAAATTCCCCACCTCGTTCGCCGCCGATGTCGACACGGCCACGACCCGCTTCATGGGTGCAGCACAACTGCCCTGGGGATTGCAGGCGGTCCAGACCAAGGTCGATCGCGTGGCCTGGAAGACGAAGCCGACCCATTACATGGTGACGAGCGAGGATCACATGATCCCCCCGACGGCACAGCGCACCATGGCCAAGCGCTCGGGCGCCAAGGTGACGGAGATGAAAAGCAGCCACGCGGTGATGCTGTCGCATCCGCGCGAGGTCGCGGCGTTCATCAGAAGCGCAGATACGTCCGCAGCCGACTGAGATCGGTCGCGCCGCGCACGGATGGTCTTGGCTGTCACAAACAAGGACTCTCAACATGGCCCTCAAGGATATTCTGCCGGGGAAACTGGGTTTCGGGGCGGCGCCGCTCGGCAACATGTTCCGCGACATCCCGGAGCAGGAAGCGCTCGCGACGGTGAATGCGGCCTGGGACGACGGCATCCGCTATTTCGACACGGCGCCCTTCTACGGCGCGGGTCTTGCCGAGATCCGCATGGGCGCTGCGCTCGCCGGCCGGCCGCGCGGCGACTATGTCGTCAGCACCAAGGTCGGACGCGTGATCCTGGACGAGATCGAGGATGTCAGCGCCCGCGACCTCGGCGAGAAGGGCGGCGTCTTCCAATACGGGCGCCCGAACAGGATCGTGAACGACTATTCCCGGGACGGGACGTTGCGCTCGATCGAGGACAGCCTGAAGCGGCTCGCTACCTCGCACATCGACATCGCCTTCGTGCACGATGTCGCGCAGGATTTTTACGGCGACGAATGGCTTTCGGTCTTCGAAAGCGCACGCAAGGGCGCTTTCCGCGCGCTCGACCGGCTGCGCGACGAGGGCGTGATCAAGGCGTGGGGCCTCGGCGTCAACCGTGTCGAGCCGATCGAGCTGCTGCTCGCGCTCGAAGAGCCGCGCCCCGACGGCTTCCTGCTCGCGGGCCGCTACACGCTGCTCGACCATGCAAGGGCGCTTCAGCGCGTGATGCCGATGGTTGCGGAGCACGAGCTCGCGATCGTCGTCGGCGGCCCCTACAGTTCGGGCGCGCTCGTCGGCGGTCCGAACTTCGAATATGCGCCGGCACCCCCGGAAATCCTCAACAAGGTGGCGCGGATCAAGGCCATCGCCGATCGCTACGGCATCAGCATGAAGGCGGCGGGCCTGCAGTTCGCACTCGCCAACCCCGTGGTGGCGGCCGTCATTCCCGGTGCGAGCCGCCCGGGCCGCATCGCCGAGGATCGCGTTGCGCTCGAGGAAGCCATCCCCGCCGATTTCTGGCGCGAGCTCCGCTCGGAGGGACTCGTCAACCCCGCAGCTCCGCTTCCCGCAGCCGCTTGAGCCGTCGGAGTGCGCAGCAGGCTCATCCCGGTCGGGCACCGGTCCGGCTGGCAGGACAACACACGCAAAATCCACCGAACCACTGAGGAAAGCGACATGACAGACAAAGCCGACAACGCCACCGACATGGGCCGCCGTGTCCTGCTCCAGACGGCCGGCGCAGCCGTCGTCACCGGCCTCGTCGCCGGCACGGCAGCCGACGCGCAGGCCGCGACACAGGGCGCCACCAGCATGTCGCCGGCCGAGCGCAACGAGGCGCCGCTCGGCGCGCGGCTCCAGGGCGTCCAGCATTTCGGGCTGACGGTGCAGAACATGGAGCGGGCCTATCAGTTCTACACGGAAGTGCTCGGCGGCACCGAAGTGTTCCGTCACGGCGACTTCCAGGGTGACGAGGTGCAGAACACGCTGCTGGCCGACCAGGAGATCGAGGCGAATGCGCGCGGGGTCAATCCGCGAACCATCGGCGTGCCCGACTTGCGGAGCGGGGCGCAGCGGCTCGATGTCCGCTTCATCCAGTTCGACAACGTGGTGATCGAACTGCTGCAATATCGCGAGGCCGACCAGCCGATGGGCGGCGCGAAGAGCTTTGCCGAGCCGGTGGAGCATATGAGCCCGGCCTTCCCGCGCATGATGCACATCTGCTTCTATGTTCGCGACGATGTCGACTTCAACAAGTTCATCGCCGACCTTGAAGCCGAATCCGCGCGGCGCGGCATGACGCAGGTGCGGGCAAACCGCACCATCCGCGTCATGACGGAGGCGGATCGCAAGGCCGCTCCCCGCAGCACCAACACGAACCGGGTCACCGCAGAACCCTCGAATGGCTGGGAGCTGATCTATTGCAAGGGGCCGGAGGGCGAGCAGCTCGAGTTCGTCAAAGCGCTCGGCCCCGTCAAGCAGCGTTTCAGCGAGGCCCTGGCAAAGCGGCAGCAGACAATCATTCGCTGACCCGTCAAACGTCGCGCGACCGGCTTTTTGCCGGTCGCACGACAAAGCGCTCACCATCACGATGTGAAGGACTTCATCATGCGAACTCTCGTCCGCAATTCGCTATGCCCCCTGCTGTTCGCCGCCGCGATGGCCATGACGGCGCCGTCCGCGGTCGCCCAGGAAGCCCCGCGCGTTCGCTATCAGGAGATTCCTGAAGGTGCCTATTCGGTGGTGGCGCAGGTGCGAGCCAAGCCTGGAAAGGAAGACGCGTTGCGCGCGGCCACGCTGCCGCTGATCGATCTGGTTCGCGGCGATCCCAAGAACCTGGTCTATTTTCTGCAGGAAGACCGCGCCAAGCCCGGTCATTTCATCTTCTACGAGGTGTTCGCGAGCCAGGCCGATTTCGACGCCCATAATGCAATGCCTTACGTGAAGGACTGGTTCGCCAGGCTTCCCGAGCTTGCCGATGGCGGCGTCGAGGTCATGCGCATGGCGGTTCTTGGTGTGCCCAAGAAATAGCCGGCGCCTGCGCGAGCCGTTTTGTCGCAGCCATCCTGCGGGCAAATGCCCGTCGCAATCGTGCGAATTCAGAACGGCTCACTCCAACAATTTTGCAGCGCATGATAATTGCTGGTGATCTCTTCGATCGATTGGCAATGATCCATGCAGGCTGCCACCGAGACACGGCAACGGGGCACACGCCGACGGGAACTCACATACTGTTTCGGCCCGTTTCGACTGGTTCCCAGCCGCCAGCTCCTGCTTCTTGACGGGCGTCCTGTCAAATTGGGCGGGCGCGCATTCGAGCTCTTGCAGCTGCTGGTGCAGCGCCGCGGCGATCTGGTCAGCAAGAATGAGCTGATGGCGGCGGCCTGGCCGGGCACCTTCCTCCACGACAGCAATCTCAAGGTCAACATGTGGAGCTTGCGGCGCTCGCTGGGAGACGCCCAGATCGAGCCCGCCTACATCGCGACCGTGGCGCGCCGCGGCTACAAGTTCATCGCGGAGGTGCAAACCAGCATCGGCGAGATCGGGGACGATCCGGCACTGGCCGGTCCACTCCCCCTGTCCAATCCGCCATTGCCGCGCGGCATCGTCGGCCGCGAGGCGGAAATCGTCGAGATCGCCGATCTATTGGCCGACAACAGGCACGTAACCCTGGCTGGCGCAGGAGGCATCGGCAAGACGACCGTTGCCGTGGCCGTCGCCAAGGCGTTTGCGCCGCGGTGCCGCGACGGCGTCTGCTTCGTCGATCTCGCGACAATTTCCGATCCTACGCTGTTCGGTGCGGCGCTCGTGACGGCACTGGGCATCAGAGGCAATACGGACAACGGTCTGGCTGCAGCCCTCGATTATCTGAGGCCGCGGCAGATGCTGCTCATTCTGGACAATTGCGAGCATGTGCTGCCCGCCGCCACGATCTTCGCCGGCAAGTTCCTGACGGACACATCGCCGTCCAGGCTGCTGGCGACGAGCCGCGAGCCGCTCGGCACTGCCACCGAGCACATTGTGCGGCTTGGTTCGCTGCCCTCACCGAAACCCGGCCGCACCCTGAGCGTCGATCAGGCCGTGACATTTCCGGCTGTGCAGCTGTTCGTCCGCCGCGCCGCCGAATGGTCGGGCTACCAGTTCGTCAATGATGATTGCGAGGCCGTCGCCTCGATCTGTCATGCGCTCGACGGCCTTCCGCTGGCGATCGAACTGGCGGCAGCCCAGATCGGCAGGTTCAATCCTCGCGAATTGGTGGCGCTGCTCGACCAGAAACTGGGCTTTCGCGCTCCCAGCGCCGAGGGTGCGCCGCCGCGCCATGAGACCCTGATGGCGACGATCGACTGGAGCTTCCGGCTGCTGTCGCAGAAGGAGGCCACACTGTTCGGCCTGCTGTCCGTGTTCAGCGATGCCTTCGAGGTCGAGGATGCTCTCTTCGTCGCGGAAGCCGCAGGGCTCACTCCGGTCGACGTCGTCACCGGCCTCGGCAGTCTCGTCACCAAATCGCTCCTCGGCGCGCAAGCCCGCGGCGCGCACCTTCGCTACCGACTGCTCGACAGCACGCGCCGCTATGCGGCCGAGCGGCGCCAGGCCGATCCCGCCTGCAGCCAGGCGCTGCGCCGCCATGCGCAGCGCGTTCTCGCGCTCTTCGAACGGTCCGAGGAGGAGTGGAACTGGCGCGAGCCGGCCGATTGGACCCAGCGCTACCTCGGCCGCATCGCCGATTTGCGCGCTGCGCTGTCATGGGCGGTTGGCGAGGAAGGCGATCCCGTCCTCGGCATCAGGCTCGCGGTTGCGGCAATCACCTTGTGGTCGGAAACCTTCATCCTGTCGGAAGCACAGGCGCGGCTGGAGGACGCGCTCGCCCTGGCCAAGACCGTCGCGTGCGACGATCTGTCAAAGGCAAAGATCGCCTGCGCTCTTGGATGGAGCCTGTTCTACGCCCGCAACATGTCGAACGAGAACGAGGTTGCCTGGCTCGACGCGATCGCCTTCGCAAGGCGCGCCGGCAGCATCGAGTACCAGCAGCGAGCGCTGGTGGGTTTTTCCTTTTATCTGTTGCAGATCGGTGAGATCCCGCGCGCCATAACCTATCTCGAGGAGGCCACCGCGCAGGCCGACCGGGATCGCGACCTCACGGCGACGTCCGAAGCCGATCGGGCACTCGCCTGGGCCCACGCCTTTGCCGGAGAGTTGAGCAAGAGCCGCCCGGTGCTGGATCGTCTCGCGTCAACCTATTCGCTGGCCGAGGGCCATTCGCGCAAGGATGCGAACGAGGTCTACCGGTTCATCACCGTCCGCTTCAACCTGCCCTTCGTGGCGTGGATGCAAGGGCAAGCCGACTACGCGGCGAGGCTCGCCCGCGACGCCGTCGACGCCGCAGACCGCAGCGGCCATTGGGTGTCGCAATCGAACGCACTTGGGCTTGCCGCACTTCCGGTCGCGCTCGAAACCGGCAATCTGGACGCGCTCGAGAGCTTCACGATGCGCCTGCGTCGCAACCTGGAACGTGAGCGCATCTCGCGCTGGGTTCCGGTCGAGCGCTATTTTTCCGCCTGCCTTCGCGACTTGCGCGGCGATCCGCGCGCGGTGGAGGATATCCGGGCCGCGATCGACGAACTGATCGAATGCCGCTTCCTGATGCGGATCGGCAGCTATCTCGCGGCCCTCGCCCGCGCCTATCTGCGGCAAGGGCGGATCGCTGAGGCAAGCGAGGCCATCACGCGGGCGATCGGCCATCAGGAACGTCAGGGCGAGCGCTGGTGCCGATCGGAACTTCAGCGGGTCGACGCATTGGTCCTTCTCGATGCCGGCGAGCCGCTGCGCGCTGAAAAGCGGCTACAGCAGGCACTCGCCGAAGCGCGCGCCATCGACGCGATGACCTTCCAGTTGCGGATCGCCACCGATCTCGCAGCACACTGGATTGCGACCGGCCGCAGGGCCAAGGCCGTCCGACTGCTCGCCCCGATCTATGACGAGTTCACGGAAGGCTTCGAAACGCTGGATCTCGTTGCGGCCAAGCGGCTGCTGCAGCGCGTGCAGCCAACGGCGGGCGGCTGCGGCCACTATCGCCGGTCGGAGCCGGTGCACGCTCGCGGTGCATAGCTGGCCTACCGTCGCGCTCACGGCGCGCGCTTTACGCCTCCCGGATTTCCTGATCCTCTCTCACTAACAGCCGGATCAACCGGCCTCGCCAGGGAGAGAGACGCCATGAAGCTCGGCACTGCGATTGCGGAAATCATGCGGCGCGAGGGAATCGAGATCCTCTGCGGCTATCCGGTCAACCACCTGATCGAGCATGCGGCCAAGGCCGAGATCCGTCCCGTCATGGTGCGGCAGGAGCGCGTCGGCATTCACATGGCGGATGCGATCTCGCGGGTGACGTCGGGGCGCAGCATCGGCGCATTCTGCATGCAGCACGGACCCGGCGCCGAGAATGCGATGGGCGGTGTCGCCCAGTGCTTCGGCGAATCCGTGCCCGTGCTGGTGCTGCCGATGGGCTACCAGCGCCGGCTGGCGCATATCGAGCCGAACTTCAATTCCAGCGAGGCGATGAAGCCGTTCGCAAAGTCCTCCGAGCCCATCATCCTGGCCGCGGAGGTCGCCAACATCTTCCGCCGCGCCTTCACCAAGCTGAAGAACGGCCGCGGCGGGCCCGTGATCGTCGAGATCCCCTCCGACATGTGGAACGAGGAGGTGCCGGAGCCGCTGAACTACACGCCGGTGCTGCGCACCCGCTACGGCGCGGACCCCGTGCACGTGAAGGAAGCAGCCGGCCTGCTCGTGAATGCGAAACGGCCGGTGATCTATGCCGGCCAGGGCGTGCATTACGCGCAGGCCTGGCCGCAATTGAAGCGGCTGGCCGAACGGCTGGCCATTCCCGTCACCACCAGCCTCGGGGGCAAATCGTCGTTCCCGGAGACGCATCCGCTCTCGCTCGGCTCCGGCGGCCTCGCGGTGCCGCGCGCGGTCCCGAAATTCCTCGCGGAGGCCGACGTCATCTTCGGCATCGGCTGCTCGTTCACGGAGACCAATTTCGGCATCGCGATGCCGAAAGGAAAAACCATCATCCACTCCACGCTCGATCCGAACCATCTCAACAAGGATGTCGAGGCCAGGATCGGCCTCGTCGGCGACGCCGGCCTCGTGCTCGATGCGTTGCTGGAGGAGATCGGCAAGACCGTTACCGCGGACCGCGACGCGTCGGCAGTCGTGGCCGAGATCGCGGCCTCGCACAAGGAGTGGCTGGCGAAGTGGATGCCGAAGCTGACCAGCAATGACGCGCCCTTGAGCCCCTATCGCGTCCTGTGGGACTTGCAGCACACCGTCGACATCAAGAACACCATCATCACACATGATGCCGGCAGCCCGCGCGACCAGCTCTCGCCGTTCTGGAAGGCGGTCGAGCCCCTCACCTATCTCGGCTGGGGCAAGACGACGCAGCTCGGCTACGGCCTCGGCCTTGCGATGGGCGCAAAGCTGGCAAAGCCCGACAAGCTCTGCATCAATGTCTGGGGCGATGCGGCGATCGGCTTTACGGGCATGGATTTCGAGACCGCGGTGCGCGAGCGCATTCCGATCATGTCGATCCTGCTCAACAATTTCTCGATGGCGATCGAGCTCAAGGTGATGCCGGTCTCGACCGAAAAATATCGCTCGACCGACATCTCCGGCGACTATGCCGCGATGGCGCGCGCCTTCGGCGGCTATGGCGAGCGGGTGACCAAGCCGGAGGACATCGTCCCCGCGATCAGACGCGGCATCCAGAAGACACAGGAAGGCGTCCCGGTGCTGCTGGAGTTCATCACCAGCAAGGAGACCGAGGTGTCGCGGCCGGGCACGTGAGATCTTCTTGACTTGAGTCTTGGCCGGCCGGGCGTTTGGCGCTAAAGGCGCAGGCTAAGGGACACGCTCCCGGCCGCACCGGACGATCAATGACCGCGCTTACCGAGGATATGGCCGACGCGCTGAGGCGCAGGATCGACGAGCTCGAGCAGCAGCTGAAATCGAGCGCGGCGGAGAACGCGCGCCTTACCGATGAAAGACGGGAAGCCCTCGAGCGGCAGGCCGCGACGACCGAGATCCTGAAGGTGATGGCGGCCTCGCCGTCCGACGTGCAACCGGTGTTCGACGCCATCGCCGCCAATGCCAACCGACTGATCGGCGGCTTCTCCACAGCTGTGCTGCGCTACATCGACGGCGCCGCGCACCTTGCGGCCTTCACGCCGACCGATCCGGCCGGCGACCGCGTACTGCAGGCCTCGTTCCCGGTGCCATTCGCGCAATTCCCGGCGTACGAGCTCGTGGCCGATGGTGCGGCGGCGCAATTGCCCGACACCGAGCTCGAGCCGGCCGCGCGCGACATCGCGCGCGCCCGCGGCTTTCGCAGCATGCTGTTCGTCCCCTTGATGAGCGAGGGTGCGGCGATCGGCGTCATCATCGCCACGCGCCGGACGACCGGCATGTTCGGCGAGCACCATATGCGCCTGCTTCAGACCTTCGCCGACCAGGCGGTGATCGCGCTGAGCAATGTCAGCCTGTTCAATACGACCAGGGAGGCGCTGGAGCGTCAGACCGCGACTGCCGATATCCTGAAGGTGATCGCGGCCTCGCCGGCCGACGTCACCCCGGTGTTCCGGGCGATCTCCGACAGCGCCAAGGCGCTGATCGGCGGGCATTCCTCTACCGTCACCCGCGTCATCGACGGCATGCTGCATCTGACCGCCTTCACCACGGACAACGAGGCCGGCAATGCGGATCTGCTCAGCTCTTTCCCGGCATCGCTATCATCGTCGGGTATCCACAGCCGCGTCGCGACGAGCGGGCAATATGCCTCCCGCAGCGACATGCAGAACGAGCCCGACCTCACCGACGCCATGAAGGAGCTGGCGCGGACCCGCGGCTATCGCAGCATCCTCGTCGTGCCGATGCTGCGCGACGGCGTCGCGATCGGCACCATCGCGGTGACGCGGCCGGAGGCGGGTCAGTTTCCGGACAAGGCGATCAATCTGCTCAAGACCTTCGCCGACCAGGCCGTGATCGCCGTCGAGAACACGCGCCTGTTCAACGAGGTGCAGGACCGCACGCGGGAGCTCGCCAGATCGCTCGACGATCTGCGCGCAGCGCAGGACCGGCTGATCCAGACCGAGAAGCTGGCCTCGCTCGGCCAGCTCACCGCCGGCATCGCGCACGAGATCAAGAACCCGCTCAACTTCGTCAACAATTTTGCCTCGCTCTCCGCCGAGCTGACGAGCGAGTTGGACGAGGTGCTGGCGCCCGCTCCGCTCCCTGACGATGTCCGCAGCGAGGTCGACGAGCTGACCGGACTTCTGAAGGACAATCTGGACAAGGTCGTGCAGCACGGACGGCGCGCCGATTCCATCGTCAAGAACATGCTGCTGCATTCGCGCGAGGGCGGCGGCGAGCATCGCTTAAGCGACATCAACGCGCTGGTCGAGGAGAGCCTCAACCTCGCCTATCACGGTGCCCGCGCCGAAACACCGCGGTTCGACGTAACGCTGAAGCACGAGCTCGATCCCGCGGCCGGGCAAGCCGAAGTGTTTCCGCAGGAGATCACGCGGGTGCTGCTGAACCTGATCTCGAACGGTTTCTATGCGATGGCCAAGCGTACCAGCCAGGCCGGCGGAGACTTCGAGCCCACGCTCAGCGCCGCAACCCACGACCGCGGCAGCCATGTCGAGATCCGCATCCGCGACAACGGCACCGGCATCCCGCCGGAGGTGAAGGAGAAGATGTTCAATCCCTTCTTCACGACCAAGCCGGCCGGCGAAGGCACAGGCCTTGGCCTCTCCATCAGCCACGACATCATCGTCAAGCAGCACGGCGGCACGCTCGACATCGAGACAGAGCCCGGCGAGTTCACCGAGTTCAGGATCGTGCTGCCGCGAAAGAGCAATTTTTCGGACAAGGACAGCGGATAGCCGTATCGTCTACCGGATCAGGAAATCGTCGCTCGATGGGTGCTTTGAAGAATCTGGCTTGGCTCATTCGGCGACAATTGGTCTCGCTAACCGGCGTCGGCCTCATGCTGGGCGCCCTGTTCTTCGCGGCCGCACTGACGCCGACGCTGGTACCGCGGAGCTATCTCACCCAGGGCGCCCTCGCCGGCGCCTGCTTTGCGATCGGCTACCTCGCCGGCAACCTCTGGCGCTGGCTGTGGCACTATCTCGAGCTGCCCGAGCCCTCGCCGCGCCTGCGCTCGCAGGCCAATGCGCTGGTCGCGGCCGGCTGCCTGATTGTCGTCGTCATCTATCTCTGGCGCGCCGCCGAATGGCAGAACTCGATCCGCGCCGTGATGGAGATGGCGCCGGTCGAGACCGCGCATCCGCTCAAGGTCTGCGCCATCGCGCTCGTCACGTTCATGGTGCTGCTGGTGCTGGGGCGGCTGTTCGCAACCGTCGCCCGCTTCCTCGCGGCGCGCATCCGACGCGTCATTCCGCGCAAGGTCGCGAACGTCATTGGCGTCGTGGTTGCAGGCCTGCTGTTCTGGTCGATCGCCAGCAATGTCCTGATCCGCACGGCGTTCAACGCGCTCGACTCCTCCTTCCGCGAGCTCGATGTCCTGCTCGAGCCCGAGCGGCCACAGCCGACTGATCCGGGCCGGACCGGAAGCCCGGCATCACTGGTGAAGTGGCAAGAGCTCGGGCGCATGGGGCGCCGGTTCATCGCCTCGGGCCCGACCGCAACCGAGATCAGCGCCGTCACCGGACGGCCCGCGCAGGCCCCCGTGCGCGTCTATGTCGGCCTCGCTGCGCAAGATACGGCGCAGGCGCGCGCGAAGCTCGCGCTCGAGGAGCTCAAGCGCCAGCACGGCTTTGAACGCAAGATCCTGATCGTGATCACGCCGACCGGCACCGGCTGGATCGATCCGTCCGCCATGGATACGGTCGAATATCTCCACCACGGCGACGTCGCGAGCGTCGCGATGCAATATTCCTACCTCAACAGCCCGCTGTCGCTGCTGTTTCAGCCGGAATACGGCGCAGAGGCTGCGCGCGCGCTGTTCGCGGAAATCTACGGCTACTGGACGAGCTTGCCGAAGGACAAGCGACCGAAGCTGTACCTTCACGGGCTCAGCCTCGGCGCCATGAACTCGGAAAAATCCGCGGAGCTGTTCGAAACGATCGGCGATCCCATTGCCGGCGCGCTCTGGAGCGGGCCACCGTTCGAGAGCCGCATCTGGCGCTCGGTCACCGCGAACCGCAACCCTGGCTCGCCGGCGTGGCTGCCGGAATTCCGCGACAGCCGCTTCGTGCGCTTCATGAACCAGAACGGGCCGACGGTTCCGCCTGATACGCCCTGGGGTCCGATGCGCGTCGTCTACCTGCAATATGCCAGCGACGCGATCACGTTCTTCGCCTATCGCGATGCCTTTCAGGCCCCGGCCTGGATGAGCGCGCCGCGCGGACCGGATGTCTCACCGGAGCTGCGATGGTATCCGATCGTGACGATGCTGCAGCTCGCCCTCGACATGGCGGTCGCGACCAATACCCCGATGGGCTTTGGCCATGTCTACGCGCCCGAGCATTACGTCGATGCCTGGGTCGCGGTCACCGATGTCCGTGATTGGACTTCCGATGCGCTGGCGCGGCTCAAGGAACAGCTCGCGGCGAAAGCGCGGAAGACGGGCGCAGGCAATGCCGACGACGATCCCGACCGCGGGGGCTAACCCCTACTCTACTCGGCCATCTCCACCTGCTGCGTGACGGTCGGACCGGCCAGCGGCCGCTCCTCCATCATGATCAGACAGAGCGCAGCGCCCGTCATCAGCGCGGTGGCGGCGCCGAAGACGTAGCGGAATGCGTGCCGCATGTCCTCTGTGGGGATCGCAGGAATGCCGCCCGCGACATGATGTTCGCCGGCAAGCGGCACGTCGGCGCCGAGCGCGATCAGCAGGATCGCCGCGAAGGCCGCGACCGTGAACGAGGACATCAACGAGCGGAAGAAATTCAGCGCGCCGGTGATGGTGCCGACTTGCGGCCGCGAGACCGAATTCTGGATCGAGACCACGCAGACCGGGAAGGTCGTACCAAGGCCGAGCGCGAACGCGGCCATCAGCGTCAGCAGCCCCCACAGCGGCAAGGTGGTGACCGTGAGACCAACGCCGCACAGTGCGGCCCAGGACGTGCCGACGATGGCGACGCGCTTGTAGTGCTTGGCACGCGCCATGGTGCGGCCGGCGATCGCCGCACCGCAGGTCGAGACCGCCGCGAGCGGAATCAGCGCAAGACCGGCCTCGCTGGCACTGAGATGGTAGACCGACTCGTAATAGAGCGGCAGTTGCACGGTGAGGCCCGTGATCGCGCCGAGCGCACAGCCGCCCGCGGTCAGGCCGAACGGCACCACCGATCCACCGAGCAGCGGCAGCGGCAGGAACGGCTCGTCAGCACGCCGCGCGTGCCAGATGAAGGTGACAGCAAGCGCGACCGCGCCGCCGACCATCGCGAGCACGGTCGGCGACAGCCAAGGAAAACGCGTGCCGCCCCAGGTCAGCACCAGCATGAAGACCACGGCGGAGGCCATCAGCAGCACGCCGCCGAGCCAGTCGACCTTGCGCTTGCGGTGGAACACCGGGATCTTCTTCATCTTCGGCAGCAGCAGCGCGAGCGCCGCGGCCGTGAGCGGAAGGTTGATCCAGAAGATCATCGACCAATGCAGATGCTCGGCGAACACGCCGCCGATGACGGGGCCGAGGATACCTCCGACCATCCAGACGCTGGAGAAATAGGCCTGGTACTGCCCGCGCTCGCGCGGGCTCACGACGTCGGAGATCACCGTCTGCACGACGGGCATGATGCCGCCGCCGCCAAGCCCCTGAAGGCCGCGCGCGAGGATCAGCATCGGCATGTTCGGTGCGATCGCGCACAGGATCGAGCCAGTCACGAACAGGCTCAGCGAAGTGATGATCATGGCCTTGCGGCCGTAGATGTCGCTGAGCGTGCCGAACACCGGCGCGACAGCGGTCGAGGCGAGCAGATAGGCGGTGATGACCCAGGACAGGTTCGAGACATCCTGGAACTGACGTCCGATGGTCGGCAGCGCGGTCGCGACGATGGTCTGGTCGAGGGCGGCCAGGAACATCGTCAGCATCAGGCTGATGACGATGGTGCGGACCTCGTCCTGCCCCAGTGGCGCCGGCGGCGCGAGCGAGGGCGCGTCGTCGACGCTGATAACCTCGCTCGGAAGTCGGGAGAGCTCCTCGGCGATGTCGTCGGGCAATGCCTGGATGTCGGCAGAACTGCTCTGCCGGTCGAACTTGTTCATCTCGATCGGACGCATGGGGCGGCGCAACGCCGCGAAGGATTCGTTCTATGCAGCCCAATGTAGACAGCAAAGTTCTTCCCAGGCAGGCACCGCGGCGCATGGGTGCATCCCGCCCCCGGGTCATCCCGAAGACGTGATAGCCAACAGAGCCAAACGACGGATCAGTCCTTCGGACGTCGCTTCAGACGTGCCCGCTTCGGCAGCACCGCCGGCCATTGCACGATGTGATCCTCGAGCTCCTCGTCCGGGACCTCTTCCTCGCTGCCCTCGACCCGGCCGCGTACGGAGACACCGGCTTCATGAACGGTGTTGGGATCGCCCGACACCAGCGGGTGCCACCAATAGAGGTCGCGCCCCTCGGCGACGAGCTTGTAGCCGCAGCTTGGCGGCAGCCAGTTCAGGGTGCGGACATTGGCCGGGGTCAGGCGGACGCAGTCCGGAACCTTGTCGGAACGATTCGGGTAGTCCTTGCAGGCGCAGGTCGCGCCATCGAGCAGCTTGCAGCCGATATGGGTGAAATAGATCTGGCCGGTGTCCTCGTCCTCCAGCTTGTTCAGGCAGCAGCGGCCGCAGCCGTCGCACAGGCTTTCCCATTCCTCCCCAGACATCTCTTCCAACGTCTTGGTTTTCCAGAAGAATCCTTCCTGGCCGGAAGGTCGTTTGGGAGCTGCGGTCATGCGCCTCAACAAGATTCGAAAGAGCTACGGCAATGCCATCTAGGGCGGGCGGACGTAAGGGTGCAAGCAACGTCCCCGGAACGCCCGTAATGAACCGGGGTTCGATTAGGCCTGTTGTTCAAAATCGCGAGCCTGACCATTGGTTTATGGGCCCTGCTCGGCTAGAAGGAACACAGAGTCCCCAGAGGACGCGAACCGGGCGCCTTGGGTTTGCCGCAACATTCCCTCAAGACGTCTCGATGCCGCCCCCGGCCGGGTGCTTGAACGCTTTCGAACCAAGCCTCAAGGGTTCTAGGTGCGCCAGATCATACCACCGCATTGGAAGCAGAAGGTCCGGAATTTCTTCCTGGATCTCGATGCGCGCATCGACTCCTCGCTGTTCTCCTCGGCCAAGGGCATCCGCGAGCTTTATGAGCGCTACTCGACCTTCATGGACCGCTTCTATGTCGGGCGGTGGAAGCGCTGGGTGTTCATCGAGCCGCTGTCGGAGGCCGCGACCCTCGGGCTCGGCGGCCTGGTCGTGATGCTCACGCTCGCCATCCCCGCCTTCCGCGAGACCGCGGACGAGGACTGGCTGAAGAAGTCCGATCTCGCGGTGAGCTTCCTCGACCGCTACGGCAACCCGATCGGCAGCCGCGGCATCAAGCACAACGACTCCATTCCGCTGGAAGACTTCCCGGACGTCCTGATCAAGGCGACGCTGGCGACCGAAGACCGCCGCTTCTACGAGCATTTCGGCATCGACATCGCCGGCACCGCGCGCGCGCTCGTCACCAACGCGCAAGCCGGCGGCGTCCGCCAGGGCGGCTCCTCGATCACCCAGCAGCTCGCCAAGAACCTGTTCCTGAGCAACGAGCGCACCATCGAGCGCAAGGTCAACGAGGCCTTCCTCGCGATCTGGCTGGAATGGCGCCTGACCAAGAACGAGATCCTCAAGCTCTATCTCGACCGCGCCTATATGGGCGGCGGCACTTTCGGCGTCGACGGCGCAGCGCATTTCTACTTCAACAAGTCGGCGCGCGACGTGACGCTTTCGGAAGCCGCGATGCTCGCCGGCCTGTTCAAGGCGCCGACCAAATACGCCCCACACATCAACCTGCCCGCGGCGCGTGCCCGCGCCAACGTCGTGCTCGACAACCTCGTCGATGCCGGCTTCATGACCGAGGGCCAGGTGTTCGGCGCCCGCCGCAACCCCGCCTTCGCCGTCGATCGCCGCGACGAGGCTTCGCCGAACTATTATCTCGACTACGCCTTCGACGAGATGCGCAAGCTGGTCGACACCTTCCCGAAATCCTACGTCGAGCGCGTCTTCGTGGTGCGCCTCGCCATCGACGCCAACGTGCAGAAGGCGGCGGAGGACGCGATCGAGAACCAGCTGCGCCAGTTCGGCCGCGACTATCACGCGACCCAGGCCGCAACCGTGGTCTCCGATCTCGACGGCGGCATCCGCGCCATGGTCGGCGGCCGCGACTACGGCGCCAGCCAGTTCAACCGCGCCACCGACGCCTATCGCCAGCCGGGCTCCTCGTTCAAGCCTTACGTCTACACCACGGCCCTCCTCAACGGCTTCACGCCGAACTCGATCGTGGTCGACGGCCCGGTCTGCATCGGCAATTGGTGCCCGCAGAACTATGGCCATTCCTATTCCGGCTCGGTCACGCTGACGCAGGCGATCACGCGCTCGATCAACGTCGTGCCGGTGAAGCTGTCGATCGCGATCGGCCAGAAGGAACAGTCGAAGGCGCCGAACCCGGCCAAGATCGGGCGCGCCAAGATCGTCGAGGTCGCGCGCCGCTTCGGCCTTAAGGCGCCGCTGCCCGACACGCCCTCGCTGCCGATCGGCTCCGACGAAGTCACCGTGCTCGAGCACGCGGTCGCCTACGCGACCTTCCCCAACCGCGGCAAGTCGGTGACGCCGCATTCGGTGCTTGAAGTGCGCACCGGCGCCGGCGATCTGGTCTGGCGCTGGGACCGCGACGGGCCGAAGCCGAAGCAGGCCATTCCGCCGAACATCGCCGCCGACATGGCGGGCATGATGAGCCACGTCGTCAGCGAAGGCACCGCGCGCCGCGCCGCGCTCGACGGCATTCCGACCGCGGGCAAGACCGGCACGACCAATGCGTATCGCGACGCCTGGTTCGTCGGCTACACCGGCAATTTCACCTGCGCGGTCTGGTACGGCAACGACGACTATTCGCCGACCAACCGCATGACCGGCGGCTCGCTGCCGGCGCAGACCTGGCACGACATCATGGTCGCCGCGCATCAGGGCGTCGAGGTTCGGGAGATCCCCGGCATCGGCATGGGCCAGAAGCTGCCGCCGCAGCCGAAGGACGCGAACGCGCAGGCCAGCGCGGCGCCGAAGGTGCTGGAGACCAAGCCCGGTCCGCCGCCCGTGCTGACCAAGCGCGGCGCCGACATCCTGGTGCGGGTCGAGAAGCTGCTCGACGACGCCGCCAGGACCGCGACCAAATCGACGGCTGATGACAGCAAGACGGCCAAGCCGTCCTCGGCATCGAGCGCACTCGCCTTCCCGCAGAATTATGCGGAAGAGAATGCGAACGCATCCGCTCCGCGCAAGAACTGATCGAAACCCGTGCGGCTGATCCTGATCACATTGACGGCCCTTCTGCTCGCGACCGTGGTCGGCGTCGGCGCCACCTGGATGACGACGACGCGCGGCACCGAGATCGGCGCGCTGACCATCGGCGCCTGGACCGCGCGGCCGCGCACCGGCACCGCCGACGTCGATCCCTATTCGCGCGCCACCATCGTGCGCAACGGAGAGCTGCCGATCGGCACCGGCGACGGCGTCGCCTTCACCGCGACCACTGATGACAAGAAGAAGGCGCTCGACGGCCGCTGCGACGTGATCGTCTCCGGCGTGACGCCGCCGGCGCGGTTCTGGACGCTGACGCTCTACGACCGCAAGGGCCATCTCGTCGCCAACTCGCTGCAGCGCTACGGCTTCACCAGCCAGGAGATCGTGCGGTCGTCCGACGGCACGTTCGAGATCCGCATCGCCTCGCGCTCGCGCGCCGGCAACTGGCTGCCGACCGGCGGCATCGAGCGCTACGCCCTGATGCTGCGCCTATACGACACCCCTGTCGGCGTCGCCACGCGTACCCAGCGCGATGCGCCGATGCCCACCATCTCGACGGTGGGCTGCTCATGATCCGCCTCGCCTTCACCATCGTTGCCGGCGTGGTGCTGGGCCTCGTGGTCCACCTCGTCAGCGTGCTGGCGCTGCCGCGGATCGCGACGCAGGACGCCTATTCGCGGCTGACGCCGATGACCAAGCTCAACGGCGTGACGCAGCTGCCCCTCGCCGATCCGCAGACCTCGCCGATGCCGTTCATGGACCCGGCCTTTGCGCTCGCGATCTGCCGCTACGACCTCTCGGGCGGCCCGATCAAGCTGACCGTGCCGGTGAGCCAGGCCTACACCTCGGTGTCGTTCTACACCCGCAACGAGATCGCCTATTACGCCATCAACGACCGCTCGGCCGGCAAGAAGGTGATCGAGCTCGACCTGATGACCGAAGCGCAGCACGAGGAGCTGCCGGAGGACGAAGAGGTCACCGCCGCCGACCGCCTGATCATCGACTCCCCCAGCACCACCGGCCTGATCGTGATGAAGGCGCTCGCCGCCGAGCCCGGCCTGATGCCGCAGGCGCAGGCGACGCTTGGCGCGGCCACCTGCGGCCCGCAGACCGACCAGCCCGCCAAGGCCGAGGCGCCGCGCGGACGGCGCTGAGCGGCCATTTCGGCAGCGCCAAACAAAAAAGTGCGAAAACAACCCCATGCACAGTAGCGGGGGTGTTGGAATCATTATGCTCTTCGGCTCGGTGATGTTGAGGCTGCCGGCTCCGCGTGCGCAGCTTTGACACGTCGGGCAAAACACCGGCATACTGGCATCATCGAGAGTTCGTCACACCCGCGCGGAGCCGTCCGTCGCGGGTGTTTTCGTTTCAGACGGACAAGCTGGCCTCGCGACGATGAATGCAGTGATCACGCGAACAGTGAAACATCTCCTTTGCGGAACCACCCCCGGCTCCGGCGGACCGGGGCCTGCAAGCGAAGGCGGTATTTGCGCTGCGACAATCCTGACCGGCACGAGGCTTGGCTGTGCCGTTGTTATGAGCTATCCCCTCCCAGGGGATAGGATATAACCATGGCACAGCACATCCACGAAAGTCACCCGGACATCGTCAAGCGGCTCAAACGCGCCGAGGGGCATCTGCGCAGGGTCATCGGCATGTTCGACGACGGCCGGTCATGCCTCGATCTCGCGCAGCAGCTCCACGCCGTCGAGAAGGCGATCTCCGAGGCGAAGAAAGCGCTGATCCACGATCACGTCGATCACTGCCTCGACGCGGCCGCCAATGGCGGTTCCGGCAAATCGCCCAAGAACGTGCTCGCCGAGTTCAAGGCGATCTCGCGATATCTGTAAGGCGGAGCTTTCGATGTTCTCGGCCCCCCATTCGGCCGCGGCGATTCTGTCGGTCCTGCTCGCCGTCACCGGCGTCAACCCGCAGGCGTTCGCACAATCCGCGCCCGCCAAGCCGGACGGCGGGAAGCCGTCCGTGATCGTCATGGACGATGCGCGCATCAAGCTCGCCGAGATCGAACTGCGCGAGGCCGGTCCCGCCCCGATCGCGCGGCGGCTGATGGTACCGGGCACCATCGTGCCCGATGCCGGACGGGTCGCTCATGTTTCGGTGAAGCTGTCGGGCACGGTCGCCGAACTGCGCAAGAACATCGGCGACGACGTCGTCAAGGACGAGGTCTTGGCCGTTCTGGAGAGCCGCGAGGTCGCCGACGCCAAGAGCGAATACCTTTCAGCAAAACTCTCCAACGAGTTGCAGCAGGAACTGACGGCGCGCGACAAGTCGCTGTCGGAAGGCCGCGCAATCCCCGAGCAGCAATACATCAAATCGCGCAACGCGGCGGCGCAAACCGAGATGCGGTTCGGCATCGCGCGCCAGAAGCTGATGGCGCTTGGCGTGACCGACACGGAGATCGCAGGCTTGCCGCAGGCTCCCGACGGAACGCTGCGCAGTCAGAACATCCGGGCGCCGATCTCCGGACGTATCGCCGAACGCAAGGTCGAAGCTGGCACCGCAGTGGGCCGGGACAGTCTTGAAACGGAGCTGTTCGTCATCGTCGATCTGAGCCGCGTCTGGGTCGAACTGGCGGTTTCCTCGACCGATTTGCCGCTGGTGAAGGAGGGCCAGTCGGTCGAGATCGCGCTGCGCGGCATGACGGAAACCGGCTCCGGCAAGATCGTGTTCGTCAGCCCCCTCCTCGACAAGGAGACGCGCGCAGCCCGCGTGGTGGCCTCGCTCGGAAATGCCGACGGCCGCTGGCGGCCCGGCTCGTTCGCCACCGCGGGCATTGCCGTCGAACGCCGCGACGTCGCCGTCGCAGTTCCGTTCTCCGCCATCCAGACGGTGGATGGCCGCAAGGCTGTCTTTGTCCGGTCCAAGGACGGGTTCGAGAAACGCGACGTCGTGCTGGGACGACGCGACGGTCCTGTCGTCGAGATCGTCTCGGGGCTCTCGGCTGGCGAGACCGTCGCCAGTTCGAACACGTTTTCGCTCAAGGCCGAGCTCTCCAAGCCCAGCGATGAGGACTGAGCGATGATCGAGCGGATCGTCGAATTCTCCGTCCGGCGGCGATGGCTGGTTCTGCTGGCGACTCTCGCCCTGGCAGCGACCGGATTCTGGTCGCTGACGCGTCTTCCCATCGACGCGGTGCCTGATGTCACCAACGTCCAGGTCCAGATTAACGCGACCGCGCCGGCGCTCACGCCTGTCGAGATCGAGAAACAGGTCACTGTCACGCTCGAGACCGCGCTCGCGGGAATGCCAGGTTTGGAGTCGACACGGTCCTTTTCGCGCAACGGTTTTGCGCAGATCACGGCCGTGTTCGCCGACCGCACCAACATCTATTTTGCGCGGCAGCTCGTCACGGAACGTCTGAACGAAGCCAAGGGCAGCCTGCCACCCGGCGTCGATGTCCGGATGGGGCCGGTTTCGACCGGCCTCGGCGAAATCTACTGGTGGGCCGTCGAGTACGAGAAGCCGGGCGCATCCCTGCCGGTCCGGGACGGACAACCGGGATGGCAGAGCGACGGCAGCTATCTCGCGCCCGAAGGCGAGCGGCTGACCGATGATTTCCAGCGCACCGTCTATTTGCGCACCGTGCAGGACTGGATCGTCCGGCCGCAGATGAAGACCGTGCCCGGCGTCGCCGGGGCGGACGCGATCGGCGGCTTCGTCAAGCAGTTCCAGGTGCAGCCGGACCCGGCAAGACTGGTCGCCTATGGTCTCTCCTTCAAGCAGGTCGTGGACGCGATCGAGGCGAACAACACCACGCGCGGCGCCAACTACATCGAGCAGAACGGCGAAGGCCTCGTCGTGCGAGCCGCCGGCCGCGTCGAGACTCTGGAAGACATCGAGCAGATCGTCGTGACGACGCGCGGTGGCGTTCCCGTTCGCATCAGGGACCTCGCGGATGTCTCGATCGGAAAGGAGCTGCGCACCGGCAGTGCGAGCGTCAACGGCCGCGAGGTCGTGCTCGGCACCGCCTTGATGCTGATCGGCGGCAACAGCCGCACCGTCGCCGCGGCCGCCGACGCCAAGATCAAGGACATCAGCAAGACCCTGCCGCCGGGCATCCATGCCCGCACCGTCCTCAACCGGACCCAGCTTGTCGATGCCACGATCCATACCGTCGCCAAGAATCTGGCTGAGGGCGCCCTGCTCGTCGTCGCCGTGCTATTCCTGCTGCTCGGCAACTTCCGCGCCGCCCTCGTCACCGCCTGCGTCATCCCCATCACCATGCTCATCACCGCGACGGGGATGCTGCAAGGACGCATCAGCGCCAATCTGATGAGCCTCGGCGCGCTCGACTTCGGCCTGATCGTCGATGGCGCCGTCATCATCGCCGAGAACAGCCTGCGCCATCTCGCCGAACGCCAGCGCGCGCTCGGCCGCGTGCTGTCGCTGGACGAGCGCCTCGACACCGTGAAGGTTTCGACCTCCGAGATGATCCGCCCGTCGGTCTACGGCCAGATCATCATCATCCTGGTTTATACGCCGCTGCTCGCCTTCACCGGCGTCGAGGGCAAGACGTTCGAACCCATGGCCTTGACGGTGATGATCGCGCTGGCCGTGGCTTTCGTGATCTCGCTGACATTCGTCCCGGCCGCCGTGGCGATCTCGATCGGCGGCCTCGTCAACGAGCGCGAGAACGTCCTCGTCCGGACGTTGAAGCGCTGGTACGCGCCGCTGCTCTCGGGTGCGATCGCGCGGCCCATCCCTATCGTTGCCGTCGCAGCTCTGCTCTTCGTCGGCGCCGCGCTGCTGTTCACGCGTCTTGGCCAGGAGTTCACGCCGACGCTGGACGAGAAGAACATCGTCATGGAAGTGAAGCGCGTCCCGAGCACCGCGCTGGCGCAGTCGCAGGCCATGCAGCTGCTGATCGAACGACAGATCAGCAAGCTTCCCGAGGTCGCCTTCGTGTTCTCGCGTACAGGCACGCCCGATCTCGCCGCCGATCCCATGCCGCCGAACGCGTCGGACACCTACATCATCGTCAAGGCGCAGGACGAATGGCCCGATCCCGCCATGACCAAGGATGATCTGATCAAGAAGATCGAGACCGAGGCCGGAAAGCTGCCGGGCAACAAGGTGGGATTCTCGCAGCCGATCGAGATGCGGTTCAACGAGCTGATTGCCGGCGTCCGAGAGGATCTGGCGGTCAAGGTGTTCGGCGACGATTTTGCCCAGATGCAGCGGACCGCGGGCCAGATCGCCGACGTGGTCCGCAAGATCGACGGCGCCGAGAACGTCAAGGTCGAGGAGACCTCCGGCCTGCCCTTCCTGGAGATCAAGATCGACAAGGCCGAGATCGCGCGGCGCGGGCTCAGCCTCGCAGCCGTGCAGGATCTGATGCAGACGGCCATCGGCGGCACCGATGCCGGCCTCGTCTTCGAGGGCGACCGTCGCTTCAAGATCGTGGTGCGCCTCGCCGACGCGCAGCGGAACGACATTCCGACGCTGGAGGAGCTGCCCGTTCCGCTTCCGCGCGCCAATCCCGACGCTCCGGCGGCCTCGATCCCGCTGCGGACGATCGCCTCGTTCGAGCAGACCACCGGCTACAACCAGATCAGCCGCGAGAACGGCAAGCGGCGCGTCGTCGCCACTGCCGAGGTCCGAGGCCGCGACATCGGCTCGCTGGCCTCCGAGGCCCAGGCAAAGGTCGCCGAGCAGGTGACGCTGCGGCCCGGCAGCTATCTGGCCTGGGGCGGCCAGTTCGAGAATTTTGCCGTCGCCCGGCAGCGGCTGGTGTTCGTGGTGCCCGCGGTCTTCGCCCTGATTTATTTGCTGCTGCTCGGGGCCCTCGGCTCGGCGCGCGACGCGCTGCTCGTCTTCAGCGCCGTGCCGCTTGCGCTCACCGGCGGGATCGCGGCCCTATGGCTGCGCGGCATGCCGTTCTCGATCTCGGCGGCCGTCGGCTTCATCGCGCTCTCGGGCGTCGCCGTGCTGAACGGGCTCGTGATGCTGACGCAGATCCGCAAGCTGATCGCCGAAGGCATGGAGCCGAAGCGCGCCATCGGCGAAGGCGCCTTGACGCGCTTCCGTCCCGTCGCGATGACCGCGCTCGTCGCCTCGCTCGGCTTCGTGCCGATGGCGCTTGCGACCGGCACCGGCGCCGAGGTGCAAAAGCCGCTCGCAACCGTGGTGATCGGCGGCCTCCTCACGGCAACGCTGCTCACGCTCGTCGTGCTCCCGGCGCTCTACGCACGCTTTGCCACACCACGCAGGCCGACCAAGCGCAGCGAGGCGCCTCCGGCCCTCGTCCAGGACCACGCAGCGGAGTAGAGGCCATGCTGGCCGTCCTCGCCGACCTTCATCCGAAGTGGCCGTGAGCAGCGCACTTCAACGCTCCTCCGATATGGCGTGATCGCTTGGATTTCGATCCGCTTGATCGCCGCGTTGGAACAAGTCGCTTGCCCATGCAGTTTCCTCAACTGGAGAGGAAACCCAGATGAAAACAGCAACGCTTACTTTGGCGATCTTACTGGCCTGCTCGACCGGCTATGCCTCGGCCCACAGCGCCAAACGCCATCACCACCACGGGTGGTTCAATTCAATGAACATGATGCACGGCCCCGGCCGGACCGCGGCCAGGACCGACCCGAATGGGACGGCCGGCGGGCCGACGAGCGTCAGTGGCACCGGCTCGTCAAAGTTCGGGGGACAAATCCCCGGAGCCAGCGGCGCGGCACGACAGTAGTTCTGCAAATTGCAGTTTCAACGTACGCTCGGGCTTGTCCCGGGCATACGTTGGACGTTTGAACGTCACCGTTCACCGATCCGCGAACCATCATGCATGTGGCCCTATTGGCAACCTACGAGCACCTTTGACTCGTCGGGCAAAACACCGGCATACTGGCACCATCGAAAGTTCACCCGCGCGGAGCAATCCGTTGCGGGTTTTTGTTTCGCGCGGACATTGCGCGATCCATCGCGCATCCTCCGATAGGTTTACTGGCTTCGTCCGCTCCAGCTCTTCAGATCGAGCTTCCATAACGGTGGCATGTCGGCAAAGGGAGGGGCCGTGTGGGCGATGACGATGGCCGCGCGACGGCTGTCGGAATCGACCTTGCTGTTGATCGCCTTGATATGCGCCTTGATGGCGTCGAGACCAACTCCGAGAGCATTGGCGATCTCCTCGTTGGATTTGCCCTGGGCAATGCAGGACGCCACCTCGACCTGGCGCGGCGTGAGCGCCGGAAACGCCAGACGCAGCCGGTCGGCCGGCGTCAGTTTGGCGAGCGTCCGGTCCTGCGCCTGACGATAGCAGCGCAGAATATGCGGACGCAGCCCTTGCAGCCGGTCGCGGTCCGCGTCGCTGAACGGCGATCGTCCTACAATACGGTGACCGGTAATCGAAACGGCATAGCCCGAGTATTCCAGCACGATCCCCATGATCCGGCGCGCATTGGAGGGCAGAAACGCTTCCCGCGCCATTGGAAGCTGGGCGAACTCTTCGTCGGTGAAGAAATCCGACTCACGCAAGGCCCGCTCGCCATAGAAGGCGGGATCATGCTGCCAGAACGGATGCGAGTGCATGTGCCGCGCAAATGCCTGCATCGCACGTGTGCGGTTCTCCGGCTCATCCTCGACGGATATCAGGGCACGAAAGTCTCTGCTCGGATGATGGAACTCGGTGAAACTCACGACGTCCGCATCGATGAGAGGGCCGATGGCCTCGAACAGGGCGAACGGCAATTTGTGCAGATCGGGTTCGGACTCATAGAGACGGATGATTTCAAGATCGAGTTTGCTGTCCCTGTCCACCACGCATTCCTGACGACGAATTCCAAGCCGATTTCAGATTTGCAGACCATTCACGTTCCCGCGCGAGCGCACCCGGCCTCACAATGCGTCAGCCCGCGAACGTTGTTTATGCTCCGACTACCCGTAGGGGTAATAGTCAGACGGCGATCTATCGCAGAGTATGGCGAACGTGTCCATCGCGACACATCTTGGGGATTCGATCGATGCCGGCGGAATTCGTTTAGGGACTGAATTGCCACCAATGTCTCGACAACGGCCGGGGGAAGTATGCGGTGACGACGTGGCAAGCTGCGGCAAGACGCGCCGCTTTCAAACAGTCGGGCGCTAACCAGCGCGCGCCATTTCAGGCGAAATCCCAGCCGGCATCCCGTTGCAAGGCGGCGCTTCCTTCAGGAGCCCTCAAGCTCTCCACTGTGCTGACCACGATCCTTGCGCCGCTCGTTGCAGCCACTGGTCTGGCTATGGTCGCCGCTGCGCCTGCTTCTGCGCAGATCGTCATCTATGATGGCAGCGCCGCCAATCCCAATCCCGCTCCAAACGTGATCATCGACAATGTCACCCCCGGCCAGGAAGTGCACTTCCAGGCAAACACAACAGAAGGAACCGTCGGCGACGCCGGCACTGCGGTAATCCGCAATGGCAGTGTGACATTGTTTTTGAACAACAGTACGGCTGGCAGCGCCCTCATTCTAAATGAGGGCGGTGGCTACACGACATTCCAGGACACGAGCACCGCCGGCAATGCGATCATCACCAATAACTACGGAAGCTCGATATTTTTCTACGGTAACAGCAACCCCGGCAACGCTGCGTTCATCAATTTCAGTGCGGGCGACGTTGTCGACTTCTCGGGTACAAGCGGTCCCAACGGGGATCACAAGATCAGCGCCGGCGACATTCATGAATCCGGAACATTCAAGCTTGGCGCCAACGAGCTGACCCTCACAAGTAATGTCGATTACGCCGTCAGCGGCACGATTCAGGATGGCGGCATATCGGGTGGTGTCGGTGGCAGTCTGGTCAAAGCCGGCTCGGGCACGCTGTCTCTGACCGGCACCAACACCTATACGGGCGGCACAACGATCGCCGGCGGCACGATTTCCATCATCTCCGACGCCAATCTGGGCGGCACGTCGGGCGCCCTGACCTTCAATGGCGGCAGGCTGGCCACATCAGGGACCTTCAGCATTGCCCGGGCGATTTCATTGCAGCAGGCTGGCGAGATCGACATCGTGGATCGCTCGGCGCTCTACCTGACCGGCGTGGTGTCAGGCCCCGGCGATCTGATCAAGACAGGCTTATCGGGCACACTGTACCTCAACAACGCCGGCAATGCCTACGGCAACACACTGGTTGCTGAAGGTCTGCTGATCGGCAATGCCAGCTCGATCTCGGGCAATATCGGCGTCAGCAACGTCGCTTTTGCCGCCTTTGACCAGGCGAGTGACGGAACCTTCGCCGGCAATATCGGCGGCTATGGCGGCACTTCCGGCATTATGATCAAACAGGGCTCGGGCAAGCTCACGCTCACCGGGAATTCGAGTCTCGACTGGGGGATACAGTCCGGAGGGCTTCTCACCGCCGCCGAGCGCTTCACCGGTAATGCGGACATTGGATCGGGCGCGTCGGTGACCTTCGATCAGACCGCCAATGCTTCCTATGGCGGCGTGCTCTCCGGTGCGGGCGCATTCATCAAGGCCGGTAACGGTGTGCTGACCTTGACCGGCGCCAGCACCTACACGGGCGGCACCACCATCTCGGGCGGCACGCTGCGGATTGGCAATGGCGGCACCACAGGCTCCGTCACGGGTGCCATCGTCAATCATGGCACGCTGGAATTCAATCGTAGCAACACCATGACTTTCGGGGGAACCGTCACCGGCACGGGCGCGGTCAACCAGATCGGCTCCGGCAGAACCATCCTCACCGGCACCGGCAGCTCGGTGGGCGCAGTTACGGTCAGTGGCGGCACGCTCGAGTTCGGCCAGACCGGGACATTCACCGCGGCAAGCTATACGACCGGGAGCGGCGGAAGCACGGCCGTCGACGGCACCGCGCAGCTCGTTGTGGCCGGAGCCTTCACACAAAGCGCGGGCTCGACGCTGAACGTTGCCATTGGCGCCAACGATCCCGCCATCACCGCGGCGACCGCATCCCTGGACGGAACGCTGAACGTCGCCGGCTATACCGGAACGCAATATACGGTGATCCACACGACCGGCGGCATCACCGGTGACTTCGCAAATGTCAGCATCGGCGGCTCGTCGAGCCCAGTCGATTATCTGACAGTCGGGGGGCGGATCAGCGGGAACGACTATATCGTCCACACGGACCTGACCTGGAACGCCGGCACGGCGCTGGGTAATGGCGTCTTCACCCTGACGAATGCCACCGACGCGTTCACTGTCGGCGTGGCGCTCACAGACCAGAGCGGAACCTTCGCCAGCGGCTGGGACGGCAAGAGTCTGACCAAGAACGGAGACGGCACGCTGACGCTCTCGGCGATGAACACCTACACCGGCGCCACCACGATCAACGGCGGCACGCTGGCGATCGCCGCGCCGGGCAGCATCACCTCCGACGTCGTCAACCATGCCAACTTCGAGAACGCCGGCACGGTGGCGGGCAGCGTGACCAATCACGCCGGGGCGGTCTTCACCCAGACGGGCGGCAGCGTCTCAGGTGGCGTGACCAATGACGGCACGGTGAACGCCAACGGCGGCGCGCTCAACGGCGCGATCGTCAACCATGCCGGCGGCAGCTTCAACGTCGGCGGCACCGTGACCAGCGACAGCACGTTTGACAACGCCAGTGGCGCGACCCTCGCGGTGGCCGCAACCGGCAACTACACCCTCATGGGGATTTTGACGAATCGCGGCGGCATCGGCGTAGCCTCAGGTGGATCGCTGACGGCGAACGCGGGCATCGTCAACAATGCCACCTTCGCGAACGCGGGGATGGTGGCGGGCGGCGTCACCAATAACGCCGGGGCGGTCTTCACCCAGACGGCCGGCAGCCTCTCTGGCGGCGTGACCAATTCCGGGTCCGTGAACGTCAATGGCGGCCAACTCAATGGCGCGATCATCAACAATGCCGGCGGTCTCTTCACCATCGGCGGCGCCGTCACCGGCAATGACACCTTCGCCAACGCCAGCGGCGCAACCCTCATAGTGGCGAACGGTGGCAACACCACATTCGCCGGACTGACCAACAGCGGCTCCGTCGCGGTCGCCGCGGGCGGCTCGCTGACAACCACTGTCGGCATTATCAATACGGCCAACGGGGTGATCACCAACAACGGCACGGTGACCGACGATCGCCAATGCCGGGCTCGTCACCAACAATGCGATCTACAATGCCAATGTCGCATCCAACACCGGAACCATCACCAACAGCCCTGGTGCGACCTGGAACGGCAATTTCAACACGGCGGGCATCGTCAACAACGACGGCACGATCAACGGCAGCCTGACGCAGAGCGCCGGAACGACGACCAACAACGGCACGATCACCGGCGCCGTCACAGTCTCGGGCGGCCTGTTCACGGGCATCGGCTCCTCCGGCGACCTGACGATCAACAGCGGCGCGACCATTGCGCCGGGCCAAAATGGCGGCATCGGCACGATGAGCGTGGCCGGCAATGTCACGTTCAATGCCGGCTCGATCTATCAAGTCGCCGTCAACGCTGCCGGCCAGGGCAGTCGCATCATCGCCACGGGCGCGATCACAATCAACGGCGGCACAGTCAATGTGCTGGCGGGCTCGGGCAACTATGCGCCCAGCACCACCTACACCATCCTCAGCACGACGGGTGGCGGCAGGACGGGCACGTTCGGCGGGGTCATCTCGAACCTGGCCTTCCTGACGCCCTCGCTCAGCTATGACGCCAGCGACGTCTATCTGACGATGACCCGCAACAATACCGACTTCGCCGACGTCGGCGGCACGGTGAACCAGCGGGCCGCCGGCGGCGGTGTGGAGACGCTGGGTCTTGGCAATTCCATCTGGGACGCCGTCGTCCAGCTCGACACCGCGAGCGCGCGCAGGGCCTTCGACCAGCTCTCCGGCGAAGTCCACGCCTCGGCCAAGACGGCACTGATCGAAGACAGCCGTTTCGTGCGCGATGCGGCCCTCGACCGATTGCGGTCGGGACGCTGCGGCATCTCGGGCGGCACGACCACGTTCGCGACCGGCAATGCCGGTGGCCGTTCGGGCACGGGCTGTGATGGCGCCGAGGCCACAATCTGGGCCAGGGCCTTCGGGTCCTGGGGCGCCACCGCCGGCGACGGCAACGCGGCAAAACTCGCCCGCGCGACTGGCGGCTTCTTCATCGGCGCCGATGGTCAGCTATTCGATAGTTGGCGGGTCGGCATCCTCGGGGGCATTGGCCACACCGACTTCAATGTGAAGGATCGCAGCTCGTCGGGCACGAGCGACAATTACACGCTCGGCCTCTATGCAGGCAACCAGTGGGGCAGTCTCGCCTTCCGCTCGGGTGCCGCCTATACGTGGCACAACATCTCCAGCAGCCGCTCGGTCGCGTTCTCCGGCTTCTCGGACAGCCTCAAGGGCCATTACAACGCGGGCACGACGCAGGCGTTCGGCGAACTCGGCTACGACGTGAAGACTGGCGCCGTCACCTTCGAGCCCTTCGCCAACCTCGCTTATGTGAACCTGCACACGAACGGCTTCAGCGAGCATGGCGGCGCCGCGGCGCTCACAGGCCGGAGCGGAAGCACCGACACCTCCTTCTCGACGCTCGGTCTGCGCGGCTCGACCAGCTTCAACCTTGGCGGCCTTATCGCCACGGCCACCGGCTCGCTCGGCTGGCGTCATGCCTTCGGCGACGTGACGCCGCAATCGAACCTGCGCTTCGCGGGCAGCAGCGCGTTCGCTGTCTGGGGTGTTCCCATCGCCAGAAACGCGGCCGCCATCGACACCGGCCTCGACCTCGCCATCAGCAACAACGCCACGCTCGGCGTTTCCTACAACGGCCAGTTCGGCTCGGGCGTCACCGACAACAGCGTCCGTGCAAACTTCCGCATGAAGTTCTAAAGCGCGATGAGATTGGAATGAATCGTCATCGCGCTTTAGGTTGTTGTTTGCGCATGATCTACGCTTCGCACTTTTCCGGATCATGCTTTAGGACACCGCCTGCAACCGGTGCCGTCGCCGGATGCGATAGACCGATGCCGGCGGAATATTGAGCGCGGTGCGCCCGACCAGGCTCGCCTTCAGCCCGAGACGGTCGAGGGTTGGCCGGGGCACCGGGCAGCGCGGTCCGTAGGTGAACTGGTAGAGCGTGCCGCCCTCCTGCATGTGGCGGAAGGCGCCCGTCAGGATCGCGATCACCTTGCGCGGCGACATCGACAGAAGCGGAAGGCCGCTGACGACGGCCGAGGCCGGCGCCGTGAACCGCTCGTACTGGGCGAGCTGGCGCGCGTCCATCCAGAGCACGCGCGCCCGCGGGAAGCGCTCCTGCAACAGGCGGACGAAATCCGAACCATATTCGATCAGCAGCAGGTCGCGCTCGGCGACGCCGCGCCGGAGCAGCGCCCTGGTGAAGATGCCGGTGCCCGGTCCCAGTTCGATCACCGGCCCGCTTCCTGGCACGATCTCCTGCGTCATCAGGCGCGCCAGTGACTGGCCTGATGGCGCGATGGCGGAGACCTGCCAGGGATTGGACAGGTACGAGCGGAAGAACTGGAAGAAGTCTGCAACTGCGGTGGCGTTCATTGCGATCCTCTGTTTCCCGCTCGCGAGGAGCAGACGGGTCTGTCCCGAAGAAGGCTGGTGCGACTACGATGCGATGTTGTGTTGCCGAGCCTCGCCCTGAGCGGCGTTGGAGTCAGCCTCCCAAGCCTCCCATGTCGCAAGACGATCGGCATAGGCCGCGCGGGCACGCGGCAATCCCTCAGTGCCGACAAAGAATCGGAGCGGAGGGTTTTCGGCGTCGACGATCTTCAGGATCGCATCGGCCGTCGCCTCCGGCTCGCCGAAGGCAAGCCTGGCGCCGGCGGCAAACACCTCCGCCCGCGTGTTGCTGTAGGCGTTGATGAGGGGCGAGATCCTGAGCGAGGCAGTGCTGCCAAACCCCGTCGCATAAGCGCCCGGCTCGAGCAGCGTGACCTTCAGTCCGAGACCCCCGACCTCCTGCGCCAGGCTCTCATGAAGAGCTTCGAGCGCGAATTTCGAGGCGTTGTAGAACCCGATGATGGGCCCGGCGACGATGCCGGCAACACTGGACACGCCGATGATGTGGCCGCTGCCCTGTCGCCGCAGCAGGGGAAGCGCGGCCTGGATCACACGGAGAGCGCCGAAGAAGTTGGTGTCGAACTCGGCACGGACGTCGGCCTCGTGTGCCTCTTCGATCGCCCCGACCAGCGCGTAGCCTGCGTTGTTGAGCACGACGTCCAGCCGTCCGAAATGCGCGTGTGCCCGGGTCACGGCATTCTGCACCGCATGGGCATTGGTCACATCAAGGGCGATCGGCAGTACGGCCTCGCCATAGGCTTCCGAAAGATCAGCCACGTCAGCGAGGATGCGGGCGGTGGCAGCGACCTTGTCGCCGCGCTTGAGGGCAGCCTCTGCCCAGACGCGGCCGAAGCCGCGGGATGCCCCGGTGATGAACCAGACTTTGCCAGACATACGATATCCTCGATGGATTGAGTTGGACTTACTCGGCAAGTCCTATGCTCGCAGACCTCGATCGGCAGTGACGAGGCGCGCCAACGAAGTTGCCGCAGGTGCCAAAAGGGACGCAGCAACCGTCAGAGCCCCGTTCCGATGAAATCGGAACGGGGCTCTGGATTCCTATTGTGACGCGTTTTCTTGACGCGAACCGGTATCCACTTCGCTCGAAAATGCTCTAGTGAATCTTGTTGCCGTGCAGCTCGCGCCAGCGGCTCGGCGTCACGCCTTCCCAGTAGCGGAAAGCGCGGTAGAACGAGCTTGCGTCCTGATAGCCCAGGAGGCACGCGACCTCGTCGATGTCGGCCGTCGGATCCGACAGAAGCTGCCGCCCGAGCTCCTGACGTGCTTCGACCAGGAGCTCACGGAAGCTCGCACCTTCCTCGGTGATGCGGCGCTGAAGGGTCCGCTCGCTCAGGCCGAGATCGCGCGCCACGTCTGACAGCTCCGGCCGTCCGCTGGCAAGGCTGCGCTTGAGGACGACCTTCACCTGCTCCCTGACGGAGCTGCGCGCTTCCAGCTCGCCCAAGGCGGAGGCCAGTGCCGGCGTCAGGATTTCGAGCAGTTCCTTGTTGTGCCCTGGAAACGGACGGTCGAGGTCGGCAGATTTCAGGACCAGCAGGTTGCGCGCCGCGCCATAGCGGATTTGGCATTCGAAATATGTGTGGTGGATGTCGCTCTTGGGGCGAGGACGAACCAGCTCCACCCGCTTCGGCGTCAGGTGCTGTCCCGTCCCGCGACGCCCGAGCTCGACCAGCGAGGCGAAGGTCACGTCGGTCGAGATCGCGGGCTCCGGATCGGTTGCGTACGGCCATTCCGTCGTGACCACGCACGCGTCCTTGCCTTCGTCGACGTGCAGCTGCTCGGGCGAGCACAGCCGCTTGAAGCGCGCGAGGCGGTGCAGTCCGTCGCGATAATCCCGCGCATAGAACGCAGCGAGGCTCGACGGCGGATGCACCGCGGTCTCGACGCTCTGGACCAGCATCAAGCCGAGCCCGGGCTCCGGCTTCAGCTCCTCCAGCGCTCGCCAGAGCGCGAAATATTGCACTGTGGTGACCTGCCCCTGGTCGTTCAGGTGCAAGGTCGCCGGCAGCTTCGCCTGCCGCAACAGCACGGCCGGCGGCACGCCGATATGTTCGACGGCCTGCCAAAAGGCTCGGGGAATCTTGCACCTGTCTGCCGCCGTTCCGCTCATGACCGATCCTTAGCGCATCTGGCGGCTCATGATGATGCGGTCGAACGCCCGATCGCCAAACCATTCGCGGATCTTGATCATGGGCAGGGCGTACTTGCCCGCAACGTAACGCGTCCGCGGCCTAGCCTCTTTAACCGCCCTGGAGACGACGTCGGCGATGACGCTCGGATTCGTGCCGAGGCCGTGGCCATAAGCATCCCGGGTCGATTTCGCGACCGCCTGCGTCACCTTGGCGTAAGGCCCCGTCCCCGAGCGCTTGAGCAGGCCGTTGGCAACGACATCGCCAAACGCCGTCTCGATCATGCCGGGCTCGACGATGACGACCTTGATGCCGAACGGTGCAAGCTCGAGCCGAAGGCAATCGGACCAGCCTTCCAACGCATGCTTGGTCGCGTGGTACCAGGCGCCCAAGAGTGTGTAGATCTTGCCGCCCATCGAGGTGATGTTGACGATGGTGCCTGCGCGCTTCTCGCGCATCTTCGGCAACAGGAGCTGCGTCAGGCGGGCGGCGCCGAACAGGTTTACCTCGAACTGGTAACGCGCTTCGTCGATGCCGACGTCCTCGACGGGACCGTAGAGGCCGAAGCCGGCATTGTTGACGAGCACATCGACGCCGTCCACCTCGCGCAGGATGGCATCGACCGCCGCCTGGATGTCGGCCTCGCTCGATATGTCCATGCGCAGGGACCGCGCCCCGAGCCCGACGAGATCATCCATCTTGTCGACGTGGCGCGCGGCGACGAAGACCTGAAAGCCGTCCTTGATCAGACGCCTTGCGATTTCCTTGCCCATGCCGGAGGAGGCTCCGGTGACGAGCGCGGTTCTTTTCGATCTGTCGAACATGTCAACCTCTCTTGGTTCCGATCCTTATCCTGCCGCCTCCCCGGTCCGGATCGACTGACCAAACGCGCCAATAGATTTGCACAACGCGCCAATCCTGGCGACCACTCAAGCTGCTGTACTCGCGAGGAAAAAGCGCGGTTCGGGCGACCGCGCTTCGGCAGAACGGTTCGGGATTGGCGGAAGGCCTACCTACCCGCGAACGCGGTGGAATGAGCGGGTTTGCCCCATCGCCGGCAGGCCGAGATACCCTCTCAGATGCATCTTGCCGTCCTTGACGCTGGCCTTGCAGTTGTAGGTGCGCCCGGACGAGGCGTCGTAGATGGAGCCGCCGGTCCACTCGCCATTTTCCCAGTGCAGGCCGGTGATGAACACGATGTTCTTGAGCGATCGCGAACGCAGCGTGGGATCGGGGTTCTTGGCGTCCTTCTTGAAGGTCAAATTGTCCGCCTCGACGATCTCGTTGCCGTAGAGCATGCGCGCCTGGAATTCCATTCCGGCCTTGAACATGTCGAGCTTCACGGTGCCGTCGTCTGCCTCCCAGGTCCCGACGATCGCGTCGGGGACCGGCGCCTCGCCGTGCGCCATCGGCATCAGTCCGATGTTCACGGTTGCCATCAGCAGGAAGATGGCGGATCGACGGGAAAGCGAGAATGATTGCATGGTCTGTTCCTTGGTCTGCGGTTGGCAGGAGCGATCAGGCCGCTCGCTGGTCTCGCAGGTGTCTCTAGATTTCAGGAACAGCGTTGGCAGCGGCAGAAGGCGCCAACGGGATTGCGAGACGTGCCAATCAATGACGCCGCGCCCGGCGACGCCGCCCTCCACTATCGCGCTAAAGACCGAGACGTATCCCTAATGGATGATCTGGCCGAGGAAATCCCTCGCCCGCTCACTCCGGGGCGCGCGGAAGAAGGTCTCGGGATCGGCTTCCTCGACGATGGAGCCACGATCCATGAACACCACCCTATCAGCGATCTCGCGGGCAAAGCCCATCTCGTGCGTAACGCAGACCATGGTCATGCCGTCCCGCGCGAGCTCCACCATGGTGTCGAGCACTTCCTTGACCATCTCCGGGTCCAGCGCGGAGGTCGGCTCGTCGAACAGCATGATCTTTGGCTGCATGCACAGCGCCCGCGCGATGGCGACGCGCTGCTGCTGGCCGCCGGAGAGCTGTCCCGGATATTTGTCCGCCTGGTCGTGGATGCGCACCTTGCGTAGCAATCCGATCGCACGCTCGTGCGCCTCGGCGCGCGACAGGCCCCGCACCTTCATCGGCGCCAGCATGCAATTCTCGACGACCGAGAGATGCGGAAACAGGTTGAAGCTCTGGAACACCATGCCGACCTCGCGACGGACGCCGTTGATGTCGTCCGTCCGGCCCGACAGCTCGACGCCATCGACGACGATCCGCCCGCCATCGTGCTTCTCGATGTGATTGATGCAGCGGATCAAGGTCGACTTACCCGAGCCGGAGGGACCGCACAGCACGATCTTCTCGCCGGCCGCGACAGTCAGGTTGACGTCATTCAGCGCCGTGAAATGGCCGAACCGTTTCACCAGATTTTCCACGGTGACGATGAAAGTAGTCGGCCCCATCTGATTCCCCGCAGCGAGCTGAAGCATTTTCCTCTCCAAAGAACAGGATGATCCGCTAGCGGCCCGCAATCGCATATCGCTTGCGTAAGGACGCCACGCACTGCGAAGCCGCCGAGCTGATTGCGAGGTAGACCACCGCAATGACCAGATACATCTCGACCAGACGGCCATTGAGCTGCGCCAGCTTCGAGGCCGCGCCGAGCAGATCGGTGAGCGAGAGCACGTAGACCAGCGAGGTGTCCTGGAACAGGATGATGGTCTGGCTCAGGATGATTGGGCTGGCGACGCGGAGCACCTGCGGCAGGATCACGGAGCGATAGGTGTCGAAGGTGGACAATGCGAGCGCCTGACAGGCCTCGAACTGTCCACGGTTCACCGCGCGCAATCCGACGCGGATGATCTCCGAATAATAGGCGGCCTCGAACAGGCCGAAGGTGATGAACGCCGTCCAGGTGGCGCCGATCGGAACCGGCCGTCCGTTTCCGCTGAGATGGCCGAGCACGATCGGCACCAGGAAGAAGAACCAGAACAGCACCAGGATCAGCGGGATCGAGCGCATCAGGGCGACATAGCCACGCACGAGCCTGCCGAGCGCGGGCACTTCGAAGTGCTGCACCAGCGCCAGGCAGGTACCGAGGACCAGGCCGACCACGAAAGCAACAGCGGTCAGCGCCAGCGAAAACAGCAGGCCCGACCAGAGGTAAGGCCACGCCTGGAGAACAACGGAGAAATCGAGGCTGTTCATTTCACGACCTCCATCGCGTCAGGCAGGGAGTCGATCGGTTGCGTGACGTTCGTCGCGGCCGGCTTGGCTGCATCGTCCGCACGCCCGGCGCCCGGAATGCGCACGGCCCTGTCGATCAGGGCCATCCCCTGATAGGCGATCAGCGCCAGCGCGAGATACACAAGCGTCGCGGCGCCGAAAGCGGTGAACGTCTGGAATGTCGCTTCGCTGATCTGGCGGGCCCGCGCCGTCAGCTCCATCAGCCCGATGGTGAGCGCAACCGAAGTGTTCTTATAGATGCCCATCACCTCGCTGGTCAGGCTCGGGATGATCAGGCGTAGCGCCTGCGGCACGATGATATGGCGATAGGTCAGATAGCCGCTGAGCCCGAGCGCGCTTGCCGCCTCGACCTGTCCTTTCGGCAGGGCCTCGATCCCGGCACGAACCTGTTCGGCGATCCGGGCCGCGGTATAGAGACCGAGGCACACGAGCGCCGGAAAGAACGATCCCCAGGGCGGCGGGATCTGCTTGATGGCGTTCCCGAGCGAGACAGGAAGGATCTCTGGCAGGACGAAGTACCAGAGAAACATCTGCACCAGCACGGGGATGTTGCGGAAGATCTCCACATACAGGCGCGCAAGCGCCGCGATGGGCCGGTTCTGCACGGTGCGGCCGATGCCGACGACGACCCCGACGGCAAAGGCAATCCACCAGCCGAAGAACGCCAGCGCCAGGGTCCAGCCGAGGCCCGACACGAGCCAGTCGATATAGCGCTGGCCATCCGCGGTCTGTTCAAGAAGCACTGCAAACATGGCGAACCTCGGGGCTCGGTTTGCGGGACACTCTCCGCCTTCGCGATTAGTCGACGGCGTCGCTGGGATGCGCGATCCGTTCCGTGAGCTCGACGGTCAGCGGGAACGCCAAATTCTCATTCTTGGGCGGAATCGGCCTGGTGAACCACTTCGCATAGGTCTTCTCGAACTGGCCCGACGCCATCTGCTTGGACAGCACGTCATCGACGAGCGCCTTGAAGCCGGTATCGCCCTTCGTGAACATCAAGCCATAATAGATCTTGGCGTAGCCCTCGGGGAGGAATATCAGCGCATCCGGCTTCGGAGCTGCGGCCTTGAGGCCGGCGAGGAGAATATCGTCTTCCATGAAGGCGGCCGCGCGGCCGGTGTTCAGCATCAGGAAGGACTCGGCGTGGTCCTTGGCCTGGACGATGTTGAAGCCGAGCTGCTCCTTCGCATTCACGCCTTGCGCGAAGCCGACGGCATTGGAGCCCTGGGTCACGACGACAGTCTTGCCCTTGAGATCGCCGGCCGTCTTCAGGCCGCTGTCCGCCTTGACCAGCCAGCGCGGCTGGCTGACGAAGGTGGCGACGGAGAACGAGACCTGCTCCTGCCGCTTCCTGTCGTTGGCCGTGCCGCCGCACTCGATATCGACGGTGCCGCTCTGGATCAGCGGGATGCGGTTGGACGAGTTCACCGGAACGTAGTTGACCCTCAGATTGGGCAGGCCGGTCTCCGCCTTGATGCGCTCGACGATGGCGGCGCACAGATCGAGCGAAAAGCCGATCGGCTTCTGGTCGGGACCGAGATAGGAGAAGGGTATCGAGGCCTCACGATGGCCGATGGTGATGGCGCCGTTCGATTTGATCCTGGCGAGCGTGGGACTGTCGGCGGCAGCCGAGGGTCCACCAAGGCCGCCAATGACCGCGAGGCCGGACAGAATGCTCAAGACACGCGCAAATTTCGTCATGTACGTCTCCTTGATGGACAGCCTATGCGGCCCTCGATGATGGCTTCACGCCGCGCCGCCGGATGATCTCGATCAGGCGGTCGACGTCGGCAATCGTGTTGAACATCCCGAACGACACGCGGATGCCGTCCCGTTCCGGCGACACGCGGACGCCGTTCTCCTCGAAATGGCCGAGCCATTCGGCCGCGGGCAGCGCAATGACGTAGATGTGCGGCGCGCGATGCTGCCGCGCGCGAGGGCCGACCAGGCGAACGTCGAGCGCGTCGAGCCGGGCGATGAGATGGCCGCCGAGATCGAAGCAGTGGTTCTGGATGTTCTCAACGCCCAGTGCGTCGATCATGTCGAGCGAGGCACCGAGGGCATGGATCGCCGGAAGATTGAAATTGCCGAGCTCGAAGCGGCGCGCGCTCGCGGCAGGCTCGAGCCTGTCGGGCCGGGCGATGAGATCGGCTGGGACTTCCGCAAGGCTGGCGGCCGCAAGATAGGCAGGCTCGAGCTCGGTCCTGGACTTGTCCCAATACAAAAGGCCCAGCCCTTGCGGCACCAGCAGCCCCTTGTGACTGCCCGAACCGATGAAGGTCGCGCGCATCGCCTTCGCATCGATCGGCACGACGCCGATCGCCTGCATCACGTCGACGACGAAATAGAGCCCAATCTCCGCGCAGAGCGCGCCGATGCTTTCGACATCGAAACGGTGACCGGCATGGAATGTCACCTGCGACATCGAGATCGCCCGTGTGCTTGCATCGATGTGCGGACGAATACTCTCGGCGTTCACGACCTCGGTCATGGGAACGAACTCGACCGTGACGCCCTTGCGACGCAGATTGAGGAACGCATAGGCGTTGTTCGGATGATCGCCGTGGATCATCAGCACCTTGTCGCCGGCGCGTAGCGGCAGCGCATTCGCGGCGATGTTCATGCTCTCCGAGGTATTCTTGGTGAAGGCGATCTCGTCGGCCGATGCGCCGAGAAACCGCGCCAGTTTCCCGCGGGTCTGCTCGACACGATCGAGCCAGACGCTCTTGGGGCCGGCGGTCTCGAGACCTTCGCTCAGGAAACGGTCGATCGCCGCTTTGACGGGACGCGCAAGCGGCGTCTGGAAGCCGGAGTCGAGATAGGTGATCCGCTCAGCAGCCGGAAACTCCTTCCGCACGGCATCAACGTCGTAGTGGCCTGACATCCCAATCTCCTGAGCCGGTCCGCGGCGGCTCGCACTGCACAAATCCTGTTCACCGCCGGGCAACGCCAACGATATGGGCAAAGGCGCTAGGGTTCCTATAGTAATTTTCATATTTCAGTGGTTTTCATTCCGAAAAATGATAATTATTTGGAATCCAGGCGGAGAATGACAAAATGCAGCAGCCGAGTACCGATGGGCCACTGGATCGCGCCTTCGCGGTCATTGGCTACGTTGCCAGCCAGACCAGGGCAGCCTCGGTCGCGGAGATCGCCGGCGCGCTGTCCCTGCCGCTGCCGACCGCGCACCGGCTGATCGGAAATCTGGAGCAGCGCGGACTGCTTCAGAGAGCCGTGGGAACGAAGCGCTACGTGGTCGGCAATCAACTGGTCACGCTGTCGGCCAAGGTCATCGGCGCAGCTTTCCGCATCGCGCGCCGGCACGCGGTGCTCCGCGCCGTCGCCGCTGAAATCGGCGAGCAATGCGAGATCGGGGTGGTGCGGGACAATGTCGTTGCCTATGTCGACAGCGTCCGCGTGTCACAGCCTCAAGGTCTGCAGTTCAATCCCGGCGAAGCGGCGCCGCTCCACTGCACCTCGACCGGCAAGATCTACATGAGCCGCTTGCCCGAGCGGGCGCGCGAAAAGCTGTGCCGCGCACTCGCACTCACCAAGTACACCGAGACGACCATCGTCGATGTCGAAAGCCTGATGAAGGTGCTCGACGAGACCCGCAAGCGCGGCTGGGCCAAGACCAATGAAGAATATGTGCGAGGCGTGGTCGGCTGCGCCGTTCCGATCCTGTCGCCGGATCGCGAGCTGATCGCGTGCCTGGGCGTCTCCGTTCCCGTGGCACGCGTGAGTTTTGCCGAGCTGGATCGGTTCATCGCTCCACTTCAGAAGGCTGCGGCGCTGCTCTCGGAGACGATCCTCGGGGATGACGCAAGCGACGCGCCGGCGAATGCCTGATCCCGCCTGCTCGACGGTCCGCGCTCGAGACGCGAGCCCTCTCGCTACTTCACCCGCGCCGCACGCTGCGCCATCCGCGCCCAGAGCAACGCCAGCGGACCGAGCGCAATGCCGACCGCGAGAACGGTGAACGCCAGCAGCCAGCCGCTCGCGCTCTGCGGGCCGCCGGCGATGTCGAGTGCGGCACCGGTGCTCCACGCTCCAAGTGCAGACAGGCCGAAGCCGACCGTCGAGTGCAACGCCAGCGTCGCGCCGCGATGCTCGGATGCGGCCGCGGCCGACATGCCGGCCGTCAGCGCGCCTGAATCGGCCGGCACGGTCAGGCCATAGAGGAGCAGCAGCAGTGCGAGCAGCGAGGCCGGCGCCGTCGCGTTGAGCCCGATCACCAGCGCCACGCAGGCCGATGCGATCATCACGACGGTGATCGCGCGGTGGCGTCCGAATTTCAGCGCGGCCTCGTTGCCGAGGATGCTGGCGGGCATCGAGATCACCGCGAAGCAGAAGCTCAGCACGACCGGGCTCAGCCACGACGGCGCGCCTTGATGCGCCACGACGAACGTCCAGAACCCCACCAGCCAGGTGCGGATGCCGTAGAGCTCGAAGCAATGCGCGCCATAGCCGAGGATGTAGCCGAGCGCCTCGCGGTTGGCGAAGACGGGGGCGAAGTTGAGCAGACGCCCGGCCTTCGGCGCAGGCTGACGCGCATCGATCAGGAGACACGCGACCACCATTGCGATCGGGCCGAAGCCGGTGACGAGGAAGGCGGCCCGCCATCCCCAACGGTCGGCGATCAGTTGCGCGACGAGGAACGAGAGGCCGACGCCGACCGAGAAACTCGACGTGTACAGCGTGACGGCCCGCGAGGTGTCGCCAGTGGGAAGCCGGTCGGTCAGCGCCTTCAGGCCGGGCATGTAGGCGCCGGCAAAGCCAAGTCCCGCAAGCGACCAGATCGCAGTGCCCGACCAAAAACCTTGTGCAAAGAGACCGAACGCTGCGGTCGCAAGCCCGCTGACGATCGAGCCCCACAGCAGGACGAGGCGCGCATCGATGCGGTCGGTCAGGGTCGTCAGCACGGGCACGGCGAGCATGTAACCGAACGCATAACCGCTCGCCATCAACCCGCCTTCGGCGGCGGAGAGCCCCCACGCCGGCATCAAATGCTGCGCGAGGTTTGCGGACAGCGTCACATGCGGCAGCAGGTTTCCGACCTGGCCGATGCACATCACCGCAATCAGGGACCGACCGCTCAGCTTATGAATTTTGCTCTCCCACCTTGAGGGGCGTCGATGTTGCCTGCTCGCTACGTAACAGCAAGAGTGCAAGGAAGGCCGAGAGCGAAACGAGCGCGCTGATCCACAGCGCGCTGCTGCCGATGTGCTCTACCATCAGCCCCAGCGCGAGCGGTGCGGCGGCACCCGTTACCCTTGAAGGCAACGAGATCATGCCGACGCGCTTGCCGAAACCGGCCGGCCCGAACAGCGCAAGGGAAAGTGTCCCGCGGGCAATGGTGATGATGCCGTTGCCGGCGCCGTACAGCACCGTGAAAGTCGTCGCGAGCAAGGGGCCGCCCGCGACCAGCGCGACGACGCCGATCGGATTCATGAGCATGGCCAGCCTCGCCGAGAGCAGCGGATGAAATCGGGCGAGCCATCCCGCTTCCAGAAGGCGCGCGCCGACCTGTGCAGGGCCAACCAAGGCTCCCGCGAGCAGCGCCTGCGCCGGGCTAGCACCGAACGCAACCAGCATGGTCGGCAGAATGGCCGAGATTCCCGAACTGACGAAGCTTGCCGCCGCAAACATGTAAGCGAGCAGCACCATCGCGAAGGTCTCGCTCTGGCGTCCGGATTGCCGGCTCGCAGCCGTGCCGGGTTGAGGCTGCTGGTCCAATGGAACGGCGCGCGGCAGCGAGAGATTGAGCGGCAGCGCGAGAGCGATATGGATTGCCGCCCACACCTGGCAGGCCACGCGCCAGCTATACTCGGACTCCAGCCACGTCGTGAGCGGCCAGCCGAGTGTGCTGGCGAAACCGGCGATCAGGGTGATGCCGGTGATGGTTCGCCGGGCATTGGTGCCATAGATGCGCGCAAGCGTTGCGAAGGCTGCTTCATAGAGGCCCATGCCCATGCCGACCCCGAGCAGCACCCAGGCCGCGATCAGCACCGCCGCGCCATGGGCCACCGACAGCAGGAGCAACCCTGCCACAAACACGAGGTTCGAGATCGCAAGCAGGCTGCGCCCTCCGAACGTGTCGATGGCATGCCCGACCCGCGGGCCGAGCAGACCGGAGATGACGAGCGCCCCTGAGAGCGCGCCGAACACATAGGTCGGCGCAAGACCGAGGTCGTGCGCGATCGGTGCAGCCAGGATGGCAGGAAGATAATAGCTCGACGCCCACGCAACGGTCTGCGCGGTGCCGAGCGCGACGACCACGGCGACCGGACCAGCAGACTGGCCCGCAGTAACCTGCCTCATGAACAACCACACCCTGATGCGCCCGACTTCTTTGCCGTTTCGTCGGCGGCACAGCAGGCCGATGAAACTTCCTTCGCGGGCCCGCCGCAGCATCCCGACGCTGCAGCGGTCTCGAGGCCGCCGCGCGTGCATACGCCTGTTTCGGGCAGCACCAGCTCGACTCTCGCCGCCGCCTTCTTGTCGCCGGCGAGATCAGCCGCGATCGAGCGGACCTGCTCATAGCCCGTCATCATCAGGAAGGTCGGCGCACGACCGTAGGATTTCATGCCGGCGAGATAGAAGCCCGGCTCGTCATGCGCGAGCTCGCGCGCGCCGTGAGGGCGGACCGTGCCGCAGCTGTGCTCGTTGGGATCGATGAGCGGCGCGAGCGCGGCCGGCGCCTCGATGGCCGGATCGAGCCGCAGGCGCAGCTCGGACAGCAATGACAGATCGGGACGAAAGCCGGTCGAGACGATCAACTGATCCACGATCACGCTTCGCGTGCCGCAGCGGGCGCCGGCTGCGATATCGAGGCGACCTTCGGATTCCGACAGACGGATGACGCCGAATTCAGTCTCCACCCTGATCTTCCCGGCGGCGACGAGCGCCGCGAAGGCGGTGCCAAGCTCGCCGCGCGCGGCAAGCTTGTCATTGCGGCCACCGCCGAAGGCCTTTGCGGGATCCTTACCGCGCAACAGCCAGATGGCTTGCGTGCCGGGCACCTCATCGGCAAGGCGAACGAGATCGATCGGCGTGCCCACCGCGGAATGGCCCGCACCGAGCACGGCAACGGTTTTGCCGGCATATCTGGCACGATCGGCGCCCCGCACATCGGGCATGCCATAGGCGATGCGCTCCGCGCGCTCGCCTTCACCGATCGCCGGCAAGCCGTTGCTGCCGGCCGGATTGGGAGAGAACCATGTGCCTGATGTATCGATCACAGCGTCGGCGCGCAGCACTTCGGGACCCCTGCCATTCTGGTAGCGGATCTCGAACGGCGCCTGCTCCCGCCCTTTCGTCTTCGCCTTGTCGAAACCGGCCCGGCTGATGGCCGAGACGCGGCTGGAGGTCTGGATCATTTCGCGCAGCGGTGTCCGTGTCGCGAGGGGGCTTGAGATATCCATCGATCAGTTCGCCGCCGGTCGGATAGGACTGCGGGTCGGGCGAATTCCAACCCGTCGGCGCCAGCAGGCGCGCGGCTGCCTTGTCGACATTGTATTCCCACGGCGAGAACAGCTGGACGTGCTGCCATTGACGGACCGCATGTGCCGCCTCGGGTCCGGCCTCGAGCACGATGGGCGACATGCCGCGTTCGAGCACATGCGCCGCGGCTGCGAGACCGACCGGCCCTGCCCCGATGATGGCGACCGTCCTGGCATTCATTCGGGCTTCTCCCATCTTTCTAGAATCATCGAATAATTGGGCAAAACGATCACGCCGCCGTCTGCGCGCCCTTGCATCCGATTTCGTCCGCGCAGCACTCCGCCGCCAGGAAATCGACCAGCCCGCGCATCGCATCGAAATTCGCGTGGCAGACCAGGGTCGTGGATTCCCTGACCTGACTGACCAGCCCGACCGAGACCAGGGTCTTGATGTGATGCGACAGCGTCGACGCCGGAATCTTCAGCTTGTCCTGCAAGCGCCCCACGGGCATGCCCGAGTGCCCCGCCCGAACCAGGGCGCGGTAGATCTGAAGTCGCGTCCGGTTGCCCAGGGCCTCCAGGCGTGCTGCTGCGTCGTCGATCTTCATGATGGTGAGGATGACCCGTGGGAGCCGACCTGTCAAACTATATTTCTAGAATATTGGAAATAGTAAACTACCCCCTCTGCTGAGGCCGGCTTTCAACAGCACTCTTGGTTTCGCTGAATCGGCGGACAGGGAACTGATCCGTAGGAACAAAAGACGCAGCAATCGCCGCTCTTGGGCTTCAGCCGCGTCCCGCACCCCTTGCAATCGTAGAAGAACTGGCAGGCATCAGTCGGCATGGTTTCGGCTGACGCATGCTGGCAGACCGGACACGTGATTATCGATTGCGTTTGCATGGCAAATTTTCCGCGATCGCAAGACACAGCATACTAATCAGTCAGCACAACCGGAGCCAATGGATTGACGCCGCCCCTATAATTCCATAAGTCTGGATATATGGAAACAGAAGAAGCCGTTCTCGCGCTCGCGGCACTGTCGCAGTCCACCCGCCTGGAGGCCTTCCGGGCGCTGGTCCGGCACGAGCCCGACGGGCTTGCGGCCGGCGACCTCGCCCGCCTGCTGGAAGTTCCTCAAAACACGCTCTCCGCGCACCTGTCGATCTTGAGCCGCGCACGCCTCGTGTCCTCCGCGCGGCACAGCCGCTCGATCGTCTACCGCGCCAACCTCAGCGAATTTCGCGATGTCGCAGTTTTCCTGCTGCGCGATTGCTGCGGCGGACGGCCGGAGGTCTGCGAGCCGGTCGTCGACAGCCTTCAGGCCTGCTGCTCGCCAAAACGAAAGGAGAAAAGCCGTGCCTGACCAGTTGTACAATGTCCTGTTCCTGTGCACCGGCAATTCAGCGCGCTCGATCCTCGCCGAGTCCATTCTTCGCAAGGACGGCGCCGGCCGCTTCCGGGCCTTCTCCGCCGGCAGCACGCCGAAAGGCGCGGTGCACCCGCTGGCGCTGCGCACGCTGGAAAGCATGGATTATCCCGCCGACGGGATGCGCTCGAAGAGCTGGCTGGAGTTCGCCGCTCCGGATGCGCCGGTGATGGATTTCGTCTTCACCGTTTGCGACAACGCCGCCGGCGAAGCCTGCCCGATCTGGCCGGGACAGCCGATGACCGCACATTGGGGAATCGAAGACCCCGCCTCTGCCGAAGGCACCGACCTGGAGAAGCAGGCCGCGTTCGTCACCGCGTTCCGCTATCTCAAGAACCGGATCGACACGTTTGTGAGCCTCCCGCTCAGGAGTATCGATAAACTGTCCCTCGGTACCAGGCTGCGCGAGATCGGCCGCTCCGAGGGCGCAACACATCCAGCACCGAAGGCCGGCTGATGGAGACGTTCGACCTTTCGCGGCGACTTGCAGCCGAAGCGCTCGGCACGGGCATCCTCGTCGCCACCGTCGTCGGCTCCGGCATCATGGCGGAGACTCTGACCAGGGATGTCGCGCTTGCACTGCTCTGCAATACCTTGCCGACCGGCGCCATCCTGGTCGTGCTGATCACCGTGCTTGGTCCGATCTCCGGTGCGCATTTCAATCCGGCGGTCACGCTGGTCTTCACCGGCAGGCGCGAGCTGCCGGTGAATGAGGCCGCGCTCTACATTGTCGCGCAGATTGCCGGCGGCATCGCCGGGACGATCGCAGCGCATCTGATGTTCGGCCTGCCCCTGCTCGATCTGTCGACCAAGGTCAGGACCGGCGGGCCGCAATGGTTTGCCGAAGCAGTCGCAGCCTTCGGGCTGGTCGCGACCATCCTCGCCGGCATCCGCTTCCAGCGCGCGGCTGTTCCCTGGCTGGTCGGCCTCTACATCACAGCCGCGTACTGGTTCACGGCGTCGACGTCGTTTGCCAATCCGGCGGTGGCGATCGCGCGTTCGCTGACGAACACCTTTTCCGGCATTAGGCCCATCGACCTTCCCGGCTTCATCCTCGCCGAGCTCTGCGGGGCCATCGCCGGCATGCTAATGATGAACTGGCTGCTCGGTCACGCCAAGGCGCGCGGCCCTGTTCCTGTTGCGGAGACCCGATCATGAGTGTCACGATCTATCACAACCCCGACTGCGGCACCTCGCGCAACACGCTTGCGATGATCCGGCAGAGCGGCACCGAGCCAGTCGTCATCGAATATCTGAAGACGCCGCCATCGCGCGACAGGCTCAAGGAGCTGGTCTCGGCGATGGGAATTCCCGTTCGCGCGCTGCTGCGCGAGAAGGGAACGCCGTACAAGGAACTCAGCCTCGCCGACCCCAAATGGACGGACGACGAGCTGCTCGACTTCATGATGGCGCATCCCATTCTCATCAACCGTCCGATCGTCGTCACGGCGAAGGGCACGCGGCTGTGCCGGCCCTCGGAGGCCGTCATCGATCTCCTGGACAATCCTCCCGGCCGCTTCGTGAAGGAGGATGGCGAGGTGGTCGAAGCCAAATAGGCTCGAACGCCACGAACGCATTTCGCGCCGACGGCCCGATCCAAATCGGACACCGTTTCAGCTCTTCGTGCTCGCCGTCTTGTCGAGCGCGGCCCGCAAACCATTGGCGAGCTTGATCGCGTCGTCGTTGGCCCAGAAGTGCATGAAGAACAGGCGCGGCTGCTCGTCCAGCATGTGGCTATGAAGAGCGGTCACGGCGATGCCGTGCGATCGCAACGCCCTAATCACCGGGTTCACCTCGTCACCGGTCAGCACGAAGTCGCCGGTGATGGCCGCCTTGCCCGCGCCGGTCGGCTGGAAGTTGATGGCGGTCGCAACCCCCAGCGGTCCGACCGGGCTCAGCTGCATGCCCTGCTCGGTGACGGGATCGCGGCGGGGCACGTTGAACTGGTAGACGCCGCCATTGGCCTGTCCCTTGACGCCGATGATCTGGTCGAGCTGCGCGGTGTCGAGATCGACCGCGGGCGGCGGGGCCGCGGGAGCCGGCACTGAGAGCGGCGTCTTGCTTTCGGCGAGCGCCTCCTTGATGGCGGTCGCGATCCTGACGGGATCGCCGTGGCCGGCCACATGCATGTAGAACGTCGCCGGGCTCGCACCGAGCAGATGATTGTGCACGGCCGTGATCTCGAGCCCGCTCGCGATCATCTTCAGCATGACCGGGTTGATCTCGGACTCGAGCAGCACCAGATCGCCCATCGCCATGGCGCCGCCATGTGCGGGCTTGAACGCGACCCAGCCGCCGAGCGCCAGCGCCGGCTTGATGGTCACGTCATCAAGCGTGACCGTGAGATCGGTGCGCGGAAAGCCGTAGCGATGCACGTCGCCGGCAACAGTCGGCTTGCGGCCGAGCGTATCATCGACCTTCTGCCAGTCGACCTCCTGCGCGCGGGCGGTCGCGATGAAGCACGCGCCGATGGCCATCAGCGCCGAGATTATCTTGCGCATTGATCCGCTCCCTTGAGCTTGAATTCGGTTTCCGGAGCCGCCTCAGTTCCGCTCCTTGATCTGGCCGCTGCTGTCGACAACGAGCCGCACCGGCTTGCCGTTCTTGATCGCCATGGCGGTCGTTCCCTCTGCGGTCGACTTGATGTCGCTGACCTCGGTGTAGCCAGCCGCCTTGATCCTTGCGACGAGCTCCTCCTCAGTCAGCGCGCGTGCGGCCGACGCGCCGCCGATCAACGCCAGAATGAGGAAAGCCTGAAGGATTGTCCGTGTGCGCATGGTCGTTCTCCTGGTCGTGTCCCCGCCCCAGGTGAAGTCCGCTTCGCAAGTTACGCATCGACAAGGCCGACGTGCCGCGCCGGACTGATGAGCTGAAATGATGCGTTGGATGATATCGTGGTGTCGGATGACATGCGGCGTCCTTGCTGAGAACCAGGACGCGATTCTTGGGCATGTCGCCTCACGGGGAGATCGCACGTCCCCGACAGGCCGAGTAGAAGCCGGGGTGGCCGGGCTGTCAACTCGCCCGTCCCTGGGGGTTCTCACAAAGAATTTTACGCTTCGTTGGAACCATGCCGACAACTCTTGAAACCTGAAGACCATCTCACGTAATCTGGTCTGCACGGGGACAATGCAGACTCCCCTTGAGACCCCGGTCCAAGCTCTGCGCAGCACGCAACTACGTGGAGCTTGCGCATGGACACCGAACGTCACTCCTCTCCCCGCCAGACCGTAGCCATCCTCTCACGCGGCGACGCTGCCGTGCGCCGCGAGGCCACGGCGCAGAACAGCCGCTTCGTCCGCGTCTTCGAAGCGCTCGCCGCTGTGGGCATCGAAGCCTCGCCCGTGATCTACGACGAAAGCTTCGCCGGCGCGGTCCGCGATCAATTGCTCGCCGCCGACGGCGTGCTGGTCTGGGTCGATCCGATCCACCAGGGCAAGACGCGCGCCGAGCTCGACGCCCTGCTGCGCGACGTCGCAGCGCATGGACCATGGGTGAGCGCGCATCCCGAAATCATCCTGAAGATGGGCGTCAAGGAGGTGCTCCACCGCACGCGTCATCTCGGCTGGGGCGCCGACACGCATCGCTATGACACCGCGGCAAGCTTCCGCAGCCAGTTTCCGGCCCGCCTTCGTGCCGACGGCCCGCGCGTGCTGAAGCAGAACCGCGGCAATGGCGGCCAGGGCGTCTGGAAGGTGGAAGCGCTGCCCGATACCGACGGCATGGTGCGCGTGCTGCATGCGCAGCGCGGCAGCGTCCTAGAGGACATGCCGCTCGACGCCCTCTTCGCGCGCTGCGAGCCGTATTTCGGCTGGGGCGGCTGCATCATTGACCAGGCGTTTCAACCGCGCCTGCCCGACGGCATGATCCGCTGCTACATGAGCGGCGCCAGGGTTGCAGGCTTTGGACACCAGAAGATCAAGGCCCTGATCCCGCCGCCACCGGAGGGACCGAACTCGCCCGAAGCGCAGCCGGGCCCGCGCATCATGCACGGCCCTGACGCACCGCAATTCCAGGCGCTGCGCAGAGCGATGGAGGACGAATGGACGCCGCAGATGATGGCGACGCTCGGCATCGATGAGCCGTCATTGCCGGTCATCTGGGACGCGGACTTTTTGTATGGGCCGAAGGATGCGGCCGGCGCCGACACCTACGTGCTGTGCGAGATCAACGCGAGCTCGTGCTTTGCGATTCCCGAGGAGGCACCGGCGGCGATCGCGCGGACGGTGACGCAACGCATGCTGCGGACTACAGGCGTGCATTCGGGCGCATAGCGGAGCAGCGGGCGAGCTTCCGCAGATCAGATCTTCGGGAGCTTCGCCCGCTCCACCACGCCGGTCCATTTGACGATCTCGGACTCGATCAGCGCCTTCATCTCGGCCGGCGAGCTGCCGCGAACCTCGCCACCGACGGCCGTCTCCAGGCGCTGCTTGATATCAGGGTCCCTGAGCACCTCGAGCGTCGCTGCATTGAGCGTCGCCATGATCGCGGGTGGCGTGCCCTTCGGAGCCAGCAGGCCCGCCCAGGTGCACACGTCGTAGCCCTTGATGCCGGCCTCCTGCACCGTGGGGACATCAGGCAGCAAGGCCGTGCGCGCCGGCGAGGTCACCGCGAGGCCGCGGATCGCGCCGCTCTGGATCTGCGGGGCGAGCAGGACGGGCGTGCCGACGATGATGGGCACTTCGCCGCCAAGCAGCGCGGTGATGGACTGCGAATCGCCGCGATACGGCACGTGCACGATCTCGACGCCGGCCGCCGCGTTCAACAGCTCTCCCGCAAGATGATGCGTGCTGCCGAAGCCGACCGATCCGAAGCTGAGCGCGCCGGGCTTCTCCTTGGCGATGGTGATGAGATCGCCGAGCGATTTTGCGGGATGATCGTTGCGCACGGCGATGACGAGCGCGTAGTAGACCAGCGTCGAGATCATGTCGAAACTCTCGACCGGCTGGTAGGCGAGGCTCTTGTAGGTCGCCGCGGAAATCGCATGCGCGCCGGTGACGAGCCCGAGCGTGTAGCCGTCGGGTGCGGCTTTCGCGATGGCGTCCGCGGCGATGTTGCCGCCCGCACCAGGCTTGGCCTCGACGATGATCGGCTGCCCGAGCTTCTTCGAGAGCCCGTCGGCGATGATGCGCGACAGCGTATCGGCCGCACCGCCCGCGGCAAATCCGTGCAGCAGGCGGATCGGGCGCGACGGATAAGTCTCGGCCGACACGGGGCCGGTTGCGATACAGATGCCCAGCAGAAAAATGGCCGCAGCAAGCCGCTTCATCCAGAGCATGGATGCTTCTCCCTTTGATTGTTATGTCTTTGGCCGCAGCGCGTGCGGCGTCTTCAAGTCGTCGTCTGAACCGCTAGCGTGCGAACTCCGTGCATTCCGGCGATGGCGCCATGCCCCAGACGTCGCGCGGCAGGCCGACCCAGACCTTTGGCCGCTGCGGACGATCGCGGTGCCACGGGCGCGGCTCGAAATAGCCGAGCGCCTCGTCGGTCATGCGGTCGAGATCGCAGAACAGCTCGACCAGATGGCCGTCGGGATTGCGGTGATAGATCGCGGTGTTGTGGCCGGGGCCGTGACGAACCGGTCCCCAGAGCACGGGCAGCTTGTGCCGCGCGAGATGATCGCAGGCCCGGTGCATGTGCTCGGGCCCCCGCAGCTCGAAGGCGAAATGATGAAGACTGCGCTCGGGGGCGCGGGCGAAGTTGAGCGTGTGATGCTCGAACCCGCTGCGCATGAAGACGAAGCGGTCCTCGATCCAGTCGGAGACCCGCAGGCCCATCACATTCGCATAGAAGTCCGAAGCGGCTTGCGGATCGGGCGTGCGCAGCGCGACATGGCCGAGCTTGGCGACCGCGAGGGCGCCGATCCGCTCCTGCGCCGGCGTCGGCGTCCAGCCCTGGATCAATTCGAAGCGCGTCCCTTCGGGATCGCTGAAGGACAGCAGCCGGGACACGCCAGGCAGGGAATCGCTGTGGAGCTCGGGCCGTAAGTCAGCCTGCTTCAGCGCGGCGCCGAGCGAGTCGAGCTGAACATCGGGGGATATCTCGAAGGCAACGCTCTTCAGCGCGGCGTCGCCGGGCTCGATCACCAGCGAGAGCTGTTCGGAATCATTGGCGAGGAACAGGCGGCCGCCGTCGCGAGCGACGAGACCGAGACCGATCACGCCGCGGTAGTAGTCGAGCAGCCGCTCCGGATCTGGCGAGGTAAAGGTCGCGTGCCGCAGCCGGGTGAAGCGTGCAATGGGTGCTTGTGTCATCGTCCACCCCCTCATGGCGTCATGATGATCTTGCCGAGCGCGGAGCCCTGCTCCAGCAGCGTATGCGCCTTCCTGACCTCGTCGAGCCTCAAGACCGCCGAGATCGCCGGCTTGATCGCATCGCGGCTCAGGGCCTCGATCACGCTGCGCATCAGGGCGCGGCGGCCGTCGCGATCGTGGTCGTAGATGTGGAAGGAGAAGCAGCGCACGGCCGGACAGATGTCGAGATGGTTGCGCATCGCCGCCATCAGATTCTCTTCCGGCAATCCGGCGAAGGCGTTGTACGAGAGCAGCGTGCCCCATTTGCCGAGCGCGCCGAGATAGTCGGTGAACTCGGGCCCGCAGACATGATCGAGCACGAGGCCGACGCCCTCGCCCTTCGTCAGCTCGCGCGTGCGCGCCACGACGTCCTCGCTGCGGTAGAAGATGGTGTGATCGGCGCCGTTGGCCTTCGCGAACGCGGCCTTCTCCTCGGTCGAGACCGTGCCGATGACAGTCATCCCGGCGAGCTTTGCCAGCTGCACCAGCGCGGTGCCGACGCCGCCGGCAGCCCCAATCACCAGCACGCTTGTGGGCGCGCGCGGATGGCGGCACTCGTGCAGCAGCGCGTAGGCGACCTGGTAGTTCGACAGGCACACGGCGGCTTGCAGATCGACATGGTCGGGCAGCGCGTGAACGGCATCCGCGGGCGCGAGCACATAATCGGCGTAGCAGCCGCCGCGCTGGGACAGATCGCGCGCGCTCAGCAGCACCTTCTGGCCGACGGCAAAACCCTCGACATCAGGCCCGAGCGCGGAAATGCGACCGGCGACGTCATTGCCGGGATTGGCCGGCAGCGGCGGCATCCATTTGTAGACGCCGCGCCGGATCAGCGCGTCGGGCTGCCCGACCCCGAACGCCTCGGCCCGGATCTGCACCTGGCCTGCGCCCGGCACGGGCACCGGAAACTCGACCACCTCGAGTGCATCCGGCCCACCCGGCTGACGCACCAGCACTGCCCTCATGTTTTCACGCTCCCCAGACCTCTTCAAAACCGTATTTTCGAAAATCATACCGTTTACGAAAATTATTGCAAGATGGTCGTTGCCGCGGCATGTTGAGGCATCGATTCATTGGCTGAGCCATGTCCGAAAGCGCCATTCGTCCCCGCAAGGAATTCGGCAAGACCATCGCCGCCGACATCACGCATCGGCTGCGCGAGGAGATCATCGCCTGCGGCCTTGCGCCGGGCGAGCCGCTGCGCTTCGACGTGCTGCGCGAACGCTTTGGCGCGAGCTTCACCACGCTGCGGGAGGCGTTGACGGCGCTTGCCGCGGAGGGCCTCGTCGACGCCCAGGAGCAGCGCGGGTTTCGCGTGGCGCCGGTCAGCCGCCAGGATCTGGTCGAGGTCACCGATGCGCGGGTTCTGATCGAGGTGGAATTGATCCGCCGCTCGATCGAACGGGGTGATGACGACTGGGAAATCGCCGTGATCTCGACGCTGCACCGCCTGAAGCGGATCGAGCAGCGCGATCCCGAGCATCCCCTGCGCGACCCCGAATGGAAGATCGCCCATCGCCAGTTCCACCAGGCGCTGGTGTCCGCCTGCGGCTCGGCGACGCTGCTCGCCATTCGCGCCGAGTTGTTCGACCGCGCAGAGCGCTACCGGCACCTCTCCGCCAATTTCCGCCCGCGCCCGCGCGACAAGGCCGGCGAGCACCAAGCCATCATGCAGGCCGCGATCTCGCGCAATGCCGATCTCGCCGTGCAGCTGATCGAGGCGCATATCCGCTCGACCTCCGACAACGTGGCGACCTACGCGGGCCATCTGCTCGACGCCGAATAGGCGCCGGCAAATTCACGCACGGTGGACTTGCGCGCGGCCTAATTTTCGAAAATAATACAAAAGATCGAAAATCAAAACCCTCGGGGCGAAACCATGAAGCTGCTGTCGTTCTTGGACGGAAATCGGGAAAGCTGGGGCGCCGTTGTCGAAAACGGCGTGGTGGATCTCGGCCGCGCCCTGCCCCAGTACCCAACCCTCGCCGACTTTCTCGGCAGCGACGACTACGCGCGCCGCGCGGCCATCGTCGCCGGGCACAAGCCCACCCTGGCGCTGAGCGACGTCAAATATCTCCCCGTGATCCCGCGCCCGGAGAAGATCGTCTGCGCCGTGCGCAACTATCTCGACCACCACAACGAGGCGGTGGCGTTCGGCATGAAGCGCGAGATCACCGAGTTTCCGCCGATCTTCCTGCGGGTCTGGCGCTCCCAGGTCGCGCACAACGCACCGGTGATCCGGCCGAAGGTCTCGGACAATTTCGACTGGGAAGGCGAGCTCGCCGTCGTCATCGGCAAGGGTGGCCGCCACATCAGCCAGGCCGATGCCTGGAATCACGTCGCGGGCTACTCGATCTACAACGACGTCAGCGTGCGCGACTGGCAGCGCCACGCCCAGCAGATCGCTTCGGGCAAGAACTTCGTCGGCACCGGCCCGTTCGGACCGTGGCTGGTCACGCCGGACGAGATCGGCGACCCCGCCAAGCTGAAGCTGGAGACGCGCGTCAACGGCGCGACCGTGCAATCCTCCGACACCTCGATGCTGATCTTCTCGATCCCGCGGCTGATCGAATATTGCTCGACCATCTTCGACCTCGTGCCCGGCGACGTCATCGCCACCGGCACGCCGGCCGGCGTCGGCTTCACCCGCAAGCCGCCGATCTTCCTCAAGCCTGGCGACGTGGTCGAGGTCGAGATCGAGAACATCGGCGTGCTCAGTAATCCCGTCGTGGACGAGGCGTAAGACCGCGCATGTCCCACGACATTCGCAAGACCGCGCTCAGTGTCGAGACGATCTGGCACGAGCGCGGCCCGCGGCTGGAGAAGCCGCTGCTGGTCGGAACGGCCATCGCCGTGATCCGCAATCCCTTCGCCGGCCGCTATGAGCCCGACCTGATGCCGTTCCAGGCGTCCTTGCGTGAGCTCGGGCGCGAGCTCGCAGGCGGGCTGATCGCGCAGCTCGGTGGCGCATCGCGGATCGAAGCCTATGGCAAGGGCATTATCGTCGGCGAGGACGGCGAGCTCGAGCACGGCGCCGTCTGGCACGAGGCCGGCGGCCACGGCATGCGCGAGGTGCTGGGACAGCCGAAGGCCATCGTGCCTGCCGCGAAGACGATCGGCGGGCCCGGCACGCGGCTGATGGTGCCGCTCGGTCACATCCACGCCGCCTATGTCCGCAGCCATTTCGGCACCGCGGAGATGACGCTGTGGGACGCGCCACGCCGTGACGAGATCGCCTTCGGCCTCGTGATGGCGACCGGCGCTAGGCCGCATGCGCGCATCGGCGGCCTCAAGGCGTCGGAGATCTCCGTGCACGACGGGCAGCGGTGACGCGCCGCACGCGCTCAATGCGCGCCGCAGCGGCAGCGCTCGTAATCGGCGGGATCGTGGCTGTTGACGATCCTCACGCGGTCGCCGTGGTCGCGCTTCAGCGCGCGCAGCCGCGCCTGGTTGGCGATCCGCTTGTCCCGGTCCATGTCGCCGCGGCGCTGGAAATAGCCAAGCATCAACGGCACGCGCGGCGATGCGTCGAGCTGGGCGTGATGGAAGTAGCTGTCGCCGGCGTGCAGCAGCCATGTGTCTCCCGAGCGCACCGCGATGCCGCAATGACCGAGCGTGTGGCCGGCGAGCGGGATCATGACGATGTCGGCCTCCTTGTCGCCGAGCGCGCGCACGCCCCTGAAGCCGAACCAGTCCTCGCCGGCCTCGTCATAGAAGGCCCAGCGCGGCCCATGGCTCCACTGCCCCGTGACGTAGCGCCCCTCGGGCGGCGCGGGCTTGCGCAGCACCGCCATGTCGTATTCGGCACGGTGGACGTGGATCGCGGCATCGGGAAAGTCGGGCACGCCGCCGGCGTGATCGCGGTCGAGATGCGTCAGCAGCACGTGGCGCACGTCCTTGGGTGAATAGCCGAGCGCCTTGACCTGCTGCACCGCCGTCTCCGCGGGATCGAGCGTTGGCGCGGTCTGCCGCAGCCATCGCCGTCCCAGCCGGCCGGGTGTTGCGATATCGCCGAGCCCGATGCCGGTGTCGACGAGCGCGAGGCCGTCATTGGTCTCGACCAGCAGGCAATGGCAGACCAGGCGGGCGCGCTGGAACAGGCTGCCGGTGCCGTTCACCAGGCGGCGGCCGACCGGGCACATCGTGCCGGTGTTGAGATGATGGATTTTCATGGATGACCCTCGCCTGTCGTGACAGGCGCGTTCTTGCCACCGCGTGATCCATAGGTAAAATATCGAATATTGATACTATCTCTAGGCTAACCCTATGGACATCCGCGAGCTTCGCTACTTCGCCGCCGTCTACCGCGAGCGCAATCTGACCGCCGCGGCGCGCGCCTGCTTCGTGTCGCAGCCGTCGATCTCGACCGCGATCACCCATCTCGAGGCCGAGCTCGGCACCACCCTGTTCATCCGGCACAAGAAGGGCGTCGCGCCCACCGCCTCGGCGGAGCAGTTTCACACCCTCGCCCGCCGCATCATCGACGAGGCCGATGCCGCGCGCAGCCTGTTCAGGAAGCCTGCGACCAAGACCACGGTGACCCTGGGCCTGATGCGCACGCTCGACGTGCCCCGGACCATCGCGCTCCTGAAGCCGCTGACGGCGCGCAGCGACATCGCGCTCCGCCTCGTCGGCAGCGACGAGCGCGCCGATGCGCGGATCATCGCCAAGACCATGCTGCGCGCCGACGAGCATTTCGTTGCGCTGTGGAGCGAGCGCTATGTCGCCGCGCTGCCGCCGTCGCATCCGCTGACGCTGAAGGAGAAGCTCCGCGCCGCCGATCTCGCCGAGGTCCCGCTGATCGACCGTTGCCATTGCGAACAGAGCGCATTCTTCGGCCGCAATGCGCAGCGGCGCCAGACCGCGGCGATCGCGCAATCGGAGGACTGGGCGATGGCGCTGGTCGCCGCCGGCGTCGGCATCGCCATCGTCCCGGAAGGCGTTGCACGCGGCAATCCTGACGTCGCGGTGCGCGAGATCGAGGTCAAGGTCAGGCGCGAGGTAGGCCTCGCCTATCGCGCATCGGCGCCCCTCGCGGATGCGCTGAAGGATTTTGTCGCAAAGCTTCAGAAGCAGCGAAAAGTCGATCGGACTCCCGGCCGGCGCATCGCGCGGAAAGCGCCTAGCCCTTCACCACGACCGCGCGCCCGTAGGGCGGCTGGCTCATGACCGGCGGGTTGGCGGTCTGGGCGGCGAGCTCGCCGATCAGACGATCGGCGTCGGCGGCCATGCCGTCGGGCGCCTGGATCACCAGGCGCTCCAGCGCCCAGCGATACGACGAGACGCGCTGCTCCAGGCACTGCTGCACCCACTGCACGATCAGCGAGTTCTCCTGCATGCGCGCGACCGCATCGTCCCTCTCCCTTGGCGAGAGCGCGGAGACACGCGCCATGGTGGCGTCGCGCTTCCTGTCGAGGTCGATGACGCGGATCGCGGAGGCGAAGAACGGCTCGAAGCGGGTGATGTCGTTGCGGACGTCCTCGATCAGCTGCGCATAGCGCGAGGAATGCGAGCGGTGCGGCTCGTCGATCAGCGTGCGGCCGTACATGGTGCGGTCGAACACGATCTTCTGCTGCCAGGGCGATGGCAACGGCTTGTAGTCGCCGAACACGCTCTTCCAGGCCGGGCGCGACAGCGGCGGCTCGATCATGGGATAGGCGAGGTCGCGAAGCTGGCGTTCCTCGTCGGTGAGCTGGAATTGCGAAGGCCTCAGGCCGACGCTGCCGGTCGCCTCGGCGCCGAGCCAGCGATGCATGTCGTCGCTGCGCATGTCTGCGCGGGTGCGGCCGAAATCGCCGCCGCTGCAGGCGCCCAGCATCGCAGCCAGTAGCGCGAGCAGGACGGCCGATACGAAAGGCCGGATATGGCGGATGGGGTCCGGCATTGCAAAGAGCCGGACGTCAGCGACGGCGACGACGGCGCCCCGGCGCTGTGCCCTGTTCCGGCCCGCGATCGCCGCTGGTTTCGTCGCTCTGGCGCTCGATGCGGATCACCGGGAGGATCAGAATCGTCCCCATCTCCGCATGCGGTGTGACGTCCCCCGACGAGCTTACCCGGCGACCGGCCGGAAATTCGATGATGGTCCCCATGTCAGCTCTCTCAATTGCCGCGCGATCAAATACGCCCCTGCAACATGGCGATCATTAAGATCAGTTCATGGTTAACGGGGTGTAAACATGCCCTTCGGACCGTAACCGCACGGACCCGCGCCGCGCCGTCCCGTTGCGGCACGAGAAGGCCCTAAATTTAAGGGTCTGCTTCACCCCTCGTTTTCCTTAACGAGCCTTTAAAGGAACCTGCGCTAGGCTCCCCTCCGCAGGTATCTTTTCCGAGTTGCGTACGCCTCCATGACCAAGTCGCTGTTTCCCGGATTCGACGGGCTGATGAGCCTCTCCCGTCGCGAAGGCGTCGATGTTCGGCCGACGCTGCTGCGCGTGCTGACTGACCTCTATGTCCAGACGCGCGTCCACAGCGATGACGAACAGCGTCAGTTCATCGAGCTTGCAACGCGGCTGATCGACCAGGTCGACGATGCGACGCGCGCCGCCATCAAGGCGAAGCTCGCGGTCTATCCGCAGACGCCCGTCCCGGTCCTGCAGAAGCTCGGGCTGGTCGCCGCCCAGGAAGGCCGCCGGGTTCCGCTGGCGCGCGAAATTCCCGCGCCCGCGCCGGCCCCCTCCCCGGCCCGCGCGCCGACCGAGGCCGAGCAGCGCATGGCCGCGAACTTGGCGATGCAGCCGAAGGACGCCGCCGAGATCCACGACATGTTCTTCCGCGCCGGCGCGCCCGAGCGCGCGCTGATCCTGCACAATCTGGCGCAGACGCCGCTGAAGGCCGCGCCGCGGATTCCGACCGTGCGCGCCAAGCGCGCGATCCATATCCTGGAGATGGCGGCGATCGCCAATGATGTCGAGAACTTCACCCTCGAGCTCGGCGACAGCCTGATCCTTCCCTCGCGCGTCGCAGCCCAGATCGTCGACGATCCCGGTGGCGAAGCGCTCGCGGTCGCCGCGCGCGCGCTCGACATGCCGAGCCCGAACTTCCAGCGTATCCTGCTGTTCTTCAAGCCGGAGATCGGCAATTCCGTGACCGAGGTGTACCGGCTGTCGCGGCTCTACGACCGTCTCGACGACCGCTCGGCGCTGGTGATGCTGGCGGCCTGGCGCGGCTCGACGCTCGCGGTCACGCGGGCGAAGTACCAGTCGACGCTGCACGACGGCGAACGCCAGCGCGCCCGCGCGGGCGCAAGCCAGACGCGGCCGGGCGTGCAGCCGGGATCCGCGCCTGCGGTGCGGACCGGCACCGGCGGGTCGTCCGATCACTAGAGCGCCGGCTCGATCCAACTCGACACGGACCACGAGCTGGTCCAAAAGGCGGAGCGTCGTCGTCCGCAAACGCGGCTGTGCGTAGACCGACCAGACGGATCAATAAACCATGGGCCAGATTGCTCCGACGGCTTTCAGGGAGATCACTGAAGCCGATTTCGACGACGTCGCCGATGCGATGATCGAAATGCAGGCCCACTATCGCGCCCGCTGCCCCGCGAGGGACTTGATCATCGACGGGCTGAGGTCGAGGCCGACAGGATCGCGTATCCTGCTGGCCTGCGAGAACGACGGGGTCGCCGGCTTTGCGTGCTTCAGTGCGATCTATCCCGGCCCCGGTTTGACGTCGGGCTTCTTCCTGAAGGAGCTCTACGTGCGTCACGATCGACGTAGCAGCGGACTGGGGCGGAGGCTCATGGCGCGCCTTGCGGCGATCGCCCGGCAAGAAGGGCACGACCGCATCGATTGGACTGTCGATGCGGCCGATCTGCGGCTTCAGCAGTTCTATGAAATGCTCGGAGGACAGGCGCTGCCGGAAAAGCGGTTCTTTCGCATCGCCGGCACAAAGCTGACGGAGCTCGCCGAAAGGTAATTGGCCGTTGCGCCAGTCAGGTCTTCGCCAGTTCGAGAAAATGCCGCCCGGCGCGATCCTCGGTCTCGACGATCCATGCATCCGGATCGAAGCGGAGCTCCTTGGTCAGCCGTTCCTCGATCGTGTGCTCCGGCAGCGGCTGCGGAGCAACCGGCACGAAGAAACGATCGACCGGCCGGCCGTCGTCATAGACGGTCTGCGGCGCCGGCACGTAGAGCATCGCATGGCCGTCGAGCAGCGACACTTTCACGAACACCGCACCCGCCTCCTCGGCGCCGCGACGGCGCACCGCGCCGAACACGCCCTCGGTCTGACAGCGGCGCAAATAGGCCGCGACCCATATGTTGGATTTCAAACGCATGGAAAGGACGATAGGCCAGTGCCGCGATCAGCACCAGCCTTGCGCGGAGGCGTGACGATCATTCGACGGGATGACCGATCGCGGCGGCGAGCTCGCGTAGCAGGCGATCGGAGACCTGGCCGGTGACGGGCATCTTGTGCTCGCGCTCGAATTTCTGGATCGCGGACTGGGTTTCGCCGCCCATCGTGCCCGTGATCTTCAGGTTGCCATAGCCGTATTCGGACAACGCGCGCTGCACGCCGGCGATGCGCCGCGCGGCCGGGCTCTGCTGCGGGATCGGCGCTGGCGGACGGATCGCGGACGAAGGCGTCGACGTCGTCGCCTTGACCAAATTGGTCATGGGATCGTTGCCCGCGCGCGGCGTCGATGCGGTCGCCTCGACCGGCTTCTCCACCGGCTTCTCAGCGGCGCGCTCGGCAGGTTTCGGCTCGACGCGAAACTCGGTCGCTCTCGGCTCGAGTGGCGAGGTATCGGCGCCGACCGGGCGCGGACGCGGCATGGGATTCGACAGCGGCACCGAGGACGGCGCGGGAAGATTGATCACGGTGCCGAACATCGGTGCCGGATGCCGGCCGGTCTGCAGAAACAGCGCATTGGCGACGATCGCACCGATCGCGGCAACGGCAACGAGGCCGGCCATCGTGTCCTTGGGGCTGTGCAGCAGCACGCGCATCACGAGGTTGCGCTCGGTCTCGACATCGATGACCGCAGCCTTGGCACCACGGCGGCGCGGAGCAGCTTCATCCTTGGCAGACTTCTTAGGCACTTTTCTTCACCGGAGCGGGTTGATCGTTGAGTTCTTCGTGAAGTTCTTCGCGAAGCACTTCGTGAAGTTCCTGGCGCGGCACCGGCGTCAAGGTCGTGACCTTGCTCTCGACCGGTTTGGCTTGCGGCGGCGTATAGACGAGCGGCAGCTTGACGGTGACGGCAGTGCCCTCACCCAACCGGCTTTGTACCGTCAATTCGCCGAGATGCAATGCCACGAGACTCTTGACGATGGACAATCCAAGTCCGGTACCTTCGTGACGGCGCTGATAGGTCTTGCCGGCCTGGAAGAACGGCGCGCCGATGCGCTTGAGATCGTCCGGCGCGATGCCGACGCCGGTGTCGCTGATGCGCAGCGTGAGCTGCGATCCGGTCACAGCAGCGGACACGGAGACCTGACCGCCGCGCTCGGTGAACTTGATGGCGTTGGCGACGAGGTTGAGCACGATCTGCTTGAAGGCCCTGGGATCGCCGGTCATGACCGGCAGGTCCTGCGGCGCGTCGGTGACGAGGTCGATGCCGTTCTCCCGCGCCTTCAGCGCCAGCAGATTGCAGCAATGCAATAGCGAAGCGCGCGGCGCGAACGGTTCCGATGCGATCTCGAAATTGCCCGATTCCATCTTGGACATGTCGAGGATGCCGTTGACGACCGAGAGCAGATGCTGGCCGGAATCGTTGATGAGCTGGGCGTATTCCTTGCGCTGGGCCGCGCCCAGCATCAGGGCCTGCTCCTGCGCGATCATCTCGGAGAAGCCGATGATGGCATTGAGCGGCGTGCGCAATTCATGGCTCATGGTGGCGAGGAAGCGCGTCTTGGCGGCATCGGCGGCTTCCGCCGCGCTGCGGGCCTGATCGAGCGCCTGCTCGGAATGCTTGCGATCGGTGACGTCGCGCATCACGGCGACGACTTCGGCCTCGCGGGCGGGATCGCGGCCCTGATCCTGGTCGAGCGGCCGGCAGCGCATCTCGACCCAGATGAAATCGACCTGGCTGCGCTCGGAACCTGCAGGCTCGCGCCGCAACCGGAACTCGACGCTGCGCACCTCGCCGCGCGCGGCGTCCGACAGCGCGGTGAGATAGGCCGGACGATCGGCGACATGGACGCGGTCGAACAGGCCGTGGCCGTGCAGTTGCGCGACTGATAGGCCGAGCATGGCCTCGGCGGCCGGCGAGATGAACTGCACCGCGCCGTTGCGCTGATGCCGCGAGATGACGTCGCTCATGTTGCGCGCGAGCAGGCGGTAGCGCTCCTCCTCGCGCGACAGCAGCGCGACGCTGGTGCGCGCGAGCGATTCCGCGCCGAAGGCAAGGCCCGCTGCATAAAGAGTGGCCGAGGCGACGCCGAAGGCCATCAGCACGCCGCGCTGCGCAGCGCTCGGCTCCTCCACCGGCAGCCAGCCGAGCTGGCTGACGAGGATCAGCATGCCGGCGCAGGACAGCGCGAGCAGCGAGGCAAAGGCGGCGACGCGGCGCGAGGCCGACAGCGCGGCTTCGAGGGGAACCACCACCAGCCAGACCGCGGCGAATGATTCGATACCGCCCGTCGTGATCGCGACCGCCATGATGAGGCCGGAGAGCGCCAGCGATGACAGCACATGCGCGCCCTCGTAGCGGCCGGTCCGCGACAGGAACCAGGACAGCATGATCGGCGCGATCAGCCAGGCAAAGGCCGCGACCTCGACCGCGCTCGGTGCGCCACGCATGGCGAGATAGACGGGGAATGCGGCGAACGCTGCCAGGCTGCCCAGCAGCCGCGGCGCCATGAAGGCACGATGGCGCGCTCGCGTCAGCGCATCGTAACGCGCGGAGGGATGCAGCAGCGCATCGAGACAATCGCGGATGATACTCAAAACTGTCACGGGTCTCGCGCTTCGGCTCAATCGTCTTGAGAAGACGCGCCGGAACGCCTCCTTGTCGTTGAGCCACCGTGTCAGAGCGACCTTAAACGAGTGCTAAGGCGACACCGCGCGCGGCCGGACACCGTGTCGTCGCGGAGCTTTTTAGACGATTTGACGACGTCTTCGGTGAGGATGGTGAACACAGGGTTTCAGCGTCCTCAGCATGGTTTCGAATTGGTGGATGCGCCGCCCCCGGAAGGCCACGGGCGGCGGCATCAATGAAAAATTTACGAGACCGGGGCGTGCGAAGATTTTTGCGTCAATTTTCCGCGAATTAAGCTCAAGGCAATCACTTGCGATTTATCGAGGGTTGCTAGGTCCGACGCGCTCTGCGGACATCGCCGCGGCGGGATCTAACGTACAGGTCGACAAGATGCGCTTTCTGCTCCGCATCACATTCTGGCTCGGGCTGGTGCTGGTGCTGCTGCCGCGGGACAAGACACCCGAATCGGAGAAGCTGCCGCAGATCGGCGCCGCCGATGCGGTGCAGGCTGCGACCGCGGCCGTCTCCGACATGACCCAGTTCTGCAAGCGACAGCCGGCGGCCTGCGAGGTCGGCGGCCAGGCCGCGACCATCATCGGCCAGCGCGCCCAGGACGGCGCGAAGAAGATCTATCAGATCATCAACGACAAGAAAGAGCAGATCACCAACGACAAGAACGACGGCCCCAAGAACGACGGCACCAAGAACGACCATAAGAAGGCACCCGACCATACCGGCTCGATCGCGATGGCCGGCGACGGCGACGCGGCCGCGAGCGAAGCGCCGCGCGACACCCTGACCCAGGACGACCTCGCGCTGGAATGGCGCGGCCCCCAGGCAGCGAATTAGGGCCCAAACCCTATCGATTTCACGGCTTCGCGTCCCTATATTGGCCCTAACGGGAACTGTGGGCCGATATGACGACGATTGACGAAATCAGGGACAATTTCGAGATTCTGGACGAGTGGGACGACCGCTACCGGTACGTCATCGAGCTCGGCCGCACCCTGGAACCGATGCCGGAGGGCGAGCACTCCGCCGAGAACAAGGTGCAGGGCTGCGTCAGCCAGGTCTGGCTGCAGAAGCTGATCGACCGCGATGGTGGCGCGCCGATCCTGAAATATCGCGGCGACAGCGACGCCCATATCGTGCGCGGGCTGGTCGCGATCGTGCTCGCGCTCTATTCCGGCCGCACGCCGCAGGAGATCCTCGCGACCGACGCGATCGCCGTGTTCAACGAGTTCGGCTTCCGCGATCATCTGACCCCGCAGCGCTCCAACGGCCTGCGCTCGATGGTCGAACGCATCAAGACGGATGCGAAAGAGGCGCTGGCGGAAGCTACGTGATGCCGTAGGGTGGGCAAAGCGAAGCGTGCCCACCATCTGAGTGTAATTAAAGCAAGCTCGTGGGCACGGCGCTTCGCGCCTTTGCCCACCCTACGAGACCTATCGAGCGGCGGCCTATCACGCCCCCGAACTACTTCCGCTTCCGCTGCTGCTGCCCGAGTCCCATCTGCTTGGCCAGCTGCGAGCGCGCCACCGCGTAGTTCGGCGCGACCATGGGATAGTCGGCGGGCAGGCCCCATTTCTCGCGATATTGCTCCGGCGTCATGTTGTACTGGGTGCGCAGATGGCGCTTCAGCGACTTGAAGCGCTTGCCGTCTTCCAGACAGACGAGATAGTCGGGCGCGATCGACTTCTTCAGCGACACAGCAGGCTTTGCCGGCTCGAGCGGCGCCGCCTCGGTGCGGCCCGTCGAGACCCGCACCAGGGCGCCATGCACTTGGCTGATCAGGTTCGGAATCTCTGCGGCCGGCGTCGGATTGTTGCCGAGATAGGCCGACACGATGCTCGCCGTCAGCTCGATGAAATTCTTAGCCCCGGCATCCGACATGGGCTTGCCCCTTCCCTGTTGCGCCGCTTGGGATTGACGGCGCCAAAGTATTCCGTGTCAACAATACGTTCGGCGAAAATACGACAACTGGCGAATATGAGCTGACGACTGACGACGAGACAAGAGCGGTCGCGTTTTACTTGCGTGCGCGAGGTCTCAGGACCGTTGATCGAGATGCGCGCGCAACTCGTCGATCGAGGCAAAGCGCATCATGCCCTCCGGCATCTGCGCTTCGATCGAGCCGTCGGAATAGAGCGAATAGGCCATACCGTCGACGATGCCGGACTTGAGCACCGTCACAGGCGGCTGCTCGGCCGCCGGCTCCGGCTCGGCTGCAAGCGGCGGCGGGGGAGCCTCGGTGAAAGTCGAGGGCGAGCGCGGTGGCGGGGACGGACGGCGTGCGACAGCCGGCGGTTCCGGCGGGCGCATGCGATCCGGCTTCGGCCAGGCATCGTCGAAGCTCGCGGGCGGGGTCTCCGGCGCGGCAGGCGCTACGGGCTCCTCAGACGGCGGCGCGCCCTCGGCGGCCTTGGCCTCCGCGCGTTCGCGCTCCTTGCGCGAGGTCGAGGCGAACATCAAGTTGCGACGGCGCGGCGGCTCCGGAGGCGTCGCGGCGACCGGCTCCGGCGGCGACTCGGCGCGCGGACGCTCCCGCGCCGGTGCTTCGCCTAGCCATGGCGGCACCACCGCCGGCGATGGCGGAGGCGTCGGCTCGGCCCGCATGGCCGGAGCAGAGATCGGCTCGGACGAAGGCGCGCCCTGCACCGCCAGGCCCGGCAGCACGGGCCTGACCCGAACCTCGGATGGTGCATCCGCGAGCCGGCGGGCGATCCCCTTCAGCTCCAGCAGCACCAGATGCAGGCCCGCCAGTAACATCCCGGAGCAGACTCCGATCGTGCCGGAGATTATGAGAGTGCTGCCGAGGCTGAATTCCCTGACGGTAAAGCCAAACAGGATCGCAAGGAGGCCCGCCACAACGGCGACAATCCCCACGATCAACATTGCCAAGGTCATCGAACTCACCCCCGGCCGCGCATCCACGCGCGACACCCGTCACGCCACGATACCGTCATACGGCGTTCCACGCCAACGGCGAATTGTGGTCAGCGTTCCTAAAGAGAAGGAAATCAGGGACTTATTCACATTCCCTTCAGCTACGGCTCGCTACTGCTGGTCTGCTCCCGGTTGCAAGGATTTGCTGCGTCGCATCAGGAATTTAGCCATAATGCCCAATTACTTGGTAATGGAACTGCGCTATAGGGAGACCGGGGAAGTGGCCCGCGCGCACCAGCAGGGCCAAGAGGGGATTCCGGGTCACCAATAGCCATGACATCCATCACGACTTCGGCGATCGACACGCCTCTACGGCGCTCGGTTGAACGGACTTGCGACGATCTCGCCATGCTGGTGCTGGCTGCGGTCGCCGTGATTGCAGGCTTGACGTTCCGCGACTACGGGCTCGGCTGGGACGACTACACCCACGCTGAATATGCCGACCTGCTGCTGCGCATGTACGGTTCCGGCTTCAAGGACACCGCGGCGCTCTCCTTCGCCAATCTCTACATGTATGGCGGCGGCTTCGACATGGTCGCGGCCCTCTTGCACAAGGTGCTCCCGCTCGAGCTGTTCGAGACGCGCCGCCTGGTCGGAGCCATCGTCGGCGTGATCGGACTTGCGGTGACCTGGCGGCTCGGCCGCCGCATCGGCGGCCCCCTTGCCGGCCTTGCCGCGCTCCTGCTGCTCGCACTGTGCCCGATCTTCTACGGCCACATGTTCATGAACCCGAAGGATGCGCCCTTCGCGGTGGCCATGATCATCCTGATGCTGGGCCTGGTCCGGCTCGCCGAGGAATATCCGCAGCCATCGCCGCGCACGATCCTCATCGTTGGCTTAGGGGCCGGCCTCGCGCTCGGCTGCCGCGTTCTCGGCGGGCTCGCACTGGTCTACGCCGTCCTGGGCTTCGTCCCGCTGTTCCTGGAGGAACTGCGCACCGAGGGCCTGCGCGAGTCGGTCCGCCGCTTCGCGCACGTCGTCTATGTGCTGCTGCCCGGCCTCGTGTTCGGCTATCTCGTGATGGGCCTGATCTGGCCGTGGTCGATCATGGAACCCGGCAATCCCTTCGAGGCGCTGACCTACTTCTCCCACTTCTTCGAGAAGCCGTGGAAGGAGATGTTCGACGGCGCGATCGTGTCGGTGCCCGACATGCCCTGGTCCTATCTGCCGACGCTGTTCGCGCTGCAGCTGCCCGAGGTGATGCTGGTGCTGATGGGCGGCGCCGTGGTCAGCACCTTCGCGCTGCTGCCGCGCGCCGACGTTCCGGCCCGCCGCAAGACCATCCTGCTGATGCTCACGCTGGCTGCGACCCTGCCGCTCGTGATCGCCATGGTGAAGCGTCCCGCGCTCTACAACGGCATCCGCCATTTCGTCTTCGTGATCCCGCCGATGGCGGTGCTGGGCGGCGTCGCCTTCGCCTGGAGCATGGAGCGCCTGCGCGCCAACCACCGCACCTGGCAGCCGGTGGTGCTCGCCACCTTCTGCTTCGGCCTCGCGCTCTCGCTCGCCGAGATGATCCGGCTGCACCCCTACCAGTACACCCACTTCAACCACATCGCCGGCACCGTGCGCGGCGCCGACGACCGCTTCATGCTGGACTATTGGGGCCTCGCGCTGAAGCAGGCCTCGGACGAGCTGCGCGAGCAGCTGGTCGAGCGCCAGGAAGTGCCGCCTGCAAACCGCAAATGGAAGGTCGCGGTGTGCGGTCCGCAGCGCCCGGCGCAGGTCGCGCTCGGGCCCGACTTCACCATCGGCTGGGATTCCAATGCCGCCGATTTCGCCATGACGCTCGGCGAGTTCTACTGCAAGGGCCTGACCGCGCCCGTCATGGTCGAGATCAAGCGCGACGACGTGGTGTTCGCCCGCGTCTACGACATCCGCGGCCGCAGCATTTCCAGCCTGCTGTCGATCCCCGCGCCGTAAGATCATTGTCCGATCGGACGGTCGCGGAGACGTAACGTCGCGTCGGCTCGAGATCAGTGGTTCTGGAATCCGGAACCTCCAGCGCGCACTCCATGCGGGCTACGCTGAACTGCCGCGCTTGACGCGCCTTGCTGCCAGCCATTTGCAGGACTAGGCTCTCGACCCGCAACAACGAGGTTCGGAGAGAATTGCCATGTCGCCAGCAGAAGCCCGCCTGAGGGAAGTGCCCTCCAACATGACGGAGGCCGAGTGGCAGCAACGCGTCAACCTCGCCGCCTGCTATCGCCTCATCGCGCTGTACGGCTGGGACGATCTGGTCGACACCCACATCTCCGCACGCGTGCCCGGTCCCGACCATCACTTCCTCATCAACCCCTACGGGCTGATGTTCGAGGAAATCACGGCCTCGAGCCTCGTCAAGGTCGACCTGCACGGCCACCAGCTGTCCGAGAGCGAGTACAGCATCAACCCGGCCGGCTTCACCATCCATTCGGCGATCCACGAGGTGCGCGAGGACGCGATCTGCGTGCTGCATCTCCACACCCTCGACGGCACCGCGGTATCGAGCAGCGCCGAAGGGCTGTTGCCGCTGAACCAGACCGCCCAGCTCGTCACCCACGACCTCGCCTATCACGACTATGAAGGCATCGCGCTCGATCACGACGAGCGGCCGCGTCTGCAGAAAGACCTCGGCGACCACAACCACATGCTCCTGCGCAACCACGGCACGCTGACCGTCGGCCGCTCGGTCGCCTCCGCCTTCGAGCGCATGTACCACCTCGAGCGCGCCTGCTCGATGCAGGTGCGCACACGGGCGCTGGGGACACCGGTGTACCCGGTCGAGGAGATCGCGATCGAGAAGAACACCGAGCTGCTCGCCAACCGCGACCGCGCCGAGCTGCGCGCCAACAACCTCGTATGGCCGCCGCTGCTGCGCAAGCTCGACCGCGTCAATCCCGGCTACCGCACTTGAGATTTTCCGGATTTGGTGTAGGGTAGCGCTCAATGGACCTCTACGCCTTTTGGAATGAAACGCCGCCCAATTCCGGGCGGCGTTTTTATTTGGGCGAAGCTTCGTAGGGTGGATTAGCCCGCGGCTGCGCGAAGCGCAGTCCGCTGGCGTAATCCACCTCTTCTCTCGATGCGGACGCAAAAGCTGGTGGATTACGCCTTCGGCTAATCCACCCTACGGCACCGAGGATGAAGGTCTCGTAGGGTGGGCAAAGCGAAGCGTGCCCACGTCTTTCCTCGCGATCGAGACGAATGGTGGGCACGGCGCTTTGCGCCTTTGCCCACCCTACGGCAGCCGCGCCTACTTCACCTCCGCCAGCGCGGCGAGGATGCGGGCCCAGGAGCGGATGCCCTTCTGGAAGCTGCGGAGGTCGTACTTCTCGTTCGGCGAGTGGATGTTGTCGTCGTCGAGGCCGAAGCCGACGAGGAGCGAGTCCAGGCCCAGCGTGCGCTTGAAGTCGGCGACGATCGGGATCGAGGCGCCGGAGCCCATCAGAACGGTCTCCTTGCCCCATTCCTCCGCCAGCGCCTTGCTGGCGGCGGCGAGCGGCTTCATGTTCCAGTCGAGCGCGACCGCGGGCGCGGCGGAGTGGTCGCCGAACTCGACCTTGCAGTCGCCGGGTAGGCGCGCCGTCACGTAGTCGCGGAACGCCTTGCGGATCTTTGCGGGGTCCTGCCCTTCGACCAGGCGGAACGAGACCTTGGCCGAGGCATGCGAGGGGATCACCGTCTTGGAGCCTTCGCCGATATAGCCGCCCCAGATGCCGTTGACGTCGCAGGTCGGACGCGAGGAGGCCTGCTCGATCAGCAGCCGGCCCTTCTCGCCGGCAGGGATCGACAGGCCGATCGGCTTCAGGAACATCTCCGGCGTCAGACTGAGCTTCTTCCACTGCTCCAGGATATCGGGCGGCAGATCCTTCACCCCGTCATAGAAGCCGGGAATGGTGATGCGGTTGTCGTCGTCGAACAGGCCGCCGAGAATCTTGGTGAGCACCCGGATCGGATTCATCGCGCTGCCGCCGAACACGCCGGAATGCAGATCGCGATTGGCGGCGGTGATCTTCAGCTCCTCATAGAGCAGGCCGCGCAGCGAGGTCGTGATCGCGGGCGTGTTGCGGTCCCACATGCCGGTGTCGCAGACCAGCACGTAATCCGCCTTGAACTCGTCCTTGTTGGCCTCGATGAACGGCACGAAATTCTTCGAGCCGACCTCCTCCTCGCCTTCGATCAGGAAGGTGACATCGATCGGCAGCGATCCCGTCACCTTCTTCCAGGCGCGGCAGGCCTCGACGAAGGTCATCACCTGGCCCTTGTCGTCCTCGGCACCGCGCGCGACGATGATCTTGCGGCCGTCGGCGTGGTCGGTGACGACGGGCTCGAACGGCGGGCGATGCCAGAGATCGAGCGGATCGACCGGCTGCACGTCGTAATGGCCGTAGAAGATCACATGCGGCCGTCCGCCCATTGCGGTTTTGCCGACGATCGCGGGATGACCGGCGGTCGGCCTCACCTCGGTCGCGACACCGAGGCTGGCGATGTCCCTGCCGAGATGCTGTGCCGCCGCCTTGCAATCGGCGGCAAAGGCCGGATCGGCGGAGATCGACTTGATCCGCAACAGCGAGAACAGACGCTCCAGGCTGTTGTCAAAATCCTTGTCGATGTGGTCGAGCACGGATTGAAGCTGCGCATTGGCCATGGTCGGATTCCCGATTGTTGATCTCAAGACGTGTTAGGACGTCTTGTTAGGATGTCTTGGCTTTTACCGCCGTCGCAGGCCCGGAGCCAGTCGCAACCGGTGGATGGCGGATGTGCCATGCGAGCGCACCGGCCAGAATGGCGGTCGCGAGCAGGTTGTTGCCCCAGGCCTGCAGGACGTTCGGAAACCACGGCAGCGACAGCAGCATGAGGATGCCCGCAGCGCCGAGCGCAAGCCAGGTTCCCAACCGCACATTCGGTCGCTCGTCGAAGGCGGCGCGATGCATCAGCACCGTCATCGGGAAGAACAGCCACATGAAGTAGTATTGCCGCGCCAGCGGCGAGGCCACGGTCATCAGGCAGAACAGGATGCCTAGCTCCTCGGCATCCGAGCGCAGCGTCCGTCGCGCTTGCGATGGCATCACCGCGACGAAGCCGAGCCCGAGCAGCACCGATACCGCCAGCACGATCCAGTTCGCTGTCCTGTAATCGACGTCGATGACATTCATCGTGCGCGGCAGCTTGTTGGGGTCTTCCTGATTGTAGTTGATCGGGCGGACCAAGCGGTGCGTGACGGCGATGAGCGACTGATTGACCCACGACCAGTTCTGCTCATCGCGCTGGCCAAAGCCTTTTTCGGAGCTCGACCCGACCATGCCTTGATACCAGGTTGCAAGTTCGGCCGCGTTGCGCTCGAAACCGCGGATCGGGGCCGGCACGACATAGAGAAGGATGCCGGTGAAGGCGACCGTCGCGGCGACGGCGGCCCACTTCCTGCGCCACATCAGATAGGGCAGCACCGCGATCGGAAACATCTTGATGGCGGTGGCGAGCGCGAACATGAAGCCTGCGAGCCACGACCGCTGATGCTGCAGGCTCCAGAAGCCGTAGAGCATCATCGCCAGCAGCAGAAGATTCGGCTGACCGAGATCGAACATGTCGAACACGAAGGTCACTGTGACGAAAGCCGGCAGAGCCTCGAGCCAAGGGCCAGCCGTGCGGCCCGAACCGGTCATCGCATTGGACAATGTCCCCGTGTACAACCATGCCAGCGCATTCAGGATCGACAGCACGATGTAGAGCGGGATCTTGCCGAACCAGCTCGGGATCGCCAGCAGGATCGCAGGCAGCGGCGGATAGATGAATTCAAAATACGAGCGGATGTCGGCGGGATAGAGCGACCCGCCGTTCAGAACCTGCTGCCCGGCCCAGTACCACAGCCGGTAGTCCTTGGTCTTGCCGTGGCCGAAGATCTCCGGAACGAGAACGTCGGCCGTCAGGATGACGCAGCAGATCAGGAAGAGCACGTCCAGCGGCGCGCGCAGAGACAGGCGTCTCGGCGCATCAGGCTTGGGGAATGGGTCGGTCGAGGTCACATTATGTCCAGTCGGCAACAAACAGCACGTAGCAGACCGGCGCGGGCTTGGAGAGCCCCTCACTTGAAATTGTGGTGGTGGTGATGGGTCGTTTCCCCGCGGCCATCCTTCGAGATGCCCGCCTTCGGCGGGCTCCTCAGGATGAGGTCTCGTTTCGCGGCAAGAATCTCAGACCCTCATGGTGAGGAGCCCGCGCAGCGGGCGTCTCGAACCATGCAAGTCAAGCCAACCGAACACGGATTGCCCCCAAGAGGGCGCTCTGCCTATCTCCGAAGCAACCCGCCGAGCGCACCCCGGACCAGGGTACGGCCGATCGAGCCGCCGAGCTGGCCGCCGATCGACTTGCCGACATTGGCGGCCAGCCCGCCGATCACCTGGTTGGTGACCGATCGCGTCACGTCGCGCGCAATGACCTGGCCGGTCGAAAGGCGGCCGCGCTTGACGTTGGTGCCGAAAATGGTGCCGACGATCGAGCCTATCTGGCCGAGGATGCCGCCTCCGCTTTCGCCGGCCGGACCGTCGGTCGTGGCCGCTGTGCCGGCGATGCGCTTCTGAAGCATCTCGTAGGCGGATTCGGCATCGACGGCGGTGTCATATTTGCCCTTCACTGGGCTCGCATCCATGATCGCCTTGCGCTCTTCCGGCGTGATCGGCCCGATCCGGGCCGAGGGTGGCCGGATCATCACCCGCTCGACCATCGTCGGCGTGCCGTTGCCCTCGAGGAAGGACACCAGCGCCTCGCCCTTGCCGAGCTCCGTGATCACCTTGGCGGTGTCGAGCTTCGGGTTGGGACGGAAGGTCTGGGCCGCGGCCGCAACCGCCTTCTGGTCACGCGGGGTGAAGGCGCGTAGCGCATGCTGCACGCGGTTGCCGAGCTGGCCGAGCACGCGGTCCGGCACGTCGATCGGGTTCTGCGTCACGAAGTAGACGCCCACCCCCTTCGAGCGGATCAGACGTACCACCTGCTCGATCTTGTCCATCAGCGCCTTGGGCGCGTCGTTGAACAACAGATGCGCCTCGTCGAAGAAGAACACCAGCTTCGGCTTCGGCAGATCGCCGGCCTCGGGCAGCTCCTCGAACAGCTCGGACAGCATCCACAACAGGAATGTCGCATAAAGCCGCGGGCTCTGCAGCAGCTTGTCGGCGACCAGGATGTTGACCATGCCGCGGCCGTCGCGATCGGTCTTCATGAAATCCTTCAGCGCCAGCGCCGGCTCGCCGAAGAACTTGCTGCCGCCCTGATTCTCCAGCACCAGGAGCTGGCGCTGGATGGTGCCGACCGTGGCCTTGGTGACGTTGCCGAAGCCCTGCGCCTCCTTCTTGATATCGCCAAGCGGGCTTTCCTCGGCATCCGTCCCCTTCTTCCCGCTATCGGGCACGATGGCGTCGAGCAGCGCGCGCAGATCCTTCATGTCGATGAGGGTGAGCCCGTTGTCGTCGGCGACGCGGAAGGCGACGTTAAGCACGCCTTCCTGCACATCGTTGAGGTCGAGCATGCGCGCGAGCAGCAGCGGCCCCATCTCGGTGACGGTCGCCCGCACCGGATGGCCCTGCTCGCCGAACACGTCCCAGAACACCGTCGAGAACTGGTCGGGCTGGAATTTCAGCCCCATCTCGGAAGCGCGCTTGACGATGAAGTCCTTAGGCACCCCGACCTCGGAGATGCCGGAGAGATCGCCCTTGATGTCGGAGGCGAAGACCGGGACACCGGCGCGCGCAAATCCTTCCGCCATGACTTGCAGCGACACCGTCTTGCCGGTTCCGGTTGCGCCGGTGACGAGGCCATGGCGATTGGCCAGCGCCAGCGTCAGCCATGCCTGCTCGTCTCCCTTGCCGACGAAGATCTTGTCGTCAGTGTCGCCGAGCTTGCTGTCCTGTGCCGTCATTATTCTCTCTGATCTCTATGCCGTGTTTCGCGTATTGAAACCCAAAGGCGCCAGTTCCGCAGTTTAACGCATGTCGCGCGCCGATTAAAACCGTTCAACGCGCCCCAAACATGCGACATTGTCGGAAACAAGCGGGCGACATCAGCCGAAAGTTGGAACGAGGCGTTCGCACCGCGGTAATTTCTTGCAGATTCCATCTCCGCTCGTGCATCGCTGCAACACTTTTCGCGCGTTCGGGAGTGAATCGGATCGTTCGTCGCGTTCATCGCTTGTATTTCACATCGCACCGGCTCAAGATCATTTTCGAAAACAATACTCCGGCATGTGAACCGGCTGAGGGGCAGGCCATATGGACGAGCTGATCGGGCGGCTGGCGACGAACGCCAGCATAGATAGTGCTGTCGCCGAAAAAACCGTCGGCATTATCCTGGGCTTTCTCCGCAGCGAGGGCCCTTCCGAGAACGTCGAAGCCCTCATCAATCAGATTCCCGGCGCGGAAGCGGCGATCGAGGCGTCCAAGAGCGGCGGCGGACTGTCGCGGCTGATGGGCGGCGGCCTGATGGCCGTCGGCACGCGCCTGATGGGGCTGGGTCTTGGCATGTCCGAGATTCAGACCATTGCCCGTGAACTTTTCCGCTACGGCCGAGACAAAATCGGAGCGGATCAGATGGGCAAGATCATCGCGGGGACGCCGGGCCTCAGCCAGTTCGCCTGAGCGACGCTTTTCATATCGAGCATCATGACATATCCGATCTCCGAGATTGAGGGCCTGCCCGCCTTTGCCGCCAACAAGCTGAAGGCGCAGGGTATCCGCACGACCGAGGCGCTGCTCGAGGCCGCCTCGACCGTGAAGGGCCGCAAGGCGCTGTCCGCCAAGACCGGCATCAGCGAGCAACTGCTGCTGGAATGGGCCAACGTCTCCGACTACATGCGCATCCCCGGCATGGGCCGGGCCAAGGTCGGCCTGGTCCGCGCCGCCGGCGTCACCACCGTGCGCGAGCTCTCCTATCGAAATCCGGCGAGGCTCGCCCAGAGCATGCGCGAGGCCAACGAGAAGAAGAAGCTCGTCCGCATCCTGCCGTCGGAGAAGTCGGTCGGCGACATCATCGCCAAGGCCAAGAAGCTGCCGCCGAAGATCACGTATTAGGCCATTTACTCTCTCCGTCATCCTGAGGTGCGAGGCATGGGACGCAACGCGTCCCATGGGGAGCATCGAAGGATGAGCGGCCGAGATGCAGCAGCGCGCCGCAACAGCCGGGCCGTCGCCCTTCGAGGGCCGCTGAAGAAGCGGCCACCTCAGGGTGACGGTGAGAGAGTGCCGTAGCCATCGACGCCCCCAATCCCGGCTTGACTCCCCCTCCCCGACAGCGCAATCCCACGCGCATGAATGCCTCGCCCTCCCCATCCGTCGCGCCGGCCGGCTCGGCCGGGCCTGATGCGCTGCGGACGCTCGTGGGCCGGCCGATCCCGGCGGTGATGGGCGTGCTCAACGTCACCCCGGATTCCTTCTCCGACGGCGGAAAATTCATCACGCCGGAACAGGCGCTGAAGCGGGCGCGGGCGATGATGGAGGCTGGCGTCGACATCATCGATATCGGCGCCGAATCCACCCGGCCCTACACCGGTGCCAAGGCCGTCACGGCCGCGGACGAGCTTGCCCGGCTGAAGCCGGTGCTGTCAGGCGTCGTCGCGCTCGGCGTTCCCGTGTCGATCGACAGCATGAAGGCCGAGGTGGTGCAATTCGCGCTCGACCAGGGCGCGGTGATCGCAAACGACGTCTGGGGCCTGCAACGCGACGCCGACATGGCGCCGCTGATCGCAGCAAAGGGCGTCCCCGTCATCGTCATGCACAACCGCGACAGCGTCGATCCCGCCATCGACATCGTCGCGGACATGAAAGCATTCTTCCTGCGCTCGCTGGATATCGCCGCAAAAGCCGGCATCGCGCGCGAAAAAATCGTGCTCGATCCCGGCATCGGCTTTGGCAAGACGGCCGAGCAGAGCATGATCGCACTGGCCCGGCTGCGCGAGCTCGACAGGTTCGGCCTGCCGATCCTGGTTGGTGCCTCGCGAAAACGCTTCATCGCCTCGGTGTCGCCGTCGGAGCCATCGGAGCGGCTCGCCGGCTCGATCGCCGCGCATCTGATCGCCGCGCAGCGCGGCGCCAAAATCATCCGGACCCACGACGTCGCCGAGACCTTGCAGGCCCTGCGGGTGGCACACGCAATCGAGAGCAAGCAATGACCGATACGATCTTCGTGACCGGCCTGTCGATCCATGCGCGCCATGGTGTGATGGATCATGAAACCGAAGTCGGCCAGCGCTTCGTCATCGACCTCGAACTCTACACCGACCTGTCGGAGCCTTCGCGCACCGACCGGCTCGCCGACACGGTGTCCTACGCCGAAGTCGTGGCGACCACGACGGCGGCGTTCAAGAACACCAATTACAAGCTGCTGGAAGGCGCGGCCGGCGCGGTCGCCGACGCCATCCTGTCGCACTTCCCGCGCATCCGTGCGGTGAAGATCACCGTGCACAAGCCGCACGCGCCGATCGCGGCGATCTTCGACGATGTCGGCATCATGCTGACGCGCTCGCGGCATCCGTGACATGGGAAACGTGCTGATCGCACTGGGTGGCAATGTCGGCGATGTCCGCGCGACGTTCAAAAAGGCGATCTCGCACATCTGCGGCATGGCGCAGGCCGCACTGATCGCGCGCTCCTCGGACTATGCGACGCCGCCCTGGGGCGACGAGGACCAGGCCCCCTTCATCAATGCCTGCGTCGAGATCGAGACCAGCCTCGATCCGCATGCGCTGCTGTTCGTGATGCAGAAGGTCGAGCAGAAATTCGGCCGCACGCGAGCCAAGGAGCGGCCCTGGGGCCCGCGCACGCTCGATCTCGACATGATCGCCTATGACGATGTCAGCTTGCAGAAGCCCGACCTCACGCTGCCGCATCCGCGCCTGTTCGAGCGCGCCTTCGTGCTGGTGCCGCTGGCCGAAATCGCGCCGGACCGCGTGATCTCGGGCATTCGTGTGCGTGACGGGCTTGCCAGCGTCTCGACGCAAGGCATTGAGCGGCTTCCGGATACCGGTTAACCAAAAACAACCGTTTGCAGGGACGGTCCGCCGTGGCAATTTCGCCTGCGAATAACAAGATTTTCGGGAGCCCCTCGCCGCATGACCTCCGTGACTGACGACCTGCCGCTGGCGGCGGATTTTCCCAAGGCCACCGTCGAAGACTGGCGCAAGCTGGTCGACGGCGTGCTGAAGGGCGCGCCGTTCGAGAAGCTGGTCGGCAAGACCTATGACGGAATCAAGATCGATCCGCTCTATCCGCGCGCCAGTGGCGTTGCGCCCGTGGCGGGCCGGCCGGCGGCGGCGCCGTGGCAGATCGTGCAGCGGATCGACCATCCCGACGCCGCGCTCGCGAATGCGCAGGCCTTGCAGGATCTGGAGAACGGCGCGACGGGGCTCGCGTTGGTGTTCGCCGGCGCCAACGGCGCTCGCGGTTTCGGCCTGGAACCTACGGCCGATGCGGTCGCAAAGGTCCTGAAGGACATCCATCTCGATGCCGGCATCGGTATCGAGCTCCAGATCGGTCCGCAATCGCGGATGGCGGCGATCCATGTCGCGGAATATGTGAAGAGCAACGGTCTCGATCCCGCCGCCTGCAACATCCGCTTCGGGCTCGATCCGCTCGCGGCCGGCGCGGTGTGGGGCCACAGCCCTTATACGTGGGAGGAGATCGTTCCCGCCGTCACCGGTGCCATCAAGGGTCTCGCCGCGCTCGGCTTCAAGGGGCCGTTTGCCTCCGCCGACGGACGCGTGATCCACGATGCCGGTGGCTCCGAGGTGCAGGAGCTCGCCTTCGTGCTCGCCTGCGGCGTCGCGTATCTGCGCGCGATCGAAGGCGCAGGCGTTCCGCTGGAAGCCGCGCAGGCCATGGTCTATGCGCGGCTTGCCGCGGATGCCGACCAGTTCCTGACCATGGCCAAATTCCGCGCGCTGCGCCTGTTGTGGGCGCGCATCGAGACGGCTTGCGGGCTCGCGCCAAAGCCGCTGTTCATTGCCGCCGATACGGCGTGGCGCATGCTGACGCAGCGCGACCCTTACGTGAACATGCTGCGCGCGACCATGGCGACGTTCGCGGCGGGACTCGCCGGCGCCAATGCCATCACCGTGCTGCCGCACACGCTGGCACTCGGCCTGCCCGATCCGTTTGCGCGGCGCGTGGCGCGCAACACGCAGCTCCTGCTGCTGGAGGAGAGCAATCTCGCCAAGGTCAGCGATCCCGCGGCCGGCGCCGGCGGCATCGAGACGCTGACGGCGCAGCTGTGCGAAGCGGCGTGGGCGCTGTTCCAGGAGAGCGAGAGCGCCGGCGGCGCCTTCGCAGCGCTCCAGCAGAGCCTGTTCCAGGGCAAGGTCGCAGCCGCGCGCAAGGCGCGCGATGCCAACATCGCCAAGCGCCGCGACATTCTGACCGGCGCCAGCGAGTTTCCGAACCTGCATGAGAGCGAGACGGCGGTGCTGAAAGCAACGCCTGTTACGCTCGCGCCGTACGGCGAGCAGAAATACAAGTTCGAGGCGCTGCCGCCGATCCGGCTGGCAGAGCCGTTCGAGGCGCTGCGTGACAAGTCCGATGCGGCGCTGAAGGCGCGCGGCGCGCGGCCAAAGGTGTTCTTGGCCAATCTCGGCACACCCACCGATTTCACCGCGCGCGCGACCTTTGCGAAGAGCTTCTTCGAGGCCGGCGGCATCCAGGCCGTCGACAGCGAGGGTTTTATCGATCCGGCCAAGCTGGCCGCCGCCTTCAAGGCCTCCGGCGCCGCGCTTGCCTGCCTTTGTTCCAGCGACAAGGTCTATGCGGAACACGCCGAAGCTGCGGCGAAGGCCCTGCAATCGGCCGGCGGGCGACATATCTATCTGGCAGGCCGCCCGACTAATGCCGAGGCGGCGCTACGGGCCGCCGGCGTCACGGGTTTTGTCTTCGCCGGGGGCGATGCGCTTGCCACGCTGCAAGACGCCTATCGACGGATGGAAATGGCATGACCGAGACCAGCAAACCCGTTCTCACCGGTGGCTGCCAATGCGGCGCGGTGCGCTTTGCGCTGACGGCGACGCCGAACAAGATTTCGATCTGCCACTGCCGGATGTGCCAGAAGGCCAGCGGCGCGCCGTTCGCCTCCTTCGCCGATATCGAGAAGACGGACTTTGCCTGGACCAAGGGTACGCCATCGGCGTTCCAATCCTCGTCGATCGCGATGCGCGATTTCTGCGCCGCCTGCGGCACGCCCCTGAGCTTCCGCCGCATCGATGGCCCGCGCATCGAGATCATGACCGGCGCCTTCGACCGGCCGGACCACGTGGTGCCGACACGGCAATATGGCACCGAATCCCGGCTCGGCTGGGTGGTGGGCATCGCCAACCTGCCGAGCCAGACCACACAACAGAACTACGGCCCGGAGAAGATGGCGACCATCGTCAGCCATCAGCATCCGGATCATGATTGAGCGAATGATGAGGCGCGAGGAGCACGTGCAATCGTGGATGCGCAGGAAGAACTTGCTACTCTCGAGGCGGAACGCGATCGGTTGCTTGCCGTGGTAGCCTACCAGCGCGGGCCGGCATACTCGGAGAGCAAGGACGATGCAAAGCCATGGTCGGTATTCGGCTTTGAGTTTACCCTCTCGGATCTAGTTGGAGCTCTTATTGCACCGACATTTGCCGGCCGCCCCGCAGGAGAGCCTCAAGTACTTCGACGCCTTGCAGAGTGTGAAGCCCGGATTGTAAAATTGAGGACAGCTGGTTCGCCGTCGGACAAGCAAAGACAGGTTTAGGGACTCAAGGAATGAGCCGCATTCCCAATTTCGCTGAAATCGCATTCGAGCGTGGCACCACCGCCGCACCAACCGGCAGCGCCGAGCCGTGGCTGACGCCCGAGGGCATTCTGGTGAAGCCCGCCTATGGTGAGGCCGATGTCGCCGGGCTCGACTTCCTCGAGACCTATCCCGGCATCGCGCCCTATCTGCGCGGCCCCTACCCGACCATGTATGTCAACCAGCCCTGGACCGTCAGGCAATATGCCGGCTTCTCGACGGCGGAGGATTCCAACGCGTTCTACCGCCGCAACCTCGCGGCCGGGCAGAAGGGCCTCTCGGTCGCCTTCGACCTCGCCACTCATCGCGGCTACGATTCTGACCATCCGCGCGTCGGCGGCGATGTCGGCATGGCCGGCGTCGCCATCGATTCCATCTACGACATGCGCACGCTGTTCGCGGGGATTCCGCTCGACCAGATGAGCGTGTCCATGACCATGAACGGCGCTGTGCTGCCGATCCTCGCGCTCTACGTCGCGGCCGCCGAGGAACAGGGCGTGCCACCGGAAAAGCTCTCGGGCACCATTCAGAACGACATTCTGAAAGAGTTCATGGTGCGCAACACCTACATCTATCCGCCCGCGCCTTCGATGCGGATCATCTCGGACATCTTCGCCTACACCTCGCAGAAGATGCCGAAATACAATTCGATCTCGATCTCCGGCTATCACATGCAGGAGGCCGGCGCGACGCAGGACCTCGAGCTCGCCTATACGCTCGCCGATGGCGTCGAATATCTGCGTGCCGGTCTCGCCGCGGGCCTCGACGTCGACCGCTTCGCACCGCGGCTGTCGTTCTTCTGGGCGATCGGCATGAACTTCTTCATGGAAGTCGCCAAGCTGCGCGCCGCGCGCCTGCTCTGGGCGAAGCTGCTCAAACCGTTCAATCCGAAAGATCCGCGCTCGCTCTCGCTGCGCACGCATAGCCAGACCTCCGGCTGGTCGCTGACCGCACAGGACGTCTTCAACAACGTGATGCGCACGACGGTGGAGGCGATGGCGGCCACCCAAGGCCACACCCAGTCGCTGCACACCAATGCGCTCGACGAGGCGCTGGCGCTGCCGACCGACTTCTCGGCACGCATCGCCCGCAACACTCAGCTGTTCCTGCAGCAGGAGAGCGGCACCACCCGCATCATCGATCCCTGGGGCGGCTCTTACTACGTCGAGCGGCTCACGCGCGACCTCGCGGCCAAGGCGTGGGGCCACATCCAGGAGGTCGAGGAGCTCGGCGGCATGGCCAAGGCCATCGAGGCCGGTGTGCCCAAGCTGCGCATCGAGGAGGCCTCGGCCAAGACCCAGGCGCGCATCGATGCCGGCAAGCAGGCGGTGATCGGCGTCAACAAGTACAAGCCGACCGACGAGGTCCCGATCGAGATCCTGAAGGTCGACAACACCAATGTCCGTCGCTTGCAGATCGACAAGCTGACGCGGCTGAAGTCCGAGCGCAACCAGAAGGACGTCGATGCCGCGCTCGCCGCGATCACGCGCTCGGCCGGCGAAGGCAACGGCAATTTGCTCGCGCTCGCGATCGACGCGGCACGGGCAAAGGCAACCGTCGGCGAAATCTCTGACGCAATGGAGAAAGTGTTCGGCCGCCACCGCGCCGAAATAAAATCCATCACCGGCGTCTACAAGCGGGAGGCGTCCAGCATGGGCAACCAGGTCGAGAAAGTTCAGGCGCTGATCGACGCCTTCGAGGAGGCCGAAGGCCGCCGTCCACGCATCCTGGTCGCCAAGATCGGCCAGGACGGCCACGACCGCGGCCAGAAGGTGATCGCTTCGGCCTTCGCCGATATCGGCTTCGACGTCGACATCGGACCGCTGTTCGCGACAGCCGACGAAGCCGCGCGGCAGGCGGTCGAGAACGACGTGCACATCCTCGGCGTCTCCTCGCTGGCCGCCGCCCACCTCACCGCCGTACCGGAGCTGAAGGCCGCGCTGAAGAAGCAGGGCCGCGACGACATCATGATCATCGTCGGCGGCGTGGTGCCGCCGCAGGATTACGACGCGCTCTACGCGGCCGGCGCCGAGGCCATCTTCCCACCCGGCACCGTGATCTCGGATGCGGCCGAGGAGCTGATCCGGAAGCTGAACGCGCGGCTCGGGCATAGCGAGGCGGCGGAGTAAATGCTAGACTGGCCGCGTAACCGGCCAGATTGTGTCATGACACGTGACGAGATCGTCGCTGCGATACGCAAGAACGCAGATGCCATCAAGGGCAAGGGCGTGTCGAAGCTTGCCGTATTGGGTTTACGCGCCAATGAGGATTACCGCCCGGACGATGACATCGACGTCCTTGTCGAGGTCGAACCGGAGACATCCTTCTCGCTGCTCAATTTGATCGATGTCGAGCAGATCATCGAGGATGCGACTGGCTTGCAGACGCAGGCGACCGTCCGGCACTCCATTTCACCTCGCTTTGTGGAGCGCATTGCGGGCGACATTTTCGAAATATTCTGACGCCCACGCAGGAACACTTCCCTTGAAATTCATCACCAGCTTGAGCGTTGCGATGGCGCTTATCGCAACGTGCGCAACAACGGCTTTCGCCGCCGACCCCAAGCCCGATGCCGTCGTCAAGACCAGGAGTATCGAAGCGCGCGTCTTCCTCGACGACAGGATCAAGGCCGAGGCGGCGCTGGCGGCGGATTGCCTGACCGAGGCCAGGAAGTGGCTCGACAAGAACGCGGCCGAGGCGGCCGCCTCGCGCAAAGAGGATCCGCAGCTCTTCAAGGGCGGCGGCTGGGATTTCGAGCGCAAATATGCGATCCGTTCGGTCGTCGCCGACCGCTATGTCAGCCTCCTGCGCAACGACTACATGGACACCCATGGCGCCCACCCCAACTCGGACGTGAATACGATCCTGTGGGATAAGGCCGAAGGCAAGCGCATCTCGATCCGCCCGTTCTTCACCGAGACCGCCGACAACGGCCCGACGATGAAGGCGATGGTGAAAGCCGTGATCGCGTCGCTGAAAATCGAGAAGAAGAAGCGCGACACCAGCGAGACCGCTCCCGACGAATGGTTCAAGGGCGTGGAGCCGAGCCTGCTCAGGATCGGCGCGGTGACGCTCGCCCCGTCGACCGAGGCGGGCAAGAGCTCCGGGCTCACCTTCCACTATCCGCCTTACGCGGTCGGCCCCTACGCCGAGGGCGAATATGTCGCATTCGTGCCGTGGGAGACGCTGAAGTCCTACCTCACCGCGGAAGGCGTGCGCGTCTTCGGCGGCGCACGCCCGAAGGGCGATGCGGACGAGCCGCAGTGATCATGTTTTGAGCAGCACCGCGTTGCTCACAGCGCGGTGGTAGCGCTACCTTGCAGCCGCGCTGCAAAGCCGACTAGAATGCCGCCATTGACAAGAGCGCCCGGTGTTACGGGCGCCGCTGGGAGGCATTCATGTCCAAGATTTCGCGCCGCACCTTTGCGGCCTCGACCGCTGCGGTTGCAGCATCCGCCGCATTCGGCTTCAAGCCGGCACTGGCGCAGGCTTATCCGGCCCGGCCGGTCACCGTGATCGTGCCCTGGGGCGCGGGCGGCGGCACGGACGCCACCGCGCGCATTGTCGCAGCTCTGCTGGAAAAAGACCTCGGCCAGCCCTTCAACGTCGTCAACCGCACCGGTGGCTCCGGCGTGGTCGGCCACAGCGCGATCGCGACCGCGCAGCCCGACGGCTACACCATCGGCATGCTCACGGTCGAGATCTCGATGATGCACTGGCAGGGCCTCACTGAGCTGACGCCGAAGAGCTACACCCCGCTGGCGCTGATGAACGAGGATCCGCCTGGCATCCAGGTCTCCTCCTCCTCGCCTTACAAGACGGTGAAGGAGCTCGCCGAGGCGATCAAGGCGGCCCCTCCCGGCAAGTTCAAGGCCTCCGGCACCGGCCAGGGCGGCATCTGGCACCTGGCGCTGGTCGGCTGGATGCAGGCGATGGGCCTGCCCGCCAACCAGGTCGCCTGGGTGCCCTCGAACGGCGCGGCCCCTGCGATGCAGGATCTCGCCGCCGGCGGCCTCGACCTCACCACCTGCTCGGTGCCGGAGGCGCGCGCCATCATCGAGGCCGGCAAGGCCAGGAGCCTCGCCATCATGGCGCCGGCGCGCAACCCGATCTTCAAGGACGTGCCGACGCTGAAGGAGGCGATGGGCATCGACTACGCGACCGGCGCCTGGCGCGGCATCGGCGCGCCCAAGAACCTGCCGCCGGAGATCGCCACCAAGCTCACCGCGGCGCTGAAGAAGGTCTACGACTCCGCCGAGTTCAAGGACTTCATGAGCAACCGCGGCTTCGGCACCGTGTGGGGCGATGCCGGCCAGTTTGCCAGCTTCATGGACAAGGGCGACGCCCAGATGGGCGAAGCGATGAAGGCCGCGGGTTTGAGCAAGGCTTGATGTTCGGGTGAGAGGGATCTCCGCGACTTCAACTCTCACCATCAGCGCGGAAAGTCCCCTCACCCCAACCCTCTCCCCGTAAGAACGGGGAGAGGGAGAAGAAACCCCACAGGACCCCTCCCATGCGTCTTCCCGACTCCGTCACGGGATCGTTTCTCGTCGTGCTCGGCGCGGCTGCCGCCTATGGCGGCTACATCCTGCCCCCGGTGCCGGGACAGCCGGTCGGCCCCAACGTGTTTCCGCTGGTGATCGGCACGGGCCTCGCACTGTGCGGGGCCGCGATCGTGTTCGGCATCGGGCATTCCTTCGAGGAGGAGGAAGAGCTGGTCCCGCTCGAGGACGGCCAGGCCGCTGCCCCGCCGCCGCAGGGAAAGCTGTACGGGCTGCGCGCGCTGCTGCCGCCGGCGCTGCTGCTGTTCTACGTCTTTGCCGCCGACCGGCTCGGCTTCATCATCACGGCCGCGATCATGGTCTATGTCACCTCGACCGCGCTCGGGGCGAAATGGAAGCTGGCGCTGCCGCTCGCCGCGCTGTCGCCCTTCGCCATCCACCTCATCTTCGGCAAGCTCCTGCGCGTGCCGCTGCCCGCCGGCCTGTTGCCGACGCCCTGGTAATCCCATGCTGAAAACCCTGCTTGACGCCCTCGCGCTGATCTCCACCTGGGAGGTCATCATCGCGATGTTTGCGGCCTCCGTGTACGGCCTCGTCATCGGCTCGCTGCCGGGCCTGTCGGCGACAATGGCGACCGCCCTGCTCGTCCCCGTCACCTTCTACCTGTCGCCGATCGCGGCGATCGCGACCATCGTGGCGGCATCCTCGATGGCGATCTTCTCCGGCGACATCCCCGGCGCGCTCTTGCGCATTCCCGGCACGCCCGCCTCCGCCGCCTATGCGGACGAAGCCTATGCCATGACGCGCAAGGGCCAGGCCGAGCTCGCGCTCGGTGCCGGCGTGTGGTTCTCCGCGGTCGGCGGCATCGCCGGCGTGCTGTCGCTGATGATCCTGGCGCCGCCGCTCGCCGAGATCGCGCTATCGTTCTCGACCTTCGAATATTTCTGGCTCGCCCTGCTCGGCCTGATGTGCGCCACGCTGGTCGCGCGCTCCTCGCCGGTGAAGGCGATCGCCGGCATGTTCATCGGCCTGCTGGTCTCCTGCATCGGCATCGAGAACCCCGGCGGCGTGCCGCGCTTCACCTTCGGGATCACCGACCTGTTCGGCGGCATCGAGCCGATCCCGGCCCTGGTCGGCGTATTCGCGGTGGCGCAGGTGATGCGCGCGATGCTGACGCCCGAACCGCCGCCGCTGCCGCGACGAAAATTCGGAAGCATCATGGCCGGGCAGTGGAAGCTGACGAAGCTCTATCACTGGCAGATGACGCGCGGGAACATCGTCGGCATCATCATCGGCGTGCTGCCCGGCGCCGGCGCCGACATGGCGGCGTGGGTCTCCTACGCGATGTCCAAGCGTTTCTCCAAGGAGAAGGAAAAGTTCGGCACCGGCCATGTCGAAGGCCTGGTCGAGGCCGGCGCCAGCAACAATGCCAGCATCGCCTCCGGCTGGGTGCCCTCGCTGCTGTTCGGCATCCCTGGCGACACCATCGCCGCGATCGCGATCGGCGTGCTCTACATGAAGGGCCTCAATCCGGGCCCGACGCTGTTCACCGAGAAGGCGTCGAGCATGTACGCGATCTATCTCATGTTCATCATCGCCAACATCCTGATGATCCCGCTCGGCATCGCCATGATCCGCGTCGCGGCCTACATCCTGCTGGCGCCGCGCTCGACCGTGATGCCGATCATCATGCTGTGCTGCGCCGTCGGCTCGTTCGCGATCGGCAACAACATGTTCGGCGTGGTCACCGTCGCCGCCTTCGGCGTGATCGGCTACGTCATGGAAGCCAACGGCTATCCGGTCGCCGCGATGGTGCTCGGCATCGTCATGGGCACCATGGTCGAGCAGGCCTTCGTCACCTCGCTGATCAAGTCCGACGGCAGCATCCTGCCGTTCTTCGAGCGCCCCGTCGCGGCGATCCTCGCCGCCATGGCGATCGGCGCCCTGCTCTGGCCGGTGATGGTGTGGGTGTGGCGGAAGGTGAAGCCGGCGCAGACAGTCGCGGCAACGACCCGGTGATATCGGGCGGGCGGGCCTCGCCTGCCCCGCCCGGGCGTTGTAAAGCAGGTCATGACTGAGAAGAAGGCCTCGCTCGACATCAAGACCCTCGCCCGCGACCTGCGCGCCGGCCATCGCGCGGCCCTCGCCCGGGCCATCACGCTGGTGGAGAGCCGTCGCGCCGACCATCAGGCGCTGGCGCGGGAGCTGGTGCAGAAGCTTCTGCCCGACACCGGCAAGGCGTTCCGCGTCGGCATCACAGGCTCGCCCGGCGTCGGCAAGTCCACCACCGTCGATGCGCTCGGGACCTATCTGATCGAGCAGGGCCACAAGGTCGCGGTGCTTGCAGTGGATCCGTCCTCGGCACGCAGCGGCGGCTCGATCCTCGGCGACAAGACGCGGATGGCGCGCCTCGCGGCCTCCGACGATGCCTTCATCCGCCCCTCGCCGTCCTCGGGCACGCTCGGCGGCGTCGCCGCCAAGACGCGCGAGGCGATGCTGCTGTGCGAGGCCGCCGGCTTCGGTGTCGTACTGGTCGAGACTGTCGGCATCGGCCAGTCCGAGACCGCGGTCTGCGACATGACCGACTTCTTCCTCGCCCTGATGCTGCCGGGCGGCGGCGACGAGCTGCAGGGCATCAAGAAGGGCCTGGTCGAGCTCGCCGACATGATCGCGATCAACAAGGCCGACGGCGACAACCTCAAGCGCGCAAAGATCACCGCCGCCGACTATCGCGGCGCGCTGCATATCTTGGCGCCGCGGTCCGAACACTGGCATCCGCCGGTCGAGACCTATTCGGCGCTGACCGGCGACGGCATCGCAAAGATCTGGCAGAAAGTTCTGGATCACCGCAAGGCGATGAATGCCTCCGGCGATTTCGCGGCGCGGCGGCGCGAGCAGCAGGTGAAATGGATGTGGTCGATGCTGGAGCAGCGCATGCTGGCGCGGCTGCGCAGCGAGGCCTCGGTCCGCACCAAGGTTCGCAAGATCGAGACTGAAGTCGCCGATGGCCATCTCACGCCGGCGCTCGCCGCCGAGCAGATCCTGGAGTTGCTGCAATGAGCGACAAGCTCCGCATTCTCCTCACCGGTTTCGGGCCCTTCCCCGGCGCGCCCTATAATCCGACCCAGCCGCTGGTGACACGGCTGACACGGCTGCGCCGGCCGGCGCTCGACGATGTCGCGCTGTCGAGCCACATCTTTCCGGTGACCTATGCCGCGGTCGACCGGCAATTGCCCAAGGTGCTCGCGGCGCAAAGGCCCGACGCGCTGTTGATGTTCGGCCTCGCCGCACGCACGCCTTACCTGCGCATCGAGACCCGCGCGCGCAATGCGGTCACCATGCTCTGGCCCGACGCCGCCAACACCCGCTCGAGCAAGCGCGGCATCGCCGGCCATGCCGACGCGATGATGTTCGGCCCGCACACGGCAAGGCTGCTGCGCGCCGCGCGCCTCACCGGCATCGACGCGCGCCCCTCGCGCGATGCCGGCGCCTATCTCTGCAATTATCTGAGCTGGCGTGCGATCGAGAACGTCAGGGCCGGCGGCCCGGGGCTCGCGGCGTTCATCCATATTCCCCTGCTGGCACGCAGTGGCGCCGTGCGTCGCAAGGGCGCGCCGCGCATCACGCTGGAGGAGCTGGTGGATGCGGGGGAAGCGATGCTGATGGAGATGGTGGGGTTGGCAAGGAAGCGGCGCGCTTCGTAGGGTGGATTAGCGAAGCGTAATCCACCTCTTCTGCATCAACATGTTCCGTGCTCGCGGTGACATGGTGGGTTACGCCTGCGGCTAACCCACCCTACGGCACCTCGCTTTGCGGTAAACATTTAACCCTACCGCGAACAATCCCCGCGCCTTCGGCCACGCTGCGCTACCTAACTCCCGCGGACCCCGCGTCCGCCGGAGGACGCGTCATGGACCTCAATCGCCGTCATCTCATCGGGGCTTCGACCGCCGGCATCGCCGGCGCACTCGCCATGCCCGCCGACGCCGCGCGCGCGGCGCCGCTGACGTCGCTGCTCGGCCGCGATGCCACGCAATTTGGCGTGCGGCCCGGCAGCAGCGAGGACCAGACCCGCGCGCTGCAGCGTGCGATCGACGAGGCCGCGCGGGCGCAAATGCCGCTCGCCCTGCCGCCCGGCATCTACCGCAGCGGATTGCTGCGGCTGCCGAACGGCGCGCAACTGATCGGCGTGCGCGGCGCGACAAAATTCATCTTCACCGGCGGGGCCTCGGCGATCCAGAGCGACGGCTCCGACGCGATCGGCCTCACCGGCATCACCTTCGACGGTGCCGGCATTCCGCTGCCGACGCGGCGCGGACTGGTCCATGTCCTCGGCGGGCGCGATGTGCGCATCACCGATTGCGAGATCACGAACTCCGGCGGCAGCGGCATCTGGCTCGAGCAGGTCGCCGGCGATATCTCCGGCAACATCTTCACCGGCATCGCGGTGACGGCGGTGGTCTCGTTCGACGCCAGGGGTCTCAGTGTTTCCCGCAACACGATTCTCGGCACCAACGACAACGGCATCGAGATCCTGCGCACGGCGGTTGGCGACGACGGCACGCTGGTGGCCGACAATCGTATCGAGAACATCAAGGCCGGCCCCGGCGGCTCCGGCCAGTACGGCAACGCCATCAACGCGTTTCGGGCCGGCAACGTGATCGTGCGCGGCAATCGCATCAGGAACTGCGACTATTCCGCGGTGCGCGGCAACTCGGCCTCCAACATCCACATCACGGGCAACAGCGTCAGCGACGTGCGCGAGGTCGCGCTCTATTCCGAGTTCGCGTTCGAGGCCGCCGTGATCGCCAACAACACCGTGGACGGTGCCGCGGTCGGCGTCTCCGTCTGCAATTTCAACGAGGGCGGCCGCATCGCGGTGGTCCAGGGCAACATCATCCGCAATCTGATCCCGAAGCGTCCCATAGGCACCGCGCCGGATGACGATGCCGGCGTCGGCATCTACATCGAGGCGGATACCTCGGTGACCGGCAACGTGATCGAGAACGCGCCGTCCTACGGCATCGTCGCCGGCTGGGGCAAATATCTGCGCGACGTCGCGATCACGGGCAATGTGATCCGCAAGGCGCTGGCCGGCGTCGGCGTCTCCGTGGTGCCCGGCGCCGGCACCGCGCTCGTCAACAACAACATGATCTCGGAGACACCGCGCGGCGCCGTCGTCGGCCTCGATCACGCCCGCGCGGTGACGGCGGACCTGTCGGCCGACGGCGCGCAACGGTTTGCGCAGGTGGTGATCGGCGGGAATGCGGTGCGGCGGTAGGGCCGACTCGCCTCCAGCTTCTAGGCGCTAGAACGCGTTCCTGAGCAGCGGGTACTTCGCCTCGATACCGTCGAGGCTGAGGGTGAATTCGACGACGCGCTCGGGGGCGGCGACGATTTCGGCGGCGGGCGGGGCGAACTGCGGCAGCAGCGCTGCCATCGCAGCGGGTGCGGCGACCGGCGCCTTCACAGCAGGCGCGGTCGACGTCGCGATTGCGGCCGGAGCGGCGACCGGCCTCACGACGGGTACGGTGAGAGACGCGATTGCGGCAGACACGGCGAGCGGCGGCCTCACGGCAGGTGCGGTGAAAGGCGCCCTCGCAGCGGGCGCCTTGAGCGGCGGGACAGCATGAGGCGCGGTGAACGAGGCAACTGCGGCGGGCGCAGCAAGCGGTGCCAGCGGCACGAGCGGGGCTTCGGGGACTTCGGCGAGAACATCCGGCTTGGGATCGAGCCTGACCGGCACGGCGGTCTCGGGAGCGATGTGGACGGCCTTTGGCTGCAAGGTCGTGGGCTGCACGGTCTGCCCCTGCTGCTCTCGCGGAAACACGCGAGGCATCGTCGCCGGCGACCAGCCGAATGCGGAGGTGACGCTCGCAGCCGCTGCCGCGACGTCACCGCCGGTGGCGATGGCGCGCCAGGTCTGGACGGCGCGCTTGGCTTCCTGGATGTTTTCGAGAAAGGCGAGCTCGGAGTGGTAGCGGCGCCAGCGCCCGGTCTCGAACATTTCGGACAGGTGCTCCAGCCGCTGTTCGGCGAGAGCGCACCAGCGTGCCGCGACTTCGCGACTGCAACCCTCCGCGCGGAAAGGCGCGTGACCAGATTCTTGGCGGTGTGTCATGAACCAGCCCGTTGGGAGAAAACACGGATGCGGGGGACGCAACGCACACGAATCAATTTAGACGCGACATGAATATTTTGTGGAAAAGTTTTGACTTGTCCAGCAACGACACGCCGTCCGTCATGAAACACCGTAGTCCCGCGGAGAATTGCTGTGATTTCGAGTCAAGCTTCGCGCAAGCATGACGGACGTGTGCTGCAATCGATGGACGCCGGCGCCCAGCGCCGCCGCGATCGCTCAACCGGAAGCTGATCCCAGATATCGCTTCAAGGAACCGGATGCCCAAAAAGAAAAGACCCGTCCGGGGGGACAACCGGACGGGTCGAGCCATATGGGCGCTTGGGGTGGATGGGCGCTCGCGCCTGATATGACTGATGGGGAGGGATGACCGCTCCCACATAATTTGGTCGTGCTAGCCGGCTGAACGTTCAATGCGCGGTTTTGATTTTTTAACCTTCGGCGTGCGCGCAAAGTTGTCGCAGCGACTATCGCGTCGCCGGCCTATCCGCCTGAGAAATCGCGGCTTTATCGCCTGTGCTCGACAGCGAAGGCTGCTCGATCGCACGGATGCCGGGCTCGTCGCGACGCTTGTCGGCATCTTCACGTTTTGTTGTACCGGACGCAGCCGCAACCGGCGTCGCATTATCGGCGGGAACAGCCATCACCGCGGCAAACGCGTCGGCCTCGCCGTCGCCAAAGAGATCATCACGCCCGGGTGAGCCGAGATCGCGCGCGGTCTTCGCGAGCGTCATGCGCAGCGCTTCCGGCTTGAGTGCGTAGTTGCGCTCAAGCAGTAGCGCCGCGACGCCGGAGACATAGGCGGCCGAGAACGAGGTTCCCGACGTCATCTGGTATTTGCCGTCGGGCGCCGGCAGGAAGATGTCGACGCCTGGCGCCGCCAGCGCGATGTAGTTGCCGCGGTTGGACGCGGAAAACAGCTTGTCCTGCTGGTCGGTCGCGCTGACCGCGATCACGTTGGGATTGGCGGCGGGATAAAGCGGCGGCGATTTCGCGCCGGCATTGCCGGCCGCCGCGATCAGCACGAGGCCACGCGCGGCGGTTGCCGCAATGGCGCGCTCGATCACGGCGTCCTTCGGGCCGGCAAAGCTCATATTGACGATCTGCGCGCCGTGCTCGGCGGCATAATTCAGCGAACGCAGGATGATATAGGACGAGCTCTCCGCGCCGCCCGTGGTGCCGCCAAAGGCACGGATGGCGATGATGCGCGCCTCGGGCGCGCTGCCCATCAGGCGGGCATGCGCCACGATGGCGCCGGCGATGCCGGTGCCGTGAACATGCGGGCCTTCCGCGCTGCCGAGCGCGTCGAAACTGTCGGCGATCGAATTGGCAAGCTCGGGGTGTTTGGCGTCGATCCCGGAGTCGATCACAGCAACCGTCACATTGGCGCCGTGCGCCAGCGTGTGCGCCTGCGGCAGGCGAAGCTTTGCCAGCGCATATTGCGCGGGGTCGCCTTCGGTCGGCGTCGCCGACTTCTGGTCCTGAAGCAGGTAGCGGAAGTTCGGCTGGACCGAGCGGACACTGCCGTCGGCGGCGAATTCACGCCGCACCGTCTCGGTGGGCCGGCCGTCGGTGATGCGGAACAGGCCGAACGTCGCCCCGATCAGCGGAAAATTCTCGGATGCGACCCGTGCAAGGCCATGGCGGCGCGCGAGCTCGTCAGCCTCCGTCACCGACAGGGCGCCGTCGATCTCGGCGACGAATTCGCCTGCGAAGATGCGCTGGTTCACCGCAACCGGCGTGTTGCTGCCGCGTCCCTTGCTGGCAGCCTTCTTGCCTGATTTGCCGCTGCCGCTGCCCTCGCCGCCTGCGTTCGGCTGCGCCAGGCATTCGCCGTCGGCATCGCGATAGGCTGCGGTGCAGGACGGGTAGAGATTCGGCGAGTAGCGCACATGGGGCAGCACCGGCGTCGGCCCGATCCGGGCCGACGGGATCCGTGCGACCGTCGTCGTGGGGATGGTGCGTGGACCGGAACCGACGCTCACCGCCCGCGCAGTGATGGTGGGAGAGATGGTCGGCGTGCGCGAGGGGACGCTGATCGTGGGCGTGCGCATGATTGCCTGCGCCTGCGCGACCTCGACGCCGAGGCAGGCGGCGAGCAGCAGCGCGGCCCCGACCGACGAAGCGTAGGCCCCGGCTCGCAACTTACTCTCGGACTTGCGCGTCATCGGTTCAGAGGCGCCCTACGGCGCCGCAACAGCGAGGTTGACGAACTTCTCGCGCTGCATCCTGGCGAGCAGCGCGGCGAGCTCGTCCTGGCTCATCGCCTTGTCGAACTGGAGGCGGAACATGCCACCCTTGGCATCGCCGATGATCGACGCCTGGTAGCTGTCGAGCAATGCGGTGATGTCGGCAACACGCGCCTCGGGCGTGAAGCGCACCAGGGCGCGGGCCGGCGCTGCGGATGCACCGAGTTCGCGCGTGATCGGCGCGCCGGTCGAAAGCGAGGCGGTCTGGAAGGTCGCGGTCTGGGTCTTCATCAGCACCGCGCCGATGATGCCGGCCTGCAGCAGCAGCGCGATGGCGCCAAGGCTCGCCGACCAGGCCAGCGTCCGCGGCGACAGGCCCGCGAAGAAGGTCGCGATGCGCGCCGACAGCGGCAGCGAAGTGGCAGCACGCGCCGGCTCGGCATCGATCGCGGCGAACAGCTTCTGCATCGCGCGCGCCGACGGAGCGCCGAGTCTCTCGTTCAGATGGATGGTCTCTTCGTACTCGCCACGGATCGCGGCATATTGCTTGGCAAGCTCCGGATCGCGCGCCAGCGCGTCCTCGACGCGGCGGGCATCGCGCGCGTTCAGCGTGCCGGCGGCGTGCCAGGGCAGCAGCAGTTCAATTTCACTGGGCTCTTGCTCCAGCATCTTCTTGCTCAAAGCCATCATGGCCAGCCTCGCTCAACGCCGGCTGCTTTCAGCAGTTCGGCCAGTTTCTTGCGCGCATAGAACAAGCGCGTCTTCACAGTGTTCTCCGGGATCCCGACGATTTCGGCGACTTCTTCCACGGACTTCTCGTGGTAGTAGACGAGATCGACGATTTCCCGATGTTCCGGCGAGAGGCCCGTCAGGCACTCCCGCAACGCTGCACTGGTATCCTTCTTCTGCACCACCGTTTCCGGATCGTCGGACTGGTCCTCGATCGCGTTCGCAGCGTCTTCGTCCAGTTCAAAATCCTTCCTGCGCCGGAGCGCCGAGAGGGCCTTGAATCGGGTGATTGCCAGCAGCCAGGTGGAAACGGCGGATCGGCCTTCGAACTTGCCGGCTTGACGCCAGACGTCGAGAAACACCTCGCTGATGAGGTCTTCCGCCGCCTGCTCGTCCCGCACGAGCCTCAGCCCGAACCTGTAGACCCTGACATGGTGCCGCCCGTACAGCACCTGCATGGCGAGCCGGTCGCCCTGAGCGATCCTGGCGATCAGGACCTCGTCCGAAGCCGCCTGTGTCACGCTCAAAGCTCGTCTCGCAAGGTTGGTCGGGTCGATGCGGCGGAGGGTTCGACGGGCGGTGCAAAATTGTTCAAGCTACCGCAGTCGTACGGGGACCGGTGTGATCTGCCCCACATACATGCATTTTTCCTGCCCCGCCCGTCGGGGGCGCCCGCCTCAAGCCAGATCGGTAACATAATACTGAAGCACTTTCCTGCGGATCGCCTGCCCGGCACGGGCGGGCCGATCAAGTCCGGTTCCATAGCAGTCCTGCACGACGTATGTCTCACGAACCCCCGCTTTGGCTCGACTGCATCGCAAACGATGCCTAATCGCCGGCAAATTCCCCCGTCCGGCCAATGTCATCCTGTTCTGCGCTGCACGCTTCGGATTCGATTTCAAAGGATACCAAACCTAAAGGCTTGCCACGTAGATTTTTGGGCTGACATCCACCATTGGCGGGACCATGAACACGGCCGCGACGTCGCTTCCCGAGAGGAATGCCGCTGAGGTCGCGGATCTCGTCCGCATGCCCGAGGCGGCGGCGCCGGAGGTCCGGACGCGCCGGGCCTGGCAGCGCCGCCAGATGTATATCGGCCAGGTGGCGAGCTATTCGCTCGGTGCCTCGGTCCTCCTGGTCTACGCCTATGACGGCGTGATCTCGATCGACATTGCCTCGCTGTTCTGGGTCGGCGGCCTCCTGATCATCGGCACCTTCACCGTGCTGTCGGAGGCCGGCATCGGCGACAAATTCACCGACCACTATCTCACAGTCTTCCAGATCTCGGCGCATATGGCGCTGCAATTCGCGTTCCTGCTGACGGCGCCGACCATCGGCATCGCCTTCATCAGCGTGCTGTTCCTGATCTTCGCCTTCGGCACGCTGCGCATGACCTCGACCCAGGCGATGGTGACCTGGGCGCTTGCGACCGCCGGCCTTGCCGCCGTGTTCCTCGCCTCCGACCTGCCGATCGGCATGCCCGTCGCGACCAGGATGCAGCGGACCGCCTCGATGCTGTGCTTCGTGCTGGTGATCGGCCAGTGCGCCTTCCTCGGCCTGTTCGGCGCCACGCTGCGCAAGATCCTGTATCAGCGCAGCATCGAGCTGAAGGCGGCCTATCAGCGCATCGAGGAACTGGCCGAGCTCGACGAGCTCACCGGCTCCTACAACCGCCGCTGCATCATGCGGCTGCTCGACGCCGAGATCGAGACGTCGCGGCGGACATCGAAGCCTTGTGCGATCGCGCTGATCGACCTCGACTGGTTCAAGCGCATCAACGACGCCCATGGCCATCCGGTCGGCGACGAGGTGCTGCGCACCTTCGCGATCACGATCTTCGCCAACATCCGGCCGGCCGACAGCTTCGGCCGCTACGGCGGCGAGGAATTCCTGCTGCTGCTGCCGGACACCGAGAGCGGCGCTGCCTCGCGCATGCTCGAGCGCCTGCGCCGCCTCGTCGCCGACCTCGACTGGAGCGCATTCTCTCCGGGCATGCATGTGACGATTTCAGCGGGCGTCGTGACGCTTTGCGACAATGATACTGCCGACACGTTTCTCGCGCGCGCCGACAGCGCGCTCTATTCCGCCAAGGCGCAAGGCCGCAACCGCATTGTAACGAACTGACCAATCCATTTTCATCCGGTGCGCCAGAGGCTGCCGGACCGAACGCTCCAGGACAGGGCAATGAGATCCAAAGCCGAAAAATCATCCGAGAATTTGCTTGAAGAATTGCAGGCCGCACTCTCGCACGGCACCGTTGCGCGCCGGGTCGAGACACTGCGCCGCGTCACCGATCTCTTCATGGGCAACGCGGTGGATTATTCCGACGACCACATCCGCGTGTTCGACGACGTGTTCGAGTGCTTGATCGAGCAGATCGAGACGTCGGCGAGGGCGCTGCTTGCCGACCGCCTCGCACCGATCGCGGCCGCGCCGCCGAAGATCATCCGCACGCTTGCGCTCGACGAGGTCATCGAGGTCGCAGGACCCGTGCTGACGAAATCGGAACGGCTGGACGAGGCCACCCTGATCGAGATCGCGCGCACGCGGGGCCAGGCCCATCTGAAGGCGATCTCGCTGCGGCGGATTCTGTCGGAAGCCCTGACCGACGTGCTGGTGACACGCGGCAACGAGGATGTCGTGCAATCGACGGTCAGCAATCCGGGCGCGCGGCTCTCCGAGGAAAGTCTCACCGACCTCGTCACGCGCGCCGAGCGCGACGACGGCCTCGCCACCTGCATCGGCCTGCGGCCCAGCCTGCCGCGCCATCACTACCTGAAGCTGGTTGCGAAGGCGTCCTTGAGCGTACGCAGGAAGCTGGAGGCCGCGCATCCCGACCTCGCGGACGAGGTGTCGGGCGTGGTGCAGGAGGCGGCCCAGCGGGCCCGCGCCGCCGCCATGACCAGGCAGACCGAGATGGCGCGCGCGCTGGTGAAGTCGCTGCACGAGGACGGCCGCCTCAACGAATTCCAGATCGCCACCTTCGCCGAACAGGGCAAGTTCGACGAGACCAATGCGGGGCTCGCTGCGCTCGCGGGCGTCGCGATCGAGACCGCCGAGACCATGATGATCGAAAGCCGCACCGAGGGCGTGATGATCCTCGCCAAGGTCGCGGGCATGCAATGGTCGAGCGTGCGCGCGATCATCGCCATGCGCGAAAAACTGTCCGGCGGCACGCCGGCCGACATGCTGGCGCTGCGCGACACCTACGAGGCGCTGCGCTCGTCCACCGCGCAGCAGGTGCTGCGCTTCCACCGCATGCAGAACGCGACGCCGGCGGCGTGACGCCGCCGGGTTCAATACCTGAGCACCCTCGATCCTACCGCCGCGCCGATCGCCGTCACCACCGCGGTCGCGATCGTGTACCAGGTCGCGACGAACAGCGGTGAATCGTCGGTGCAGTGCGAGGCATAGAGCGTCGCGGCAAGTCCGGCCGACACCAGGCCCGCGAGCGCGCCGGCAAGCGCGGGCCGCGATGGCGCGCCATGGCGCAAGCCGAACAGCGCTCCCGCAAGCAGCGGCAGCGACATCGCGGGAATCGCCAGCAGGCAGGTCCTGGAGTTCTTGCCCATCAGCCGCATCGTCATCGGCATCGCCGGGGCCATCATCGCCTCGCTGCCGATCGCAACCGCAAGCAGGCCGATGGGGAGCAGCAGCAACCAGCCCCAGCCGCGCAGCAGGGCTTCCGGCCGCGACAGATGCAGGCTGACGATGATCGCGGGGATCGCGAGCGACAGCGTGACCGCGAACTTCATGTCGAAGAAGGGATTGTGCATCGCGCTCATCACGTCGGCGCGCACGCCGAGGAAGGTCGCGAAGAGGAGGATCGACAGCGGCGCGGCCACCAGCAGCGCCATCGTCAGCACGGCGCCGACGCGGGGCGCACGATGGGCGTTGTCGGCCGCGAGCGAGCGAATGAGTTGATCGGTATCCATGACTAGTGGTCCCGCAGTTTGGCCGTCAGTGCGGCAAGTCCGCGATGCAGCGCGACCCGCACCGCACCTTCGCTCATCGAAAACTTCGCCGCCGTATCCTTGATCGATGCGGCCTCGACCGCGATCGACTGCAGCACGTCGCGCTGACGCTGCGGCAGTGTGTTCAGCTGCGCCGCGACCTCGCCCGCGGAAGCCGTCTCCTGCGGCGCTTCGCCCGGCAGCGTCTCGGCGAAATCGTCGATGTTGACGAAGACGCGCCTGCCGCGCCGCCTCAGCGTATCGATCAGCTTGTTGCGGGCGATCGCGAACAGCCAGGGCGCGAAGGGGGCTTCGCTGTCCCAGGTGTGCCGCTTCAGATGCACCGCCAAAAGTATCTCCTGCACGATGTCCTCGGCCTGGTCGGGAGGCTGCCCGGCCCGCGCCAGGCCGCGCCTCGCGGCGGCGCGCAGCACCGGCGTGACCGCCCTCAGCAGGCGATGATACGCCGCATCATCGCCTGCCATGGCCGACCGCATCAGGCCGGTCCATTCGTCCTCACGTCCGCGCACGCGCGCCCCTCACCATGCAATTCGGCCGCTCTTTCAATTTGTTACGCCGGTCGAGCATGATCACGACTTCGTGATATATGCTGGGAACCGGTGCTCCGATGCGGCCGGAAAACTCGTGACGGCTCATAACACCGATCGTTCCGGTCCGCACCCGGCCCCCAGCCGCAAGGGGACGGCTTGCCCCGCTTTTGCCCAGTGTGGCCCGAAGATTCCCCTTTTCTGCCCCGCTATCGTCACCTCGCGGCGTCTCTGTTCGGTCCCGGGGAGGGGTGAATTGGGGAGATCGTCACATGATGAAAACCAGCGGGCGCGCTGCCCTGATTCTTCTGGCCGGGCTTTTCCTGCTGTTCGGAGGCGCTGCACAGGCGGCGCCAGCGAGCAGCCAATCGGACAGCGCGGGCCAACAGGCCGATGCGGTCAAGCCTAGCAAGCACCGGCAGCACTCTTCTCGCCGCACCAGCAGCAAGACGGCGCAGAAGTCCTCCGACGACAAGTCGAGCAACAAGGAGGCCGCGGCAAAGTCCGACGGCGCCAGGACTGGCGACAAGACTGCCGACAAGGCCGATACCGGTCTGCCCGCATCGCGCCAGATGCCGCCGGAGGTCGCCAACGCCAATGCGCAGCTTGCCGCCGCCGATACGCCGGCAGCTGCCGCCTCCGCCATGACCGGCCGGGCCAACGACAACGTCCAGGCGGCGGCCGATAACAGCGCGGCACCAAACGCCGAGAGCCAGATCGTCGCCCCCGACCAGCCGAACGATCTCGACCGCGCCGTGCAACAGGACAACCCGCCTGCCCAGAAGGCGGTGATTGCCGCGACCGAGGCGCAGCCGCGACCCGCGCCGGTGATGGCCAGCAGCCAGCAGAGCTCGGCCTGGGACCAGAGCTCCCTGATCGGCAAGATCTTCATCGGCGTCGGCACGCTGCTGACGCTGGCGTCCGCCGCGCGCATGTTCATGGCCTGATTTCTTGGCCTGATTTGAAGAAATCCCGTCCGGAACGCGCGACGTGCCGCGTGTTCCGGACCACCTTTGGCTCTTGAAGCCCACCGCGCCAGCGGGCACATTGCCCGCCCAATCAAAAGCGTGGGTGGAGCATGAGCACGTTCGAACACATCATCGTCGAAAGTAAAGGCGCGGTCGGTATCATCAAGCTGAACCGGCCGAAGATGCTCAACGCGCTCTCCTTCGGCGTCTTCCGCGAGATCGCCGCGGCGGTCGACGATCTCGAGGCCGATGACGCCATCGGCTGCATCGTCGTGACCGGCAGCGACAAGGCCTTTGCCGCCGGCGCCGACATCAAGGAGATGCAGCCGAAAGGCTTCATCGACATGTTCTCCGAAGACTTCGCCGCGATCGGCGGCGACCGCGTCGCGCGCTGCCGCAAGCCGACCATCGCCGCGGTCGCGGGTTACGCGCTCGGCGGCGGCTGCGAGCTCGCCATGATGTGCGACGTCATCATCGCGGCCGACACCGCCAAGTTCGGCCAGCCCGAAATCACGCTCGGCACCATTCCCGGCATCGGCGGCACCCAGCGCCTGACCCGCGCCATCGGCAAGTCCAAGGCGATGGACCTCTGCCTCACCGGCCGGATGATGGATGCAGCCGAAGCCGAGCGCTCGGGCCTCGTCAGCCGCATCGTGCCCGCCGACAAGCTGATGGACGAAGTCATGGCTGCCGCCGAGAAGATCGCCTCGATGTCGCGCCCGGCAGCCGCGATGGCCAAGGAGGCGGTGAACCGCGCCTTCGAGACGACGCTCGCCGAGGGCATGAGCGTCGAGCGCAACCTGTTCCACTCGACCTTTGCGCTGGAAGACCGCTCCGAGGGCATGGCGGCGTTCATCGAGAAGCGCAAGCCGGTGAACAAGAACCGGTAACGCGAGCGCGCGGTCAGGCTGGTGTAAGGCTCTGGCGTCTCCTCGCAGAAATGCTGTGACGCACCTGCAACAAGCACGGAATACATGGGAGTTTTCCCCGCGGCAGTTTGCCTGCGCGACCCCGGCTGGTTAAACAGTTAAGAGGCCACCGTCGGCGGGGGCGGACAGCCGGGGTTTAGCGAGATTACATGATTGGGCGAGCCGCCAGAGCTGGTCGCGTGATGACGCGGCGTCGATCGGGCGTGGGTCCTGTGCTTGCGACATGGACCACGCTGGCGCTCTCGTGCGCCCTGCCCGTCCAGGCATGGGCCGAAGCCCTGCCGGAGGCATTGGCAAAAGCCTACCAGACCAATCCGCAGCTCAATGCCGAGCGCGCGCGCCAGCGCGCCACCGACGAGAACGTGCCGCAGGCGCTGGCCGGCTACCGGCCGCAGATCGTGGCCAGCCTCAGCGCCGGCCTGCAATCGGTGCGCAACCTTTTGCCTGACAACACCATCCAGACCGCGAACCTGAAGCCCTGGATCATCGGCGTCACCGTGACGCAGACCCTGTTCAACGGCTTCCGTACCGCCAACAACGTGCGGGCCGCCGAGCTCCAGGTGCAATCGGGCCGCGAGGCGCTGCGCAATGTCGGCCAGGGCGTACTGCTCGATGCGGTCACCGCCTACACCAACGTGCTGGCGAACCAGTCGCTGGTCGAGGCACAGCGCTCCAACGTCGCCTTCCTGCGCGAGACGCTCGCCGTCACCCAGCGCCGCCTCAATGCCGGCGACGTCACGCCGACCGACAGCGCCCAGGCCGAGGCGCGCCTCAACCGCGGTCTGTCCGATCTCAACGCCGCCGAGGTCGCGCTTGCGGTGAGCCAGGCGACCTATGCCCAGGTGATCGGCAACGCGCCGTCGCAGCTCAAGCCCGCCGAAGTGGTCGACCGCTATCTGCCGAAGGGCCGCGAGGATGCGCTGACGATGGCGATCCGCCAGCACCCGGCGGTGATGGCGGCCAGCTTCGACGTCGACGTCGCCTCCACCAACATCCGCGTCGCCGAGGGCGCGCTGCTGCCGAGCGCCAGCGTCCAGGGCAGCGCCAGCAAGAGCCGCAACAACGACCCGACGCTCGGGACCTTCGCCGAGGACCAGGCCTCGGTCGTCGCCAATGTCACCGTGCCGATCTATGACGGCGGCCAAGCCGCCGCGCAGACCCGGCAGGCCAAGGAGATCACGGCGCAAAGCCGGCTCGTGCTCGATCAGGTGCGGAACCAGGCGCGCACGGCAGCCGTCAGCGCCTGGGTCGCCAATGAAGGCGCCAAGATCGCGGTCTCGGCCTCCGAATCCGAAGTGAAGGCGGCGACCGTCGCGCTTCAGGGCGTGCAGCGCGAGGCCGCCGGCGGACAGCGCACGACGGTGGACGTGCTGAACTCGCAGGCCGATCTGATCCAGGCCAAGGCCCGCCTGATCGGCGCGTTGCGTGATCGCGTGATCGCGTCCTACACCCTGCTCAGCGCCGTCGGCCATCTCGACGTCAAGACGTTGAACCTGAACACGCCGGACTACCTGCCCGAAGTGCACTACCAACAAGTCCGCGACGCCTGGCACGGCCTGCGCACGCCGTCGGGGCAGTAGCCTCAAATCTCCTGGGTCGGTGCCGATGAAAAGCCGCCGCATCCATCTGATGGGAGCTTCGGGCTCCGGGGTGACGACGCTCGGCCGGGCGCTCGCCGGCCGGCTTGCGCTGCCGCATCACGACAGCGACGATTATTTCTGGCTGCCGACCGTGCCGCCCTACCAGACGACGCGCTCCGCCGCCGATCGCCTGCGCCTGATGCGCGAGATGTTTCTGCCGCGTCTCGATTGGGTGCTGAGCGGTACCGTCACCGGCTGGGGCAACGAGCTCATCCCGTTCTTCGATCTCGTCGTCTTTGTGACGACGCCGCGCGAGCTTCGCTTGCAGCGCCTGCGTGGCCGCGAGGCTGCGCATTTCGGAGCTGATGCCGTCGCACAGGGCGGCTGGCGTCATGAGGAGACGGAGTCGTTCGTCGAATGGGCCTCGCGTTACGAAGCCGGCGATCGCGAGGGCCGCAGTCTCGCAAGAGATGAAGCCTGGCTCGCGGGCCTGCCCTGCCCGGTCGTGCGCGTCGACGGCTCACGTCCGCTTGCGGACCTCGTCGAGCAGCTATGCAACGAAGCGCAGCTGCTGTCCGGCTGATGTGATAGTGTCCCGGCACACTTCCAAATAGAAAAAACCAGGGAGAGAAACCGTGCTCAACCGACGCAGCGTCCTGCTTGCCTCCCTCGCCGCCGGAGTAGCCATGACCAACAGAGCCCACGCCCGTGCGGCGCAGCCTGCGACGCCGGTCAATTTCGACGTCCCCGCGCATGCCTGCGACTGCCACACTCACATTCATGGCGATGTCGAGAAGTTTCCGTTCTTCGCCGGCCGCGTCTACACGCCCGAGCCGGCAAGCCCCGAAGAAATGGCCGCGCTGCACAAGGCGCTGCATATGGAACGCGTGGTGATCGTCACCCCCAGCGTCTACGGCACCGACAATTCGTCGACCTTGTTCGGCATGAAGGCACGCGGCGCCAATGCGCGCGGCGTCGCCGTGATCGACGACAAGACGACGGAGAGCGCGCTCGACACGATGCAGCAGGACGGCTTCCGCGGCATGCGCCTCAATCTCGCGACCGGCGGCGTCAACGACCCCAACGTCGGCAGGTCACGCTTCACCGCCGCCGTCGAGCGCATGAAGGCACGCGGCTGGCATGTGCAGCTCTACACCACGCTGGCCATGATCTCGGCGATCAAGGACCTCGTCGAGACGGCGCCGGTGCCGGTCGTGTTCGACCATTTCGGCGGCCTGGAGGCTTCGCTCGGCCTGGAGCAGCCGGGCTTCTCCGATCTCGTCGCGCTGGTGAAGTCCGGCAAGGCCTATGTGAAGATCTCCGGCGCCTATCGCTCCTCGAAGCTCGCGCCGGATTACCAGGACATGGTGCCGTTCGCGCGGGCCCTGATCGCGGCGAATCCGGATCGCATCGTCTGGGGCACCGACTGGCCGCATCCGGATTCGAGCCGTGTCGAGGGACGCAAAGCCACCGACATCGCGCCGCTCTACCAGATCGACGATGGGCGCCTGCTCAACCAGCTTCCGGTGTGGGCGCCGGATGCGGAGGTGCGCAAGAAGATCCTGGTCGACAATCCGGCGCGGCTCTACGGATTTTGACGTCGGCGCCGGGCGTTAACGCGCCCGGCGCGAGAAGAACGAGATCAGCACCGGCAGCGTCACCAGGATGACGACCGGCGCCAGCATCATGCCGGTGACGACGACGACCGCGAGCGGCTTCTGCACCTGGGAGCCGATGCCTTCGGACAGTGCCGCCGGCAGCAGGCCGACGCCCGCGACGACGCAGGTCATCAGCACGGGCCGGAGTTGAAGCTCGCCGGTGCGGATCACCGCGCTCATGCGGTCCACGCCCTCTTCGATCAGCTGGTTGAACTGCGACAGGATGATGATGCCGTCCATCACGGCGATGCCGAACAGCGCGATGAAGCCGATCGCCGCGGATACGCTGAAGGCGGTGCCGGTGATCAGCAGCCCCAGCACGCCGCCGAAGATCGCCATCGGGATCACGCTCATCGCGAGCAGCGTGTCGGTCATCGAGCCGAAATTGAACCAGAGCAGGACGCCGATCAGCGCCAGCGAGATCGGCACCACGATCGACAGCCGCCGGATCGCGTCCTGCAGATTGCCGAACTCGCCGACCCATTCCATGTGCGAGCCCGGCGGCAACTGCACCTGGGCGGCGATCTTCTGCTGCGCCTCGCGGATCGCGCTGCCGAGGTCGCGCTCGCGCACCGAGAACTTGATCGGCAAATAGCGTTCCTGCTGCTCGCGATAGATGTAGGCGGCGCCCGAGACGAGGCTGATGGTGGCGACTTCGCTGAGCGGAATCTGCGTGACGGTACCGTTCGGACCGGGCGCGCCGATGCGCAGATTCTGGATCGCCTCGGCACTCCTGCGGAATTCGGGCGCAAGGCGAACGATGATCGGGAAATGGCGGTCGCTTCCCGGCTCGTACAGATCGCCCGCGGTGTCACCGCCGATCGCGACCTTGATGGTGGCGTTGATGTCGCCGGGCGCGAGCCCGTAGCGCGCGGCCTTGGCGCGGTCGATGTCGATCTGGACGGTCGGCTGGCCGAGCGAGGTGAACACCGCAAGGTCGGTGACGCCCTGCACGGTCGCCAGCACCGACTTGATCTTGTTGGCGGTGTCGGTGAGCGCCTGCAGGTCGCTGCCGAACAGCTTGATCGAGTTCTCGCCCTTCACGCCGGAGACGGCTTCGGAGACGTTGTCCTGCAGATATTGCGAGAAGTTGAACTCGACGCCGGGAAAGCGGTCGTCGAGCTGCTTGAGCAGCTCCGCGGTCAGCTCTTCCTTGTCGCGCGTGCCGGGCCATTGGCTGGCGGGCTTGAGCGGTGCGAAGAACTCGGCGTTGAAGAAGCCGGCGGCGTCGGTGCCGTCGTCGGGGCGGCCGTGCTGCGACACCACGGATTCCACCTCGGGCCGGGCCCGGATCACCTTGCGCATCTCGTTGACGTAGCTGTTGCCTTCCTGGAGCGAGATGGTCGGCGGCAGCGTGGCGCGGATCCAGAGATTGCCCTCTTCCAGCTTCGGCAGGAATTCGAGGCCGAGCAACCGGCCCAGCGCCACCGTCATCACCACGAGGCCAATCGCGCCGCCGAGCACGATGCTGCGGTTGGCCACGGCCCAGTTCAGCACCGGCATGTAGAGCCGGTGCAGGATCTGCATCACCTTGGTCTCGGTCTCCTCGACATGCGCGGGCAGGATGATGGCGGACAGCGCCGGCGTGACGGTGAAGGTGGCAAGCAGGCCGCCGGCCAGCGCATAGGCATAGGTGCGCGCCATCGGTCCGAAGATGTTGCCCTCGACGCCGGAGAGCGTGAACAGCGGCAGGAAGGCCGCGATGATGATCGCGGCGGCGAAGAAGATCGAGCGCGAGACGTCGGCGGCGGCGCTGAGGATGGCGTGGCTCTTCATGCCGAACAGCGTCTCGTTCGACATATGCTCGGTTTCCGAGACCGGGGTCGTCTGCGTCAGGCGGCGGAAGATCGCCTCCACCATGATGACGGTGGCATCGACGATCAGGCCGAAGTCGATCGCGCCGACCGACAACAGGTTCGCCGATTCCCCGCGCAGCACCAGGATGATCACGGCGAAGAACAGCGCGAATGGAATCGTGGCGCCGACGATCAGCGCGCTGCGGAGATCGCCGAGGAACATCCACTGCAGCAACACGATCAGCAGGATGCCGACCACCATGTTGTGCAGCACGGTGTGGGTGGTGAGCTCGATCAGGTCGCCGCGGTCGTAGATGCGCTCGATGCGCACGCCGGGCGGCAGGATGCTGGAATTGTTGATGGTCTGAACGAGCTGATGGACGCGCTTGATGGTCGGCGAGCTCTGCTCGCCGCGGCGCATCAGGACGATGCCCTGCACGATGTCGTCGGAATCATCGAGGCCTGCGATGCCGAGGCGGGGCCGTTGCCCCACGGTGACGGTGGCGACGTCCTTGACCAGCACCGGGTTGCCGTTGGTCTGCGAGACCATGGTGTTGGCGAGATCGTCTAGGGAGCGGATCAGGCCGACGCCGCGCACCACGGCCGATTGCTGGCCGATATTGACGGTGTTGCCGCCGACATTGACGTTCGCATTGCCGACCGCCTGGAGCAGCTGCGGCAGTGTCAGGCCGTTCGCGACCAGCTTGTTGAAATCGACCTGGAGCTCGTAGGTCTTGCTCTTGCCGCCCCAGCCGGTGACGTCGATCACGCCAGGCACGGCGCGGAAACGGCGCTGCAGAATCCAGTCCTGGATGGTCTTGAGGTCGAGCACGCTGTAGTTCGGCGGACCGACCAAGCGATAGCGGAAGATTTCGCCGATCGGGCTGAGCGGCGAGATCTGCGGCTGCACGTTGCCCGGCAGCGGCGCGAGCTGCGCCAGGCGGTTCAGGACCTGCTGCAACGCCTCGTCATAGGTATAGGCGAAGGAGAACTGGATTTTGACGTCGGAGAGACCATAGAGCGAGATGGTGCGGATGGTCGTGATGTTCTTCAGACCCGCGACCTGGGTCTCGATCGGGATCGTGATGTAGCGCTCGATCTCTTCCGCCGACAGGCCCGGGCTCTGCGTCACGATGTCGACCATCGGCGGGGTCGGGTCGGGATAGGCCTCGATGTTGAGCTGGTTGAACGCGATCAGGCCGCCGATCAGCACGGCCACGAACATGCCGACCATCAGGAAGCGCCGGTTGACGGCAAGGGCGACGAGGCGATCCATTCAGGTCTTCAGCTTGTCTTCAGTTTCTTGTGTCGTCGATCAGCTGCCGGACGCCGCGCGGTCGATGAACAGGCTACCCTTGACGACGATCTGCTCGCCGGGTTTCAGGTTGCTGGTGACTTCGACGAGGTTGCCATTGATGAGGCCGGTCTTGATCTCGCGCAGCTCGACCGACTTGTCCTCGCGCGCGACCCAAAGACGGACCTTGTCGGCTTCGTAGATCAGGGCCTGCTTGGGCACTGCCGGCGCGGCACGATCGCCGGCGGAATAGATCGTGACGTTGGCGAACATCTCCGGCTTGAGCAGGCCGTCCTTGTTGTCGATGGTGGCGCGGACCAGCAGGCGGCGTGTGTTGGGGTCGATCGCCGCAGCCACGTAGTTGATCTTCGCGGTGAGCGGGCGGCCCGGCAGCGCCATCACGTTGACGGTGATGTCCTGGCCGATGCACACCGCGGCCGCATCGCTTTCGCGCACGAAGGCGGTGAGCCAGACCGTCGAGAGATCGCCGATCACGAAGACCGGATCACTCGCGCCGGAATTGACGAACTGGCCCGGGCCGATCTTGCGCTGCACGACCGTGCCGGAGATCGGCGAGTAGATCGTGATCTCCCGATTGATCGTGCCCTTGTCCTGGAACGCCTTGATGGTCTCGTCGGTGAAGCCGAGAATGCGCAGCTTGTTGCGCGCGGCCTCCAGCGCCGTCACCGAGGAGCGCATGTCGTTTTGCGCCTGGACCTGGGTCGCTTCCGCCTGCTGATAGTCCTTCAGCGGGATGGCGTGGCCCTCATAGAGATCCTTGGCGCGCTTGAACTGGATGTCGGCGAGATCGATCGCCGACTTCGCCTTGTTCTGCGCGGTCATCGCCGCGATGAAATCGTTCTGGGCCTGCACGGTGTCGGCGGCCTCGATTGTGAACAGCGGTTGACCTTGCGTCAGGGTCTCGCCGGGCTTGGCGAGCAGCTTGGTGACCCGGCCCGCATAAGGCGAGAACACCGGCGTCGAGCGATCCTCGTCGACCGCGACCTTGCCCTCGGTGACGTATTCGGCCCGGAAGGTCTTGGCCTTGACCGGCTCGATCGTCAGGGTCGCCCACTCGGACGGCGTCGGCGTGAAATTCTGCGCATTCCTGCGCGACTGGCTGGAAATCTCGGAGTGGCTCTTCTCCTTGGCGCCCGCACGGAGAAAGCCGTAGGCCCCGCCGGCGGCAAGAGCTAGTAAAACTACGGATGTGATCACCCGCCGTTTTGTAAGCACCTGCAATCGCTTGGTATTTTCAACTACCATGGGGCCCGGTCATGTCTGCGACGATGTCGGCAAACGATAGCCTCATCAGTCGCGCTAATAGTGCCGAATTGGGAGTTCAAACAACCTAAAAAACGCGTCGCGCCTTTCCGTTTGCGTTAAAATTTTGCGACGCGTCAGCTCTGCGTCAGCTTCGAGCCGGCCACTGTGCCGGATGACTGCCGAGCGGCATCGCCGGACGGCTCCATTGCGCCGGCGTCTTCGACAGCAGTGCCGAATGTTGCACTGCCTTCAACATGCCAAAGCCAGATGGCATGCGCTCGATGAACGCAGCATGTACAGCTTCACCCGTAAGATCCGGGGTGTTCAGTCCGCCGTCGAGCCGACCGAGATTCCACAGCCAGCGACCGGTCTGCGCCAGCGACACTCGGACGTGCCAGCTGCCGCCTTCGCGCGCCTGGCGTGCTCTGGCCATCATCGCACCGAACGCCATCAGATAGCCGGTCGCGTGGTCGAGGATCTGTGCCGGCAATTCCTTGGGACCGTCGACGCCCGCGGTCTGGCCTTCGGCATGGTTGAAGCCGGTCGTGGTCTGCACCAGTGAATCGAAGCCGCGCCGCTCGGCCCAGGTGCCGGCATGGCCATAGGCCGACAGCGTGACATAGACGATGCCGGGACTGATCGTGGCGACCTCCTCGGGCGCAAAGCCGAGGGCGGCGAGCGCGCGCGGGCGATAACCCTGCGAGAAGATATCGGCGTCCTCGAGCAGCTCGCACAATTGCGCCCTGCCCGCCTCGCTCTTCAGCTCGATGAAGGTGGTGAGCTTGCCGCGGCCGGTATCGATGGTGAGCCACGGGATAGCCGGCAGCTCCGGGCCTGACACCAGCAGCACATCCGCACCGTGCGCGGCGAGCGTGCGGCCCGCGACGGGTCCTGCGATGACGCGGGAGAGATCGAGCACGCGCAGGCCAGCGAGCGGACGATCGCCTTGCGGCCACGGCCTTGGCGGGGCTTCGCCGATCTTCTCGATCGAGAGCAGCGGCAACTCTGCGAGCGCACGCGCCTGCGGCAGCGCCGACCATTCGTCGTAAGAGCGCATCAAGGCGACAACGCCGCCCGCGGCGTAAGCCGCGGCTTCAAAGTCCTCGCCCTTCCACTGCATCAGCGCGGCCTGCACCTTCTCGCGCTCCGCCTCGCAGCCGAGCACCTTGCAGACGGCGTCGCGATGATGCGGGAAATTGGTGTGACAGCGGACGAAGCGGCCATCGCCCGTCCTGTGGACGCCGGCGATGGCATCCCAGGCCGGTGGCGGCGGCTTGTCGTCGAGGCGCAAATAACGCTCGGAACGGCATTCGGCGACGGCGTGGCGCAGATCGACGGAGACAACCTGCTCCTGGCCGCTGCGCAGCTTCCATATTTCGGCGGCGGCGAGGCCGGCCGCGGCGATCGTGGCTTGTCCGGCGACGGCGACGCGAAACGAGGACGGGATTTGTGGCTCGATGCCGGTCAGTCGCACGCGATCGAGCGCGGCTGCGTCGCCGCCTGCAGTGGTCCAGATATCCCTAAGAATGTCGGCGGGGCTTTGCATGACCCTTCTCTCCCTTTAGCCTTCAGCATCCTGTTAGCACATGAGGAAATGCAATGGCTGCCATCGACCCTCTCACCGCAGGTGCCGTGTTCATCGCAACGGCGGCCACAGACGCGGTCTATGTCATGTTCACCTCGGCCGTGATCGCGCGCAAGCGCATGTCCGCGGCGAATTGGAGCGCAGTCTGGTACATGCTCTCCTCCTACGCCGTGATCAGCTACACCGAGAACCCGTTCTATGTCGCTTTCGCCGCAATCGGCTCATGGGCCGGCGCCTACGCCTCGCTGACCTTCCTGCATCGGCCGCCCGGCGGCCCGCCGGTGGGGGCGTCGCCGGAGTGAGGCGGGCGATTTAAGCGAAGCCGTCAATGACACGCACGGTGTCGTCCTGGCGAAAGCCAGGACCCATTACCCCGGTCGAATGTTGTCGGAGCACGCTTTGGCCAGGACATCGCGCAGCCATAGCGATTTGTGGTAATGGGTCCTGGCTTTCGCCAGGACGACGTTCGGGGAGACACTCTCCTCTCATTCGCGCAACGACCAACAACAAGGAAAACCAACAATGGATCTCGGTCTCAAAGGCAAGAACGCCGTCGTGCTCGGCGGTACGCGCGGCATCGGGCGGGCGATTGCGGCGACGCTGACCGGTGAAGGCAGCAATGTCGCGGTGTGCGCGCGCAATGCGGATCAGGTCGCGACCACCGTCACTGAGCTGAGGGCGAGCGGAATCCGCGCCACCGGCAGCCCGGTCGATGTGACCGACGGCGCGGCGCTGAAAAGCTGGATCGAGAGTGCAGCAAAAGAGCTCGGCGGCATCGACATGCTGTTCTCCAATGCCGGCGCGATGGCGCAGGGCGGCGATCCCGCGTCCTGGGAGCAGAATTTCCGGCTCGACGTGCTCGGTGCCGTGCACGCCTTCGACGCCGCGCGGCCATTCCTCGAGACAAGCGGCGCCAGCAGCGGCGACGCCGCCTTCGTGATCATCTCATCGATCTCCGCCGCGCAGGCAGACACGGCGAGCTCCTACGGCCCGATCAAGGCGGCGCTGATCCACATGGCCAAGGGACTGGCGCGGCAATACGCGAAGAAGAAGATCCGGGTCAACGTGGTCTCACCCGGCACCGTCTATTTCAAGGGCGGCGTCTGGGAGATGGTCGAGAAGAACATGCCCGAACGGTACCAGGACGCGATGAAGCGCAACCCGACGGGCCGCATGGCAACGCCGCAGGAGATCGCGAGCGCGGCGGTGTTTCTGGCGAGCCCGGTGTCGGGGTTCACGACGGGATCGAACCTCGTCGTGGACGGTGCGATCTCGAACCGGGTGAATTTTTGAGGGCGGCACGATCATCGAAGAACTTGTAGGGTGGGCAAAGCGAAGCGTGCCCACCGCTTTCGCGACGAGACCCTAGAAGGTGGGCACGGCGCTCACGCGCCTTTGCCCACCCTACGGCAGCTTTGCTGGAGGCGAAGAGCCTCAATGAAAATCCCGCGACGGCGGCAGGATGCGGACGTTGCGGGGGTGGCGGATTTTTTGCGCGGGCATGTCCGTGAGGGCGCGAGGGTCTTCGTTGAGCGGCTCGACGACGGTGGCACCTGCCGGCACCGGATGCTTGCCGCTGAGCGCATCGTTGGCGAGGCCGACCAGATCGTGCGAGCGGTCGATCATGCGCTGGGCGATGAGGTGTGTCACCTTCTCGGGGCTGCTCTGGATGTAGCCCTGAACCTCGATGAGGCGCGCACCCATCACCTCCTTGCGGTACTGCTCCATGATCTTGGGCCAGACCACGACATTGGCGATGCCGGTTTCGTCCTCCAGCGTCATGAACACGACACCGCTGGCGCTGCCCGGCCGCTGCCGCACCAGCACCACACCGGCGCAGCGGACGCGGCGCCGCTCGTTCTCGTGGCTGATCTCCTTGCAGGCGACGACGTGCTCGCGCGTAAACATCTCGCGCAAGAATTCCATCGGATGGCCCTTCAGCGACAGCCGGATGGTCTGGTAGTCCGCGACCACCTGCTCGGAACGCGGCATCGCCGGCAGCGGCTTTGCGCCTTCGTCCGGCTGCTCGCGCGCGGTCGCCGCCTCGAACAGCGGCAGCGGCACGTCGTCGGGAAGCCGCCGCACCTGCCACAGCGCCTCGCGGCGGTCGAGCCCGAGCGAGCGGAAGGCGTCGGCATCGGCCAGCAGGATCAGCGCGCGCTTGGGCAGGCCGGTGTCGCGGGCGAAATCCTCCAGCGAGGTGAAGGGACGATGCTTGCGCGCGGCGACGATGCGGTCGGCCCAGTCATCCGAGCCGGCATAGTCCCTGCCTTGCCGTGTTGCCTGCTCCCTCTTGAGCCTCTCCTCATCCTTGTCGAGCCAATGGAAGCCGTCGATCTGGCGGAAGCCGAGGCGCACGGCGCAATATTTGCCATCTGTATTTTCCAGCGTGTTCTGCGCAAAGCTGAAGGACACGTCGATGTCACGGACCTCGACACCGTTCTTGCGGGCATCGCTGACGATCTGCGCCGGGGCGTAAAAGCCCATCGGCTGCGAGTTCAGGAGGCCGCAGCAGAAGGCATCGGGATGGTAGTGCTTCAGCCATGAGGAGATATAGACGAGCTGGGCAAAGCTTGCGGCATGGCTCTCCGGAAAACCGTAGGAGCCAAAACCCTTGATCTGGTCGAAGCAGCTTCTGGCGAAATTGGGATCGTAGCCGCGCGCCACCATGTTGCCGATCAGCTTCTCCTCGTATTGACCGATGGTGCCGACATTGCGGAAAGTCGCCATCGAGCGGCGTAGGCCGTTGGCTTCCTCGGACGTAAAATGTGCGGCCTCGATCGCGATCCGCATCGCCTGCTCCTGGAACAGCGGAACGCCGAGCGTCTTGTGCAGCACTTTGTAAAGCTCGTCCTTGTCGCCATGATCCGGCGACGGAGACGGATAGCTCACCTTCTCAAGCCCATTTCGCCGCCGCAAATAAGGATGCACCATGTCGCCCTGGATCGGACCCGGCCGCACGATCGCAACTTCAATGACGAGATCGTAGAAGGTCCGCGGCTTCAGGCGGGGCAGCATGTTCATCTGCGCGCGGCTCTCGACCTGGAACACGCCCAGCGACTCCCCGGCGCACAGCATGTCGTAAACCCTGGGGTCATCCTGCGGGACACTCGCCAGAACCCAGCGCTCGCCCTTGTGCAGGTCGATCAGATCAAAGCACTTGCGGATGCAGGTCAGCATGCCCAGCGCGAGCACGTCGACCTTCATCATGCTCAGCGCGTCGACGTCGTCCTTGTCCCATTCGATGAAGGTGCGGTCGTCCATCGCGGCATTGCCGATCGGCACATAGGTGTCGAGCCGGTCCTGGGTCAGCACATAGCCGCCGACATGCTGGGAGAGATGGCGCGGGAATTCGATCAATTCGGTGGCAAGCTCGACCGCGAGGTTGATCATGGGATTTTGCGGATCGAGCCCGGCCTGCCTGACCTGCATGTCGTTGAGGCCCTTGCCCCAGCTGCCCCAGACGGTATCGGCGAGCGCGGCGGTGACGTCCTCGGTCAGGCCCAGCGCCTTGCCGACGTCGCGGATGGCGCTGCGCGGACGATAGTGGATGACGGTGGCGATGATCGCGGCGCGGTGACGACCATAGCGGCGATAGACATATTGCATCACCTCCTCGCGCCGCGAATGCTCGAAATCGACGTCGATGTCGGGCGGCTCCAGCCGTTCCTTGGAGATGAACCGCTCGAACAGCAGGTCGACCTTGGTCGGATCGACCGAGGTGATGCCGAGCACGTAGCAGACGGCCGAATTCGCCGCCGATCCGCGGCCCTGGCACAGGATGTTCTGGCTGCGCGCGTAGTGGACGATGTCGTGCACGGTGAGGAAATAGTGCGCGTATTTCAGCTCGGCGATCAGCGCGAGCTCTTTCTTCAGGGTGGCGCGCAGCTTGTCGTCGATCTCGCCGCCGAAATACTTTTTCACACCCGCCCAGGTCAGATCCTCCAGATGCCCCTGCGCGGTCTTGCCCGGCGGCACCGGCTCGTCCGGGTACTGGTATTTGAGCTGATCGAGCGAGAAGTCGATCCTGTCCGCAAAGCGCATGGTCTCCGCGATCGCCTCAGGAAAATCGCGGAACAGCCGCGCCATCTCGCGTGGCGTCTTCAAAAAGCGCTCGGCATTGGCCTCGAGCTTCCGCCCCACAGCCTCGATCGTGGTCTTCTCCCGGATGCAGGTCAGCACGTCCTGCAGCGGGCGGCGGCCGGGATCGTGATAGAGCACCTCGTTGGTCGCGAGCAGCGGCACTTTTGCTTTGACGGCGAGATCATCGAGCCGCGCCAGGCGCCGCCGGTCGTCGCCGCGATAGAGCAGGCTCGCCGCCAGCCACACGCCGTCGGCGCGGCTGGCTTTGAGCTTGGCGAGGACATCCAGCGCCTGTGCGGGCTCGAAACGATGGGGCAGCGTCAAGACCAGGAGCTGGCCTTGCGAAAACTCCAGGAGATCGGCAAACCTCAGATGACAGTCGCCCTTCTCGATCCGCGTGATGTCGTCGCCGCGCTTGCCCCGGGTGAGGAGCTGACACAGCCGGCCATAGGCCGCGCGATCGCGCGGATAGACCAGAATGTCGGGTGTGCCGTCGATGAAGACGATGCGGGCGCCGATCAGAAGCTTCGGCTTGTGCAGCACCTTGTCATTGTCGAGCTCCTTGTAGGCCCGCACCACACCGGCGAGCGTGTTGTGATCGGCGATGCCGATCACCGGAATGTCCAAAGCGCTCGCCTGATGCACATAGGCGCGCGGATCCGAGCCGCCGCGCAGGAAGGAAAAATTCGTGGTGATGCCGATCTCGGCATAGGCTGATGTATTCATGCGAAAAGACCGTGCACATACCAGCCGGGAGACGCGGGCTTGCCGTCACCGTCGAACACCTCTCCCTCGTAGAGACCGTCGCGAAAGATCCAGAAGCGCAAGCCCTCGGCATCCTCGATGCGAAAATAATCCCGCGTCAGCTGCTTGCCGTCCTGCCGCCACCATTCCATGGCGATACGCTCGGGCCCTTCCACCCGCACCACCGCATGCAGCGCACGCCGCCAGGTGAACTGATGCGGCGGGCCATCGGGCACGGTCGCGAACGGCACCTTGATCGGCTCCGGCTTGTCGAACAGCCGCAAGGGGCGCAGCGGCGGCTCGCTCTCGGTGCGAACAGGCCATTCGGCCTGCATGGCTGCCGTGAGATGATGCTGCGCCGGCGCGGCCAGTACCGCGCTTTCGGGGATATGGGTGTCCTCAGGCAGGTGCACGACGACGCGTTTACCCCCGATGCGCGCGGCGATGCGGTCGATCAGCGCGGCGAGCTCGTCATTGTCGTGGACATGGGCATCGAGGTCGCGCTGCTCCTGCACCACGATTTCGGTGCGGCTCGCCGACAGCCGCACCATGTCGAAACCGAAACCGGGATCGAGCGGGTCGGCGAGCGCATCGAGACGCTCGCGGAACAGGCGGTCGATCACCGCGCTGCGCGTCACGGGACGTCCGGTCTCGACCATGATGGCGCGCACCACACCGTCGGTGCGGAAAAAGGCGGCTTCGAGACGGCGCGCGCCCTTGCCCTGCTTCTCCATGGAGGCGATCAGCGTGTCGGCCAGCCGCGACAGCGTCATCGCGATCATGGTGTCGGTCGCGATCGGCTCGGCAAAGCGCTTCTCGACGATATAGTCGGGCAGCGGCTTGCGCGGATTGATCGGCGCATCGCCCTGCCCCAGCGCGTGCGCGAGCAGGGTGGAGAACCGCGCCCCGAACCGCGCCGTGATCTCGCTCGGCGCGCGCGAGGCGACATCGCCGATGGTCTTCAGGCCGGCGCGGCGCAGGCCGGTGGTGATGGCCTCGCCCGCACCGAGCGCCGAGACCGGAAATGGACTGATCGCCTCCGCCTCCCCGCCATCGGCCACGATGGTGCCGGTCGCCTGCCGCGTCAGCGTGCGCGCGCAGACCGAGGTGCCAGCAATGGCCGCGCTGACGGCAAAGCCCTGACGTGCGAGCGCACGAACCAGTGTCTGCAAAAGTGCCGCTTCGCCGCCGAACAGATGCGCGCAGCCGGTGATATCGAGGAACAGCCCGTGCGACGGATCGAGCGCCACCAGCGGCGTGAAGCGGTCGCACCAGTCGGCGATGTCGCTAAGCGTCTTGGCATCGGCCACGACATCGGCGTCGAACACTTTCAAGTCCGGACACATCGCCCGCGCATTGGCGAGCGGTTGGCCGATATGCAAACCCAAACGAGACGCCGCATCGTCCAGCGCATGGATCACCAGCGCATTGTTGTCCTTGATGACGACAATGCTCGGCTCGTCTTTTTGTTTTGACGCGTTTTCTTCACGCGAACCGGTACCCACTTCGCTTGAAAACGCTTTGGCTTTGGCCTTACCCAGCCCGGCGCTGCCAAGGAACCGCTGGATCCGGTCGATGGGCAGGCGCGGCAGCCACAGGCTGAGAATACGTCGAGGGTTCGCTGAACTGGCACTCATCACAATTCCATTCCATGATCCACCGGCCACAGGGGCCATGACGATTGCGCAAAAGCTCGGCATCGAAGCGCGGCGCGCCCCAGGCACTCCACATCGGGCCCGGCGGCGAATGCGCCGCGCGCAGCATCCATCGTGTCTCCGCAGTCGAAGGCAGCGGCTGTGCGGCCATGCGCAGCATCAGAGCGGTGACGCCCGAGCCTTGCGCGGCCAGCGTCAGCTTGCGGCTCGCCACGAGATCGAACTGCCTGATATCGCCCCAGAGCTCGAGCACGACCGCACCCAGCGCATCGCAGGCGAGCGCATCGGCCGAAGTGCGCAGCGCGCTCTCGACATCGGCCGCGCGCACCATCACCACGCGGCGCGGATCGAGGCCGAGCTCGGCGAGCCCGCTCATCGACAGCGCGCCGGCCTCTAACTCCGAAAAATCCTGCCGCACCCACAGCAGCGGCCGGCGCGCGCTCACGCGTCCGGCAAGGCCCATGACGAAGCCCGTCGCAGCCGCGCCCTGGCGCCCTTCGCAAAACACCTCGTGGACCGCCGCGCGCGCGAGCCCGCCCTTCAACGCGGCGTCGGCCTCGTCATGGCCGAGTGCGATGCGATCCTGCTGATGCACGACCTCCGCCGTCTCGATGCGCTCGATCTGGCCGCGCAAGGTCGCAAGCGCGCTCATACGTGCGCCGCTCATATACGCCGCTCCTTCAGAGGTGATTGCCGGTGGCTCTCAAAAAGAGAACCAGCGGCTGGCTCATTTGTTCATGATATGTTCTAATATAAAGCTAACGGCGGCCGGAGAGTCAATCGAATTGGCAGGCCAAGAATTCATGAGTTGAATCAATGGATTCCAGGATGGACGTACAACGCAAGCTGGAGATTCTGGCGGATGCCGCCAAATACGATGCGTCCTGCGCCTCCAGCGGCACCGAGAAGCGGGATTCCAGCGACGGCAAGGGCATGGGCTCGACCGCGCCCGGCATGGGCATCTGCCATTCCTACGCGCCGGACGGACGCTGCATCTCGCTGCTCAAGGTGCTGCTGACCAACGCCTGCAATTACGATTGCCTCTATTGCGTCAACCGTGCCTCCTCCAACGTGCCGCGCGCCCGCTTCACCATCGAGGAGGTGGTCAAGCTGACGCTCGACTTCTACCGGCGCAATTACATCGAAGGGCTGTTCCTCTCCTCCGGCATCATCCGCAGCCCCGACTACACCATGGAGCAGGTGGTGAGCGTTGCGCGCAAGCTGCGCGAGGAGCATCACTTCCGCGGCTATATCCACCTGAAGACCATTCCGGAGGCCGACGATGCGCTGATCGCGGAAGCCGGCAAATATGCCGATCGTCTCTCAATCAACATCGAGATGCCGCAGGAGACGAGCCTTAAGCAATTCGCGCCCGAGAAGAACGTCCGCGCGATCCGCCGCACCATGGGCCGGCTGCGGCTGAAGCTCGACGAAGCCGAGGACAGCCGCAGTGCAAAGACGAAGGCAAAACCGCAGCGCTTCGCGCCGGCCGGCCAGAGCACGCAGATGATTGTCGGCGCCGATAGCGCCTCCGATCACACCATTCTCCACACCAGCGCCAATCTCTACGGCTCATACAAATTGAGGCGCGTCTATTACTCCGCGTTCAGCCCGATCCCCGACGCGAGCCGTGCTTTGCCTCTGGTACAGCCACCGCTGCTGCGCGAGCACCGGCTCTACCAGGCCGACTGGCTGATGCGGTTCTACGGCTTCGACGTTGCGGAGATCGTCGACGACAGCGCGATGCTGCCGCTCGACATCGATCCGAAGCTCGCCTGGGCGCTGCGTCATCGCGACCGCTTCCCGCTCGACGTCAACCGCGCCAGCCGCGAGGAACTGCTGCGCGTGCCGGGCTTCGGCACCAAGGCGGTCGAGCGCATCATCGCGACACGGCGCACCACCACCATCCGCCTCGCCGATCTCGCGCGGCTGCACGTGCCCAAGCACAAGGCGCTGCCGTTCATCGTCCTCAGCGATCACCGCCCCTCACCGCATCGCCTCGACGCTGCCGGGCTGATCGAGCGGTTCAAGCCGAGGGCAACACAATTAGGGTTTGGCTTCTGATGCAGTACATCACCCTCGACACCGAAACCGATTTCGACGGCTGGCGCAAAGCCGCCCGTAGCCTCGTGCTTCACCACGTGCAGCCCAGCGATGTCACCTGGACCGTGCAAGGCGGCGAAGCGGAGTTATTCGCACCGCCCGCGCCGTCTCCGATCCTCGAGGTGAATGACGGCACCTTCAACGTATCAGGCAAATTCGTCGAGCTCGCCAAGGCGGCGATCCTGCATCGCGATGTCGAGCGTTTTGCGATCCTCTATCGCCTGCTGTTCCGGCTGAAGGACAACCACAATCTCATCGAGGTCGCGACCGACCCTGACGTCGCGCAGGTCACGGCGATGGCAAGAGCCGTCCATCGCGACGAGCACAAGATGCACGCCTTCGTGCGCTTCCGCGAGATCGGCAGGGAACGCCAGGCGCATTACGTCGCCTGGTTCGAGCCGGAGCACCACATCGTCGAGCTCGCCGCGCCGTTCTTCGCCAAGCGCTTCGCCGACATGCCCTGGTCGATCCTCACCCCCGATCTGTGCGCGCATTGGGACGGCCACGCGCTTTCCTTCACGCCGGGCGTGAGCAAGAGCGAAGCCCCCAGTGAAGACCGGCTGGAGGAAACCTGGCGGCGCTACTACGCCAACATCTTCAATCCGGCCCGGCTCAAGGTGAAGGCGATGCAGGCGGAGATGCCGAAGAAATACTGGAGGAACCTGCCGGAGGCTTCGATCATTAAGCCCCTGATCGAGGACGCCGAGCGCATGACCGGCGCCATGATCGCCAATGCCGCAACCGATCCGCACAAGCCTCAGAAGCGGCCGGAGGCTCCGATGACACGCAAGCTTGCTGCCGACGATCTCGAAGCGCTCCGCGAGGAAGCCGCCCATTGCCGCGCCTGCCATCTCTACAAGGACGCGACACAGACCGTGTTCGGCGAGGGCCCGAAGAACGCCAACATCATGCTGGTCGGCGAGCAGCCCGGCGACAAGGAAGATCTCGCCGGTCATCCCTTCGTCGGCCCGGCCGGGCAGATGCTCGATCGTGCGCTGGAGGAGGCCGGCGTCGACCGCAAGAAGGTCTATGTCACCAACGCGGTGAAGCACTTCAAATTCGTGCCGCGCGGAAAGATCCGCCTGCACCAGAAGCCGAACACGCCCGAGATCCGGGCGTGCCGGCAATGGTATGAGCGGGAAGTTTCGGCAATCCAGCCCGACCTCATCGTCGCGATGGGCGCCACCGCCGCGCAGAGCGTGTTCGGCAAGATCACTCCGATCGGAAAGAACCGCGGCCGGTTGATCGATCTTCCCGACGGCCGCAAGGCGCTGGTGACGGTGCACCCGTCCTATCTGCTGCGGCTGCCCGATCCCGAGGCCAAGGTGCTGGAATATCAGCGCTTTGTCGAAGACCTGAAGATCGCCGCCGGCCTGCAGAGGAAATCCGCGCGCGCGGCCTAAATACTGGCAGGAAAGCGCTTTTCAACCGCCGCTTGTCATCCAGCCTTCAAATCCATCGCGGACAATACCCTTACCTGAAAGTTAAGGGGCGTCCTGACATGACCGATGTAGCATTCGACCGCGCGGTAGCCGATCCCGCGCCGATCCAGCCGGCCTCACGGCCCAATCTCGACAAGGGCTTCAACCCGCTGACGATGATCCTGTTCTTCGGCATCCTCGCCGCGGGCCTGCTGTTCGTCGCCTACAGCATCTATGTCGATGTCAACGCCACCGGCACGCGGGTCACGACCTTCCTGCCCTACATCCTGTTGTTCGTCGCGCTGCTGATCGCGCTCGGCTTCGAGTTCGTCAACGGCTTCCACGACACCGCCAATGCGGTGGCGACGGTGATCTACACCCATTCGCTGCCGGCTGAAGTCGCCGTGATGTGGTCGGGCTTCTTCAACTTCCTCGGCGTGCTACTCTCCTCGGGCGCGGTCGCCTTCGGCATCGTCTCGCTGCTGCCGGTCGAGTTGATCCTCCAGGTCGGCTCCAGCGCCGGCTTCGCCATGGTGTTCGCGCTGCTGATCGCCGCGATCCTGTGGAATCTCGGCACCTGGTTCTTCGGCCTGCCCGCCTCCTCCTCGCACACGCTGATCGGCTCGATCATCGGCGTCGGCATCGCCAACGCCGTCATGCGCGGCCGCGACGGCACCTCGGGCGTGGACTGGAGCAAGGCCACCGAGATCGGCTACGCGCTGCTGCTGTCGCCGTTGTTCGGCTTCATCTGCGCCGCCGTGCTGCTGCTCGTGCTCAAGTTCATCGTGCGCAACCCGGCGCTCTATGCTGCGCCCGAAGGCAACAAGGCGCCGCCGCTCTGGATCCGCGGCCTGCTGATCGCCACCTGCACCGGCGTCAGCTTCGCGCACGGCTCCAATGACGGTCAGAAGGGCATGGGCCTGATCATGCTGATCCTGATCGGCACCGTGCCGACCGCCTACGCGCTCAACCGCGCGCTGCCGGAATCCCAGGTCGCCCAGTTCCAGAAGACCTCGGAAGCCGCCGCGAGGGTGATCTCTGCGAAGGGCGCCGGCCACAGCATCATCGGCGATCCCCGTCCGGCGGTGACGCAGTACATCACGCTGCACCACATCAACGAGGGCACCTATCCCTCGCTCGCCGTGCTGGTGAAGGATGTCGGCGACCAGGTTGCCAAATACGGCACGCTGAACAAGGTGCCGGCGGAAGCCGTCGGCAACACCCGCAACGACATGTACCTGACCTCGGAAGCGATCCGCTTCCTGATGAAGGACAAGGAGAACGATCTCAACAAGGAGGAAATCGCGACCCTCAACGCCTACAAGGGCTCGCTCGATGCCGCCACCAAGTTCATCCCGAACTGGGTGAAGATCGCGGTCGCCATCGCGCTCGGCCTCGGCACCATGATCGGCTGGAAGCGCATCGTCATCACGGTCGGTGAGAAGATCGGCAAGTCCCATCTCACCTACGCACAGGGCGCCTCCGCCGAGCTCGTTGCCGCGGCCACGATCGGCGCCGCCGACGTGTTCGGCCTGCCGGTCTCGACCACCCACGTGCTGTCGTCGGGCGTCGCCGGCACCATGGCGGCGAACGGTTCGGGCCTGCAATGGTCGACGATCCGCAATCTGCTGATGGCCTGGGTGCTGACGCTGCCCTGCGCGATCATGCTGTCGGCCACGCTCTACGTGATCTTCTCGCGGATCTTCTGAGCAATCACGTCACTCAAAGACAAAGGGCCCGCGCGATGCGCGGGCCCTTTTCGTTTGCGCGAAGAGCTCGGCCTTACGATCCCGCCAGCGATTCCTCGACCAGCTTCACCCAATACGACGTGCCGAACACGATCGCCTCGTCGTTGAAATTGTAGGCGGGGTGATGCAGGCCGGCGCTATCGCCGTTGCCGCAGAAGATGAACGCGCCGGGGCGCGCTTCCAGCATGTAGGCGAAATCCTCGCCGCCCATCAGCGGCGGCATCTCGTGCACGTTGGCATCGCCCGCAACCTGCCTGGCAATGCGCCGCGCCACCTCGGTCTCGGCCGCGTGGTTGTTCACGACGGGATAATTGCGCTTGTAGTGCAGGTCGATCTTGGCGCCGGTGATCTGCGCCACGCCCGCCACCACCTCGTGCACGCGCTTCTCGACGAGCTTACGCACCTCCGGCGACAGCGTGCGGATGGTGCCCCTCAGCGTCGCCGTCTGCGGAATGACGTTGCGGGCGTTGCCGGCGTGGAATTCGCAGATCGAGATCACCGCCGATTCCAGCGGATCGACGCTGCGCGCGACGATCGACTGCAGCGCGGTGATCACCTGCGCACCGACCAGCACGGAATCGATGCATTTGTGCGGACGGGCGGCATGGCCGCCGAGGCCCTCGATCATGATGTCGACCTCGTCGGTCGCCGCCATGATCGGACCGGGACGGATCGCGAACGAGCCGACCGGGATGCCCGGGCCGTTGTGCATGCCGTAGACCTGCTCGATGCCGAAGCGTTCCATCAGGCCGTCCTTGACCATGGCTGCGCCGCCGGCGCCGCCCTCCTCGGCCGGCTGGAAGATCACGATCGCATCGCCGGCGAAGTTGCGGGTCTCAGCGAGGTAGCGCGCGGCGCCGAGCAGCATCGCGGTGTGGCCGTCATGGCCGCAAGCGTGCATCTTGCCCGGGTTCTTGGAGGCGTAAGGCAAATTGGTCTGCTCCTCGACCGGCAGCGCATCCATGTCGGCGCGCAGGCCGATCACCTTGAGCCCCTCGCCGGCCGGCTTGCTGCCCTTGATCACGCCGACGACACCGGTCTGGCCCATGCCAGTCACGACCTCGTCGCAGCCGAACTCGCGCAGCCGGTCCGCCACGAATGCTGCAGTGCGGTGGACGTCATAGAGCAGTTCGGGATGCTGGTGGATGTCCCGGCGCCAGGCCTGAATATCGGGTTGAAGGTCGGCGACACGGTTCACGATGGGCATGGAGAGTCTCAAGCTTTGTTGGGAATACAGGACTGTCTACCATGCAAGCGTCAGTCCACCCAACTCCCCGGGATCGGGGCCTGGCTCTGACGAACAGGCATGGCCGGGCTTGTCCCGGTCCGGCGGGTCTGCCTATTAGGGCGGAACGTTAAGTGACCATCCGGGTGGAAGCAGAATGCCGAAACGGCTCGAAGGTGAATTTGACTACATCGTCGTCGGAGCCGGCACGGCCGGCTGCATCATCGCCAACCGGCTCTCGGCAGATTCGCGCAACCGGGTACTCATCCTTGAAGCGGGCGGCGACGACAACTGGATCTGGTTCCACATTCCCGTCGGCTACCTGTTCGCGATCGGCAATCCGCGCTCGGACTGGATGTTCAAGACCGAGGCCGAGCCGGGCCTGAACGGCCGGTCGCTCGCCTATCCCCGCGGCAAGGTGATCGGCGGCTGCTCGGCAATCAACGCCATGATCTCGATGCGCGGCCAGGCCGCCGATTACGACCATTGGCGTCAGCTTGGGCTGACCGGCTGGGGCTACGACGATGTGCTGCCGCTGTTTAGGCGGATCGAGGATCACTTCCTGGGCGCGAGCGAGCATCACGGTGTCGGCGGCGGCTGGCGCATCGAGGCACCGCGGCTGTCGTGGGCCGTTCTCGATGCCGTCGGGGATGCCGCAGAAGAAATGGGCATCAAGCGCATCCCGGATTTCAACACCGGCGACAACGAAGGCACCAGCTATTTCCATGTCAACCAGAAGCGCGGACGGCGCTGGTCCTCGGCGCGCGGCTTCCTCAAGCCCGCACTGAACCGCCCCAATTTGCGGCTCGAGAAGCACGTGCTGGTCGACCGTCTCATCATCGAGCAGGGCCGCGCCGTCGGCGTGCGCTTCATCCAGAACGGCGAGGTCATCGAGGCGCGTGCGAAACGCGAGGTCATCCTCTCCGCCGGCGCGATCGGATCGGTGCAGGTGCTGCATCGCTCCGGCATCGGCCCGGCCGACTGGCTGTCGCCGCTCGGCATCGACATCGTCATGGACAAGCCCGGGGTGGGGCGCAATCTCCAGGACCATCTGCAGCAGCGCGCGATCTACAAGGTCGAGGGCGTGCGCACGCTGAACGAGACCTATTATAATCTGTTCCGCCGCGGCCTGATGGGGCTCGACTATGCCTTCCGCCGCCGCGGCCCGCTGACCATGGCGCCGTCGCAGCTCGGCATCTTCACGCGCTCCGATGCCACACGCGCCCGCGCCAACATCCAGTTCCACGTGCAGCCGCTGTCGCTCGACAAGTTCGGCGATCCGCTGCACCGCTTCCCCGCGATCACGGTGAGCGCCTGCAATCTGCAGCCGACCTCGCGCGGCACCGTGCGGCTGCGCGCGCCAACGCCCGATGAGAAGCCGATCATCGCGCCCAACTACCTGTCGACCGACGACGACCGCCAGGTCGCCGCCGACGCCATCCGCACCACGCGACGCCTGATGCAGCAGAAAGCGCTGGCAAAATATCACCCCAGCGAATATCTGCCCGGTCCCTCCGTCGGCGACGACGACGCCTCGCTCGCGAAGGCCGCCGGCGACATCGGCACCACCATCTTCCATCCCGTCGGCACGGCAAAGATGGGCGCGGCGAACGATCCGATGGCCGTGGTCGATGAACGCCTGCGCTTCTACGGTCTCAGCGGATTGCGCGTGGTCGATGCCTCGATCATGCCGACCATCACTTCCGGCAACACCAACACGCCGACCGCGATGATCGCGGAGAAAGGTGCGACGATGATTTTGGAGGATGCGAAGTAAACGAACCCGTAGCCCGGATGGAGCGAAGCGCAATCCGGGACGCCGCCGCAACACTGACCCCGGATTACGCTTCGCTCCATCCGGGCGACAGATCTCCCCCCTCACGAAATCGTCATCGTAACAGGGAATAAGTCTCCCCCTCCCCCGATCACCTCCCCGAAGCCCAATTCCGGGCGACGTGGAGAGGCGCGATGAGCGGACAAGATCACGGGGATGACGGCGTCAGCCGCCGCAAGGTGCTCGAATGCATGACGTGGGCCGGCACCGGGGTGCTCTGGACCGTCACGGGCGGCGTGCCGCGCTCGCTCGGTATCATCGATTCCGCGCAAGCTGCGACCGCGGCGGCGCCCGGCATGAGCTTCCTCCAGATCAGCGACAGCCATGTCGGCTTCGACAAGCCGGCCAACCCCAACGCGCTCGGCACGCTGGAGGAGGCCGTGAACAAGATCAACGCGATGCCGGCAAAGCCCTCGTTCATGATCCACACCGGCGACATCACGCATCTTTCGAAGGCCGCCGAGTTCGACAATGCCGAGCGCATCATCTCGCAGACCAAGCTCGACGTGCACTACGTCCCCGGCGAGCATGATTTCATCGACGAGGAGGTGAAGCTCTATCGCGAGCGCTACGGCCGCGGCACCAAGGGCCACGGCTGGTATTCGTTCGACGCCGGCGGCGTGCACTTCGTCGGCCTCGTCAACGTCGTCGACCTCAAGGCCGGCGGGCTCGGCAATCTCGGCGCCGAGCAGCTCGCCTGGCTTGAGGACGATCTGCGCGGCAAGTCGAAATCGACGCCGGTCGTGCTGTTCGCCCACATCCCGCTCTGGACCGTCTATCCCGAATGGGGCTGGGGCACCGAGGACGGCGGCCGCGCGCTCGAATACGTCAAGGGCTTTGGCTCGGTCACCGTGCTCAACGGCCACATCCACCAGGTGATGCAGAAGGTCGAGGGCAACGTCACCTTCCACACCGCGCGCTCGACCGCCTTCCCGCAGCCGGCGCCGGGAGCCGCTCCCTCGCCCGGCCCCATGAAGGTCGAGGACGCAAGGCTGCGCTCCATGCTCGGCGTTGCCAGCATCAACTTCAAGCAGAACGAGCAGCGGCTCGCGATCATCGACACACCGCTCCAGGGTTAAGGCTGAACGGAAGCTGACAATGAAGACTCTCAACCGCCGCGACTTCGGTGTCGATTTCGGTCTCGCTCTGGCCGCAGCCATGCTGTTGCCCGCAACAAGAGCCCGCGCCGACGACATGGACGTGCACATCGACAACTTCGTTTTCCAGCCGGCCGAGCTCAAGATCAAGGTCGGCACCACCGTGACCTGGACCAACCGGGACGACATCCCGCACACCATCGTGTCCGCCGGCAAGTTCAGGTCCAAGACCCTGGACACCGACGACAGGTTCTCCTTCACCTTCACCAATGCGGGCGACTACAAATATTTTTGTTCGCTGCACCCGCACATGACGGGGATGATCAAGGTTGAGTAACGTCTCCAACCAAGGCATCAACGTCCTGCCCGGCCGGTGGTCCCACGCCGGCCGGGCGCATGTGCCCGCAGTCACGGCAAAAGAAGAAGCGGAGGCAAAGCGAGGAGCGATGCCCGCCACCGACGATGTGCAGAAGGCACGGCGCTTCCGCGAGGCGGCGCTGCCCTATCTCGACGACGTCTACACGCTCGCGCGCTACCTGCTGCGCGATGCCTCCGACGCCGAGGATGCGGTGCAGGAGTGCTATCTGCGCGCGCTGAAGCATTTTGACAGCTATCGCGGCCCGGCGATGAAGCCCTGGCTGTTCGCGATCCTGCGCAACGTCTGCAACGCCGAATACGCAAGGCGCGCGCACCGGCCCAGCGCGATCGAGGACACGCCCGGCGCCGACGAGCAGACGCCGCTCTGGCAGGAGACCGAAGCGGGCCCCGAGACCGAAGTGCTGCGCAGCCGCGACGCCGGCGCGATCCGCAAGCTGATCGACGCACTCGCCGAACCCTTCAAGGAAACCTTCGTGCTGCGGGAGATCAACAACCTGTCCTATCGTGAAATCGCCGAGGCCGTCGGCGCCCCCGTCGGCACCGTGATGTCCCGCCTCGCCCGCGCCCGCGCCATGCTGCGCGCAGCCTGGACGGCGGAAGAGGAGCAAGCGAAATGACCTGCGACGAAGCAAGGATCCTGCTTCATGCGCTGCTCGACAACGAGCTCGACGCCGGCCACGCGCGCGAGGTCGAAGCCCATATCGCGAGCTGCCCGGCCTGCGCTGCCGAGTTTGCCGCACAGCGCCAGATGCAGCGCGTGCTCGCAGATACCAATCTGCGCTACACCGCGCCGGCAAGCCTGCACGCCCGCATCGAAGCCTCGCTGCCGCAGGCGCAGCGCCAGCAGCCGAGCCGCCGCGCCGTGCTGCGCGGCTTTGCGATGGGCTCGGCGGTCTCCGCGCTCGCCGCCTCCGGAATCGTCGCCGTCGTGCTGCGCCAGGATGACCAGCAGCGCATCCTGTCGGAAGTCGTCTCCGCACATCTGCGCTCGCTCCAGGCCGGCCACCTCACCGACGTGATCTCGACCGACCAGCACACCGTCAAGCCCTGGTTCAACGGCAAGCTCGACGTCGCCCCGCCGGTGATCGACCTCACCGCGCAAGGTTTTACGCTGGTCGGTGGCCGGCTCGACTATATCGACGCCCGCGCCATCGGCGCCGTGGTCTACCGGCGCCGGCAACACGTGATCAATTTGTTCGTGTCGCAAACCGCGAGCACCGAGCACCGGCAGCCGAAGACCCAGACCATGCAGGGCTTCAACTGCCGCCGCTGGGGCGACCGCGGCCTGAACTTCTGGGCCGTCAGCGATCTCGGCGCCGACGAGCTCGCCGAATTCGTCGACAAGTTCGAAGCGGCGATGAAGGCGAATGTGGAGGGATAGCTGCGCCGGCGCACGCCGTCATTCGAGCGGAGGAAACCGCTCGAACACGGGCAGTTCGTGAGCACGCTCCATCCAGCCGATCCGCTCGGCAGTCTGGATGTGCATGGTCGCCGGAACGGCGTTGGGATCATCATAGGTGCCGCTCTGGACGTCGATGGTTCCAGGCATCAGGTTTTCGTTGATGTAGAACAGCCCCGTGCCGCAATCGGCGCAGAAGTGCCGGCGTCCATGCTCGGAGGAATGATAGATCTTCGGCTGGCCGCGGACCACTTTGACCGCGTCGAGCGAATACATCGCCCAGCCGACCATCGGTGCCCCGGAATGGCGGCGGCAATCCACGCAATGGCAGAGTGCGTGCACCATCGTGTCGCCGCTCACTTCATAGCGGATCGCACCGCAATGACAGCCGCCAGTCACAGGCATGGCTCACTCCTCTCCCGGTCAGGGTCAATGCCGGGAAAGTAAGTGCCGATTTTGAGTTTCGGGAGGCGGACTGCTTCAGCAGGCCGCAGGTCGCGACACCAGGCCGCGGCGGAGCCTTACGCCGACCGCCGCACCGCGTTGTCCACCAGCGTCTTGCCGAGCGACCAGATCGCGCCGGGGACCTTGTGGCTGCCGGCGATGACGTCGTCGAAGGCGCGCTCGATCCAGCTGCAGTCTTCCTCGGTGATGGTGAGCGGCGGCAGCAGCTTGATGGTGTGGCTGCCGTGGCCGGCGACCTGCGTCAGGATCTTGTGATCCTTGAACAGCGGCACGGTGATGAGCTGGCAGAACAGGCCCTTGTTGGCGGTCTCCAGCACGTTCCAGGAGGCGCGCAGGCGCAGCGATTTCGGCGGGCCGAACTCGATGCCGATCATCAGGCCCTTGCCGCGCACTTCCTTCAACAGCTCGTAGCCGGGCACCATGCGCGTCAGCGCCAGGCGCAGCTCGGCGCCGCGCTTGGCGGCGGACTCGATCAGCTTCTCGGACTCCATGACATCGAGCGTGGCGATGCCCGCGGCCATGGCGAGGTCGTTCTTGGAGAAGGTGGAGCCGTGCACGACCGCACGGTCCATCTGGTTGAAGATCTTGTCGAAGATGCTCTTGCGCGTCAGCACCGCGCCGACCGGCACGTGGCCGCCCGACAGCGACTTCGACAGCAGCACCATGTCGGGCTCGACGTTCCAGTGCTCGACCGCGAGGAAGCGGCCGGTGCGGCCCATGCCGGTCTGGATCTCGTCGGCGACGAACAGCGTGCCGTATTTCTTGCAAAGCGCGGCAGCTCCCGGCAGGAACTCGTCGCTGGGCATGTTGACGCCCTTGCCCTGGATCGGCTCGACGATGAACGCCGCGACCTCGCGCGAGGCCAGCGCCTTCTCGAGCGCGGCCAGATCGTTGAACGGGACCGGGGTGCAGCCCGGTAGCAGCGGCTCGAAACCGGTGCGGAAATTCGAATCACCCGTCAGCGACAGCGCGCCATAGGTCAGGCCGTGATAGCCGTGGGCGCAATAGACGATGCCGGGACGCCCCGTGGCACCGCGCGCGAACTTGATCGCGGCCTCGACGCATTCGGCGCCGGAATTGGCAAAGAACGCCTTGTCGAGATAGGGAACGTATTTCAGCAGGCGCTCGGCCAGCACGCCGGCGAGCGTCGAGACGTCGAACTGGACGAGGTTGGGCAGGTCGGCATCGAGCACGCTCTTGAGCGCCTCGCGCATGACCGGATGGTTGCGCCCGATCGCAAACACGCCAAATCCGGACAACAGGTCGAGGTAGCGCGCGCCCTCGCGGTCGTAGAGGTACTGCCCCTGCCCCTTCTGGAAGCCGACATCGTAGCCGATGGTCTTGAGGACGCGGACGAACTGCTCGTTCAGATAACGATTATGCAGGGCGCTGCGCTGGGCCTGCCGGTCCGCGAACAGCTGAGACATGTCTGGATTTGGACTGTGCATCCGCTACATACTTCGGTTGAGGGCCGTCTCGTCAACTGAAAACGGACCGTTCCTGAAAACGGTCTGTGCGGCCTTTTGCCCTTTTTCGGACCATCTTCGCAAGCACAGCTTTTAGATCATGTTGCACTGCCAAGGAACACTCATGCGTTTGGCCCTTTACACCGGAATAATACTGGCTGGCGGTTACGCCTGCCTGACACCTGCCCTCGCCGCCGATCCCACCGGCGACTGGAGGGTCGCCGATGGCGTCGCCAACATCCGTGTCGCCCAGTGCAATGGCAGCATGTGGGGCGCCGTTTCCTGGGAGAAGAAGCCCGGCGGCCGCGACGAGAACAACCCGGATGTGTCGAAAAAGAACAGGCCGACGCTGGGCATGCCGACCCTGATCGACATGAAGAAGAAGCCCGGCGCCGATCAGTGGGAAGGGCAGGTCTATAACGCGCAAGACGGCCAGACCTACAGCGCGACCATCACACCTGTCGGCACCGACCAGCTCGAAATCAAGGGCTGCGTGATGGGCTTCCTCTGTGGTGGCGAGACCTGGACCCGAGTCGGGCCGCCGATCCCCTTGAGCCCCGCCAACGCCATGGCCAAGGGCGCGCCGAAGTCCACCAGCGCGGCGCCGAAAGCCCAGGGGGCGCAACAAGGAGCGCAACCAGCAGCCCAGGCACCCCAAGCCACGACCGGCGCCACAGCACCCGCACCGGCCGCGAAGACGGCCGCTGCGACCAAGCCCGGTCAGAAGGGCGCCGCCGATCCCGTCGGCGACATCTGCCTACTCCCTGACATTGCGGGGCTTGCCCATTAGGGCCGGCTGGAACAGCAGCACGGCGGCGAGCGTCGTCACCAGCGAGAGCGCGAGCAGCTTGCCCATGCTGGACGTGCCGGGATGGCTCGACAGCCACAGGCTGCCGAACGCGGTCGCCGTCGTCAGCGCGCTGAAGAAGATCGCGCGCGTCAGGCTGGTCTGAAGCAGATTTGTTCTGCCGGAGCGCCAGGCCACGACATAATAGATCTTGAACGCGACGCCGACGCCGAGCAGCAGCGGGAACGCGACGATGTTGGCGAAGTTGAGCGGCAGGCCGATCAACACGCAGATTTCGAGCGTCACAGCGCCGGCAACCAGAAGCGGCACCAGCGTCATCAGCACGTCCACGAACCGGCGCAGCGTGATCCACAGCAAGAGCCCGATCACGAGCAGCGCGTAGATGCCAGCGTGGATGAACGCCTTCACCACGGTGTCGCCGGATTTCAGGATCGAGACCGGCCCGCCGATCGCGGTCGGCTCGGCCTTGAGCACTGCCGCCGCAAATTTGCGCAGCGTGTCGTTGTCGTTGGGATCGCCCTTGGGCAGCGCCTCGACGCGGATGACGCCATCCTTGCTCTTCCAGGCGCTGACGAGATCGGGCGGCAGCGAGCTCAGGGTGACGGGACCCGCCTGCATCGCGTTCCTGAGCTGGTCGAACACGATCTTCATCGGCGTGACGAACACGTCCTGCGCCTTGTTGCGCGTGGCCTCGTCGCCATTGGCGAGCTTCTCGAGCGCATCCGCGAGCCGGCGCGAGGCGACCGCGCCCGGCCCCTTGGCGTCACCGGCAGTCCGGCGCAGATTGTCGACCGAGGATTTCAGCGACTCCACGTTCTCCTGGTCCGTCGGCGCCGCATCGATCTGGTCGGGGTTGAGCGCGGGATTCAGCACCTTGGCGCCCTGCGCGATCAGCTTCAGCTTCGGCTGCTGGTCCTGGGGCACGAAGCTGTCGAGCGACATCACCCGGAGCACTTCGGGCACCTTCTCGAGCCTCGCCTCGACCTGCCTTGCCTGCTCCTCGGACGTGGTCATCACGTTGATGGCATTGGCACCGGTGTTGGGATCCTTGCGCAGGTCGAGGAAGGTCGCGATCGACTCGGCGTGCGGATTGCGCAGGTTCATCGGGTTGAAGTCGAACTTCATGAAGTAGAGCAGCGGCAGGCCGGCAAGCGCGAGCAGCAGCGTGCCTCCGACGACCAGGACCCGGTGCTTCTCCAGGAAGTGATCGAGCGGCGCGAGGAAAGCGTAGCCGACCGGCTCCATCTCGCCGGGCGGGTTCAGCAACTTCAGCATTGCCGGCAGAACGGTGATCGAGGAGAGGAAGGCCACCAGCATGCCGACGCCGGCGATCTGGCCCAGCTCCGCGATGCCCTTGTAGTCCGTCGGCATGAAGCAAAGGAAGCCTGCTGCGGTCGCCATCGCCGCCAGCGACAACGGCACCGCCGAGCGTTTCGCAGCCAGCACCAGCGCACCGCGGAGGTCGTTGTGCTTGTAGCGCTCCGAGCGATAGCGGACGCTGTACTGGATGCCGAAATCGACGCCGAGGCCGACGAACAGCACCGCGAACGCAATCGACAGCAAATTGAATGATCCGACCATCATCAGGCCGGCCGCCGTCGTGATCGCGAGGCCGACGAAGAGATTGATGAACACGGCGAAGATGATCTTCCCCGAATGCAGCGCCAGCCACAGGATGAGCAGCACGACGAGGACGGTGCCGACACCGTTGACGACGGCGCCTTCCTGAACGGTGGCGTATTCCTCGTTCGCGATCGGGACCGGACCGGTCAGCCGCACCCGCGCCTGGAATTTGGTCGGAAAATCGAGGTCGGCGGCGGCCTTGCGGATTGCATCCGTGGCGTCCTTGCCGGGCTCCAGCGCGTTGTAGTCGAGGATCGGCTTGAACTCGATGAAGGCGCGCTTGTCCGAATCCGACAGCGGCTCGTCGCTGACGAGCTCGCGCCAGGAGAACGTCGCATTGCCCTTGTTGAGCACGGTCTCGACGGTCTGCGCGATCTGGTTGAAGGGCCGCTCGGTGCCGTCGAGCTTCACCTGCCCCCGCTTGACGCCGGCAAGCCCGGTCTCGAGCGCGCCGGTCAGGCCGCGGATCGAGGGATCGCCGGCCATGATCTCGATCAGGGGCGCTGCGGATTCGAACTGACCGGTCGCCTTGGCGACCTCTTCGGTCGGCAGGAACAACAGGCCATTGCGCTCGAAGAACTCGCCGGTGCCGAGCTGCTGCATCGACACGAAATTGGTCTTGTCGTCTTTCAGCTTCGCATAGAGCGCGTCCGCCGCGGCGGTCGTCAACTCGGGCGTCTTGGCCTCGACGACCGCGAGAATTGTCGCGTCACGGTCGAAGGCGCGGTCGAATTGCTGGTCGCGCTGCCGCCAGTCGAGATTTTGGGCAATCAGCGAATTGATATCGGTGTTGATGGCGAAATGGCGTGCAGCGTAATGGCCCGCGGCCACCGACAGCAGGAGCCCGAGAACGACGACGAGGGAGGCAAACCGGGTGCAGGCCCTGACGATGGCGACGACTACGCTTTGCAGCACTTCTTTTCTTTCTGCGGTTAACAGCTTGCCGGAAACGCCCGCTGTTTATCGGAGTTCCCGGGCGAAACCTATTGCTGTTTTGGGTGGTTCTCGCCGCAAGAAGGTTCGAGGTAAACGGCGGGAGACCGTGGCAAAATCATGCGGGGCGGTCGGTATAGCCGTGGAGTTGAGGCGGGAAAGTGACGAAGGGGTGAGCACAAATGTCGCCATTTTGCTCACGGCAATTCCTATACTATGGTACCGCGAAATTCAGCCGGCAGGGAACATGGTTTCATCCGAGCTTTCCTTTTTGCCGATTTTTTGACACAAAGTGCTGTGCCTCCATGCGCCGGGGCCCAGTTGGGGTGGGCGGTTACCGCGTGCGCGAGGCCAATGGTGCGTTTATTGCAACCCATTGGTCAGGGCCGCTGGGGACAGAGAAGCGAATTGGTGCAACTTGCGTGATGGGCGTCCTATGGAAGTTTATCTGGCGCAGCCGCGCGGCTTCTGTGCGGGCGTGGTGCGTGCGATCGAAATCGTGGAACGGGCCCTGGAGAAATACGGCCCGCCCGTCTACGTGCGCCACGAGATCGTGCATAACAAATACGTGGTCGAGAGCCTGAAGAACAAGGGCGCCATCTTCGTCGAGGAGCTGTCCGAGGTTCCGCCGAAGGCGGTCACGGTCTTCAGCGCCCATGGCGTCGCCCGCAGCGTCGAGGAAGAGGCCGCCGCGCGCGACCTTCCGGTGCTCAATGCCACCTGCCCGCTGGTCACGAAAGTTCACAATCAGGGGAAGCGGTACACCTCCAAGGGCCGCACCCTGATCCTGATCGGCCATGCCGGCCACCCCGAGGTCGAGGGCACGATGGGCCAGGTCCCGGGGCCGGTGCTGCTTGTTCAAAGCGTTGAAGAGGTTAAGGCCCTGACGCTGCCGCCGGATAGCCCAGTGGCCTACATCACCCAGACCACCCTGTCGGTCGACGACACCAGGGACATCATTGCGGCCCTCCAGGCCCGCTTTACAGATATTCAAGGCCCGGATATCCGGGATATCTGCTATGCGACACAGAACCGCCAATCTGCGGTAAGGGACTTGAGCAAGCTGGTCGACGTGATCTTGGTGGTGGGCGCTGCCAACAGCTCGAACTCGAACCGGCTCCGCGAAATCGGCACCGAAGCCGGCGTCGCGAGTTATTTGATTGCCGACGGCAGCGAGCTCAATCCGGAGTGGTTGAAAGATGCCAGGACCGTCGGCGTCACGGCCGGCGCCTCGGCGCCTGAGGTACTCGTGGATGACGTGATCGAAGCGATGCGGCGGATCGGACCGGTCAAGGTCCAGGTGCTCCCCGGTCGCGAGGAAAACATCGAATTCCGGCTTCCGGCCCAACTGGCTGCGAGCTGACCCACCCAGAATTTCAAGCCCAGAAAGAAACGTGTAATGGCAATCCCCTTCTTCAAGGAAATGCGTATCGGCGGCTATTTGCTCAAGCAGAAACTGCTTGGCCGCAAGCGCTACCCGCTCGTGCTGATGCTGGAGCCGCTGTTCCGCTGCAACCTCGCCTGCGTCGGCTGCGGCAAGATCGATTATCCCGACGCGATCCTCAACCGCCGCATGACGGCGCAGGAGTGCTGGGACGCCGCCGACGAGTGCGGCGCGCCGATGGTCGCCATTCCCGGCGGCGAGCCGTTGATCCACAAGGAGATCGGCGAGATCGTGCGCGGCCTCGTCGCGCGCAAGAAGTTCGTCTCGCTCTGCACCAACGCGCTGCTGCTCGAGAAGAAGCTCGATCTGTTCGAGCCCTCGCCCTATTTGTTCTTCTCCGTGCATCTCGACGGCCTGAAGGACCATCACGACAAGGCGGTGTCGCAGAAGGGCGTGTTCGACCGCGCCGTGTCCGCGATCAAGGCGGCCAAGGCGCGCGGCTTCACCGTCAACGTCAACGCCACCATCTTCGACGGCCATCCGGCCGAGGAGATCGCGAAGTTCCTGGACCTCACCGTCGAGCTCGGCGTCGGCGTCTCGATGTCGCCGGGCTACGCCTATGAGCGCGCGCCGGACCAGGAGCACTTCCTCAACCGCACCAAGACCAAGAAGCTGTTCCGCGACGTCTTCGCCATGGGCAAGGGCAAGAAGTGGAATTTCATGCATTCCGGTCTGTTCCTGGACTTCCTCGCCGGCAACCAGGAATACGAGTGCACGCCGTGGGGCATGCCCGCGCGCAACATCTTCGGCTGGCAGAAGCCCTGCTACCTGCTCGGTGAAGGCTACGCCAAAACCTTCAAGGAGCTGATGGACACCACCGACTGGGAGACCTACGGCACCGGCAAGTACGAGAAGTGCGCCGACTGTATGGCCCATTGCGGCTACGAGCCGACGGCGGCGACCGCAGCGCTCAACAACCCGATCAAGGCGATGTGGGTGTCACTGCGCGGCATCAAGACCTCGGGCCCGATGGTGCCGGAGATCGACATGAGCAAGCAGCGCCCGGCGCAGTACATCTTCTCCGAGCAGGTCCAGAAGAAGCTCTCCGAGATCCGCAAGGACGAAGCCGCTGCCGCGCAGGCAAAGGCCGCGCAGAAGGCTTCGACGGCCGCGTAAAGCGCGGGCTACGAACATCGAAACACAAAAGGCCCGGTCGCTAATGGCGACCGGGCCTTTTGCTTGTTCGGCGCGGGCGCCCCGAGATGGATTGAGTCGATCCGCAGGCCACGCTCCCTGCCCTCCTCGCCTGACCGGCTCGGGGAGCCCTTCTGCAAAAGAATGAAAAACAACCCCATGCACAGTAGAAGCGCACCTGCCGGCCGGCCCATAGCCCGCAACGTCAAGCCATTGCCGCGTCAAGCAAATCAGCGGCAAACTGGCAAGGAGTACGGCATCTGCGGCATGAGTGCGTTTTCGCAGCCAAACATGCCGTCAGCCGGGCGCGATCAAGACCCCGCTGCGAATTTCGTATTTTACGAACACGATTTGACGCGTCGGGCAAAACAGTGGCACTATGCCATGCCGCTCCTTCAAGACTGTCAATGTAACTCCGGCGGCCGAAGCGGCCTATACGACCGTGCTAGCCCACAATCTTATCGGTTTGTCGGCGAGCTCTTGAAGCGGCAAAAGCAAACCATGGTCGTTGTCAATCGCAGCGCGCAGATTAGGTGGCACGGACTGCAATAGGCATTCAACCAGCATGTCCCCCCGCCATTCCAACAAGTAGGTCGCCGGCACGACTACCAGATCGTTTAATCGCGACCTTTCTGCTTGATCGAAATCATCCAGAACTCGATCATCCCGAACAATCGAGAGCCATTGTCCGTCGCGTTCAATCACAAGCTGATTGCCAATGCCGCATCTTCCTCCGTGTTCCGACGCCCATACCTCCGGCGACCATACACCGTCACGTTCTACAATCAGGATTATCGTATTCATGGACGAACGGCCTCAATCAACGCTGTCTCACAATTCGTGGCAGCGCGTAGGATGGGTTGAGCTCTTGCGAAACCCATCTTGTCCCGATTACCGCTCTCCATAATCGCGGCCATCATCCGACTGATCGCCCGCCCAATCGGCTGGATAGTTACCAAGCTCCACGTGGCGATGAAAAGATGACGGCGCCCAGTCGCGGACTCGGTCGACGAGCCTGTGCTTGACTGGATTGACGTGAACATAGTCAACATGCCGGGCGAAATCGATTTCGTCGCGGATGGTATGCTCCCAATATCTGCGTTGCCAGATGCCCCGTTCACCTTTGGCCGAACGGCTTTGAGATATCCTTTCGTTCCGCGCCAGACGACGCGAAAAGGTGGACTTGATCAACTGCCAGCGCATCGCAAAATCGGCGTCGCCTTCGGGCAACGTCCATACTGTGTGAAGGTAATCAGGCAAACCACGATGGCATCGATCGTGAAGGGATGGCGCCGGTGCGTCTCACGAAACGCAGCGCGCAACAACTCGACGTGATCCGTCAGCAACGAGAGCTTCCGCTCCGCCAGATTGACGGTGAAGAAGAAGCATCCACCCGGAACGAAGTTGCGACGGTACCCGGTCATGGCGCGACGCTACCACGAAGCAAGCGCGATGGGTTTCGCGAAGAGCTCAACCCATCCTACGAAGTCGCGCAGAAGCCCCCAAAGCAAAAGGCCCGGACGCCAATGGCTACCGGGCCTTTTGTTTTATCAGCGCAAAGACTCCGCTCAGGCCGCCTTCGACACCAGCGCCTCGCTGTCGATCAGCTCGGTGCCGATCAGATAGTCGCGGCAGCCGCGCAAGGACCGCAGGGCGCGGTTGAAGTCGATGCCGGTCGAGACCAGCGCATGCAGCGTTGCCGGATTGCGCACGATGCCGCGGAGCACGGCGGCGAGGTCGATCTGGCCGTTCGGCTTGATCGCGGCGCGAGCGAGCGCCGGCAGGGCGCGGTGGGCGGGATCGCTGATGACGCGGACCGCGGCGAAGGGCAGCCCGGCCTCGGCGGCGTAGGCGGCGGCGATGTGGCTTTCCATGTCGACGGCGGAGGCTCCGGTCTCGGAGTGGAGGGCCGCCTTGCAGGAGCTCTTCGTGACCACTTCCTCGGCGCCGGCGAGGCTGCCGCGCACCACGCGGCGGCGGCCCGAGGTCAGGCGCTCGATCAGGTCGTCGCCGAGCGACAGGCCGGCGGCCCAGCGGGTGTCGCCGGAGAGCACCTCGGTCGCCAGCACGACGTCGCCGGAACGCAACGTCGGGTCGAGCCCGCCGGCCACGCCGAACGAAATCACGCCGCGAATCGTCTCGGGGTCCACCACCGTCAGCAGCGCCCGCAACTGGGTCGGGCTGCTGGATGAACAGATGACCGCCATGCCAGGCCCGGCCGCAATACGGGCCTCCTGCACCAATCCGGTCACGATCAGTATCGGCCGCGGGTCGATGGCATTACCCGCGGTAATATAGTCCCCCGTCCCCAAAGTCACATTCCGACCCCTACCACCCTGCTGTTGGTGTTCCGCAAGTTCCGATACCGCGCCAACGCCCACAGCGGAAAGAACTTTGGGTAACCATGATACCGTAGATAGAACACGCGGGGGAAGCCTGTGGCGGTATACCGCTGCTCGTCCCACAGTCCTTTTTCGTTCTGTGTTGCAATCAGGTACTCCACCCCGCGGGCGACGGCCGGGTGATCAACCTCGCCAGCCGCCATCAGGGCAAGCAAGGCCCATGCCGTTTGCGAGGCGGTCGAGGGGGCGGCTTCCCATCCCCGGTAGTCCAGCCGGTAGCTGACGGCGTCCTCGCCCCAGCCGCCGTCGTCGTTCTGGATCGAGGCCAGCCAGTCGGCGGCCTTGCGGATCATGGGGTCATCGTGGCGGACGCCGGCCATGTTGAGGGCGCAGAGCACCGACCAGGTTCCATAGATGAAGTTCATGCCCCAGCGGCCGTACCAGGACCCCTCGGGGTGCTGGGTCTTCCGCAAATAGGCAACGCCGTCGGCGACGTGCTTGCTGGTCTTCTCGGTCTCGCCGAGCTGGGCCAGCATGGAGATGCAGCGCGCGGTGACGTCCTCGGTCGGCGGATCGAGCAGCGCGCCATGGTCCGAGAACGGGATGTTGTTGAGGTAATATTCGAGGTTGTTGACGTCGAAGGCGGCCCAGCCGCCGTCGTCGCTCTGCATGCCCTCGATCCACTCCCGGCCGCGGGCGATCGCGGCATCGTAGCCGGTCGCACCGTGCTCCCGGCGCATGCGGTCCATCGACATCACCACCACGGCGGTGTCGTCGAGATCGGGGTAGTGCGCGTTGTTGTACTGGAAGGCCCAGCCGCCCGGACGCACGTCGGGCCGCTTCGCCGCCCAGTCGCCCTTCACCTCGAGCTCCTGCCGCGGGATCAGCCAGTCGAGGCCCTGCTTGGCCGCAGGCACTGCCTTGTCGCCCCCGGCTTCCAGCAGCGCGTGCGCGGTCAGCGTCGTGTCCCACACCGGCGAGACGCAGGGCTGGCAATAGGCTTCGTCCTCGCCGATCACGAGCAGCTTGTCGATGCCGCGGCGCGTGATCGCGCGCGGCGGGAAGTTCTCGTCCTTGCCGAGCGCGTCGTACATCATGACGATGTTGGCCATGGGCGGATAGATCGCGCCCATGCCGTCCTCGCCGTTGAGCCGCTCCTCGGTGAAGGCGAGCGCGGCGTCGATCGCGCGCTTGCGCAGGCTCTTCGGAAACAGCGGCTCGATCACGCGCAGGATCGCATCGAGCGAACGGAACAGCAGGAACCAGGCCATGCTCTGATGCGGCGCCTTCGCGGTCATGCCGATCGAGCGCGGATCCTGCAGGAACAATTCGTCGATGCCGACGCCCTTCGGATTCCTCGCGCGCGGCTTCAGCGCGGCGATCACCATCAACGGCACCATGGTGGTGCGCGCCCAATAGGAGATCTTGTTGAGGTGGAACGGCGACCAGAACGGCAGCAGCACGATCTCGATCGGCAGCACCGGCACCGCGCGCCAGGTCACGACGCCGAAGGTCGCCAGCAGGAAGCGGGTGAAGACGTTGCTGTTGATCGCGCCGCCGCGGGCGTGGATCGCCTCGCGCGCACGCACCATGTGCGGGGCATCGACGGAGTCGCCGATCATCTTCAGCGCGAAGTAGGCCTTCACGCTGGCGCTCATGTCGAACTCGCCGTCATGCACCAGCGGCCAGCCACCATGGGCACCCTGCACGCGACGCAGGTAATTGCCGATCTTGGCCTCGAGCACGGTGTCGACCGGCTCGGCGAGATAGTGGCGCAGCAGGATGTACTCGGCCGGAATCGTGCAGTCGGCCTCGAGCTCGAACACCCAGTGGCCGTCCGATTGCTGGAAGCCGAGGACGCCTTGGGTGGCCGACGCAATGCTCGATTCCAAAGCTTCGCGGCTGGTCGCGTTCACGGAATCCATGTCGCTCGATTGCTCCGATAGTCGATTGAAAGTTGACCGGGACATTTGCCCGTCAGGGCCGCTTTTCAGGATCCTTTGGCGGCCAGAACCAGATCGGCGGCGCGGTCACCCGACCGGACCGATCCCTCGATGGTTGCCGGCAATCCCGTAGCAGTCCAGTCGCCGGCGAGGAACAGGTTTTTCAGCGCAGTGACCGGCCCCGGACGCAGGGCATTCTGGGCAGGCGTCGCCGCAAATGTGGCACGGCGCTCGCGCACGATCTGCCAGGGCGGGAGCTCGCCGGAGACACCGCCCGCCTTGCAGACGTCGCTCCAGATCGCCTGCGCGAGTTCCTCGCGCGGCATGTCGACGAGACGATCGCCGTTGCTGATGGTCACCGAGAGCCGGTTCGGGAACGCGAACAGCCATTCCACGACGCCGCCGATCACGCCGAGGATCGGCGCCGAGCCCGGCGGCGGCTCAAAGCGGAAATGCGCGTTCACGATGGCGCGGAATTCGGTCGGCGTCTTCAGGCCCGGCAGCAGGCTCGCTGCCGCGCGCGGCGGCACCGCCATCACGATCACGTCACCCGCACCGAGCTGGATCACATCCTCGCCGCCGAAATTCAGCGCGGTCACCTTGCCGTCGGTGCTGACGAACGAACGCAGCTCATGGCCGAGCTGAACGGTGTGGCCGCGCTCAGCCAAGAACTTCACCGCCGGCTCGATGAGAACCGCGCTGAGACCATCGCGCGCGATGAGGGGACGGCAGGCCTGCCCGCCCGCAAGCAGCGTCTCGCGCACGATCGCGCCGGCGAGCCCGGCCGAGCCTTCGGGCGGATCGACGTTGAGCGCGGCGAGCAGCAGCGGCTGCACCAGACGCTGGTAGAGGATGCCTTCGGTCGGAATGGACTTGCCGACCAGCGTCTCCTCCGACGCCCAGATCAGCGGCGCCAGCTTGAGATAATCGGTGAGGCCCGTGTCGGGCACGCGGCGGCCTTCATCGAGCACCCAGGTCGGCCAGCGGCCATCGCCGAGATCGATCTGCCAGCGCTGCCCGGTCTTGATATCGACGAAGGGAAACTGTGCGCTGTCAGGGCCGACGAGGCCGGCCTCGGTGCCGATCGCACGCGCATAAGCGCGCGCGTGGCTGTTGCCCGACAGCAGCAGATGATTGCCGTTGTCGATGGTGAGATTGGTGGCGCCGTCGAAATAGGACCGGCAGCGGCCGCCGGCCTGGTGCGTCGCCTCGTGCACGGCGACCTTGAAGCCGGCATTGGCGAGCCGCACGGCGGCGGAGAGGCCGGAAATTCCAGCGCCGATGATGTGAGCTGTGTTTTGCATCAGATGAAAGCGTAACGGAGCAGGATCAAGATGCGTGTGATCTTCGACACACGCACCGGCTCGCGCGGCGCGTTGAAACCGCGCGCGATCAGGAGGTCCAGAATGGAGTGATAGTATTTCGACATAATCCGCGGCGCGCGCACGGCGCGGCGCCTGTTGCGGTTCATGATCTCGTCCGACTTCTCGAAATGCATCTTCGCACGCTGCGTCAGCGGCACACAGACCTTCGGCAGCGCGCGCTCGGCGATCACGCGGTTCGGATCGTTGGAGGTGATGCCGGCATGCAGCAGCGCCTCGCGCGGCAGATAGAGCCGGCCGAGGCCTGCATCCTCGTCGATGTCGCGCAGGATGTTGGTGAGCTGGAGCGCGCGGCCGAGATGGTAGGCGAGTAGGATGCCGTCTTCTTCCGGCATGCCGAACACCCGCACCGACAGCCGCCCCACGGCGCTGGCGACGCGGTCGCAATAGAGATCCAGCGTCGCCATGTCGGGCGCGCGGATGTCCTGCGGCACGTCCATCTCCATGCCGTCGACGATGGCCAGGAAATCCTCGCGCTTGAGCCCGAAGGTCTTCACCGAAGCGACGTAGTCCTTCAGCCGCGGCGGCGGATTGCCCTGGTAAAGCGCGTCGATGTCATTGCGCCAATCCTGAAGCGCGGCGAGCCGCTCGTCGCGCGGGCCGTCGGAATCGGCGATGTCGTCGACCTGGCGGCAGAAGCTGTAGATCTGGAACATCGCTTCGCGCTGGTCGTGCGGCAGGATGCGCATCGCGGCATAGAACGAGCTGCCGGATGCGGTCGAGCCATAACTGGCGCCGGGCGTGGCCGCCTCAAGCGTCATGTGCAGTCCCCGGTCTGGAAATGGCCTTGCGTCCGATCGCGCGACGGCCGACTTCGCCGATCATGCCGGCGAGGCTGAAGATGAGAAGCTCGAACTTGTTCAGATGCACGCGCTCGCGCAAGGGATCGCGCACCTTCAACAGGCGCACGATGCGATCGGCATAGGCCTGGATGACGGCGACGTCGACGCCGAGGCGGAAATCCCTGATTTCCGCGGCTAGAGACCTGCCCTCGTCGAGCAGTGCCTCGTTGCGCGCGGCGAGCGACTGCAGGCAGGCGAGCATCGCCGGCGGCGACTGCGCGAGTCCAAGCTGCTCGACGGAGGCGCCGTGTGCTGCCAGCGCATCGCGCGGCAGGTAGACTCGGTTGAGCTCGCGGAAATCCTTGCCGCAATCCTGCAGGTGATTGTTGATCTGGAGCCCTGCGCAGAGCGCGTCCGATGCGGCCCAGGTCGAGGTACTCTCGCCATGGACGTCGAGCATGAAGCGGCCGACCGGCATCGCCGAATAGCGGCAATAATGGATGACCTCGTCCCAGGTCTCGTAGCGCAGCTTGGTCACGTCCATGCGGAACGCGATCAGCACGTCGAGCGCGTGACGCGGCGGCATGCCGCGCTCGGCCAGCGCACGGCGCAGCGTGACGGCCTCAAGCTGGGTGTCGCCCTTGCCGAGCAGCTCCGCCTCCAGCAGGTCGAGATAAGCGAGCTTCTGGTCGGGGGGCAGCGTGGCGTGGTCGGCGATGTCGTCGGCGGTGCGGACGAAATTGTAATAGGCCAGGATCAGGGCGCGATGACGCGGATGAATGATCCAGGACGCGACGGGAAAATTCTCGTCGCGGTCACCCTTGCCGGATCGCAATTCGCTCGCTGAGGTCATCGAGGGCTGGTTAACAATCGTTTGGACAGGAAGGGCTTTTTCGCTCGCGCGGGCTCATGCCGGCGATGCCGCCGCGGCCCCCATATAGGGGAATACGGCCGCAAAACCAATCCTGTCTGTCGATGGCCGCCCTGCGCGGATCGCCCCCGAACAGGCGGCCCGGGGGCCGCCTTGGGTAGGCCAATGGCCGAGCTTACTGGTTGTGGTTCTTCAGGACCTGGTCGCAGGCCTGGGAGATCTTGGCCCGGTTCTCCTTCAGGCAGGCCAGGATGGTGAAATCGCCCTGGTCGATGACCGGACGGCAGAACTTCTGCACATCGCGCGTGCAGGCCTTCTGCTCGGCGTCCGTGCCACGCCCTTGCTGGGCGAACGCCGCCGTCGAAAGGGATGCCGACAGCAGGGTGAGAGCGACGAGAAGCTTACGCATTGTATTCCTTCATTCTGACGGCAGAATCGCACCGATCCCGGCCAGCACTGGGCGAACGACCGGAACGGATTGTTCTGATGGCAAGTCGCCGCGAAAGTTGCGGCCTCAGAGAAGGCACAAGCACTGGCAAATGCGGCCAAATTGGCGCCGCCCCCACCAAATCAGGTCTTCCCTGCGCCTTCAGGGGCAGATGTAAGAGATTGATACTACATCATAATTCAGAAGGTTCGCATTTTACTGCACGGCTGTTGCAGCGCTGCATCTCTCCGCCCCGCCCTTTCGGCCGGAAACACCCCGAAACAGGGCAAATCGCGTGGCCCGGGCCCTTCGCCGGCGCCCGGTGAACCGCCATCTCTGGTCCCGGCGCGTTGAACCTGACACAGGCTCGGAACACTAAACCTTCGATGTGGCGAGACGTCCTTAACCCTCAACGGACGTCGTTCCAAAACGGGATATTTGTGATGAAATTCTTTGGACGATCTGGACTGGCAATCACTGCGGCCGGCGTTGGCGCTGCGCTGCTCTTCTCGGTTTCTGCAAGCCATGCACAGTCGTCCGGACCGTTTGCCGGCTTCGACGGCGCGTGGACCGGCACCGGCACGGTCTCGCTGTCCGACGGCTCCACCGAGCGCATCCGCTGCAAGGCAGACTACAAGGTCGCCGGCAGCGGCCTCAACCTCAAGCAGGCCCTGCACTGCGCCTCCGACAGCTACAAGTTCGACCTCACCAGCGACGTGACGAGCCAGGGCGACCGCATCTCCGGCAACTGGAGCGAGGCGAGCCGCAACATCTTCGGCAATCTCCAGGGCACCGCCGGCGGCGGCCAGATCGACGTGTTCGTCGAGGCCAACGGCTTCGCGGCCAATCTGTCGCTGCGCACCAACGGCACCAAGCAGACGGTGCAGATCAGCTCGAAAGGCGAGATCCGCGGCGTCAACATCACGATGACGAAGGGCTGATCGCTCTTCCCTGCGTTGGAAGGAACACGCCCCCGGTTCTCGCGAGCCGGGGGCTTTTTGCTGACATCAACCATTTTGCTGACATGAACCATCTCCGCAGAAACCTGCTCAAAGCCATTGGGCTCTTCGCCGCCAGTCGCGCGTGGGCCAATGATCAACCGTCAATCAAGCGGGAGACGGACATGCAGCCTTCTGCGGTAAAGCCGCGCCACGTACTCTGCTTCCTCGGCAAGGATGACAGCCTGCTGCATCCGCCGAAGGCGGTGACCAGGACGATCGCCGATTTCAACTTCGAGATCGATCGCACCTATTCGCAAGCCAAGCCCGATCCGCGCATGGAGAGGTCGTTCGGCGTGTGCTGGGACCGCGTCTTCCCGAAGGCATGGTCCGCGTCCGACGAGGCCGCCGTGATCAACCACAAATCCGTCCTCTACGTGCGGAGCCCGCCGATGGATCAGCAGAAGGCAGTCGCCTATTCGGCGGCGGCCTTGCGCATCGTCGAGGAGATGATCGAGGCCGGCGCCACCGCCGTGAAGGGTGAGAGCGCGGGCATCGCCCACGGGCTTGCGCGGTGGCGCAGCCTCGCCGATCAGGCACGCAACGGCGCCAAGACCGGCCAGGGCCTCGGCATGACGCTCGCCCTCGCCAAGGCCTGTCGCCTTGCCTTCGCCAAGCGCCCGCTCGGCGGCGATCGCTATTACGAGACCGTCGGCTATCACCTCGTCGGCCTGCCGGAGGTCTATGTCGCGAAATCACGCGGCAATGAATGGTCCGCCGTGATGCTGATGGAGGAGATCGCCAACGCCATGGCCGAGCACGGCGTTGAGGCGACACTACGCGACCGCAAGCTCACGCTATCGCGGGAGCAGGACTACGCCGCGGACGATTTCAAGTTCAACCCGTACGGGATCGTCCGCATCGAGGCGTGAGTGCGAGGCGGCGTCTGCCGCCCCACGCTCAGATCGCGGGCTTGTCCGGGCCCTGCAGCTTGCCGTGCAGGTTGATCAGCCACATCGCCGTCGGCCTGAGGATGAAGAGGTCGGCGACGAGCGCCATCACCATCGAGAAGGCGCTGAGCCAGCCGAACAGCCGCAGCGACGGCAGGTCGGAGAACACGGTGACGACGAGGCCGCAGGCCAGCACCACCGTGGTCAGAATCAGGGCCGGGCCGACCAGCACGGTCGCCCGCTCCACCGCGAGCGCCGAGCCGACGCCCGGCTTGCTCTCGAGCCTGAGGCGATTGAGGAAGTGGATGGTGGCGCTGAGCCCTAAGCCGAACGAGACGGTGAGCGCGACGACGCTGGCGAATTGCAGCCCCTCGCCCATCGCCCACAGCACCGTTCCCGACATCACCACCGGGAAGATGCCCGGCAGGATGCACGCGAACATCACGACCCAGGAACGGAAGGCAAGGCCGATGAAGATCGCGACCAGCGCGAATTCGACGGTGAGGCCGCGGTTCAGCTTCTCGATCATGCTGGCCGAGTTGCGTGCGGCAATGGCGGCGAGGCCGGTCACGGCGACTTCGTAGCCGGGATGCTTCTTGCGGACGGCATCGAGCTCGGAATCGAGCTTGTCGACGATCGGCAGGAGCTGGCTGGAATCCTTGTCGGGCACGCGGCCCGCGACCACGACGGCGTCCTGCTCGGCGTCGATGAAACGCCGCACCAGATGCTCGGGGATGACGCTGACATATTCCTTCAGCGTCGCGACGTCGGCGCTACCGGCCTTTTCCGCAAGCCAGCGGCGCAGGGTCTCGATCGACCAGACGTTGCCGACGCCGGCCGCCTTCTCGACGGTCGCATGCACGTCGGCGATGGTCTGTAGCGTCTCCGGTGAATAGAGCGTCTCACCCTTGGGGAACTGGATCAGCACGTTGACGGGGTTGGCGCCGGTGAGCTTGGCGTCGAGCCGGTCGCTGGCGGCGACCGCCTGGCGCTTGTCCGGCACCTGGTCGGCGAGCCGGTAGCGCGGCTCCAGATTGGCGTAGATGACGCCGAGGCCGCCGACGAACAGCACCGCGATCAGGCTGAACAGGCCGGGCCGGCCCACCATGCGCACCGCGATCCAGTAGCAGAAATTGCGCAGCGCCTGGACGCCGGCATCGGCGCCCTGGAACTTGACCGCAAAGACCTTCTCGTTGCGCACGAACAGCACGCCGAACACCGGTACCAGCGACAGCACCGCGACCAGCGCGATGATGGTGGCGGCAAGCCCCGCCTCGCCGAACTTGCGGATCAAATCGGAGTCGGAGAACTGCAGCGCGATGAAGGAAATGCCGGCGGTGCCGTGCGTCAGCACGCAGGCCGGCCCCACCACCAGCACCGCGTTCTTGAACGCGGTGAACTTGTCCTGGCCGGCGATCAGCCGGTCGCGCGCGGCGAAGGTCAGCTGCATCGAGTCCGAGAAGCTGATCACCATGATGAGCGGCGTCATCACGTTCAGGAACATGTTGAGGTTGAAATTGGCCCAGCCGAGCGCGCCCAGCGCCAGCAGGATCGCGATCATCGGCGGGAACGCCGCCGCGATCATGAACGAGATCTTGCGGAAGAAGATGATGGCGATGATGCAGCCGGCGAGGATGCCGAGGATGTTGTAGGTGAGTCCGTCGCGCTCGACCGCGTTGCGGATCTCGAGCTGCATCACCGGCACGCCGGAGAGCTGCACGTTGAGCCCGGTATCGCTGAGATCTTCCTTCATCAGCGCGCGGATGTCGGCGACGGTCTTGGTCAGCTTGCTGGAGGCGACCACTGCGGGATCGAGCGAGAGCACGATCAGCGCCAGCGTGCCGTCCTCCGACAGCAGCTTGCCGCGGATGATCTCGTTGTTCTTGACGGTCTCGATGAACTTGTCATAGGCCGCGCCCTCGGGCAGCTCGGGCGGGAACAGCGCCGCCGGCAGCTTGCCCGGCGCCGGGGCCTGGCGCGCCGAGAACAGCGAAACCAGCCCGCGCGTGCCTTCGACCAGCTGCATGTCGGTGACGAAGTCACGCAGCTTCTCGAGGTTGTTCCGCGCCAGCAGGGTCTTGCCCTCGACCACGACCAGGACGTCGAATTCCTCGGCCGGGAACTTCTTCGTGACCTCTTCATACTGCTTGAATTCGCGTGTGTCGGAACGGAACAGCTGCGACAGCGAATCGTCGATCTTGATCCGGTAGATGCCGAATACGGCGCCGACAATCAGGGCGAGCAGGACGATGCAGGAGATGATCGGGGCCCGGACGGCGATCAGCCCGATGCGCTCCAGCCCGAAGGCGATGGAGGACGCAGGTCCCTGCTCGACCTTGTCGACATGAACCTCACTCTCGCTGTGCTTTTCGAGCATGCCTTGTCCAGTTCCTAAATCGGCTCGGTCTTGTGAGCTTATTGCGCCCCGCGAACGGCTTGAAAACGCCATACCAATGGGAGGCTTGCCCGTTGAAAATGCGCGGAAAATCGCCGGCAGCGGTTTAGCAGGTCAAAAGGCCTTTTCGCAAGCGCACGAAGGGTGGCCGAATCGATCAAGATGCGGCGATTTTGCCGGAATGCCCGTCATTCCGGCAATGCCGTGCCAATTCGACGCGCCGCCCGGTCCGCGCTCTCGTCCTTCAGCGCCACGCCGGTGACCTCCCGGGCCAGGCCCTCGCGGACGAGCCAGGCGATCTTGAAGGCGGCCTCGTCATGGCTCAACCCGGCGTTGTGGATGTTCGACACGCAATTGCGCTCGGCATCGGTGCGGCCGGGCTTCGGCGCGAAGGTCAGATAGGCGCCGAGACTGTCGGGCGCGGACAGGCCGGGCCGTTCGCCGATCAGCATCGCGACCATGCGCGCGCCGAGAATCGCACCGATCTCGTCGCCGAGCGCGACGCGCGCGCCTGAGGCGACGACGACACGGCCGAGCGCGACAGCGTCGCCCTCCGCGAGCAACGGCAGCAGGCGCGCCACCAGCGCCACCGCATGGGCGTGGACCGCCGCCGCCGACAGGCCGTCGCCGATCACGAGCGCGAGCTGGCATGGCCCGGTGACGACTCGCGCGAGAGCTTCGGCGGAACCTGAATCGAGCTGTCGTCCGAGATCGGGGCGCCGCAGATAGTCCCGGCGGTCGAGTGCCTGGCTCCTCGCCTCGCTGACGGCGAGACCGAGCGCGCCGAGATCGGCGACCAGACGCGGCGCATCGAAGGCCGCATGCACGGCATCGCGGGCACGGGCATGGTCCAGCGTGAAGTCGAGCAGCGCTGTGGTCGGCAGGCTTGCGCCGCTACGCCCGAGCGCGACGCGCGCGGGCGTGAACGACCTGAGATCGAGAATGGGGCGGGCCGGAACGGATCTGTCACTCATTCGGCGGGAACGGCAGCCTCGCGCAGCCGGATCGAATAGTTCGAGGCGTTCTGTTTGCCGCTGGAAGCTGCGCGCGCAAAGGTGATGAGATGGTGCGCGATCAGGGTGCAGCCGATCAGGCCTTCCATGTCGCCATGCTTGATGCGTCCGAGCGCGAACTTCCAGAACACGCGCTTGTAGTCGCCGAGCACGCCGACCTTCCAGAAGATGTTGCGCAGCATGACGAGGCCACGCCGGATGTTGGGCCAGGTCTTCATCTCGTCCGGCACCGGCACCTTGAGGCGGTGTACATAGACGTGGTCGCATTGATACTGGAAGCGCGCATAGACCTTCTCGGGCTCGTAAGCGACCGCCATGGCGTGCTTCCAGGATGCGACGACCTCGTCATAGGGCAACAGGAAGTCGACGTTGGAATCGCGCCCGTCGTCCTCGACCAGGCGCCCCTCCTTCTCCAGACGGTCCCACAGCGGCGTCTTCGGCAGCGCCTGGAGCAGGTTGATGGTGAGCAGCGGAATCCGGGATTCCTCGACGAAGGCGAGCAGCGCCTCCGACGTGTTCGGCTTGTCGGTGTCGAGCCCCATGATGATGCCCGAGACGACCTCCATGCCGTAGGAGTTGATGGTGTGCACACCCTCCAGGATCGGGACCATCATGTTGTGGTCCTTGTGCATCGCCTTCAGGGCATCGGGGTCGGGCGTCTCGATGCCGCAGAAGATGGTGATGAAATAGGCCTCGCGCATCTTCTCGAGGATCTCGGGGCGCTTGGCGATGTTGAGCGTCGCCTCGCAGGCGAGCCGCACCACGTAGCCCGTCCGCTTCTGCCATTCGATCAGATGCGGCAGCAGATCCATCGCCGCCTTGCGGTTGCCGATGAAATTGTCGTCGACGAAATAGACCGTGTCGGTCATGCCGCATTCGCGCAGGCGGTCGAGCTCGGCGATGATCTGCTCCGGCGTCTTGATGCGCGGATTGCGCCCGTACAGGCCGGGGATGTCGCAGAACTCGCACTGATAGGGACAGCCGCTGGAATACTGGATGCTGCCGAGGAAGTATCTCTTCACGTCGGCGAGCTCGTAGGCCGGGATCGGGAATTCCGTCATCGGCACCCGGTCCTTGGTGGTGAGGACCACCTGTTCGTCAGGACGCGAGGTGTCGCGCGAGAGGATCTCGATCAGCTGGTTGGTGGCATCGCCGAGTTCGCCGACATGGAGATAGTCGAACGACGGATAATAGTCCGGACAGGCGCTGACGGAGGGACCGCCGAGCGCGACCGGCAGATCGAACTCATGGGCGCGGCGGCAGATGTCGTTCATCTGCTGGCGCTGGATATGCATGCCGCTGACGAAGACAATCTCCGCCCATTCGAACTCTTCCTTGGTCGTGCGGCGGAGGTTCTCGTCGACGAATTTGACCTGCCATTCCTTCGGAAGATAAGCGGAGATCAGCAGCAGGCCCTGCGGCGGCATGAAGGCGCGGACGCCATCGGTCAGGGGATAGGAATGCTCGAACGTACCGAACGAGGACGTGTAGCGCGGAAATACGCAGAGAATCCGCCGGGACGTACCGTTGCTTTCAGCTCGCATCTAAGCTCCCCCGCCACACTCGACCTGGTTGCGGAAATTGCCAGCCAGACACATAGCGTAATGCTGTCGCCGGAATTTCTCAATATTGTGGCATGAGCTTAATTCCGAGGGGGACCAATGGTTTCCTGGGGGACTCCCGGCCGCGTCACGCGATCAGCCGCGAGGCGAAATCGGGTAGCAGGCCTGCATCGCCGGCCAGGCGGAAATCGGCACCCGCAATGCCCGACTGCACCAGCCAGTCGTCGAATTCCGGCGCGCGGCGCAAGGCGAAGACGTCGCGGACATAGAGCGCGTCGTGAAAAGACGTCGACTGGTAGTTCAGCATGACGTCGTCGGCGCCGGGCACGCCCATGATGAAGGTGACGCCGGCAGCCGCAAGCAGCGTCAGCAGATTGTCCATGTCGTCCTGGTCCGCCTCGGCATGGTTGGTGTAGCAGATGTCGATCCCGAGCGGCAGGCCGAGCAGCTTGCCGCAAAAATGATCCTCCAGGCCCGCCCGGATGATCTCCTTGCCGTCATAGAGATATTCCGGGCCGATGAAGCCGACCACGCTGTTGACGAGGAGCGGCGCAAAGGCGCGGGCGACCGCATAGGCGCGGGCCTCGCAGGTCTGCTGGTCGACGCCGTGATGGGCGCCCGCCGACAGCGCCGACCCCTGCCCGGTCTCGAAATACATCACGTTCTGCCCGACCGTGCCGCGCCTCTGCGACAGGCCGGCCTCCTGCCCCTCCTTCAGCAGCGCGAGGTCGATGCCAAAACTGCGGTTGGCGGCCTCGGTGCCGGCGACCGACTGGAAGACGAGATCGACCGGCACGCCCTGCCCGATCAGCGACAGCGTCGTCGTGACATGGGTGAGCACGCAAGCCTGCGTCGGGATTTTCAGCCGCGCGATGATCTCGTCCAGCAGCCGCAGCAATTGGGCGATGACGGCGGGATCGTCGCTGGCCGGGTTGATGCCGATACAGGCATCGCCGGCCCCCAGCAGGATGCCATCGAGGATCGAGGCGGTGATGCCCCTGGCATCGTCGAACGGATGGTTGGGCTGCAGCCGCGTGCTCATCCGCCCCTTCAGACCGATGGTATTGCGGAAGGCAGTGACAACTTCGCATTTCCGCGCTGCCAGGATCAGGTCCTGGTTGCGCATCAGTTTCGACACGGCGGCCGCCATCTCCGGGGTGATGCCGGGTGCCAGCTTGCGCAGGATGTCGGGCGTTGCAGCGTCCGACAGCAGCCAGTCACGAAAGGCGCCGACGGTCAGCGATGCCACCGGCGCAAAGGCCCTGGCGTCATGGCTGTCGATGACGAGGCGGGTGACCTCGTCGGTCTCATAGGGAATGACGGCTTCCTGCAGGAACTGCCCGAGCGGCACATCCGCCAGCGCCATCCGCGCCGCGATCATCTGCTCGGCGCTGGCAGCGGCAATTCCGGCCAGCCGGTCGCCGGAGCGCGGCGGGGTCGCCTTGGCGAGCAGGTCGCGCAGATCGGGGAATGTGTAGGTCGTGGCGTCGATGGTGTGGCGGTAGACCAAGGGCCTCTCCGGGACTCGTCGGCCAACGGCCGACTCCAGCACTATCCTGAAACTCTACCTCGGGATCAAGACGCTGAAATAACTTACCTTTCTTTCGACTAAGGACGAAGGCAGCCAAGGGGCGCGTTAACGCCGCGTCCATCTTCGTTCCGCATAGTTTTGCATCAATTTCGCTCGAACTGCGCTCACCGGCCGCTTCAGGCCATTCCGGGCACCTGAACACCATGACATCCGACCGATCTGGGAATGCCGCCGGCCTGGCTGGCCGTTTCACGCTTGCCACCAAGCTCTACGCGATCTTCGCGCTGTTCGCGCTGCTCACGGCGGCGATCGCGATGCTGTCCGACTACAACAGCCGCCGCAGCGCCGAGCTGACCAGCGCGATCGAGACCGCGAATGCAGCCGCGCTGAACGTCGAGCGCGTCAACTCGCTGGTCTATGCGGTGGTGATGGAATCGCGCGGCGTCTACATGTCGACCGAGCCCGCCGTGGTGAAGAAATACGGCGAGGGCCTGCTCAAGTTCAACGCCCAGATCCTTGATGTCGTGAAGCGCTGGGAGACCATCGTCAAAGCCGACGATGCCGAGCAGTTCGCAACCTTCAAGAAGCGCATCGAGCAGTTCGTCGACTTCCGCAAGGAGCTGGTGCGGCGCGGCGTCGAGATCAACGCGGCCGCAGGCCGCGAATGGGGCGACAACGACGCCAACCGCGCGGTGCGCTCGGCGCTGAACAAGGATCTCGAGGCGCTGTCCAAGGTCTATGCCGAGCGCGCCAGGCAGATCGCCCAGCAAACCGAGACCAACCGCACCCTGTCCTTCGTCCTGACCTGCCTCGGCGGCGTGGCGCTGGCCCTCGTCGTGATCGGCATCGTCATCATCGCCCGCTCGATCGCCCGGCCGCTCGCCGCGATCACCGCGACCATCAAGCAGGTCGCCGACGGCGCCGAGAACGTCGAGGTACCGCACTCCGACCGCGCCGACGAGATCGGCGCACTCGCCCGCGCGATCCAGGTGTTTCAGGACGCGATGGGGCGTAACCGCAACCTTGCCTCGCAGGTCTCGCAGGACTCCGCCGCGCGCGAGGCGCGCAGCCGTCACATCGAGCAATCCGTCGAAGCATTCCGCGAGGCGATCGGCGCGATCATGCGCGGGCTCAGCGACAACGCCTCCGTCATGCGCGAGACCGCGCAGACCATCACCCGCGTCACGGCCGACGCGAGCAGCCGCGCCGGCACGGCGGCGAGCGCCACCGAGCAGGCCTCGCACAATGTCACGGCGGTCGCGGGCGCGGCCGAGGAGCTGTCGGCCTCCGTCGAGGAGATCGGCCGCCAGGTGCGGCAGAGCGCCGGTGCGGTCGAGCAGACCGGCCAGCGCACCGAGAAATCGATAGCGGAGATCGAAAGCCTTGCGGCTGCGACCCAGCGCATCGACGGCGTGCTCAGCCTGATCCAGGCGATCGCCGAGCAGACCAACCTGCTCGCGCTCAACGCCACCATCGAGGCCGCACGCGCCGGCGATGCCGGCCGCGGCTTTGCCGTCGTTGCCCACGAGGTCAAGGCACTGGCGGGACAGACCGCGAAAGCGACCGCCGACATCAGCGAGAACGTCGCGATGATCCAGGCCTCCACCCGCAACGCGGTCGACGCCGTGCGCGAGATCGGCGGCGCGGTGCGCGAGATCAACGAGGTCACGTCTGCCATCGCCGGCGCCGTCGGCCAGCAGGACCAGGCCACGCGCGAAATCTCGTCCAATGCGCAATCGGCCGCGCAAGGCAACGAGACCCTCGTCGCCAACATCACCTCGCTGCGCGACGCCATCGGTGAGACCGACACGGCGGCCGCGTCCGTGCTGACGGCGGCAAGCAGTCTGACCGAGACGGCGGCGACGCTGTCGCGGGAGGTGGAGACGTTCTTCCAGAACCTGCGCTCGGGCGCGGCGGACGGTCGCATCGCCAGGGCTGGGTGACGGACGCGTCACGCGCCGCCGCCAACGCAGCATAGACATGCGCGCGGGCCAAGAAAGTATCCTGCGAGACGCGGGCGGCCATGCGGAGAACACGATCTTGACCGCAGCGATTAGGTCGCGCATCGCCGAAATTCCCGCCGGTCCCGTTCACGGCGGCAGCCGGGCTGCTACCTGCTTGACGACCTCGGTAGTGGATAGGGATCGACGGGACCGCGCGAAGACGAAGCGGGATGTCGTCGGGATGCCCGCTTCGGCTCTGCCGTCCTGGCCGATCAGGATCAATCCGGCTCCACCATTTGCCACATTCAGAATAATCGGCTCGCCACTCCACGTCTTGATCGGCTCCATTGCGATGATGAGAAATTCACCCATCGGCTGGTCGAGATATTGGATGCGCAATTGCGGGCCGACCTCTGCCGCAACTAGCTCAAAGCCGAATTCCCGAGCGCGCGCGTAAACGTCGGCCAAGGTCGCCGTGTCGGACGTAAACCCAAGCTGGACCGGCGATACGACCACGAGCTCCACTTCGGTCTTTTGCGAGCTGACGGTGAATGCCGGTCGAGCGAGGATTTCAGCGGCCTGCCCACCGACATTGCAGCCCATTCCATGCAGCTCGTTGCGCAACCTGATCGGGTTAGCGAAGCCGCCGATTGCAATCGTCTTCCATGTCGCAACATCGCGGGCCGACTTGATGGGCTGCCGGGATGCTTGCGCGGAATGCATCTTGAACGTCAGCTGATTCCGCAGAACGTTGCGGGGCGCACATTGGGCCGACGCGGTGCTTGCGAATTGAACGAGGCAGGCTGCACATGACATGGAAACCATGAGGCAGCGGCTCAATCGTCTTGCATTCAAATGATCGTTGCCTGCCCTGCAATTGGCTCGGCTTGTCGGAATAGACATGGCGAAATCGCTTTTTCGATAGCGCTCGGCAAAGAAGCCCGCCTCCGGGTCGATGGAAAGCACGGAGGGAAATGACGTCCATGAACATTGCCCGGCAACACTGAAATGCGTTCGACGGCGGGCTCGAGGTATTCAAATATTGCAATTTCCAAACGGCAGGCGGCAGTTCTCAAGTCGATCACCCGCCTCATCAGACCTAACGGGAATGATGGAGTTGAAGGATAGCACCGAGGTCACATCGGCTCAACAGCGCGGTACACACCCAGTTCGTGGAGTCCGCTGCGGACAGCTCGGGATTGGCAGACTCGCCGGTCGTGATACGATCACCGATATTGAAGTGCCGTTGTCAGACAGCTAGGCGCGATAGGGCAGTAATCATGCCATTCCGCTCTCCATGGTCCACATCTGCGATCGACAAGTTCGCCACTGGCAGTGCCGACCTGCTGATCCTGGTCGGCCGCATCCTGCTTGCCTGGGTCTTCGTCGGAAGCGTGTACGGTGCGCTTGGCAACTTCAGCGGCTCGGTCGGCTATTTCCGGTCGCTGAACGTTCCCGCGCCGCTGCTGTTCACGACGGCCACCGTCGCGCTGGAAATATTGATGTCGGCTTGTTTGATCCTCGGCGTTGGCACGCGCTACTGTGCAATCGTGATGTTTCTGTTCGTATTCTCGGCGACTGCGATCGGACATCGTTACTGGGAATATCCCGCCGGTGCGCAACAGATCGGTCAGTACAATCATTTCCTGAAGAACATCTCGATCATGGGCGGCGCTCTGTTGATCTTCGTCACCGGAGCGGGCCGGTTTTCCCTCGATCGGAGACTGGCGGGCTAGCGGCGTCGCTGGTTTCAGCCTCACGGCGCAAGTGTCTTCGCCACGCGCAGAGCAGCGAGTGCGCTGAGGCAACACGATGTGGCCTCGGAGGAAGGCCGTTACCGCATCACTTCGCTCTTGGCCTGAAGGCAACCTCGAGCAGATGGCCGAAGCGTTTCGAGAGCGGCTTCAAGAGCTCACCCATGATCCTGAAGAGAAGCATCAGCCACGTCGCCGCCGCGGCACACCACAACAGGCTTTCCAATGTCTCGGGCATGAAAGGCCCCCTTTGAAACAACTACTTGAAATACGAGCAGTGTCGCCGAATGGACCCGGCGCGGCAAGCCCTCCAAAAAGTGGCAACTCGCCGAAACACTCGGAACGGCCATCGCGATGAAATATTCGGCAAGACCCCGGCAACCGGCTGCGCGCTGCCGAGGCAACGAGCGAGCGGCAGTCAGTTACCATTTTCCAGCAACTCGGCGAGATCCCAGTGTTTGATGGTTAGGTCGCAGCCAGGCCAGAAGCCGGGCCATGCATTCCTGCCGCCTGGCCGGGCGAACTTCCTGTGCAAGACGCTGCCGAAGGTCGCCACGGAGATGGCGCGGTGTGCGCTGACCTACAATCTGACGCGCGTGCTCAACATCGTCGGCGTCGAGCCTCTGGTCCGTTATTTGCGCAATGATCTGAAGGCTGCACGTACCTCATCTGAAAACAGCTTCGGCTCCTCCCAGGCGGCGAAATGTCCGCCACGTTCGGCCTCGCTGAAGTAGGCGACGCCGGGGTACATAGTCTCGACCCAACTTCGGGGCGCAGCAAAGATTTCGCCGGGGAACGTCGTAAATCCCACGGGAACCGCGACCGCCGGAGAAGACTTGCCGGCCGCACGGGCCGCGGCCTGTCCGGCCTCCCAGTACCACCGTGCGGCCGAGGCCCCAGTGCCCGTCAGCCAGTACAGCGTGATGTTGTCGAGGATGTTGTCCCGGGTGAGATTGCCCGCGGGCCTACCCTCCACGAACGCTCGGGAAATCTTGTAGTAGCTGTCCGTGTCATGATCGAGCATCCAGCTCGCGAGCCCGAGGGGGGAGTCCAGCAGGGAGTAGCCGATCGTCTGCGGCCGCGTCGACTGTTCCAGGAAGTAGCCAAAGCCACTCACCCTGAACGTCGCGGCCGCCTTCTGCGCCGCGCGTTCCTTCTCGGATTCTGCGGGCAGCTTGTCGGACATTGCCGCCACACCCGCGAGCAAGTTGACGTGGATGCCGAGAAGTCCCTTGGGTGCCTGGCGCCCCATCGCATCCGTGACTGCGGCTCCTACGTCGCCACCCTGGGCGACGTAGCGCGTGTAACCGAGGCGATCCATCAGCACCGCCCACGCACGCGCGATGCGGGCGGCGTCCCAGCCGAGTTCGGTCGGCTCACCTGAGAAGCCGTAGCCAGGCAAGGACGGCAGCACCAGGTGGAATGCATCCTCGGGAGTGCCGCCATACTTGGTCGGGTCAGTCAGGGGACCGACCGTATCCAGGAGCTCGATGACCGAGCCAGGCCAGCCATGCGTCATGATCAGCGGCAGCGCGTTCTCATGCCGGGACTTGACGTGGATGAAATGGATCTTCACCCCGTCGATCACGGTCGTGAACTGTGGCAGCGCGTTTAGCCGCGCCTCGCACTTGCGCCAGTCGTACTCAGTCGACCAGTAGCGGGCGAGCGCCCGCAGCGTCGCCAGCTGCACACCCTGCGACCGATCCTCAACGAGCTCTTTGGTGGGCCAGCGCGTGGACGCGAGGCGCCGGCGGAGATTAGCGAGGTCTTCACCCCGGACATTGACGCGGAAGGGAAGAATCGCGTCGACTTTGGTCGTACCAAGCGGGGACCCTGCTTGCTTCGATTGCGCGCGTGCGGCGACGAAATGTATTGGAAGCAAGCTGACGGCACCGGTTGCGACTGACCCTGCGAGGAGGCGTCGCCGGGTGAGTGAGGAGGAGATTGCAGTCATGTTCGACCTCCTTGTTTGCAAGCCCGCTCCTAGACTTAGTGAATTGCGATGCGTCGGCCAGCTTCGACCGTAAGAATGAGCGCAGCTGTGCCTAGGCCAAGCGTATGAGCAATTGTTCGGATGATACCTTTGGTATGGACTGCCCAGTGACCGTGCTACAAACAATATATCGTAGAATCCACCCACCGTCTGATGACGTTGGGCTAAGCGTCTGTCAGCGAGCGACGATGCGTCAGCCAATAGTCGATCTGCCAGCCCTCGTAGCCAAGCAATTCGCCAAAGCGCCGTTCGCGGTCGTCGGACCAGGCTCCGGGCTCGTTCAGAAGCACAAGCATGGCATCTACCCGCCACTCGTGACCCGGTAAGGTGTAGAACAGCATCCGATATTCGAGCTGGGGCAGGTCAGGACATGGTTCAATCACTTCGCGCCTCATCAGGCGACCTACAGCAACCTGCCTGTCGAACATGCGCCAATACCGAAGACAGGCGTCCGGCTCACGGCCGACGATCTCCATGAAATATGCAAGGGGCTTCACACCCCTCAGCATCAGACCGAGTTCTCTGTTGGTATGGACCAAATAGGGCAGCTGACGACGCCATTCGGAGTGCATGTCGGTCATCTTGACCGCAAGACGTTAATTTCCGCCAAGAGGTCACATGTCGAACTGAGCAGTTCCGGGGCCGCTGCATTCCTCTGCGCATCCGTGAATGCACATGCTGGCGCAGGACAGCACCTCTACCCCGCCATCACTCCGCCGCGTCTGATCAGCTCCTTGCCCAACGCGGCGAGGTGCACCTGGTCCGGCCCGTCGCCGATGCGGATGAAGCGGGCGTAGACGTATGCACGCGCGAGGAACGTGTCCTGCGAGACTCCGGCGGCGCCGTGGACCTGGATGGCGCGATCGATGACGCGGGCGGCCATGCTGGGGACCACGATCTTGGCGGCCGCGATCAAATCGCGTGCGGCCTTGTTGCCTTCGCGGTCCATCCTGTCGGCGGCCTGCAGGGTGAGCAGCCGCGCCTGCGCGATCTCGCAGAAGGAGTTTGCGATGTCCTCGCGCACCGAGCCTTGATCTGCGAGCGGCTTGCCGAAGGCGACGCGCGAGACCGAACGCTGGCACATCAATTCCAGCGCGCGCTGGGCGCAGCCGATCAGGCGCATGCAATGGTGGATGCGGCCGGGCCCGAGCCGGCCCTGCGCGATCTCGAAGCCGCGGCCTTCGCCGAGCAGGATGTTTTCCGTGGGCACGCGGACATTGTCGTAGACGATCTCGGGGTGACCGACCGGAGCGTCGTCATAGCCGTAGGTGAGCATGTCACGGACGATGCGCACACCGGGCGTATTCTTGGGCACCAGGATCATGGATTGCTGGTGGTGACGGTCGGGATGGTCGGGCGCGGTCTTGCCCATCACGATCAGGATCTCGCAATCCTCGTTCATCGCGCCTGAGGTGAACCACTTTCGCCCGTTGATGACGTAATCGCCGCCGTCCCGTTTGATCTCGCACTGGATGTTGGTGGCATCGCTGGAGGCAACCTGGGGCTCGGTCATCGAGAAGCCAGAGCGGATGCGCCCTTCCAGCAGCGGCTTCAGCCAGCGCTCCTGCTGAGCCTTGGTGCCGTAGTTCGCGAGCACCTCCATGTTGCCGACGTCGGGCGCCGAGCAGTTGAAGATTTCGGGCGCCCAGAGGATGCGGCCCATGATCTCCTTCACGGGCGCATATTCGAGATTTGACAAACCCGGGCCGTGCTCGCCTGACAGAAACAGGTTCCAGAGCCCCTGTTCCCTCGCCAGCCGCTTCAAATCCTGAAGCACCTGAGGCGTCTTGTAACGCGTGGCCTCAGGTTTGACCTGCTCGTAATAGTGCTCCTCGACCGGCTCGACATGCGCCCGCATGAACTGGCGGACGCGCTCCTGCAGCTCCAGCGAACGGGCGGAGTGGTGAAAGTCCATTTTAATCCTCCCGCTCGCCGACGCTCGCGTCAGTCCCGTAGGGTGGGCAAAGCGACTTGTCCGCCGTAGCTCGAAGAGCGAAGGCGGAAGCGTGCCCACGCTTTCTCTCGATAATCATTGATAGGCGGTGGGCACGGCGCAAGTGCGCCTTTGCCCACCCTACGATTCCGGGTTCGCGGAGAGAGCGCCGCCTCACGTCCCGCGCAACAGCTCGCTCGCCACCACCCAGTCGTTGCCGTCGAACTGGAGCATGTAGCCGTCCTTGATCGGGCGGAAATCCTGCGGCGTGGTGTTGAGGGTGATGCCGGGCATCAGAAGCGACAGCGGCACGTTCTTCAAATTCGCCGCCTGGGCCATGATGTTCTCGCGCGTCAGATTGTCCTTGCACTGCCTGAGCAGCACCACCAGGGCCTCGGCGACGGTGTAGCCGTAGAGCCCGGCGACGTTGTTGATGTCGGCGTTGGGCAGGCGCTTCTTCATGAAGTCGATATAGGCTGTCATCGCCGGATCGTCCTTAGGCGCCTCGACGAACGGCTTGAGCGCGCCGAGCGACAGCACACCCTTGCCGGCCTCGAGCCCGGCCGGTGCCATCACGGTTGCCTTGTTGGCGCAGCCGCTGGCGAGGAAGCGCGTCGGCTGCCAGCCGACCTCGTGCGCCTTGCGGATCGCCTGCGCGCAGGCGCGCGGCGTCACCGAGTAGATCATGAAGACGTCCGCCTTGGTGTTGGCGAGCGTCAGCACCTGGGAATCGACAGTGGGATCGGCGACCTCGAAGCTCGAGGCCATTGCGATCGCCTTGTCGGCGTCGGCGCCGAGCGCCTCCCTGACACCGCGCAGATATTCCTTGCCGGCGTCGTCGTTCTGGTAGAGCACCGCAAAGCGCGCATTCGGGTTCTTGGCGCGAGCATAGGCGACATCGATCGCGGCCTCGCTGGTGTAGTTCGGCGCCCAGGGCAGCGCCATCGACCAGGGCATGTTGGCGGGGTCGTTCCACTTCGACGCCGAGCTGATCAGGAAGATCTGCGGCACCTTGTTGCTGTTGAGATATTTTGCGATCGCCGAGCTCGGCGCGGTGCCCATGGTGGCGAAGATGAAGGCGACGCCGTCGCCCTCGACGAGTCGCCGCGCGGCTTCCATGGTCTTCGGCGGCGAGAAGGCGTCATCGAGCGAGATTAGGTTGAGCTTGCGGCCGTTGATACCGCCCTTGTCGTTGATCTCGTCGAAATACGCCGCGATCACCCTTCCGGTGATGCTGAGCGGCGAAGCCGGCCCGCTATAGGGCATGGTGTTGCCGATCTTGATCTCGGTGTCGCTGACCCCGGGACCATAGGATTTTTGCGCAGGTGCAGGCGTGGACAGGCAGGCGGCAGCCAAAGCTGCGGCCAGGGCCAAAGCGGCTCTCATGGTGTCTCCCCGATGATCATCGCCGCGGCGAAACGGCCGCGCGGCGCGCTGCTTTTGTCAGCGCGCCAGATCAGCGGAGTTCTGCATGACGGTCTTGCGTCAAGCTGCTGGTAGTGCAGCCCGATTCGATGCTAGCGAAATGCCTCGTGAGGACGCGAGATCGGGCGCGGCTTCCATGAACAACAAGGAGCCCCCATGAGCCAGACGCGACGTGTGCTCTCCGCGCAGATCGCCCACGAGACCAACACGTTCTCGATCGTTCCGACCACGCTCGATGATTATCGCAAGCGGCTGTTTCTCCTGGGAGCCGAGATCGCCCCCGCGCTCGGCGCCACCAAGATGGAGATCGCCGGGCATCTGGCTGCCGCCAAACGCTACGGCTGGACCCTGGTGCAGCCGATTGCAGCCTCGGCCACGCCGTCCGGCAAGGTGACGGCCGACTGCTGGGCCGAACTGCAACGCCTGGTCTACGAGGCCTGCGAGACGGGACCGCTCGACGGCGTCATCCTCGCATTGCACGGCGCGATGGTGACCGAGACCGACGAGGATGCCGAGGGTGCGCTGCTGGAAGGATTGCGCAAGCGGCTCGGCGACACGATCCCGATCGCGGTGACGCTCGACCTGCATGCCAATGTCACCGAACGCATGGGCCGGCTGGCCAACATCATGCTGCCCTACCGGACCTATCCGCATATCGACCAATACGAGACGGCACTCCGCGCGGCCGATCTGCTGCAATCGGCGATGGACGGCAAGATCCGTCCGAAGGTCGTCCACCTGCAAGGACCGCTGCTCGACGGATGCAATCACGGACGAACCCAGGGCGGCGTGATGAGCGATCTCCTGGCGCGCGCCGCGGACATGGAGGCACAAACGCCCGGCCTGTTGTCGGTCGACGTCTGCGCGGGCTTCAGCCGCTCGGACATTGCCGAGGTCGGCCCCAGCGTGCAGGTGACCTACGATGCCTCGCATAACGCCGCCGAGACGGCGGCGCGGCAGGCCGCGGCCGCGCTCTACGACGAGATGTACCGTCGCCGCGCGGAGGTCACTGTCGCGGTGTATGATTTGCCGACCGCGACCAGGCTTGCCGCGGAGGCCGCAGCCGATGTCGCCGATACCCGTCCCTTTGTGATTTCCGACTACAGCGACAACCCGGGTTCAGGCGCCTATGGCGACGGCGTCCGCCTGTTGGAGACGCTTCTGAAGGCCAACGTCAAGGGCGTGCTCCTCGGCGTCCTCGGCGATCCCGAAGCCGCCGCCCGCTGTCATGCCGCGGGTCTCGGGGCCAGCCTCGACGTCGTTGTCGGCGCCAAGCGCGATCCCGCGAGCTACGGGCCGCCACTCACCCTGGCCGGACGCGTCGCCGCGCTGTCGGACGGTGCCTTCGTCTGCGAGGGACCGATGAATGCCGGTCAGCCCATGACACTCGGCCCCTCCGCCCTGCTCGAGGTGAGCGGCATCTCGATCGCCCTGTCGACCAACACGCTGCAAACCTATGATCAAGAAATGTTCCGAATTCTCGGCGCGGAGCCGGCGCAGTTTCGGGTCGTCGCGGTCAAGTCCGCCCACCACTTCCGCGCCGCTTTCGGGCCGATGGCCAAGGAGGTGATCCTGGCCGACAGCGGCGGCCTTGCCACGAATGACTACACGACCCTCATTTATCGCAGGGTTCGCCGCCCGATCTGGCCGCTCGACGAGATGCCACTGGATTGATCTGCTGAAGCATCATCCGGAAAGGTGCGAAGCGGTTGACCGGAAAGGTCATGCGCAAACTTCAACCTGAAGCGCGATGACGATTCATCCGAATCTGATCGCGCTTCAGTGCCGCGCACTTCACCGGAGGTTTCAGCTGCGCCGCTTCAGGCTGAACCCGAGGCTGATCCAGCCGGCGCCGGCCATGATCAGGTCGATGCCGAGGAACAGGCCGAGGATGTAGACGCTGTTCACCGGCCAGCGCGCCAGGATCAAGAGCCCGAGCAGCAGCGTGATGACGGCCGACAGCGCCACCCAGATCCAGGGGCTCTCGCGCTTCATGCTGAAGGCGAGAAACAGCCTGACGGCGCCGGAGGCGATCAGCGAGGCGCCGAGGAACAGCGTCAGCAGAACCGCGGCGAATAGCGGGTTCTCGAAGGTGAGGAAGCCCGCGATGACATAGAGCACGCCGAGCAGGGCCCAGATCAGGAACTTGCCCCAGCTCTTGAGCTGGAAAGCACCGATGATCTCCGTCACGCCGGCGACGATCATCATGGCGCCGACCACGATGACGCTCGCCACCGTCGCCATCACCATGCTGCCGAGCGCAATGAAGCCGGCAATGAGATAAACGACGCCGAGCGCGACGATCCAGCCCCATTTGGCATGCAGCGCCGTGATGCCGGAGCCGAGGCTTGGATGATGAGACGTGTCAGAAGCACTGGTCATGGCTGCCACTCCTGCATCGAAGCCCGGGGGCACACGCCAGAATAGCACGTACCGTGCCGGGACGACAGCCAGCAGAGCACCCTTCCCGGCAGCAACATTGACGCAAATCAAGGTCGAATGCGGTGCATCAGCCGCGCGAGCGCTCCATCTCGAGCTCGGCCTTGAGATTGTCGAGATCGCGATAAATTGAAGCGACGGCAAGCACGTGGCCGCCCTTGCGGTACTTCAACAGGCAGTCCTTGCCGGAAATGCTGCCGTCGATGGCGACCTCGTCGAAGCTCTCGGCGTGACCGACATAGTTGATCGGGACGTCGTAGTGCTGGGACCAGAAGAACGGCACGGCGTCGAAGCGCTCGCGCCTGCCGAGCATGTTGCGTGCCGCGGTCTGGCCCTGGCGCTCCGCCACCACCCAATGCTCGACGCGGATGGTATGCCGCGAATGCGGATCGGGCCAGCGCGCGATGTCGCCGGCGGCGAAGATGCCAGCGACGCTGGTTTCGAGATATTCAGTCACGCTGACGCCGCGATCGGCGGCAAGACCCGCCTGCTCGGCCAGCGCCAGGCGCGGCTTGACGCCGATGCCGACCACGACCAGGTCTGCCTCGATGACGGCGCCGCTCTTCAGCGTGGCGCGGGTGCCGTCGAGCCTCTCAACGGTGTCCTCGAGGTGGAAGTTGACGCCGTTCTCTTCGTGCAGGGCGCGAATGAAGTCGCCCATCTCGGGCCCGAGCACCTTCTGCATCGGCCGCTCTTCCGGCGCGACCACGTGCACGTCGAGCTTGCGCGCCCGCAAGGACGCCGCGACTTCCAGGCCGATGAAGCTGGCACCGATCACCAGCGCGCGCTTCGCACTGCCGGCGGCCTTGATGATGGCGCGGCTGTCGGCGACGGAGCGCAAGGTGTGGTGCGGCTGCTCCGCGCCCGGGATCTGCAACTTGACGGGCTCGGCGCCGGTCGCGAGCAGCAGCCGGTCGAACGGCAGGCTGTCGCCATTGGCGAGGGTCACGCGGCGTGCTCTTGGATCGATCCTCACAACGTTCGTGTTGAGCCTGAGATCGATGCCGGTGCTCTGATAGTAGTCCTCGCCCCGCAGCGGCAGCCAATCCTCCGGCGCGTTGCCGGCGAGGTAATCCTTGGAGAGGTTGGGACGGTCGACCGGCATCGCGCCATCGTTGCTGAGCATGGTGATGGCGCCGGCAAAGCCCTCGCGCCGGAGTGTCTCGGCCGCGGCGAAGCCGGCGGCGCCGCCGCCGACGATCACGAATTTTTCGGGTGTCGGCGCAGTGCGATGCGCTGCCGACGGCTTCGGCGCCTCGCGCTTGCGCTGAACCAAGATCCTGTCCTGGTCCCTTGTCACCTCCCACACCGCCAGCGCGTTCAATGCCGGCGGACGGCTGGCCTCGCCTGTGCGCAAGGAGAAGCAGGCGTGATGCCAGGGACAGCGGATGGTATCGCCGACCACGAGGCCGTCGGCGAGCGGGCCGTGATAGTGGCTGCAGGCGGGCTCGATTGCAAAAATCTCGCTGCCGGCCTGCACCAGCAGGACGTCTTCGCTCCCGACATGGCCGAGCAGCTTGCCGTCCTTGAAGTCGGCGAGCGATACGCCCGTGGTCAGATCCGGCCCGCTCGGCTTCTTGTCCTCGCTCATGGTCACCTCCTGACGGCTTGACGCGCAACTCAGGAATTGGACGGCGGGACGCGCAAAAAGTTCCTGCGATCGCGAAAATCAGGACCCGGCTGCGCGCACATCGCGCACGGCCTGCGCCCATTCGGCCGGCCGCTCCTGCGGCAAATTATGACCGGCGCCGGCGAACACGCGCCGCTCGAAGAAGCCCTCGAACTTTGGCGCATGGTGCGCGGTGCCGGGATTGACGCCGTCGCTGTCGCCGTCGATCGCGATGGTCGGCACGCGGATCGGCGGCTGCGCGGCGAGCCTGGCCTCGATCGCGGCGTAGGCGGGATCGCCTTCGACCAGCGCGTAGCGGTGGCGATAGGAGTGGATCACCACATCGACGAAGTCGGGGTTGTCGAAAGACGCCGCGCTGGTCTCGAACGTCGCGTCGTCGAAGGCCCATGTCGGCGACCACATCGACCACAGCTGGCGGGCGAAGCCGCGGCGGTTGCGTTCCAGCGCGCGGCGGCCGCGCTCGTTGTGGAAGAGATATATATACCAGAGCGCCGCCTCCTCCGGTGGCGAGGCCGGCTCCATGGATCGGGCGATGTTCTGGATGTTGTAGGAATTACCGGAAACGAGCCCGACGACGCGCTCGGGATACAATGCCGAAACAACGCAGGCCGCGCGGCCGCCCCAATCATAGCCCCCGACGATTGCGCGCTCGATGTGAAGCGCATCCATGAAGGATAGGAGATCGGCGCCAAGCGCCGCCTGCTCGCCGGAGCGCAGCGTTGCGGCGGAACGAAAGCGCGTCGGCCCGTAGCCGCGCAGCCAGGGCACCAGCACCCGCGCGCCGGCCTCTGCGATGATCGGCGCGGCCGCGGCATAGGCGTTCACGTCATAGGGAAAGCCGTGGCCCATGATGCAGGACCAGCCGTCGGCGGCGCCGTATTCGAGATAGGCGATATCGAGGACATCCGTGGCGATGGTTTTTTGTTGCATGGTTTTCTCACGGAGTTGGGCCTTCGTAGCCCGGATGGAGCGAAGCGTAATCCGGGGACGCCTGCATCCGCGAATCCCGGATTTCGCTTCGCTCCATCCGGGCTACAAGAGGACTACTTCTGCGGCCCTGACAGCGAGATGTCGCGCTCGGCGCGGAATACGTTGCTGTAGAGATTGGCGATCCACTGCCGGCCGATCTCGGTCTTGTTGAGATAGCCGATCTCGGTCTGGATGTGCGGTGCGACGCTATTCCAGTAGAATTGTGGATAGCGGTTCACAATGTCCGCGGGCGAGTCGTAGCCGAGCTGCCGGTTCATGCCCACTTCCTCGAACTCGTAGTAGAGCGCGTTGGCCTTGCGCAGATAGTTGGGATCGCCGAGCTGGCCGATGAAATCGGCGGCGCGCAGGATCGAGGCTTCGTCGTCATAGTCCTGGCCCTCACGGGCCGGGAAGCGCGTCCCCTCGATGGCGCGGACAATGCGCTCAGAGTCGAGGCCGCGGATCGGCGGCAGCCGCCGCCGCACGAACAGTTGCGAGCGATCGACGTGATACATCATCAGACTGGCATCCGAAGCGCCGCGCGGCAGCGACACCTTGGTCCCGGCTTCGTCGATGATGAAACCATCTTCGTCATCCTCCGGAAACAGGCCGCGGACATAGCCGATGTCGTGCGCAAGGCAGGCGATCAGGACATGAACGTAGTCCTCCGCCTCCAGGTGAGTGTGAAGGTACCGCCCGCTGAGAATGGAATGGCCCGCCAAAGTCACCAGCATCGTATGCTCGATGTTGTGGTAGAGCGCATCGCTGTTGCCGATGCATTCCATGGTGGTGCGGGTGGCGCTCTCGATGACGTTCGCCGACTCTTCGCCGTACCTGCGACGCATGAACGAGCCCAGCAACTTCTCCAGGGATTCAGCCGCCAGTCTCGGCAACGTCAACATGGATGCAGCCCCGCTTGTCGGTGGTGTCCCACGCCAGCTCCCGACGTTATTGTCCTCGACGCGAGAGCCAGCATAGCCCATCTTGGGCCGGGGGGCCAAATCCCGCGCCCCAAATCCGTAAATTAAGTTGCTCTTGTGCCCTGCAAGATTGTGGTGGCGGTCGCGGCGCGATGCAGCCGGGCCGACGGGTGGGAAGGCTCCGGCCGAGGCGCGGAAATCAAATTCGCTTTATCGGACGTCAGCGCAAGGCCGGCGCAATGGACCGCAGCCTGGCGCATGCGCCTGCATCGTCTTCGCGGCCGGGACGGCGGAGGCCGCCGTCACTCCACCAGCAGCACGTCGACGGCGACGCCGAGCTTCTGCTTCGGCGAGCCGACGATGATGCCGTCGACCGGCGAGACGTCGGAGAAGTCGCGTGCGACCGCAAGCACGATATGGTCGTTCGCCACCAGAAGATCGTTCGTCGGGTCGAAATCGACCCAGCCCAGCTCCGCCCCGCACCACAGCGAGACCCAGGCATGGGTGGCGTCGGCGCCCTGCAGGCGCGGCTGGCCCGGCGGCGGGATGGTCCGCAAGTAACCGCTGACATAGGCGGCGGGAAGACCGAGCCCGCGCAGCCCTGCGATCATCACATGGGCAAAGTCCTGGCAGACGCCGTGGCGCTTGTCGAAGACCTCGTTGAGCGGCGTCGAGATCACGGTGGCCTTGGGGTCGTAGCGAAACTCGTTGCGAATGCGATGCATGAGATCGACTGCGCCTTTGAGGATGCCCTCGCCGGGCGGAAAGCTTTCCGCCGCATAGGCGCTGACCGGGCGCAGCACCGGCACCAGGGGGCTCGCAAAGACATAGCCGACCGGCGATGAGGGGCCGAGGCTGGTCGCTTCGAACGCGATATCGCGGATGCTCTCCCAGGACGGACTGACCGCATCGCGCGCCGGCGGCTGGCGCGTGACGGAGACGCGCGAGCGCGAGTCGATGCGCAAATTGCGATGCGCGGCCTCGATCACCACGCTCTCGGTCAGCGTGCCGAAGAAATCGCGACGGACATTGCGTTCGGCGGGGCGCGGACGGATCTCGACCTGGTGCGAAATCAACTCCTGGCCGTTGCCGCCTCTCGGCTCCAGCCGCAGCGTGCAGCGGGCGAAGCTGACCGGACTTTCGTATTCGTAGGTCGTGACGTGACGGATGTCGTAGATCACGCCAGCCCCGTCAGCTTTTCCGGCCGGCTGGCATTGGGGCCGTGCGGGAAATAGTGCAGCCCGATCGCCTCGGCAAGGCTGAGCAGATCCTGCTCCAGCGCGAACAGCGTCTTGACCTCGAGCTTCTCGGCCTCGGCCGTCGCCAGCATCGCCTGCACCGCCACCGCAAGCCGCTGCGGCTGCTCGATCAGGCCGTGCTCCTTCAGGCTCGGCAGCGCCGCGATGTGCTCGTTCAAGGTCGCGACCTGGAACGCCACCGAACGCGGATTGTAGCTGTCGAGCACCGCGAGGTCGCGCACGGGGGCGAGGATCGGCGCCAGCAAATAGCGCGAGCGGTAGGTGATCTGGGAATCCACCAGCGTCAGCAGGATGTCGAGATCCTCGTCGCCGGCCTCGTCATATGCAAATTGACGTGCAAAGCGCGTGGTGTTGATGGCGCGCTCGGTGCGCCGGCCGATGTCGAGGAAGCGCCAGCCGGCGGCGCGGTTCATGTTCTCCTGCGCAAGGCCGGCGAAGCTCGCCAGCTCCTGCAAGGTCAGCTCGGCGGCGCTGAGCACGCTGTCGTCGTCCTCGACCTCATAGGCGAGGCGCTCCGCCATCTCGGTGATGACCTGCCAGGCGTCGGGCGACAGCCGCTCGCGCAAGGACGTCGCGGTGCGCTGCGCCGCGCGGACCAGCGACAGCGCCGAGCCGAAGCGCTCCGCGCTCTGCAGCGCCTCGGCGGCGATACGCCCGGGCGCCGCGCGCGAGGTCTGCGAGATCGCGCCCCAGGCCACCAGCATGCGCTGGATGCGTTCGGACGATTGCAGCGAGGCCGCGGTGCCCTTGTTGGGCCCGCTCGGCGAGCCCAGTGCGCGCACCAGGCGTAGCGTCGCCTCGGCGCGCTCGAGATAGCGGCCGAGCCAGAACAGATTGTCGGCGGCACGGCTCGGCAGCACGCCGGCGATGCGGCGGATGCGGACCTTGTCGGTCGCGGGCAGCAGCGTCGCGGTCGAGACCTGCTTGTCGGAGACGACCCAGACGTCGGCGGCACGCGCGCCGTCGCCCATCGACACCGCGCGCGCATCAGCTTGCTCGGCGATCCGGCAGAAGCCGCCGGGCATGATGACCCAGCCGTCCGGCGTCGCAGCCGCGAACACGCGCAGCACGAAGGGACGCGGCGTGATCTGCCCCTGCTCCCACACCGGCATGGTCGAGAGCCGCACCACCTCCTGGCCGACATAGTCCATGCCGCGCGCGGCGATGGCGTCGAGCAGGCGCTGGCGCCCGGATGCGTCGAGCTCGCTCGCGAGCACCGGGCCGCTCGAATCGAAGCCGGGAACGCCGCGCCGGTAGGCGCCTTCGATCGCGACCTCGTCGAGCCGCGACAGCACCTCCTCGCGCGCGTTGCGCTGGCCGCACCACCAGGTCGCGATGTGCGGCATCTTCAGCTCTTCGCCGAGCAGGCGGCGGCTCAGCGCCGGCAGGAAGCCGAGCAGCGCCCGCGCCTCCAAGACGCCCGAGCCCGGCATGTTGGCGACGACGACGCCATCCTTGCGCAGCACATCGATCAGGCCCGGCACGCCCAACCGCGAGGACGCGTCCAGCTCGAGCGGATCGAGCGAGTTGGAATCGACGCGGCGCAAGATCACATCCAGCCGCTTCAGTCCGGCGACGGTGCGGATGTGGATGCGATTGTCGCTGACGGCGAGATCGTCGCCCTCGACCAGGAGGAAGCCGAGATAGCGCGCCAGCGTCGCATGCTCGAAATAGGTCTCGCTGAAACTGCCGGGCGTCAGCACGCCGATCCGCGGCTCGTCGCGATCGGCGCGGGCGCGAAGACTGTCGCGGAACGCTTCGAAGAACGGCGCGACCCGCGGCACGTTCATCGACTTGTAGAGATCGGAGAAGGCGCGCGAGAGCACCAGGCGGTTCTCCAGCGCATAGCCCGCGCCTGACGGCGCCTGGGTGCGGTCGCCGAGTACCCACCAGCGGCCGTCGGGGCCGCGGCCGACATCGGCGGCATAGATCGAGAGATAGCGCCCGCCGGGCGGCGGCACGCCGCAGACGGGCCGGAGATATTCGGGACTGCCGGCGATCGCGGCCGCGGGGAGCGCGCCTTCCGCAACGAGACGGCCCTCGCCATAGATGTCGCGCAACACGAGCTCGAGCAGCTCGGCACGCTGGGTGATGCCGGCGCAGAGCTGCTGCCAGTCGGCCTCGTCGATCAGCAACGGCAGGTGGCTCAGCGACCAGGGCCGGTCGGCGCTGTCGCCGGGGGCGCGGTAGGTGACGCCGGCCTCGCGGAGGTGCCGGTCGGCCATGCCGAAGCGCCGCTCGATCTCGTCGGGCGCGAGCGCGCCGAAGGCGTCGAAGAAGCGGCTCCAGACCGCGCGGGGCGCACCGTCGGGACCGAGGAACTCGTCGGGGATGCCGGGCAGGCGGCTATAGTCGCGGACCCATTGCGCGAGGCGCTGCTGGGCCTGTGCCCTGCCCGCCTGGTCGTTGTCTTCCGCTGCGCCCTCGCCCATGGGCCTTTCCCTCCACCCTCGTACTCATTGCAGGAGCGGGGTCCGCAAGTCGAGGGTCAGCGGAAATTCATTTGTGCGTTCCTCGGGTGGCGGCTGCATCGGACCCGGGGTGTGGCCGTGATCCTGGAAGCGGGCCAGCCGCCGCGCCTCGGCCTCATAGGTGTTGACCGGCTTGGTGTCGTAGTTGCGCCCGCCGGGATGGGCGACGTGGTAGACGCAGCCGCCGAGCGAGCGGCCGTTCCAGGTGTCGATCAGGTCGAAGGTCAAGGGCGCGTGGACGGGGATGGTCGGGTGCAGGCCGGAGGCCGGCTGCCAGGCCTTGAAGCGGACGCCGGCCACGGCCTCGGCCGAGCGGCCGGTCGAGGTCATCGGCAGGCGCCGGCCGTTGCAGGTGACGACGTGGCGGCCCTCGACGAAGCCTTCCGCCTTGACCTGGAGCCGTTCGACCGACGAGTCGACATAGCGCACGGTGCCGCCGGCCGAGCCCTCCTCGCCCAGCACGTGCCAGGGCTCGAGTGCCTGCCGCAGCTCCAGCGTCACGCCGCCATGATGGACGCGGCCGAAGGCGGGGAAGCGGAATTCGAGCTGGGCCAGATACCATTCCGGCTCGAACGGATAACCGAACTGCTTGAGCTCGGTGAGCACGTCCTGAAAATCTTCCCAGATGAAATGCGGCAGCATGAAGCGGTCGTGCAGCGCGGTGCCCCAGCGCACGAACTTTCCCTGTTGCGGCTCGCGCCACATCTTCGCGATCAGCGCTCGGATCAGGAGCTGCTGCGCCAGCGACATGCGCGGATCGGGCGGCATCTCGAGCGCGCGGAATTCGACGAGGCCGAGGCGGCCGGTGGGCCCTTCCGGCGAATAGAGCTTGTCGATGCAGATCTCGGCGCGATGGGTGTTGCCGGTGATGTCGACGAGCAGGTGCCGGAACAGCCGGTCGACCAGCCACAGCGGCGTCTGGTAGCCCGGCGGCGGCACGTGCGAGAGCGCGATCTCGAGCTCGTAGATGCTGTCGTGGCGCGCCTCGTCGATGCGCGGCGCCTGGCTGGTCGGGCCGATGAAGAGGCCGGAGAAGAAGTAGGACAGCGAGGGATGCCGCTGCCAGTACAAGACCAGACTCTTCAAGAGATCCGGCCGGCGCAGGAAGGGCGAGTCCTGCGGGCTCGAACCGCCGACCACGACGTGATTGCCGCCGCCGGTGCCGGTGTGGCGGCCGTCAACCAGGAAGCGGTTGGCGCCGAGGCGGACTTTCGCGGCGTCCTCATAGAGGCCGGAAGTGATCTCGACCGCATCGCGCCAGCTCTTCGCCGGCTGGATGTTGATCTCGATGACTCCGGGATCGGGCGTCACCTTGATGACCTCGATGCGCGGATCGAATGGCGGCGGATAGCCCTCGACATGGACGGGGAGCTGCATCTCCTCGGCGGTGTCTTCCAGCGCCGAGATCAGTTCGAGATAATCCTCGATGCGCTCGACCGGCGGCATGAAGGCGCAGATCACGCCGTCGCGGATTTCCACGGCCATCGCGGTGCGCACGGGAATCGCCGTGTTGAGATATTCAGGGGCGGTCCGCGGCGGCGATGGTGGGCGCGCCATGCGGGTGAACACCGGCAGCTTGCCGCGCGGCTCCATCGGGTCCTGCTCGACGATGTAGGGATACTGATTCGGCGGGACATAGCCGAGCGAGCCCATCGGCAGGCGCAGGCCGAGCGGTGAATCGCCCGGCGTCAGGAACAGATGGTTGCGCCGGAGCGGCCAGCGCTCGCTGCGCCAGCGCGGCGGCGCATTCCAGCGCTGGATCGGCAGCACGAATCCGCGCGGCGTGGTCAGGCCCTGATCGAACACCCGCGCCATCCGCGCCCGCGCTTCGGGATCGGACAATTTCGAGTCGGTCGGATCGACGTTGATCGGAAGATCGGCTTCCTTCTGCAGCCAATAGGCCGCGTCCTCATAGGCCGGCATGATGTAGCCGAGATCGACACCGAGCCGCGCGGCGGTGCCTTCCATGAAGGCTTCGGCGTCCCTGACCTCGGGCCGCCGCGGATTTTCGATCTTCGCAATGAGATCGGCATTCTTCCAGATCGGCACGCCGTCCTTGCGCCAGTAGAGGCCGAAGGCCCAGCGCGGCAGGCTCTCGCCCGGATACCATTTGCCCTGGCCGTAATGCAGAAGGCCGCCCGGCGCAAAGCGCGTGCGCAGACGGCGGATCAGATCGTCCGCAAGGGTGCGCTTGGTCGGGCCGACGGCTTCCGTATTCCACTCGCCCGCTTCGAGATCGTCGACCGAGACGAAGGTCGGCTCGCCGCCCATGGTGAGCCGCACGTCCTGCGCGGCGAGATCGCCGTCGACCTGCTCGCCGAGATCGTTCAGCCGCGCCCAGGATTCATCGGAGAACGGCTTCGTGATGCGCGGCGCCTCGCGGATGCGCTTGACGCTCATGTCGAAGGCGAACTCGACCTCGGCAAAGCCCGCACCGCCGGAGATCGGCGCCGCCGAGCGATAATGCGGCGTGGCGGCAACCGGGATGTGCCCCTCACCCGCGAGCATGCCGGAGGTGGCGTCGAACCCGATCCAGCCCGCGCCCGGCAGATAGACCTCGGCCCAGGCGTGCAGATCGGTGAAATCGTTCTCGACTTCCGGCGGCCCCTCGATCGGATCGATGTCGGGACGGATCTGGATCAGGTAGCCGGAGACGAAACGGGCGGCGAGCCCGAGATGACGCAGCGTCTGGATCAGGAGCCAGGCGGAGTCACGGCATGAGCCGGCGCCAGAGGAGAGCGTCTCCTCCGGAGTCTGCACGCCGGGCTCCATGCGGATGATGTAGCGGACGTGCTTCTGAAGCTCCCGATTGAGATCGACCAGGAAGTTGACGGTGTTCGGGGCTTCATGCGGGATCGTGTCGAGAAATTTCGCGAACAGGCGATCGGGCTTGATGGTCTCGAGATAAGGCGCCAGCTCCGTCTTCAGGTCTTTGGTATATTCGAACGGGAAGCTGTCCGCATAGGGCTCGACGAAGAAGTCGAACGGGTTGACCGTGGTCATCTGCGCCGTGAAGTCGACCTCGAATTTCAGCTCGGTGGTCTTCTCCGGGAAGACGTAGCGCGCCAGCCAGTTGCCTTGCGGATCCTGCTGCCAATTCACGAAGTGGTTGGCCGGGGTGACCTTGAGCGAATAGCTCAGGATCGGCGTGCGCGTGTGCGGCGCCGGCCGCAGGCGGATGGTCTGCGGTCCCAGATCGATCGGGCGGTCGTATTTGTAGTGCGTGACGTGGTGTAATGCGACGTAGATCGACACGGGGTGCGGTGCTCCAGCAGCTTTTTTGAGCAGAACACCTGACGTCAATGCGATCAAGCACTAACAACGGGCAAAGGGTGCCTAGTAAGTATCCGTCGTGGCCCCGTAGCCCGGATGAAGCGAAGCGTAATCCGGGATCCTTCACCCGCGGATGGACCGCCCCGGATTGCGCTGCGCTCCATCCGGGCTACGCGGGCAGTATCGTAGGGTGGGCAAAGCGAAGCGCGCCCACGCCTTTGCCAAATTGATGCGAAGACGTGGGCACGGCGCAAGTGCGCCTTTGCCCACCCTACGACTCGTGAGAAAGCCCTACGCCGCCGAGGTCAGCCGCTGCAAGAACTGCGTCACCTCGCGCCTCAGCGTCTCGACTTCGCCATGGACGCGCTCGGAGGCGCTGTTGACGCGGCTGGCGACGCGGCCGGTGTCGGCGGCGGCTTCGCTGATGCCTGTGACGTTGGAGGAGACCTGGGAGGTGCCGGCCGAGGCCTCCTGGACGTTGTGGGCGATCTCGCGGGTGGCAAGGCCCTGCTGCTCGATCGAGGTCGCGATCGAGGCAGTGATGCCATCGATCTCCGCGATGGTCTGCGCGATCGCCTCGACGGCCGCGACCGAATTGGTGGTCGATTGCTGCATCTCGCCGACCTTGGCGCTGATCTCCTCGGTGGCCTTGGCGGTCTGGTTGGCGAGGCTCTTGACCTCGGAGGCCACCACTGCAAAGCCGCGGCCGGCCTCCCCTGCCCGCGCCGCCTCGATGGTGGCGTTGAGCGCGAGCAGGTTGGTCTGCGAGGCGATCTCGCTGATCAGCTTGACGACGTCGCCGATCCGCATCGCGGCGTCCGCAAGTGCGCGGATCTCGCTGCCGGCACGATTGGCTTCGTTGACAGCACGTCCCGTGCTCGCGGTCGAGCCGGTCACCTGGCGGCCGATATCGGCGATAGAGGATGCCAGCTGCTCCGCCGCGCTGGCTACGGTGGCGACATTGCGCGAGGCCTGGTCGGAGGCGCTGAGCACGCCGGAGGTCTGCCGGCTGGTCTTGTCGGCTGCCGCTGCCATCTGGTGGGCGTCGGATTCGAGATCGGTCGCTGCGCCCATCAGCGTGCCGGCGACGCCGTCGAGATGAGTGCCGAACTGTTTTGCGAGGTCCGCGATCTCGACCACGCGGCGGCCGAGGCTGTCGGTGCCGGAATTGATGACGGTGGCGGAGCGGCGGAACGAGCCGGGCAGCCCGCGCGCCAGGATCTTGCGGAAATACTTGCCGCGGCTGGCATACTCCATCGATGCCGAGGCTTCGCGCTGGAAGGCATCGGTGATATCGAGCATGTCGTTGACGGATTTCTGGATCGACCCGATCCGCCCGACCTGCCGCTCGCTCAGGATGCGCGCCTCGAGATCGCCATGCGCCGCCTTGCGGCAGACATCGGCGACCTCATCGACGGCCACTGCCGTGCGATGCTGGCACCAGACGGCATAGCCCAGCAGCCCGACCGTCGCGCCAAGCAAGGCAGCGCCCGCGAACCCAGTTACACCGAGAAGCGAGAGAACGAATGCAACGACGGCAAGACCACACGCGAGCGCGGTCGCTCCCTGCGCCTTAGAGAGAGAGCACAAATTCATCGTAACCGACACCCTGTTGCTTGAGCAGTCCGACCATGGCCTCGAAGCTCGCATGCATGCCGTCCCTGGCGTTGGCATGGCGCGCTTCTTCCGCGCACAGCGTCTTGTAGATCGGCTTGATACGCTCGACCTGCGCAGGATCGGGCTTGCGACGGTTGGAGTGATAGCCGACGATGTTGCCGCGTTCGTCGAAGGTCGGCGTGACGTGGGCGAACACCCAGTAATGGCTGCCGTCCTTCGCCAGGTTGACGACGTAGGCGAATATCTCCTGCTTGGACTGCAACGTGTCCCAGAGCAGCTTGAAGACGGCGCGCGGCATGTCGGGATGCCGAATCAGGCTGTGGGGCGCGCCCATCAGCTCGGCGTAGGAGTATTTCGCCATCCGGATGAAGACGTCGTTGGCGTAGGTGATGCGGCCCTTGAGATCGGTCTTGGACACGATCAGCTCCTCCTCACCGAGGAGATTTTCCACGCCAGTCGGCCGTATCGCACGCGTCATCGTTGACGAATCCTGTCGAAGGGCAGCGCCCTCGAAGGAGTCGCCCGCATCGCCTGACGATTACGGTGCGAAATGTTAATCCCGAGTGACCGCAGGAATTCCTGCGGTCATATGACACCTACGTATGACTACGTAGGCGTCCGTGTCTTACAACGAGGGTGCATCAGCACCGTCACATCGTCGCGCCCAGCACCCAGGGCGCGAACTCGGCACCGCCGAAATCGAAGCTCTCGCTCTTGGTCGGCTGGCCCGATGCCGTCTTGAGGATGAGATCGAAGATGCGCTGGCCGCATTGCTCGACGCTCTCCTCGCCTTCGAGGATGGTGCCGCAATTGACGTCCATGTCCTCTTCCATGCGCTTGTACATGGGCGTGTTGGTGGCGAGCTTGATCGAGGGCGCCGGCTTGCAGCCGAACACGCTGCCGCGGCCGGTGGTGAAGCAGACGAGGTTGGCGCCGCCGGCGACCTGTCCCGTTGCGGCGACGGGATCGTAGCCGGGCGTGTCCATGAACACGAAGCCGCGCTTGGTCACCGGCTCGGCGTAGCGCAGCACCTCGACGAGATTGGTGGTGCCGGCCTTGGCCATCGCGCCGAGCGACTTCTCCAGGATGGTGGTGAGACCGCCGGCCTTGTTGCCGGGGCTCGGATTGGCGTTCATCTCGGCGCCTTCGCGCGTCGTGTATTCGTCCCACCAGCGCATGAGATCGACCAGCTTCTCGCCGACCTCGCGGCTGACGGCGCGGCGCGTCAAGAGATGCTCGGCGCCGTAGGTCTCCGGCGTTTCCGACAGGATCACGGTGCCGCCATGGCGGACGACGAGATCGCTGGCAGCGCCCAGCGCCGGATTGGCAGACACGCCGGAATAGCCGTCCGAGCCGCCGCATTGCAGCGCCACGGTCAGTTCGCTCGCCGGCACCGTCTCGCGCTTGACCTTGTTGGCATCGGCGAGCGCCTCGCGCACGAAGGCGATGCCTGCTTCGACGGTCTTGCGGGTGCCGCCGACCTCCTGGATGTCCATCGCGCGCAGGCGTCCGGCGAGCTTCTGCTCTTCCATCAGGCCGCCAATCTGGTTCACCTCGCAGCCGAGGCCGAGCACGATGACGTGGGAGAAATTGACGTGACGCGCATAGCCGCCGAGCGTGCGGCGGAGCAGCGCCAGCGGCTCGTTCTGCGTCATGCCGCAGCCGGTCTTGTGGGTCAGCGCGACCACGCCGTCGACATTGGGGAAATCGGACAGCGGATTGTCACCGGTGAACGGGTTCTTCTTGAAGACGTCGGCGACGAGGCTTGCGACATGCGCGCTGCAATTCACCGAGGTGAGGATGCCGATATAGTTGCGCGTGGCGACGCGGCCGTCCGGGCGGCGGATGCCTTCGAACGTCGCCGGCAGGTCGAAGTTCGGCGTCGGCTTGACGTCGGCGCAATAGGCATAGTCCTTGGAGAAATCGCCCATGCCGCAATTCTGCACGTGCACGTGCTGGCCCGGCGCGATCGGAATGGTCGCAAAGCCGATGATCTGGCCATAGCGGATCACCGGCTCACCGACGGCGATCGGCTTGATCGCGACCTTGTGGCCGGAGGGAATGCGATCGACCGTGGTCACGCCGTCGGCCACCAATGTTCCCGGCGGCAGGCTCGCGCGCGCGATCACCACGCCATCATCGGGATGCAGGCGGATGACGGGGCTGATGGTCATGGGTTATCTCCTTGGTCGAATAGTGAGTAGCGAGTGGCGAATGGAAAAGGGGAGCAGCGCCATTCGCTACTCCCCATTCGCCATTCGCGGGGTTGTTAGGCCTTGCCGGCCGAATCCTTGCGGGTCGCATTGACCTGCATCTTGGCATAGGTCGTCATCAGGCCGACCTCGTTCGAGAGCGTCACCAGCTTGAAGCCCATGTTGATGGCGCGCGCCGCGCCTTCCGCACCGCTGCAATGGATGCCGGGGTTGAGGCCGCGCTTACCGCATTCCTTGATGATCTTCTCGTAGATCGCGAGGATCTCAGGCTCGCTGCGGTCGAGCTTGGGCTCGAGGCCGTAGGAGAAGCCGAGATCGGAGGGACCGATATAGACGCCGTCGATGCCTTCGACGTCGAGGATCGCTTCCATGTTCTCGACCGCGGTCTTGGTCTCCATCATCGGCAGCAGCACGATCTCGTCGTTGGCCGTCTTCTGGTAGGAGCCGGCGGTGCCGTACATGCCGGCGCGGATCGGGCCATTGGAGCGCACGCCCTTCGGCGGATATTTCGCATAGGAGACGAGGTTCCTGGCTTCCTGCGGCGTGTTGACCATCGGGCAGATCACGCCATAAGCGCCGCCATCGAGCACCTTGCCGATGATGCCGGGCTCGTTCCAGGGCACGCGGACCATCGGGGTCACCGGGTGCTTGTCCATGGCCTGGAAGCACTGCACCATCGAGAGATAGTCCTGCACGCCGTGCTGCATGTCCACCGTGACGCTGTCGAAGCCGCATTGCGCGACCATCTCGGCCGAGAAGCCGGAGGGAATTGCCAGCCACGCATTGACCACGGCCTTGCCCGACTTCCAGATCTCTTTGACTTTGTTCGCCACGTTGCCTTCCTTCTTCGTTGTTTGGACCGTCGTCACCATGACGAGCGCCGCGACAAGGCGATGCCGTTATTACCGCGAAGTCGATCCCCGCGCTACGCTCGCAATGACGCAAGATGTCATCCGGCAGGGGGCCGTCATCCGTCCCGGCGCCGACTTTCGAGCGATCGGCCTGGGCGGCACTTTGAGCGAAAAAATGCGGCCATGTCCATGACAGTTGCCGCGCGGGAGCGCATATCTGCTGTCACTCCTCGGCACTTGCCTCGTTGCCGGCTCCGAGCCCCGCAAGACTCTGTTCGAGCTCGCCGAGCATCTCCTGCAATTCGGCGAGTTTGCGGGCGCCGAAGCGGCTGGTGATCTCGGCGTAGATCGCCTCCGAGGTCGGCGCCACGGAGGCCATCAGCTTCACGCCCTCCTTCGAGATCGAGACCATGCTGCGGCGCTGGTCGGCCTTCGCCGTCTTGCGCTCGATCAGATTGCGCGCCTCGAGATCGCGCAGGATGCGCGACAGGCTCGGCCCGAGCAGGAACGCGGTGCGCGCGAGTTCCGTGACCTCGACGGCCTCGATGGACGCCAGCGCGCGCAGGATGCGCCATTGCTGCTCGGTGAGGCCGTGCTCGCGCAGCGATGGGCGGAACTGGCGCATCACCGCCTCGCGCGCCCTGAGCAGCGACATCGGCAGCGAGCGCGAGAAGTCGCGCATCGGCACCTGGCGCGCGGCTGGCGCGCTTCCGTTCGCGGGATCGGCCGGTCTCTTGCTCATGACGCCCTTTCAGACCGCAAAACGTTTGCAGTGCAGCAATCTCAGATTCTGTTTGACGCATTCACTTAACATGTTAAGTATCTCCGGGCACCACGATTTGTAAGATCACGAATGGCGCTTTCCAACGACGATATCCAGGCTTGCGCGAGGCGTCTCCACCAGGCGGAGAAGACCCGCTCGCAGATCCGCCAGCTCTCGCAGGATTTCCCCGAGATCAGCATCGCTGATGCCTATGCGATTCAGAAGGCCTGGGTCGACGTCAAGATCGCCGAGGGCCGCATCGTCAAGGGCCACAAGATCGGCCTGACCTCGAAGGCGATGCAGAGCGCGCTCAATATCGACGAGCCGGATTCCGGCGTGCTGCTCGACGACATGTTCTTCGCCGATGGCGGGATCATCCCGACCGAGCGCTTCATCGCGACGCGTGTCGAGGCCGAGCTCGCCTTCGTCATGAGCAAGCGGCTCGCAGGGCCCGACTGCACCATGTTCGACGTGCTCAATGCCACCGACTTCGTGGTACCGGCGCTGGAGATTCTGGATACGCGGATCGAGCGCGTCGATCCCAAAACCAAGGCGACGCGCAAGATCTTCGACACCATCGCCGACAATGCGGCGAATGCCGGCATCGTGCTCGGGGGACGGCCGATCCGTCCGCTGGACGCCGACCTGCGCTGGATCGGCGCTTTGTGTTTCAAGAACGGCCAGCTCGAAGAGACCGGCCTTGCCGCCGGCGTGCTCAATCATCCTGCGACCGCCGTTGCCTGGCTTGCCAACAAGATCGCGCCGCTTGGGCTGGCGCTGGAGCCCGGCCAGGTCGTACTCGCCGGCTCCTTCATCCGTCCGATCGAGACCCGCAAGGGCGACACAATCCAGGCCGATTATGGCGCCTACGGCTCGGTGAGCTGCTACTTCGCTTAAGACGACAAGACGACACAGGGAGCGAAACCGCGATGCCGCATTTCACGATCGAATATTCGGCCAATCTCGATGGCCGCCTCGACATCACCGCGGTCTGCGAAGTCGTGCGCAAGGCGGCGGTGGAGACCGGCATCTTCCCGCTCGGCGGCATCCGCGTCCGCGCCGTCAGGTGCGAGCATTATGCGATCGCCGATGCGCGGAACGACTACGGCTTCCTCGACATGGTGCTGCGCATCGGCGAGGGCCGCGATCTGCCCACACGCCAGAAGGCCGGCGAGCATGTCTTCCAGGCGCTGTCAAAACATCTCGATCCCGTTTTCGCCGCCAGCAAGTTCGCTTTGTCGTTCGACATGCAGATCAACGACAAGGACACGAGCTGGAAGCGCAACAACATCCACGATGCCCTGAAAGTGGAGGCCGCCCATGGATAAGCCCACTCCGAAAGCCGATGTATTCCGGGCCAACCGCGAGCGCGTCGCCCCGCTACTGAAGAAGCTCCGCGCCGACGGCATCGGTCACATGATCGACGGCAAGATCGTCCCGTCGATCTCCGGCGAGACGTTCGAGACGAAGTCGCCGGTCGATGGCGCAGTGCTCGCCAGCGTCGCGCGCGGCAATGCGGAGGATATCGATCGCGCGGCAACGGCCGCTTCGCTCGCGTTCAAGTCCTGGCGCGACATGGGGCCGGCGATGCGGCGCAAGCTGCTGCATCGTGTGGCTGATGCGATCGAGGACAATGCCGACGACATCGCCGTGCTCGAATGCATCGACACCGGGCAGGCCTATCGCTTCATGGCCAAGGCCGCGATCCGCGCCGCCGAGAATTTTCGCTTCTTCGCCGACAAATGCGCGGAAGCGCGCGACGGGCTCAACACGCCGAGCGACGAGCACTGGAACATCTCGACCCGCGTGCCGATCGGCCCGGTCGGCGTGATCACACCGTGGAACACGCCGTTCATGCTCTCGACCTGGAAGATCGCCCCTGCCCTCGCCGCCGGCTGCACGGTCGTGCACAAGCCGGCAGAATGGTCGCCGGTGACGGCGTCCATTCTGGCGAAGCTCGTCAAGGAAGCCGGCGTTCCCGACGGCGTGCTCAACACCGTCCATGGTTTTGGCGAAGAGGCCGGCAAGGCGCTGACCGAGCATCCCGCCATCAAGGCGATCGGCTTCGTCGGCGAAAGCGCGACCGGCTCGGCGATCATGGTTCAGGGCGCGCCGACCCTGAAGCGCGTGCATTTCGAGCTCGGTGGCAAGAACCCGGTGATCGTGTTCGACGATGCCGATCTCGACCGCGCGCTCGATGCCGTCGTGTTCATGATCTACTCGCTCAACGGCGAGCGCTGCACCTCCTCGAGCCGCCTGCTGATCCAGCAGAGCATCGCCGAAAAGTTCGTGGAGAAGCTGACCGCGCGCGTGAAGGCGCTGAAGGTCGGCCATCCCCTCGATCCCGCCACCGAGATCGGACCGCTGATCCACGAACGGCATCTGGCAAAGGTCTGCTCCTATTTCGACGTCGCGCGCCAGGACGGCGCGACCATCGCGGTCGGCGGCAAAGCCCATGACGGGCCGGGCGGCGGGCATTATGTTGAGCCGACGCTGGTGACCGGCGCGCACGGCAAGATGCGCGTGGCCCAGGAGGAGGTGTTCGGGCCGTTCCTCACCGTGCTGCCCTTCAAGGACGAAAAGGACGCCATCGAGATCGCCAACGACATCCGCTATGGCCTCACCGGCTATGTCTGGACCAACGACGTGGGCCGCGCACTGCGCGTTGCCGATGCGCTGGAGGCCGGCATGATCTGGCTGAACTCGGAGAACGTGCGCCATCTGCCGACGCCATTCGGCGGCATGAAGGCCTCGGGCATCGGCCGCGACGGCGGCGACTATTCGTTCGACTTCTACATGGAAACCAAGCACGTCTCGCTGGCGCGGGGCACGCACAAGATTCAGAAGCTGGGAATTTAGGGAAACGGTCGTTCCGGGGCGTGCGCAGCACGAGCCCCGAATCCATCTATCCACCAACTCTGCTGCGCGATGGATTCCGGGTTCGGTCCTGCGGACCGCCCCGGAATGACAGGACCGAGGGGAAACGCCAATGCCCGTACCGCAACACGTCTTCGAGCCGCCGTTCAACATCATCCGCTCCAGCCACGTCGCGCTCGACGTCACCGACCTGAAGCTGAGCCGCGAGTTCTACGAGACCATCGTCGGCATGCATGTCGAGGACGCCGACGACAAGGTCGTTTACTTGCGCGCTGCGGAGGAGCACCAGCATCACTCGCTGGTGCTGCGCAAAGCGGCCGTGCCCGCCTGCAACCGGCTCGGCTTCAAGGTCGGCAACGACGGAGATCTCGACAAGGCCGCCGCATTCCTGTCCGAGAACGGCCTCGCCTACGCCTTCGTCGACCAGCCGTTCCAGGGCCGCACGCTTCAGTTCACCGATCCCTTCGGCTTCCAGATCGAGCTCTATGCGTCGATGGACAAGCGGCCGCATCTGCTCCGCCGCTACGACCTCTACCGGGGCTGCCATCCGCAGCGGCTCGATCATTTCAACGTCTTTGCCGCTGAGGTGCAGGACACCGTCGATTTCTATGCGCGGCTCGGCTTCCGCCTCACCGAATATGCCGAGGAGGACGGGCCGAACGGCCGCATCGCCGCGGCCTGGATGCACCGCAAGGGCAACGTCCACGACTTCGCCATCACCAACGGCAAGGGCCCGCGGCTGCACCACTTTGCCTACTGGACGCCGACGGCGATGAACATCATCCATCTCTGCGACGTCATGGCCTCGCAAGGTTTCGTGAAGAACATCGAGCGCGGCCCGGGGCGTCACGGCATCTCGAATGCGTTCTTCCTTTATGTCAGGGATCCCGACGGCCACCGGCTGGAGCTCTACACCAGCGATTATTTCACCGGCGATCACGACCACGAGCCGCTGCGCTGGTCGCTGCGCGATCCACGGCGCCAGACATTGTGGGGCGCACCCGCGCCGCGCTCATGGTTCGAGCAGGGCTCGCCCTTCGCTGGGCAGGCCGTCCGCGAGCCGAAATTCGTGGCCGACGTGCTGGTGGCGGATTGATGCGAGTTACCGAGCAAAACTCTCTCCCCGTCGTCCCGGCGAAGGCCGGGACCCATAACCACAGGGAGTCGTTTGGCGGAGACTGGTCGTTCGGGATTGTCCGCGCGCCCTCACGATAGATCACACGGTATGGGTCCCGGCCTTCGCCGGGACGACACGAGAGATAGATTGCCCATGAAACTCCCCCGCCTCGCCACCTATTCCGTCAAGGGTGCTGTCAGCTACGGCGCCGTCCTGGAGGGCGGCATCGTCGATCTCTCCGCGCGCTACGCAAAGGACTATCCGACGCTGCGCGAGGTGATCGCCGCCGGCAAGCTCGTGAGCCTCGCCGAAGAAGCTGCGGGCCGCTCACCGGATCATGCGCTCGCCGACATCACTTGGCTGCCGCCGGTGCCGGCGCCGGAGAAGATCATCTGCATCGGCGTCAACTATCCCGATCGCAATGCCGAGTACAAGGACGGCCAGGAGGCGCCGAAATATCCGAGCATGTTCATGCGCTCGCCCCGCTCCTTCGTCGGCCACGACGCGCCGCTGGTGCGCCCGCGCGCTTCGCACCAGCTCGACTACGAGGGCGAGATCGTGCTGGTGATCGGCAGGCAAGGCCGGCACATTGCGGAAAGCGCGGCGCTCGACCACATCGCGGCACTGACGCTCTGCAACGAAGGCTCGGTGCGCGACTGGCTGCGCCACGCAAAATTCAACGTCACCCAGGGCAAGAATTTCGATTCCAGCGGCAGCCTGGGTCCGTGGCTCGTACCCTACACGCAGGAAACGCAGATCGCCGACATCAGGCTGACCACGCATGTCAATGGCGAGCTCAGGCAGGACGATCGTACCAGCCGGCTGATGTTTCCGTTCCGCTATCTCATCAGCTATATCTCGACCTTCGCAACGCTCGTCCCCGGCGACGTCATCGTGACGGGCACGCCGACCGGCGCCGGCGCGCGGTTCGATCCGCCGCGCTATCTCAAGCCGGGCGATGTCATCGAGGTCGCGGCCGAGGGCATCGGCTCTTTGCGCAACGGCGTCGTCGACGAAGCCTAAGACAACAATCGAAGTGGAATGATGCAATGACCACCCTCACCGGCGGCGAAGCGATCGTAAGCGGGCTTGTCGCCCATGGCGTCGACACCGTGTTCGGCCTGCCGGGCGCGCAGATCTACGGCCTGTTCGACGCGTTTCACCAGGCCCAGCTCAAGGTGATCGGCGCGCGGCACGAGCAGGCCTGCGGCTACATGGCGTTCGGCTATGCGCGCGCCAGCGGCCGGCCCGGCGTGTTCAGCGTGGTGCCCGGCCCCGGCGTGCTCAACGCCAGCGCGGCTCTGCTCACCGCCTATGGCTGCAACGAGCCCGTCCTGTGCGTGACCGGCCAGGTGCCGACGCAATTCCTCGGCAAGGGCCGCGGCCATCTGCACGAAATGCCGGACCAGCTCGCGACCTTGCGCACCTATGTGAAATGGGCCGATCGCATCGAGACGCCCGGCAACGCGCCGACCACGGTGGCGCGCGCCTTCCAGGAGATGGCCTCGGGGCGGCGCGGTCCTGCTTCGATCGAGATGCCCTGGGACATCTTTACCCAGCGCGCGGACACCGCCGCCGCGCAGGTGCTGGAGCCGTTGCCCGCACCATTGCCCGATCCTGATATGATCAAGCAGGCAGCCGCGCTGATCAAGGCGAGCAAGGCGCCGATGATCTTCGTCGGCAGCGGCGCGATCGATGCAGGCGAGGAGATCCTCGAGCTCGCCGAGATGATCGATGCGCCCGTGGTCGCCTTCCGCAGCGGCCGCGGCATCGTCTCCAACACGCACGAGCTCGGCCTCACCATGGCCGCCGCCTACAAGCTGTGGCCGAACACCGATCTCATGATCGGCATCGGCACGCGGCTGGAGCTGCCGACCATGTCGCGCTGGCCGTATCAGCCCGCCGGCCTGAAGAGCATCCGCATCGACATCGATCCGGTCGAGATGCGGCGGTTCTCGTCCGACACCGCGATCGTCGCCGATGCCAAGGCCGCGACGGCCGACCTCGCCGCCGCCGTGCGCAAGGCCGGTTACAGCAAGACCGCCGGCCGCCGCGGCGCGATCCGCGAAGCGACCGCAGCCGCGCAGGTCGAGATCCAGCGCGTCCAGCCGCAGATGGCGTATCTCAACATCCTGCGCGAGGTTCTGCCGGCGAACGCGATCGTCACCGATGAATTGTCGCAGGTCGGCTTCGCCTCCTGGTACGGCTTTCCGATCTACCAGCCGCGCACCTTCATCACATCGGGCTATCAGGGCACGCTCGGCTCGGGTTTCCCGACCGCGCTTGGCGCCAAGGTCGCGAACCCCGACAAGCCGGTGGTCGCCATCACCGGCGACGGCGGCTTCATGTTCGGCGTGCAGGAGCTCGCCACCGCCGTGCAGTTCAACATCGGCGTGGTGACGCTGGTGTTCAACAACAACGCCTATGGCAATGTCCGCCGCGACCAGCGCGAGCGCTTCGACGGCCGCGTTGTGGCGTCAGATCTGGTCAATCCGGATTTCGTCAAGCTCGCGGAGTCCTTCGGCGTTGCCGCTGCGCGCGTCACCGCGCCTGACCAATTCAAGGCGGCGATGGAGAAGGCGCTTAGCCACGGCGGGCCGTATCTGATCTCGGTCGAGGTGACGCGCGACTCCGAGGTGAGTCCCTGGGCGTTCATTCACCCGCCGAAGCCTTGATGTCGTTCCGGGGCGATGCGTAGCATCGAACCCGGAATGACGAGAAGGATCACCGCGTCCTGCGAAACGTCAGATTGATCCGCTTCCGTCCCAGCAGCGCGTGCTCGCCATCGGCGAGCGGCGCGACGCCGTGATACGCGAGCCGGCTCGGCCCACCCCAGACCACGACATCGCCATGGACGAGCCGAAAGCGGCGCGGCTTGTCGCTGCGCGCAAGGCCCCCGAAGAGGAAGGTCGCGGGCAGGCCGAGCGAGACCGAGACGATCGGTGCCGAAAAATCCAGCTCGTCCTTGTCCTGATGCAGCGACAGCCGCGTGCCGGGCTCGTAGCGATTGACGAGGCAGGCATCGGGCGCGAAGCCCGTGAAACCGCCCTGCTCCGCCGCGCGGCGGGCGAGATCGCAAAACACCGGCGGCATCGCCGGCCATGGCGCGCCGGTTCGCGGATCGATGGGGTCATAGCGGTAGCCGGTGTGATCGGTGATCCAGCCGCGCTCGCCGCAATTGGTCATGGCCACCGACATCTGGTAGCCGCCGGGCGTGGTCATTCGCCGGAACGGCGACTGCGCCACAATGGCCCGCACGGCGTCGATCAGTTCGCGCTCGACCGGCTTGACGAAGCCGCGCAGCAGCACGGCGCCATCGGCGATCTCCTCGCGCGACGGCTGCGCCTCGGCGACCGTGTCGAACAGATCACCCGTCAATCGCAGCACTCATTTGGCATCGTGAAAAATCACACCCAGCGTATGGCGATGGCCAGAGCGAATCCGGCTAACGCCGTGGCGGAGATTAACGCGGTAGGTGCCGCGTGTCCCCTGCACCGGGCGGTGATGCACGGCGAAGGCGACCGCATCGCCCTGCGCGAGCGGCACCACTTCGGCGCGGGACTGCATGCGCGGACGCTGCTCGGTCAGCACGAACTCGCCGCCGGTGAAATCGCGTCCGGGCTCGGACAAGAGGATCGCGACCTGGAGCGGGAACACGTGCTCGCCATAGAGGTCTTGGTGCAGGCAATTGTAGTCGCCGTCCCTGTATTGCAGCAGCAGCGGCGTCGGCCGCGCCTGCCCGGCCTCGTGACAGCGCTTCAGGAATGCCGCATGCGCCGTGGGATAGCGGATGTCGATCCCCATCGCCTCGTTCCAGCGGTTGGCGACGGCTTGAAGATGCGCGTAGAGCGCCGGGCGGAGCTGTGCGATCAGGTCGGGCAGCGGATAGGCGAAATACTTGTACTCGCCGCGGCCAAAGCCGTGGCGGCCCATGACGATGCGGCTGCGGAAGTGCGCGTCGTCCGGATAGAGCGCAGAGATGGCGCGGCACTGGTCGGGCGTCAGCAGGTTCTTCAGGACGGCGCAGCCCTGGGCGTCAAGCTCGGCGGTGATCTGCGGCCAGTCGAGGGTGTCGACGTGGGCGGCGAGGTCGGCCGATGGCTCTTGGGGCGATTTGTGTGCGGTCATTGACATAGCAATCACCTTTGCAGCCCGGTGTTCACCCCGCCACCCGATTTCCGATGACTATCTCCCCGTCATCGCGAGCGAAGCGAAGCAATCCAGGGTCCTTCCGCGGAACCAGTCTGGATTGCTTCGTCGCAAGCGCTCCTCGCAATGACCCAGGAGGGATCTCGTAGGGTGGGCAAAGGCGCGAAGCGACGTGCCCACGACCACGAAGTGGTGGGCACGCTTCGCTTTGCCCACCCTACGGGACTGTTGCTTGTGGAGCTAACCCCGCACCGGCAGCGTCGCCACGTCATAGCCGTGCCTGATCGTCCGCTTCAGCACGGGGTCTTCGAGCTCGAAGTCGAACCGGTCCGCCGGACGGATGCCGCCCTTGGCCGCAAACGTGCCGCCGAACATGGCGCAGCCGTCGGGGAATTTGCCGCCTTCGAAGCCGCGCGCGATCAGGTCAGTGACCGGCAGCATCGCGTCCAGTGTGCCCTCCTGGTAGAGCACGCGCTCGCCCTTGATGGTGGCGTAGGAGCGCAGGATCATCCTGTCCCAGTGACCGATGACGTCCTCGAGTTCCCACAGCGTGGAGGCAATCGGCTTGTCGCACATCTGCTTGGACACCGTGACGTTATAGGCCTCGACCTTGCGGTCGGTATGGTCGGAGCCGCAGCCGACGAAGATGCGGCCTTGCCAGCCGATCAGCACGAACTCGACCTCGCCGGAGGAATCGCCGCCGGTGCATTCGATGCTGCCTTCCTGAGTGAGCCGCCGCGCCGAGGCGCGGTAGTAGATCGGCGTCGAGGCCGGCGGGGCGATGCCCATCTCCTGCAGCTCGGCGATGTGCTTGTCGCGCGCGACGGGGTCGCGGCCGGTCCAGCCGGCAATGACCATCTGGTCGATTGCGAGGGTCAGCGGCGTGGTGGTGTCCTGGGCGTCAACGGTGAAAGTGAGGTCAAACACGAATGACGGCCTCCATGCCGGCAGCAAGTTCAAAGATACGACGGTCCGAGCCGCCCGCGCCTGCCAGCATCAGGCCGACCGGGACCTCGCCCGCGCGATGTGCGGGCAGCGAGATGGCGCAGCCATCGATCATGTTGATGAGGGTGCAATTGCGCAGCGCGCGCAGGTTCTGGGTGGTGAACGCCTTGTCGTCGGCAAGGTCCGCGATCTTCGGCGGCGTGTTGGCGGTGGTCGGCAGCACCAGGGCGTCATAGGGCGCGATGCGCGCGTTGACGCGGGCGATCAGCGAGCGGCGCTCGTTGAGGAGATCGATGTAGTCGGCCGCGCTCTGTGCCTCGCCGCGCATGATGCGGACCGACACGCGGGGATCGTAGACGTCGCCTTTGGCCGTGATGAGATAGCGGTGCCAGGCGTAGCTCTCGGACGCCGCAAAGCCGCCCTTGGCGTTCATCGGGCCGATGTCGTGGAATTCGGCCGTCTCGATCCGCTCGATGATGGCGCCGTGGTCGGCCAGCGTCTTCAGCGCGCGCTCGAAGGTCTCGGAGACCGCCGTGTCGAGATCGTCGAGCGCGATCGTGGTCGGCACCGCGAGCCGCATGCCCCTCACGGGCCGCGGCCTCAGCGCGACGATAGGCTCGTCGGCGAGCACGGCATCGAGTATGGCACAGCAGCTGACCGATCGCGCCAGAGGCCCGATACTGTCGAGCGAGAAGGACAGCGGCACGGAGCCATCGAGCGGCACGCGACGCTGCGTCGGCTTGTAGCCGACGATGCCGTTGAAGGCCGCCGGAATGCGGCACGAGCCACCGGTGTCGGTGCCGAGCGCGCCGTGCGCCATGCCGTCTAGCACGGAGACCGCGGCGCCCGAGGAGGAGCCGCCGGGCACATGGCCCACGGCCCGGTTCCAGGCGCCTTTGGGCGTGCCGTAATGCGGATTGATGCCGATGCCGGAATAGGCGAACTCGGTCATGTTGGTGCGCCCGATCAGCACGAAGCCGGCATTGCGCAGCCGCGCGACCGCCGCCGCATCGTGCTCGGCCGGATCGGAATCGTCGAGCGCACGGGAGCCGGCGCGCGTCGTCTGCCCCTTGATGTCGAAGAGATCCTTGATCGAGATGGGGATGCCGGCATAGCGCGAGGGCGCCGCCTTGACCTTGCGCAGGGCATCCATGGCGTCGGCGGTCGTCAGCGCGGCGTCCTTGTCGACGTGGATGAAGGTGCGCTGCCCCTCGCCGGCGGGATCGGCGATCCTGGCGATGCACGCTTCGACGAGCTTGCGGGAGGTGGTGCGGCCGTTTTCGAGGTCGTCGGCGAGCTTAGCCAGTGTCGGAAAATCGGGCATGTCTGTCTCACGGAATATTTGCGCGCGCAATCTACAGCGCTGGCTCAGTCCGACACAAGCATTGTGCGCATGATGGCATGCATGCGCATTGCTGGACCGTTGACGCGCCATGGTCAATTGTCGCATCACAATCGAAACAGGCGGGCGTCAAGCCTGCCTTTTGGGAGAGCGTTCCGAGATGGCCGAACCGCAGCGCGCGCGACCGAAACCGACGCCGGAGACCCAGCATTTCTGGGACGGCACCAAGGCGGGCGAACTGCGCCTGCAACGCTGCGACGCCTGCGCGCATGTCTACTTCCCGCCGCGCCCGTTCTGCCCGTCCTGCGCCTCGCGCAAGGTCTCGGTGTTCAAGGCGAGCGGCAAGGGTTTCCTCTACAGCTACGTGATCAACCATCGCCCCGCCGCGCCCGGCTTCACGCCGCCTTACGCGATCGCCGTGGTCGAGCTCGACGAGGGGCCGCGGATGATGAGCAACATCATCGACTGCCCGCAGACGCCTGAGGCGCTCGAGCTCGACATGAAGCTCGAGGTCGCCTTCGAGGCGCTCGACGACAAGATCACCCTCCCCGTGTTCCGTCCGGCGAAGGGGTAGAGCATGCGCAGGAACCAGGTTGCCGTCGTCGGCGCGGCCGAGACCACCGAGCTCGGCGTCATCCCCAACGCCTCGCAGCTCCAGCTCCATGCGGATGCGGCGCTCAATGCCATTGCCGATGCCGGGCTGAAGCTGTCCGACATCGACGGCTTTGCCACCGCGGTCGAAACGCCGCAGCAGGTCTGCCACTATCTCGGCATCAAGCCGACCTGGGTGGACGGCACCTCGGTCGGCGGCTGCTCGTTCATGCTGCACGTCCGCCATGCTGCCGCGGCGATCGAGGCCGGGCTGTGCAAGACCGTGCTGATCACCCATGCCGAAAGTGGCAAGTCGATGATCGGCAAGCCGCCGCGCTCGATCCCCGCCGACAGCCTGCAAGGCCAGTTCGAGGCGCCCTACGGCGTCTACGGCCCGCCCAGCATGTTCCCGATCCCCGTGCTGCGCTTCATGAAGACCTACGGCATCACCCATGAACAGCTGGCTTCAGTCGCGGTGGTGCAGCGCGAGTGGGCGGCGAAGAATCCGCGCGCGATGATGAAGGACCCGATCACGGTCGCCGACGTCCTCAACTCGCGCATGATCGCCTATCCGTTCCGGCTTCTGCAGTGCTGCCTCGTCACCGATGGCGGCGGCGCGCTGATCCTGACCTCGGCCGATCGCGCCAGGGATTTTCCAAGGAAGCCCGTCTACATCATGGGCGCCGGCGAGAGCGTGGAAACGCCGATGGTCAGCCAGATGGAGACGTTCAACTCATCGCGCGCCTTCAAGGTTGCCGGCCCCCTCGCCTTCAAGGAAGCCGGCATCGCCCACAAGGACGTCGATCATCTCATGATCTACGATGCGTTTGCGCATCTGCCGCTGTTCGGGCTCGGCGATCTCGGCTTCATGCCGTACGAAGAAACCGGCAAGTTCATCGCGGACGGCAATACGCGGCCCGGCGGGAAGCTGCCGCTCAACACCAATGGCGGTGGATTGAGCTACATGCATTCGGGCATGTACGGCATGTACGCACTCCAGGAGAGCGTGCGCCAGATGCGCGGGATTGCGCCGGCGCAGGTGCCGAATGCGAAGATTTCGGTGTGCCACGGCGTCGGCGGCATGTTCGCGGCATCAGGCACGATCGTGTTTACGAACGAGAGGTAACCCACATGAGCAAATCACTGCAAGACAAGGTCATCATCGTCACCGGCGCAGGACGTGGCATCGGGCGCGAGATCGCGCTCTTGTGCGCCGGCGAAGGCGCCAAGGTCGTGGTCAACGATCCAGGCGGGGCCGCCGACGGCGCCGGCTCGAACGCTGCTCCGGCCGAAGAAGTGGTCGAGGAGATCAAGAAGCGCGGCGGTACCGCGGTCGCCAATTTCGAAAGCGTTGCCGAAGCGATCCCCGCCAGCAAGATCGTGAAGACCGCGACCGATCATTTCGGCCGGCTCGACGGCGTCGTCAACAATGCCGGCATTTTGCGCGACATGATCTTCCACAAGATGAGCGTGGAAGCCTTCGAGGCCGTCATCAAGGTGCACCTGATGGGCTCGTTCTACGTCAGCCACGCCGCGGCGCGGATCTTCCGCGAGCAGGAGTCGGGCTCCTTCGTGCACTTCACCTCGACCTCGGGCCTGATCGGCAATTTTGGCCAGGCCAACTACGCCGCGGCCAAGCTCGGCATCGTCGGGCTGTCGAAGTCGATCGCGCTCGACATGGGCCGCTTCAACGTCCGCTCCAACTGCGTCTCGCCGTTCGCCTGGACTCGCATGATCGGCACCATCCCGACCGAAACCGAGGCCGAGAAGGCGCGCGTCGAGAAGATCAAGCAGATGGGACCAGAGAAGATCGCGCCGCTGTGCGGCTACCTGCTCGGCGATTCCGCCAAGGACGTCACCGGCCAGATCTTCGGCGTGCGCATGAACGAGATCTTCCTGTTCAGCCAGAACCGGCCGATCCGCTCGGTGCAGCGGAACGAAGGCTGGACGCCGCAATCGATCGCGGAACACGGCATGCCGGCACTGAAGGGCTCGTTCTACAAGCTCGACCGCTCCGCCGACATCTTCACCTGGGATCCCGTCTAGCTGGATTCCAAGCTATTGCTGCATTGCGATCTCCGGTTGCTCGACCGGGGATCGCCTGCTTTACGCCCGATTGGCGGCGGATGGTTTCCTCCCGAACAAAAAATATGGGAGGCGACTATGACGAAGCCACTGACCATTTCTGCCGAACCCAGCGAGCCCTTTCTCGCGCGCCGCACCCTGTTGAAGGGAGCGGCGGCCGCAGTTGCGGCGACGGGCGTTACCTTGAACGCGACCTTGGCGGCATCCGTTGCGCCCTTGGGCCAGACGGGCGCGCCGACGAGATCGACGGCGCCATTGCCCCTGGGACCACTGCCGGGGAGCCGCTACCCCGACTCCCACCTGGAATCCGCCAAAAAGGGACCGCCATCATTCGGGCCCCCCGGTTTTCCGGCCTTCGCCGGCACCATGGCCGTCGAGCGCGTCGCGACCGGCTTTCGCTGGGCTGAGGGACCGGTGTACTTCCCGGCCGGGCGATACCTGTTGTTCAGCGACATTCCGAACAACCGCATCATGCGCTTCTCGGAGGATGACGGTCACCTCAGCGTCTACCGCCAACCCTCGATGAACTCGAACGGCAACACCATCGATCGCGAAGGACGCCTGATCACGTGCGAGCATAGCGGCCGGCGCGTGACGCGGACCGAACTCGACGGCTCGATCACCATCATTGCGGACAAATTCAACGGCAAGCGACTGAATTCGCCCAATGATGCAGTCGTCACCGCCGATGGGGCAATCTGGTTCACCGATCCCGCCTACGGCATCGGCGGCTTCTATGAGGGTATCAAAGCCGACCCCGAGCAAGAGAAGAAGAATGTCTACCGGGTCGACCCCAAGTCCGGAGAGGTCAAGGTCGTGGTCGACGATTTTGTGGAGCCCAACGGGCTCGCCATCTCACCCGACGAGAAGAAGCTCTACATCTGCGACACCGGCTTCACCGATGGGCCGGACAACCCATCCCATATCCGCGTGTTCGACCTCGACGTGGCTGGCGGGAGGGTATCGAACAGCAAGGTCTTCGCCGATATGCCCAAACCTGGAATCACCGACGGCGTCCGCTGTGACACCGAAGGTCGGGTCTGGTGTTCGGTCGGCTGGGGCGACCCGAACGAAGACGGCGTGCGCTGCTACACGGCATCGGGCGAATTGCTCGGCAAGATCCATATCCCGGAGACCGTGGCAAACTTGGCCTTCGGCGGCCAGCAGCGAAACCGGCTTTATATTTGCGGCTCGACATCGCTCTACGCCGTCTACACCAGTGTGCAGGGCGCGATGAAGCCATGACCGAATAGCGCGTGGGGTAGCGAAGAGCGGGCGGCCACGCCCATCTGTTCGCTATCCCTAGCCCGTATTCCTCAAGCCCGCCGAGATGCCGTTGATCGTCAGCTGAATCCCGCGCAGCACCTGCTCGTCGGGATTCTGCGCGCGATGCTCCTTCAACAGCTCGACCTGCACGTGGTTGAGCGGATCGAGATAGGGGAAGCGGTGGCGCACCGAACGCTCCAGCAGCGGGTTGCCCTGGAGCAGCCGGTCCTGGCCCATGATGTCGAGCAGCGTCTCGATGCAGGAATGCCATTCGCGGCGGATGCGGCCGAAGATTTTTTCACGCAACGCTTCGTCCGGCACCAGCTCGGCATAGCGCGAGGCGATCGCGATCGAGCTTTTCGCGAGCACCATGTCCATGTTCGACAGCAGCATGCGGAAGAACGGCCATTCCTTGTAGAGCTCTTTCAGGAACGGCATGCCCTGTTGCGGATGCTCGGCGATCCACTGCTCGACCGCGCTGCCAAAACCGTACCAGCCCGGCAGCATCAGGCGGCATTGCGCCCAGGAAAACACCCAGGGAATGGCGCGCAGATCCTCGATCGCGCGGGTCTTCTTGCGCGAGGCCGGACGGCTGCCGATGTTCAGCGTCGCGATCTCGTTGATGACGGTCGAGGCCCAGAAATAATCGACAAAGCCTTCGGTCTCGTAGACGAGACCGCGATAGGCCTTGAAGGCGAGATTCGAAAGCTCGTCCATCGCAACCAGATATTCGCGGCGCGGAGCGCTCTGGCGCGGATGCAGCAGGCTTGCCTCCAGCGTCGCGGCGGCCAGGATCTCCAGGTTGTTGCGCCCGACCTCGGCGTTGGAATATTTCGACGAGATGATCTCGCCCTGCTCGGTGATGCGGATCTGGCCATTCACCGCGCCGCCGGGCTGCGCGATAATGGCGTCATAGCTCGGCCCGCCGCCGCGGCCGACCGAGCCGCCACGGCCGTGGAACAGGCGCAGCCGCACGTGGTGACGCTCGAATACCTCGACGAGGCCGATCTCGGCCTTGTAGAGCTCCCAGCCCGAGGTGACGAAGCCGCCATCCTTGTTCGAGTCGGAATAGCCGAGCATGACCTCCTGCACGCTGCCGCGGCTGTCGACGAGGCGGCGGTAATCGTGCAGCGACAGCATGCGGTCCATGATCCCGCTCGAGGCCTGCAGATCCTCGATGGTCTCGAACAGCGGCACGATGTTGATGGCGCTGCGCCCGGAGGGATGGACGAGGCCGACCTCCTTCAGGAGCACCGCGACCTCGAGCATATCAGACATGCCCTTGCACATCGAGATGATGCATTGGGGAATGGCGTCCGAGCCGAACTTCGCATGTGCTTCAGCGGCGGCATGGAAGACGTTGAGCTCGCCCATGGTCTCGTCGCTGTACTTGACGAATGGCGAAACCAGCGAACGCGTCGAGCGCAGCTCGTTGGTGAGCAGCGAGATGCGCGCCTCCTCGCCGAGCGCCAGATACGACATGCCGGGGTTGGCGGCATCCATCAGCTCGGCGATGGTGCGCTCGTGCACCGCCGAGTTCTGGCGGATGTCGAGCCGCGCCAGATGGAAGCCGAAGCAGTCCACTGCGCGCCGCAAGAGCCGCAGCCGGCCGCGGGCGATGACGCGGGCATTGTTGGAGATCAGCGAGCGGTGCAGCACGTCGAGATCGGCCTGCAACTCCCTGACGCTCTCGTAGGGCGCGCCCTTGCCGACCGGCCGGCGCGTGATCTCGACCTCGAGCTTCTCGGCCGTCGCCGTCAGCCGGGCATAGATGCCTGACACGGCGAGGCGATAGGGCTCGCCGCTCCGGTGCGGCGAGGTATCCGGCGAGCGCTCCGCCAGGTTGCGCAGCTCCTCGGAGACGTCGGCGAGGTGGGCTGCGATCGACAGCTCCGCACCGAGCACGTGCAGCTCGTTCAGATAGAACTGCATCACCCGGCTCGACTGCAGCCGCAGCGTGCCGCGCATGACGTCGGCGGTGACGAAGGGATTGCCGTCGCGGTCGCCGCCGATCCAGCTGCCCATGCGCAGGAACGAGGCGAGCTCGCCCGCCGCCTGCTCGCCCTCCTCCAGCCGGTCCTCCAGCACGTTGACCAGCCGCGGCACCTCGCGCAGGAAGGTATAATCGTAGAACGATAGGCCGTTGCCGACCTCGTCGAGCACGGTGAGCTTGGTCCGGCGCAGGAGGTTGGTCTGCCACAGCGTCAGCACCTCGCGGCGGAGCTGCTCGTCGCTGGCGGCGGCCTCGTCCGCGGTCAGCGCGACGCGCTCGCGGCGATCGAGCAGGCCAGCGATCTCCATCTCGCGGTCCATGGTGCTCTTGCGGCGGACCTCGGTCGGGTGCGCGGTCAGCACCGGGCTGACGAGCGCGGTCTTGAAGAAATTGCGGAGCTGGTCGGGACCGATGCCGGCCGCCTTGGCGTGCGCCAACGTCTCCGCCAGCACGCCGGATCCGCCATTCTTGGCCGCCGCGCGAGCGCGCATCTGGCGGATGTTGTTCTGGTCCTCGGCGATGTTGGCAAGGTGCGAGAAATAGCTGAAGGCGCGGACGATCCGCACCGTCTCGGAGGTCGACATGCTGTCGAGGATCTGCTCGAGCTCGCGGCGGGCGAGCCGGTCCTCGTCGCGGTGGAACCGGATCGAGGTTTGCCTGATACGCTCGACCAAGTCGAACACATCAGCCCCTTCCTGGTCGCGCACCGTGTCGCCCAGGATGCGCCCGAGCAGGCGGATATCGTCCCGCAGCCGGGCATCGGCCTCCAGCGCCTGGGCGTCCTCAGGGCGATTGGGGCGATGCTCGGTGCTGTCGGAAGTTACGGTCTGGAGGGACATCGGCTCGCTCCCCTGCTCGCGCCCTTGGCGGCCCGGTCCAGCCGAGTGTGCGATATTTTTCTGCCGCAGTGCAAGATGAACTTGGTGGCGGCGCGGCAACATGGCTGACCGTGTGGTGTCGCAAGCGGCGGGCACACGTCCTCGGTCTCGCGGCGCAGACGCCCGAAGCTTTGCTGTCCGTTTCACCCTCGTCGAGAAGAGAGGGCGCAGGGAAGGCCGGGCGCCGGCTGGCACCCAAGGTCCGCACGCGAGAAACGCACGCGGGGCGACCACAGGTGATGCCGGGACATCCGGCCTTCCCTGCGCAATGGTTTTACGGCTTATGGCGCGCTCTCCCCGGGGAGCGATGCACTATTGCCCCCGTCGCCTTGCGGATGACTGATGCGCGCACCCGGTCGGGCCGCTTCACCACCGCAAGCCTTGACGCACAGACCCCGGGCGTCAGGACCACACGCTTTTGCCGTCCGCGGACGTCCCTCCCAAGCCATTCGAAAGCTCGCGCGTGCTCGCCCCCGAAACTGAAAAGGAAACGCTGTGACAGCGCCGTGTCGATCCGCGGAAGGTGATGGCTCACGAGGCTCGCCCGCCCTGCCACCCCGTCACGCGCCGGCGCTGCCGCGTCCATCGCATCCCGGCCTACGTATCGTGACGATCGCGAAACGTCCCTTTGACGGGCCAGGATGCCTTGCGGTTTAGCCGAAACCGAAAATTCGGTCAATCAGAATAATTCGCACCGGATCTCTTGACCTTCATGTGGCGTGTTTTGCCCGACGGTAACGCGAGGAATTGGGCGCGCAACAGCGGCCCAGCACTGCCGTGCCGAGGACAGACCGATGTCCGCTCCACCACGGACAGCCGACCCCGCGGCTGCCGCCTCTCTGTTCGTCTTAGGGCCACAAGCGGAAATGCTCATGCTCCCGAGCCTGCTACTCGACAAATGCGGTCGCGGCTGCAATCAGCCCTGCGGGCATCTCAAGTCCCAGCTCCTTGGCCGTCTTTAGGTTAATAACAAGGTCAAACAGCACCGCTTGAGAGTACGGGATGTCGCCCGGATTGGCTCCTCGAAATATCTCGACGATCTGAGCTACCTGCCTTTGAATCAGAGACTTGAGGTCGGAGCTATAGGTCATCAATCCGCCTGCTTCCGCAAAGTCACGGTATGGATAAATGGCGGGAAGCCGCATCTGCTGGATCAACTGGACCAACAGGGGCTTTTTAGGAAGATGCACCTGCCCCTCATCCGAAAGGATCAATCCGTCTAGCTGATCTCGCTGGAGCGATGAAAATGCGCCGCGGAATTCCGCTTCGCCATATGGACTGCTGACGATACCTCGCACCAGGGAGATCCCCAGCTTTTGTGCCGCATCGCGAACCGCTTGGCCACCTGCGCCCGCCCAAGCCCCCTCCGACGAGACGAAAACGACATTGTGCAATTTGGGAACGGCGCTGGAAAGCAGTTCAAGGCGTTTGGCCCAGACTTCGACCCCGGCGTCTACGCTCACACCCGTAACGTTGCCGCCGGGACGTGCGAGATTCGAAACCAGTCCGAACCGAATAGGATCGCCCGTGGCCGCTACGATGGGGATCGTCGTCGTCGCCGCTTTGAGGCGAAGAGTTATCGGCGTTCCCTGGCAGGCAATCACATCGGGTTTTGTGTCAACCACTTCGCGTGCAATCTCCTCAAGACGTCCCGGCTGTAGTTGCCACCGGTCAACAATGAGGTTTCGACCTTCGACATAGCCAAGGCGCTGCAGTTCTTCGAGGAAAGTCGTCGAATTCGGCTCGCGTCCGATCCTCATGTCTTCGACTCTCGCAGCAGCAATAACTGCAAGTCGCTTCTTCGTAGCGAGCTGCTGCGCCGAGGCACGCGGTATAGCCGGCACGAACATCGCGGTGGCAAACAAGAAGTCGCGGCGCTTGATCAATCGCCTCATTGGATGATCCTCATCCTCGTCGCGCGCCCGAGCAGAAATATTATCAAAGCCAACAGCGCAGGGCTGTTGGGGTCAATGTCCCGCTGGTTGCTCCGGTCGATTACGTTCCTCGTGTGTCGGTGATGCCACACGTCCGAATTGGATCACAAGCAAGCGTAGGATGGGTTGAGCTCTTGCGAAACCCATCATGCTTCGTCATCGGCGGACGGATTGATGGGTTTCGCTGCCGCTCTACCCATCCTACGAGTTCACCCTAAGCCGGCACGATCACCTTGCCGATCGGCCAGAGCGCGATGCCCGCGAGCTTCAGATGAGCCCAGGCGAAGGGAATGCCGATGATGGTGATGGCGAGCACTAGCGCGGTCACGAGGTGGCCCAGCGCCAGCCACCAGCCGGCCAGCACGAACCAGATGATGTTGCCGATCACCCCGAGCGGCCCGGTGCCGATATCCTCGACACCGGTGACCTCGTAGCGGCTGACCGCCCGCGAGCCGAACGGCAGCAGCGTGTAGACGGCGATGTTGAACGCCGCCCGCGCCCAGGGCAGGCCGATGATGGTGATGGCCATGATGACGGCAGCCACCAGCCAGCCGAACGCCATCCAGGCGCCGCCGATGAGAATCCAGAGGATGTTGAGCAGGATGGAAACGGGGGTCATGGCATGATCCGCAAGAGGATGACGCCGTCTATATAGGATCGAAATCTGTCCCTGCTAAGATGGTCCGATAGGCGCAACCGGCTACCGTCCCTCGAATTTCGGCTCCCTCTTTTCCATGAAGGCCTTCATGCCTTCGGCCATGTCCTCGGTCTTGAACAGCGGCAGGAGCTGGAGATAGACGTGGTGGACGTGATCGGAGAAGTTTTCGTTGAGGCCCATCCGCATCATGCGCTTGGAGGCCTGCACCGCCAGCGGCGCATTGGCCGCGATTTCCCGGGCGATTGTCATGGCGCGGGTCATCAGCTCGGCATCCGGCACGACCTCGTTGGCGAGGCCCCATTCCAGGCATTCCCGCGCGCTCAGCGTGCGGCCCGTGAAGATCAGCTCGGAGGCCTTGGCCCAGCCGAGCATGCGCGGCAGCAGCCAGGTGCCGCCGGATTCCGGCACGACGCCGCGCTTGACGAAGGCGGCGGCGAGCTTCGAGGACTCCGCCATGATGCGGATGTCGCAGCCGAGCGCGGTGTCCATGCCATAGCCGGCCGCGCCGCCATTGACGGCGCAGATGGTCGGCTTGTCCATCGCCTGCAAGACCGTCGGCGGGGTATTGCGCAAATTGATCGTGGTCGGCGACGACGCGGCGCTGAGGCCGTTGCCGTCGCGCTCCTTGCGCAGGTCGAGACCGGCGCAGAACGCCCTGCCCTTGCCGGTGAGGATCACGACGCGGACGTTGTTGTCCTCGTTGGCCTCGGTGAGGAGCCGCGCCAGATCGTTCAGCATCGGGCCGGAGATGGTGTTCATGCGCTCCGGCGCGTTCAGCGTGATGGTCGCGATGTGGTCGGCGACTGTGTAGAGGACTTCTTTTGCGGAGTCGGTCATGACAAATGTTTCCCCATCCGTTGTCTCGTAGGGTGGGCAAAGGCGCGTTTGCGCCGTGCCCACCATCTGTCTCCGTAAGCAAATTTTGGTGGGCACGCTTCGCTTTGCCCACCCTACGGCACCTCGTCAAATTGTCAGATTTTCCGGCCCGCCTGCTCCCAATAGGGATCGCGCAGCCGGCGCTTGAATATCTTGCCGGAATCTTCGCGCGGCAGCCCCGAGCGGATCTCGATGTGCTTGGGCACCTTGTAATCTGCGAGCGAGGTCTTCAATCTCGCGCGGACATCGGCGGCCTCGAGCGTGACGCCGGCTTGCGGCTCGACCACCGCCATCAGCGCCTCGCCGAACTCGGCATCGGGGATGCCGAACACGGCGCAATCATGCACGCCCGGCACGGCGTGCAGCACGGATTCGATCTCGGCCGGATAGATGTTGACGCCGCCCGAGATCACCATGTCGCGCTTGCGGTCGCAGATGAAGACGTAGCCGTCCTCGTCGATATAGCCGACGTCGCCGGAGGTGATGAAGCCGTCGCGGTCGATCTCGGCGCGCTTCTCCGGCTTGTTGTGGTAGGTGAAGTCGGCCAGCTCCGCCATGCGGGAATAGATCTCGCCGATCTCGCCCACGCCGAGCACGCTTCCGTCCTCGCCGAGGAAACGAAGCTCGGCGCCGGGCGAGATCTTGCCGACAGTGCCGGGCTTCTTCAGGGCGTCCTCCGAGGTCGCGAAGGTCACGGCGCCGGATTCGGTCGAGCCGTAGAATTCGTAGATCACCGGCCCCCACCACTCGATCATGGCGCGCTTGACATCGGCCGGGCATGGCGCGGCGGCATGGATGATGTGGCGGAGCGAAGAGACGTCATATTTCCGGCGCACGCACTCCGGAAGCTTCATCAGGCGGATGAACATGGTCGGCACCATGAAGATGGTGTCGATTTTGTAGCGCTCGATCAGCTGCAGAAACTCCTCCGCCTCGAACCGCGGCATCAGTACCAGCGCGCCGCCGAGCTTGCCGGCGCGGATGCCGAACGAGTTCGGCGCCGAATGATAGAGCGGCCCGGGCAGTAGTGCACGAGCGCCCGGCTTCAGACCATAGATCATCGCGCGCATGCGTTCGCCGGCCGCCTGCTGCTCCGGCGTCGGCGCATTGCGCCGCACGCCCTTGGGATGGCCCGTCGTACCCGATGTGTAGATCATGTTCATGGGCTGCGGCACGATGGGGCCGTCATAGGGCTGGAACTGTGCGAGCCAGGATTCGAGATCGATCGCAAAGTCCGGCGTCTTCAGATGATCGGGATCGATCTTGTAACTGGACAGGATCTCCGGCGGCGTCGGCACGCTGAGCACGGTGACGCCCTCTGGGATTGCATCGCGCAGGGCGTGCAGCATGTCGGCATGACCGATCAGCACGGACGTGCCGGTATCGCCGAGGATGTAGTTGATCTCCTCCAGCTTGAAGTGCCAGTTGATCGGCACGCCATAAGCGCCGAGCCGCATCGCCGCGTAGGCGGCCTCGATGAAGGCGATGTCGTTGCGCATCAGCATGCAGACGCAATCGCCCTGGCGGACGCCGATTGTGGCGAGGCCGCTTGCGATGCGGTCGGCGCGGGCGGTGACTTCAGCATGGGAACGACGGCGGTCGCCGGAGACGATGCCGAGGAATGGGGACGTTTCGCTCATTTTTGTTTTTCTTTGTTGTTTGAAGTCGACCCTCATGGTGAGGAGGCGCAAAGCGCCGTCTCGAACCATGAGAGCCCGTAGCCCATCCCTCGAGACGCCGCTTCGCGGCTCCTCGGGATGAGGTCTGTGCTAATCCGCGAACTTCGGCGCACGCTTCTCCAAATTGGCCCGCACCGCCTCGGTCTGGTTCGCGCTGCCGATCAGCTCCTGCTGCTCGACGGACTCCGCGAGCAGCGCGGGGCCGGGATCGACCGAGAGATTGTTGAGCAGTCGCTTCGCCGCACGGATCGCATCAGGACTCTTGCCCGCGATCTCGCGCGCGACCTCGAGCGCTGCCGCGCGAGGATCGTCGCAGATGCGCGTGGCGAGGCCGTAGGTCAACGCCTCCTGCGCGGAGAAGATGCGCCCCGTGTAGGTGAGATCGCGCAGGATGTCGTCGCGCACGAGCGAAGCCAGGATCGGCGTGCCCGCCATATCGGGCACGAGGCCCCATTTGATCTCCATCACCGACATCCGCGCGTCGGCGCTGAGGAACCGCATGTCGGCGCCGAGCGAGAGCTGGAAGCCGCCGCCGAAGGCGACGCCATGCACCGCCGCGATCACGGGAACCGGAAGCTGCCGCCATCCCCATACCGCCTGTTGCGGAAAATTCGCCTGGCCATGCGTGCGCTTGGTGAGATCGCGATTTTCGCCACCCGGAATTCCGTTGCCGCCCTTCTCCTTCATGGCGGCAAAACGCCCCATGTCGAGACCGGCGCAGAAGGCCCGGCCTTCACCGGACAGCACGACGACGCGCACGCTCTTGTCCTTCGAAAGCCGGTCGGTTGCGGCAACAAGGGCCTCGAACATGGCCTGATCGAGCGCGTTCATCTTGTCCGCGCGCACCAGGCGGACATCGGCGACGCCTTCCGAGATCGAGATCGAGACGCGCTCTTCCATGGATGAATTCTCCCCTGTTCTTGTTCAGTGCCGCTTTACAGGAAGCCGGCGGCCGGATTTAGTCAATCGACCAATTAACTGACAATCCGTACGGGAGAAACAGCGATGTTCAAGGAAAATCTTCTGGCCGGACGGCGCATTCTCGTGACCGGCGGCGGCACCGGGCTTGGCAAGTCGATGGCGGCGCGCTTTCTCCAGCTCGGCGCCGAGGTCCACATCTGCGGCCGCCGCAAGATCGTGTGCGACGAGACCGCGACCGAGCTGATGGATCTCTATGGCGGCCGCGTCACCAGCCACGGCGTCGACATCCGCAATGCGCTTGCGGTCGACGAGATGATCGAGAACATCTTTCGCGACGGCCCCCTCACCGATCTCATCAACAACGCCGCGGGCAATTTCATCTCGCGCAGCGAGGAACTCTCGCCGCGCGGCTTCGATGCCGTCGCCAACATCGTCATGCACGGCACGTTCTACGTGACGCATGCGGTCGGCAAGCGCTGGATCGCCTTGAAGCAGCCCGGCAATGTCGTCTCGATCACCGTGACCTGGGTGCGCAACGGCTCGCCCTACGTCGTGCCGTCGGCGATGAGCAAGTCGGCGATCCACGCCATGACGATGTCGCTCGCGACCGAATGGGGGCGCTACGGCATCCGCCTCAACACCATCGCGCCGGGCGAGATCCCGACCGAGGGCATGAGCAAGCGCATCAAGCCCGGTGATGAAGCGGGCGCGCGCACCAAGGCGATGAATCCGATGGGCCGCGTCGGCACCATGGACGAGTTGCAGAACCTCGCGGTGTTCCTGATCTCCGGCGGCTGCGACTGGATCACCGGCGAGACGATTGCGATGGACGGCGCGCAGGCGCTCGCGATGGGCGGCAATTTCTACCAGCTCCGCGACTGGAGCGACGACGATTGGAAAACCGCGCGCGAAAGCATCATGGCGCAGAACGAGAAGGATCGGGCGAAGCGGGGGTAGTTGTTGTCGTCCCGGCGAAGGCCGGGACCCATAGCCACCGAATTCTATTTGGCGAAGATTGGTCATGACCAGTCTTCGCCAAATTGCGTTTTGTTGCTATGGGTCCTGGCTTTCGCCAGGACGACGGCGAGGCCCGATCTTGTCTTCGCCCGCGGATGACGCCACACTCCCAGGCATAAAAACAAGACGTACGGGAGAAACATGTCCGCATCACCGAAACTGGCTGACCTCGCCGACATGGTGCGCGAGCGCGCGAAGAGCCGCGGCGGCGCCATTGCCTATGAGTTCGAGGGCCGCGCCACCAGCTTTGCCGAGTTCGACATCAAGACCAACAAGGTCGCCAACGCGCTTCTCGCGATGGGTGTCAGACACGGCGATCGCATCGCCTATCTCGGCAAGAACAGCGATCTCTATTTCGAGCTGCTGATGGGCGCGATGAAGGCCGGCGTGGTGATGGCGCCGGTGAACTGGCGACTCGCGGGGCCCGAGGTCGCCTTCATCGTTTCGGATTGCAAGGCGCCGGTGCTGTTCGTCGGGCCGGAGTTCATCACGCAGGTCCTCCAGATCAGGGATCAAATTCCGGGCGTGCGCACGATCATCACCACCGAGGGCGGCGCACCGGAATGGCGGGACTTTACCGCGTGGCGCGATGCGCAGAGCGGCGATGATCCCAAGGTGCCGATCGACACCAGGGACATCGCGATCCAGCTCTATACGTCAGGCACCACGGGCAAGCCGAAGGGCGCGATGCTGAGCCACGCGAACTTCCTCAATCTCGTGCAGACCGGCAATGCCGAGGACAAGCCGGAATGGAACCGGTGGTCGACCGACGACGTCTCGCTGGTGGCGATGCCGATCTTCCACATCGGCGGCTCCGGCTGGGGCGTGATGGGGCTCTATCACGGCGCCCGCGGCGTGATCGCGCGCGAATTCGATCCCACCAAGGTTTTGGATTTCTTCGAGCAGTCGGGCATCACAAAGCTGTTCATGGTGCCGGCGGCGATGCAGTTCGTGGTGCGGCAGCCGCGCGCGAGAAGCGTGGACTTCTCGCGGCTGAAATACATGCTGTACGGCGCCTCGCCGATTCCGGCGGCGCTGCTCAAGGAGTGCATCGAGGTCTTCAAATGCGGCTTCGTGCAGATGTACGGCATGACGGAGACGACGGGCACCATCGTCGCGCTGCCGCCGGAGGACCATATCGAGGGCCTCGAGCGGATGCGCTCGGCCGGCAAGGCGCTGCCGGGGGTCGAGATCGCAATTCTCGACGCCGACGGCAAGCCGCTGCCACCGCGCCAGGTCGGCGAGATCGCGACGCGCTCGGGCTCGAACATGGCCGGCTACTGGAATCTGCCTGAGGCGACCGCCGCCACGCTACGCGGTGACGGCTGGCTGCGCACCGGCGATGCCGGCTACATGGACGAGGACGGCTACCTCTACATCCACGACCGCATCAAGGACATGATCATCTCCGGCGGCGAGAACATCTACCCCGCCGAAGTCGAGAGCGCGCTGTGCGATCATCCAGATGTCGCAGAAGCCGCCGTGATCGGCGTACCCGACGACAAATGGGGCGAGGCGGTGAAGGCCGTCGTGGTGATGAAGCCCGGCAAGCAGGCGACCGCCACCGACATCATCAACTTCACCCGCGAGCGCATCGCCGGCTACAAGACGCCGAAGAGCGTGGAGTTCTTGCCGGCGCTGCCGCGGAATCCCAGCGGCAAAATCTTGCGGCGGCAATTGCGCGAGCCGTATTGGGCGGGAAAGGATCGAAGAGTGAATTGATCGCGAGGTGCCGTAGGGTGGGCAAAGGCGCAAAGCGCCGTGCCCACGACCTCGTTCCGTATCGAAAGGATCGTGGGCACGCTTCGCTTTGCCCACCCTACGATAGCGGTGGAAGCCTCAATGTTTCCCCGGTCCCATATACCCGAACAAGAACCCCGCTACCTTCCGCATCTGGATCTCCTCGCTGCCCTCGGTGATCCGGTAGCGGCGGTGGTGGCGATAGATGTGCTCGAACGGTTTGTGGCGTGAGTAGCCCATGCCGCCATGGACCTGCATGGCGCGGTCGGCGGATTCGCAGCAGAGGCGGTTTGCAAAATAGTTGCACATGGAGACGCGGTCGGAGAGCGTGCGCTCGATCTGCTCCTCGGTGAGCTGGTCCATCTCCCAGGCCGTCTTGCGGATCAAGAGGCGCAGCATCTCGGCCTGCGTGGCGAGCTCGACCAGCGGGAACTGGATCGCCTGGTTTTCGGCGAGCGCCCTGCCGAACGGCTTTCGCTCGCGTGCGTATTTGACGCTCTCGTTGATGCAGTAGACGGCCGCGCCCAGCGAGCTCGCCGCCTGGCGGATGCGGTTCTGGTGCACGAAGCACTGCGCCAAGGACAGTCCGCGGCCGACCTCGCCGAACTGCGCATCTTCAGGCACGAACACATCCGTGAAGCTGACGCGGGGATGGTCGGTCGGCATGTTAAACGTCCACATGTACTCCTCGACCTTGACGCCGTGGCTCCTGGCCGGCACCAGGAAGCAGGTGATGCCGCGGGCATCGCCGTCATTGCCGCTGGTGCGCGCGAACAGCGCGCAGTGCGTGGCGACGTGCATGCCCGTCGTCCACATCTTCTCGCCGTTGATGATCCAGCCCTTGACGTTGTCGCGGGTCGCCGGCACCGCGCGCGTCTCCATGTGGGTGGCGTCCGAGCCGTGATGCGGCTCGGTCAGGCCAAAGGTGATGCGGTACTTGCCCCTGATCGAACCGTCGATCATCGCCTTCTGATCGTCGCGGCCGTAGCGATCGAGCATGGTGACGACGGGGAAATTGCCGACGATGGAATGCTCGTTCTGGAGATCATTGTGCAGGCCGAGGCCCTTTGCGGCAAAATGCTCGCGGATCACCGCCATCCAGAGATTGGAGCCGTCCTTGCCGCCATACTGCTTCGGTACCGGAAAGCGCAAGTGCCCGGCAGCGTCGGCGAGATCCTTCGCCTTGCGCAACAGCGCCTCCCATTCGTGCCGCGGCAGGCCGCCATTCTCGAAATCGGTGCGGGCCCACTCGCGGCGATGATCGAAGAAGCGGATGTTGTCGTCGGCCTCCTCCAGCGGCTTGATCTCGCGTTCGATGAAACGGTCGAGCTCTCCGAGATAGGCGACGAGATCGGCAGGCAATGAGAAATCCACAGGTTCTCTCCCGGATTGATTTTATCGTTTTGCGTTAAGGCGCTAGGCGCGTCTTTGCTTCACACGATTAAGGTGAGAAGAGCCTCGCCGAGTCAAGCAAGCCGAGGCGTGCCGGCCATGCAAGGCGCGCCCGCGCAATTCGATGGTGCTCCGGCGCGAACGCACGGTAGTATGACGCCAATATTCCTTCACGAGAAAATGCGGGAGCGCGCGATGGAGCTGAAATTTTCCAAGGTGGAACGCAAGGGGCCGATCACGATCGTCACGCTGTCGCGGCCCGAGGTCTACAACGCGCTGCACACCGATGCGCATTTCGAGCTGCAAAAAGTGTTCGACGATTTCTCCGCCGATCCCGAGCAGTGGATCGCCGTCGTCACAGGCAGCGGCGACAAGGCGTTCTGCGCCGGCAACGATCTGAAGTGGCAGGCCGCCGGCGGCAAGCGCGGCTGGGACAAGGGCGGCTTTGCCGGCCTCACGGCGCGATTCGACTGCGACAAGCCGATCATCGCCGCGGTGAACGGCGTCGCGATGGGCGGCGGTTTCGAGATCGCACTCGCCTGCGATCTCATCATCGCCGCGGAGAACGCGACCTTCGCGCTACCGGAGCCGCGCGTGGGCCTTGCCGCGCTCGCCGGCGGCCTGCACCGGTTGCCGCGCCAGATCGGGCTGAAGCGCGCCATGGGCATGATCCTCACCGCGCGCCATGTCAGCGCCAAGGAAGGTCTTGAGCTCGGCTTCGTCAACGAGGTGGTGCCGCAGGGCGGAGCGCTCAACGCGGCGCTGCGCTGGGCCGAGACGATCAGCAAGAACTCGCCGATGTCGATCCGGGCCTCCAAGCAGGCCATTCAGCGCGGGCTTGGCGTATCGCTAGAGCAGGCGATCGAAGAGCAGCGGGAGTACCCGGCGGTGAAAGCGATGGCGGCCTCGCAGGATTACATCGAGGGACCGAAGGCGTTTTCCGAGAAGCGGCCGCCGAAATGGGTGGGGAAGTAGGCGGCTCCTCCGTCGTCATTGCGAGCGCAGCGAAGCAATCCAGGATCCCTCCGCGGAGACACTCTGGATTGCTTCGTCGCTGCGCTCCTCGCAATGACGGGGAGAGGTCTGACCACCTCGCGACAGGTGCGTAGGATGGGTAGAGCGCAGCGAAATCCATCAATGACAGAACGAGACTTGAGACGATGGGTTTCGCTGCGCTCTACCCATCCTACGGATTTCGCCCCAGCTCCCGCTTGTAGGAGGCATAGTTCGGCTGATCCACGGCCAGCTTATCCATCGTGGTCTCCCACAGATGCTCGGCAAGGCCGGGCGTTGCGAGATCGACTTCGCCCCTCGCGATGTGATCGGCGAGCACGCGGTTGAGCTCCGTCACCGAGCCGTCGATGCCGAGCAGCGCGCGCAGGCGCTCCACCTCGCTCGCATCGCTCCCCTCTTCCTGCGTCAGCTGCCGCGTGACGAGATCGAGGATGTTGATGGCGACGCGGAGCTTGAAGGCCTGATGGCCGGAAATCAGCGGCGTGATGTCGCTGCGGAGGAAATCGGCGACTGATTTGGTCAGCTCGACCGGCGTGGGTTCGTCCTGCATGTGTCAGCTCCCGCGCGGCGCCAGAAGCCGCAACAGATCGATCTCGGTTTCGGAGGCACGGCGGCCGATCATGGCGCGCTCCATGGAATGGTCCGGGCTCTCGCGAAAGCGCTGCATCATGCCGCCGCACATGATACCCCAGCGCAGCGTGCCCATCACCTCCCAGAACTTGACGCGCGCGGGATCGACCTTGCGGCTTGCCGCTTCGTAGCCGGCGAACAGCTCCTCGCGCGAGCCAAAGCCGCCGACAGGCTTGTCGATCTCGCCGAAGCGCCAGGAGTTGACGCAGACCCAGCCGAGATCCTCCATGGGGTCGCCGAGATGGGCGAGCTCCCAGTCGAGCACGGCGCGGACGCCATCTGCGCCGATGATGAGATTGCCGTTGCGGAAATCGCCGTGCACCAGCGTGGTCTCGACCGAGGGGCCGGGATCGTGGTCGCGCAGCCAGCGCAGCGCCAGCTCGAACACGGGCTTCGGCCAGTTCAGGCTGCGATAGTCGCGCTCGAACTCTGAGATCTCCTGGGTCGCATTCCGGCTGCGCAGCTCGGGCAATTTATTCTGCGGCAGCCTGTGCAGGCCCGCAAGCACGCCGCCGATCTGCCGCGCAAGCAGTGGCCGCGCCGCGGCAAACTCCTCATCGCGAAGAATTTTGCGGGCGATGGTCTCGCCCTCGACCCGCTGCATGATGAAGCCGGTGCCGAGATCGTCCTCGGCCGTCAGCACATGCATCACGCGCGGCGACGGCACGCCGGCCTCGAAGGCGAGCTGCATCAGCTGCGCCTCGGCGGCGAGGCCCGCCGCACGCGTCGGCGCTGCGCCATACCCCTTCGGCGAGCGGCGCAGGATTGCGCCGATCGGCCCGTCGGGATGCACGATGTCGAAGCGCCAGGTTTCCTGGCTGGCACCGCCGGACAGCTTTGCCACTCCGGTGACGCCGGTCGCGCCCGGGTACCAGCGCGCGACGCTGCGCGAAAGCTCGGCCTCGATCATTTGCCCTTGAACTGCGCGGGACGCTTCTCAAGAAACGCGCCGACCCCCTCGCGGAAATCCTGGGTATCGCCGGCGCGCAGCTGGCACTGGAATTCGAGATTGAGCTGGTCCTCGAAGGAATTTTCCGGGCTGTCCCAGTAGAGTTTGCGGATCAGCGACAGCGCCACCGTCGGGCCGCCAGCGAGGTCGCGCGCGAGCTTCATCGCCTCCTCCATCAGCACGCCGTCATCGTAAACGCGGTTGACGAGGCCCCATTCCAGCGCCTTCTCGGCCGGCAGCCGCTCGCCCATCAGCGACAATTCGATCGAGCGCGCCTTGCCGATCAGGCGCGGCAAGAGCCAGGTCGAGCCGCAATCCGGCACGAGGCCGATGCGCCGGAACGCTTGAAGAAAGTAAGAGGAACGCGCGCATAAGATCATGTCGCCGAGCAGGGCGAAGCTCATGCCGGCGCCGGCGGCCGGCCCGTTGACCGCGGTGATGATGGGGCAGTGCAGATTGCGGATGCGACGCAGGAAGGGATGAAAGCCGGTTTCCAGCGTCAGGCCGGCCTTGGTCTTCTTCGACTGGTTGTTGCGCCCTTGCAGATTGGCGCCGGTGCAGAAGGCGCGGCCCGCGCCGGTCAGCACGACGCAGCGGACCTCGTCCTTCTTCTCCTCGATCGTGTCGAGCGCCTCGGCGAGACCGCCGAGCATGTCCATGGAGACCGCGTTCATCACCTCCTGATGGTCGAGCCTGAGGATCGCGACCGAGCCATCGAAATCGAGCGTGACGTGTTTGAACTGCATGGGTTTCCTCGTCAGTTGCGGCCTGCGTCAGTTTCGCAGGCCGGAATTAGTTTTGCCGGGGCGCATATTTGATTTTTGGCGCGCTCTTGTCCATGGTGATCGGAGCTTAGCAAGCAATCTTGTGCGCAGCGGCTGATGCGCCTTATGCCCAAAACAGGAAACGCTCCATGAACCTTTTCGACCTCACCGGACGCGTCGCCGTGATCACTGGCGGCAATGGCGGCATCGGGCTCGGCATCGCACAGGCGCTCGCCGGTCAGGGCTGCAACGTCTCGATCTGGGGCCGCAATGCTGACAAGAACAAGGCTGCTGCCGCGAGCATGGCGGGGCTGTCAGGCAAGGTCGATACCCGCGTCTGCGACGTCACCGATCCGGCCTCGGTCAACGCCGCGATGAAAGCCACGCTCGACACATTCGGCCGGGTCGATGGCTGCTTCGCCAATGCCGGCATCGGCGGCGGCGGACGACGCTCCTTCATCGAGCGCACCGAGGAGGAATGGCGCACGATGTTTGCGACCAATCTCGACGGCGTGTTCCACGCGTTCCAGGCGGCGGCCAGGCACATGACCGAGCGCGCCAATGCCGGCGATCCCTTCGGCCGGCTGGTTGCGACCTCGAGCCTCGCTTCGATCTTCGGCACAGCGCGCAACGAACATTATGCGGCGACCAAGGCCGCGATCAACGCGCTGGTGCGCGCGCTCGGCGTCGAGCTGGCGCGCCACGGCGTCACCGCGAACGCGATCCTGCCCGGCTGGATCAAGAGCGACATGACATCAAGTCTCATGGCCAACGAAAAATTCGTCGCCAACGTGATGCCGCGGATTCCGCAGCGCCGCTTCGGCGAAGCATCCGATTTCGGCGGCATCGCGGTGTACCTGATGAGCAAGGCGTCGTCGTATCACACGGCGGATACGTTCGTGATCGACGGCGGCTACACCGCGTTTTGATTTCGTAGCCCGGATGGAGCGAAGCGTAATCCGGGATTCCTAGAAGCAAGCAAGACCCGGATTTCGCTACGCTCCATCCGGGCTACAAACTCCGAGGGGACAGGGCAAATGTTTTCACACGTCATGATCGGCACCAACGACCTCGACAAGGCCAAGGTGTTCTACGACCAGCTGCTGAGCACCCTCGATGTGCGGCCGGCCAGGGTCGACGGCCATCGCATCTTCTACATCACCAAGACCGGCGTGTTCTCGGTCTCGAAGCCGATCAACGGTGAGCCCGCGACCTGCGCGAACGGCGGCACCATCGGCTTTGCCGCCAACTCGCCTGAGCAGGTCGAGAAATGGCACGCCGCCGGTGTCGCCGCCGGCGGAACGCCGATCGAAAATCCGCCCGGCATCCGCGAGGGCGCGGGAAACAAGCTCTATCTCGCCTATTTGCGCGACCTCGACGGCAACAAGATCTGCGCGATGCATCGGATGCCGAACTAGGCCGGTCACACCCTCGGTGTCTGTCGTCCCGGCGAAGGCCGGGACCCACAACCACGCAACGATGTTGTTGCGCGAAACAGGTAACTCCGAGTCCCCGTAACCACAGCCGCCTGTGGTTATGGGTCCCGGATCTACGCGCGCTTAAGGCGCGCTTGTCCGGGACGACGTAGGGAGAGAGTTCGCGGCCCCATTCAAACAACATTTCAAACGCCTCGCGAAATTCCATCGCATGGCATAGCCCGCGTGAGAAAATACGCGCTCGCACTTTGGCGTCGCTACGACTATTCTTCCGGCCAGCACGAACTCAGCGCTCCCGGGAGGACCAATGACAAAACACACCTACATTCCCCGCACCACCAACTACACGCTCAATCCGGGCGACGAGCTCAACGATCTGCGCATGTCGGACCAGGTCCGGCCGCTCTACGATCACGTCAAGAAGTTCATCCGCGACACCGTCGAGCCGATGTCGATCGAGTTCGCCAAGGCCGGCGAAGGCAAGGAGGATCGCTGGAGCTTCACGCCGAAGCAGCTCGAGGTGCTGGAGAAGGCCAAGAACAAGGCCAAGCAGGAAGGCCTCTGGAACTTCTTCCTGCCCGACGACGAGACCGGCCAGGGCCTGAAGAATCTCGATTACGCCTATATCGCCGCCGAACTCGGCAAGAGCCCGCTGGCCTCGGAGACCATGAACTGCTCGGCGCCCGACACCGGCAACATGGAGGTGCTGGAGCGCGTCGGCACCAAGGAGCAGAAGGAAAAGTGGCTGAAGCCGCTGCTCAACGGCGAGATCCGCTCGGCCTATGTCATGACCGAGCCGAACGTCGCCTCCTCCGATGCCAAGAACATCTCGACGACAGCAAAGCTAGTCGGCGACGAATGGGTCATCAACGGCGAGAAATATTACATCTCCGGCCTCGGCGACCCCCGCTGCAAGATCCTCATCGTGATGGTGAAGACCAATCCGGATGCGGCGCCGAGCAAGCAGCAATCGCAGATCCTGGTGCCGCGCGACACGCCCGGCGTCGAGGTGCTCGGGCCCATGTATGTGTTCGGCCAGGACCACGCCCCGCGCGGCCACATGCATATGCGCTTCAACAATGTGCGCGTGCCGAAGGCTAACATGCTGCTCGGCGAAGGCCGCGGCTTCGAGATCTCGCAGCTCCGCCTTGGACCGGGCCGCATCCATCACTGCATGCGCACCATCGGCAAGGCCGAGAAGGCGCTCGATCTGATGGTGCAGCGGGGCCTCACCCGCGAAGCCTTCGGCAAGAAGATCGCCCATCTCGGCGGCAACATGCAGATCATCGCGCAGGCCCGCTGCGAGATCGAGGCGATGCGGCTGATGGTGCTGAAGGCCGCCAAGGCGATGGACGTGCTCGGCAACAAGGAGGCTCGCGTCTGGGTCTCCATGGTCAAGGCCATGGTGCCCGAACGCGCCTGCAAGATCATCGACCAGGCGATCCAGATGCACGGCGCCACCGGCATCTCGCACTGGACCCCGCTCGCCGAGATGTACCAGGACGTCCGCCACCTGCGCTTCGCCGACGGTCCGGACGAGGTGCACTGGATGGTGGTGGGACGGCACGAGCTGAGCATGGCGTGATCGACGAGATGCCGTAGGGTGGGCAAAGGCGCGCTCTTCGCGCGCCGTGCCCACCATTATGGCTTCGCTGGAAGTGGTGGGCACGCTTCGCTTTGCCCACCCTACGAAGCTCTCCCTCTCACGGAGCTCCCATGGACTACGCCGCCAGCGAGCTGACGCCACGCGAGCGCTACAAGGTGCTGACGTCCTTCATCCTGCCGCGGCCGATCGCGTGGGTGACCTCGGTCGGGCCGACCGGCGCCGTCAACGCTGCGCCGTTCAGCTTCTTCAACGCCTTCTGCGAGGATCCGCCGCTGTGCATGTTCGCGGCGAACCGCAAGCCGAACGGACAGGACAAGGACACGTTCCTCAACATCCAGCGCACCGGCGAGTTCGTGGTCAACATCGCCGATGAGCCGCTGGCCAAAGCCATGCATGAGAGCAGCGGCGACTTTCCGCCTGAGATCGGCGAGCCGGATTATCTCGGCCTGAAGCTCGCGCCTTCAACTGAGATCGCCGTACCGCGGCTTGCCGACGCGCCCTGGGCGATGGAGTGCAAGCTCTGGAAGCTGATCGACGTCAACGACGATCGCCGGCTGATCATGGGTGAAGGCATCCACTTCCACATCCGCGACGAGCTCTGGGACGACAAGGCGATGCGGGTGCACATGGACCGCTATCATCCGATCGGCCGCATGTTCGCCGACCGCTACTGCCGCACGGATGATCGCGTGGTGTTTCCGGCCGCGGAGGGTGTGAAGAAATCGTAGGCCGTAGGGTGGGCAAAGGCACAGAGCGCCGTGCCCACGTCTTTTGTGCGTACGGATGCCGGTCGGTGGGCACGCTTCGCTTTGCCCACCCTACGAGATCGCAGTGAGACCTGTACCCCTCACCCGGATCGCGCCGGACGATGCTTCGCATCGCCGGGGGCATTCCGACCTCTCGCCGCAAGCGGGGAGAGGTAAGCAACCGCCCTACGTCGCGGGCGCGAGCTTGTCCTGCGTCTTCGTCTCGAAATCGCTGGCGTCGTGGCGCTCGTGGAGCTGGCTGGCGGGGTCGCCGGAGACGCGGTTGACCATGCGGCCGCGCTTCACGGCCGGACGCTTGGCGATCTGGTCGGTCCAGCGCTGCACGTTCTTGTAGTCCTGCACTGACAAAAATTCGCCGGCGCCGTAGACCAGCCCCTTGGCGAGCGCGCCGTACCAGGGCCATACCGCGATGTCGGCGATGGTGTACTCCTTGCCCGCGAGGTACTCATTGTCGGCAAGGCGCCGATCGAGCACGTCGAGCTGGCGCTTGGTCTCCATCGCGAAACGGTCGATGGCGTATTCGATCTTGAACGGCGCGTAGGCATAAAAATGGCCGAAGCCGCCGCCGAGATAGGGGGCGCTGCCCATCTGCCAGAACAGCCAGGACATCGCTTCGGTACGGGACTTGATATCTTTCGGCAGGAAGGCGCCGAACTTCTCGGCGAGGTAGAACAGGATCGAGCCGGACTCGAACACCCGGATCGGCTCCGGACCCGAGCGATCCATCAGCGCGGGGATTTTCGAGTTCGGATTGATGTCGACAAAGCCGCTGCCGAACTGGTCGCCATTGCCGATCCTGATCAGCCAGGCATCGTATTCGGCCCCCTTGTGGCCGAGCGCCAGCAGTTCCTCCAGCATCACCGTGACCTTCACCCCGTTCGGCGTCGCCAGCGAATAGAGCTGCAGGGGATGCTTACCGACCGGCAGTTCCTTGTCGTGGGTGGGGCCGGCGATCGGGCGGTTGATGCTGGCGAACTGCCCGCCATTCTCCTTGTTCCAGGTCCAGACTTTGGGCGGCACGTAGGCGGGGGCGTCAGTCATGCGGGGGCTCCGGCGGAAAGATGCGCCTGCATTAATTAGCCCTGGGATGGCCGATGACAAGCCCTGCCGGCTCTGCGTCCGGCGCGGACCTCAAGCCGGCGTCATGCAGCCTTGACCTTGCCGAGGAAGTCCTGGACCAGGGAGCGCATCTGGTCGGCCTCATGTGACAGCGAGGTGGCCGCGGAGAGCATCTCCTGCGCAGCGCCGCCGCCGGAGCGGGCCGACTGGCTCACGCCCTCGATGTTCTTGGTCACCGTTCCGGTGCCGGCGGAGGCCTGCTCGGCGCTGCGGGCGATCGCCTGCGTCGCCGCGCCCTGCTCTTCCACCGCCGAGGCGACCGTGGTGTTGATCTGGCTGATCTCCTGGATGGTGCCGCCGATGGCGGTGATCGCATCGACCGCCTGCGCGGTCGCCTGCTGCACCGAGGCGATCTGCTGGCTGATCTCGTCGGTCGCCCGCGAGGTCTGCGCGGCGAGGCTCTTCACCTCGTTGGCGACAACGGCAAATCCGCGGCCGGCATCGCCCGCCCGTGCCGCCTCGATGGTCGCGTTCAGCGCCAGAAGGTTGGTCTGGCTGGCGATCTGGTTGATGAGGTCGATCACCTCGCCGATGCGGCGCGCCGCTTGCTGCAGGCCGCCGACGATGTCGTTGGTGCGGTTGGCCTGGTCCACCGCCTTGTGGCTGACCTGGGAGGCCAGCGAGACCTGCCTGGAAATCTCGTGGATCGACGAGGTCAGCTCCTCGGCAGCCGAGGCCACCGTCTGCACGTTGGCCGAGGCCTGTTGCGCGGCCGCGGCCACCGTCATCGCCTGCTCGCCGGTCTGGCCGACGGTGGAGGACAGGCCGCCCGCGGTCGCCTGCATGCGGCTCGCCGCATCGGCCACGCCGCCGATGGCGGAGCTTGCCGCTGTATCGAAGTCCTGCGCCAGCCCCATGATGTAGGCGGCGTGCCGCTCCTTGGCCTGCCGCTCCTCCTCCTGGCGCGCGCGCATCTGATCGGCCGCGATCATGCCTTCCCTGAACACGAGCACCGCACGGGCCATGGCGCCGACCTCGTCGCGCCGCTCCGTCGCCGGCACTTCGGTCGTGGTGTCGTTCTGGGCGAGCCGTCCCATCGCCTTGTCGAGCGCGAGCAGCGGCCTGGCGATCGCCGAGCGCAGCACGAAGCCGGCCGCGGCCGCGAGCGCCATCATCACCAGCAGCACGATCACGATCACGGTGCGCGCATTGTCATAGGTCCATTCCGCCGTGGCGACGGAACGGCCGGCGCCATCCGTGTTGACCTTCACGAGCTTGTCGGCGTCTTCGAGCAGCTCGCGAAACTGGTTTCTGCCGGCAAAGAAGGCTTCCCTGGCGCCATCGGGATTGGTGGCAAGCATATCCAGCGCCTTGTCCGATTCCAGGAAGGCGGTGTAGTGGGCGCTGAGACGCTTGAGCGCGGCCTGCTCCTCCGGCGAGGTCACGAACGCCTCATAGGATTTGAGGCTGTCGGTCACGGTCTGCTCGATCTTGCGCAGGGTCTGGCGGATCTCCTCGCGATCGCTTTCCTTGGCCATCAGCACCGAGAGCTGGTTGGTCCGGATGCGGGCGATCTGGTATTGCAGACCCCTCGCCTTGTCGACGCTGGGGAGCCAGTTGCCGGACAGCTCACGCGCCGCGCCTTGCAGGTCGGACAGCGATTTCAGCGCGAAGCCGCCGAGCACGACGACCAGCAGCACGACTGCCGAAAATGTGAGCAGGAGCTTGCGCCCAACAGACATGTTGTTGAACCAAGCCATCACACTCTCCATTCCAGCTAGACATTCGCGTCTACGCGCAATCGTTGTAATGGAGGTCGCTTACCGAATAATTACGTTTCGCTTCCTGGATGCGCTGAAATGTTGAGCGCGCCGGCATCACTGCCGACGCGCTCTTCGGATGCTTTGCGCCGCCTCTCGCGGCATCCGCAAACTAGCCTGACATTGCCCTGCGAGGCTGGGCCTCGGCCTCCATCACGAAGCCTTCATACCCCTTCGCCGCGACCTCGTCGCAGATCCGGCGGTAGGCGCCGACGCCGCCGATATAGGGCATGAAGATGCGCGGCTTGCCGGGGATGTTGGCGCCCATGTACCAGGAATTGGCCTGCGGATAGAGCGTGCCCTGGGCGACCTCGTTGACGTGCGCGACCCATTTCTCCTCGGCATTGCTGTCCGCCTCCAGCGCGGCAAGGCCGTGCTCGCGCATGTGGGTCAGACAATCGGCGATCCAGTCGACATGCTGCTCGATCGACACGATCATGTTCGACAGCACCGACGGGCTGCCGGGGCCGGCGATGATGAAGAGGTTCGGAAAGCCGGCGCTCATCAGGCCGAGATAAGTTTTCGGGCCCTCCGCCCATTTCTGGTTCAGCGTCTGCCCGCCCGGGCCGCGAATGTCGATCTTCGCGACCGATCCGGTCATCGCATCGAAACCGGTCGCCAACACCAGCGCGTCGACTTCGTGATTCCTCCCCGCGACGCGAACCGCATTCGCGGTGATCTCTTGAATCGGATTGGTCTTGATATCGACCAGCGAGACGTTCGGCCGGTTGAAGGTGGCGAAATAGTCCGTGTCGATACAGATGCGCTTGGTCCCGATCGGATGGCTGTTCGGCTGCAGCAGCTTTGCGGTCGCGGGGTCTTTCACGATCTCGGCGATCTTGCCACGCACGAAATCCGCTGCGGTGTCGTTGGCGGTTCGGTCGAGGCCGAGATTGTTGTAGACATACATGAAGGTGAGTCCGCCACGGTCCCAACGCTTCTCGTATTTGCCGCGCCTGGTCTCGTCGCTGTCGTCGAGCGCACCGCGGTCGGGCTGCTCGGCATAGATGCCGTTGCGTGCGACCTCGCGGGCGAAGCGGCGGATCTCCGGATAGCTCTTGCGGAACGCATCGCGTTCCCCCGTGGTGAGCGCGGCGTTACGGGCCGGAATCGAGAAGTTCGCGGTGCGCTGGAATACGGTGAGATGTTTCGCCTGCTCGGCGATGATGGGCGCCGACTGGATGCCTGACGATCCCGTGCCGATCAGGCCGACGCGCAAGCCGGTGAAGTCGACGTCTTCGTGCGGCCAGCTTCCGGTGTGGTAGACGGACCCCCCAAAGTTTTCGAGGCCTTCGATGTCGGGCTTGCGCGCGTTCGAGAGGCAGCCGGTGGCGAGCACAACGAACTGCGCTTGAACCGTTCTGCCGTCGGAGACAGTCACCGACCAGCGCTTCGCTTGCTCGTCGAAGACGGCGCGCTCGACGCGGGTGTTGAACTGGATGTCGCGGCGCAGATCGAAACGGTCGGCGACATGGTTGGCGTATTTCAGAATCTCTGCTTGCGGCGCATAGCGCTCGCTCCAGTCCCATTCCTGCTGGAGCTCGTCGGAGAAGGAGTAGGAATATTGCATGCTCTCGACATCGCAGCGCGCGCCGGGATAGCGGTTCCAGTACCAGGTGCCGCCGACGCCATCGCCCTGCTCGTAGACCCGTGCCGAGAAGCCGAGCCCGCGCAGGCGGTACAGCATATACATGCCGGCAAAGCCTGCGCCGACGACGACAACGTCGTAGGACTCCTCGGCCTCGGCCGGACTCGACTGCGCTGGCGACATCGGTTGGCGCTCCCTCGTTGTTTTCTGTTGTTGTGCGCCAGCATTCTCTGAGGGATGCCGAAGCGCAAGAGGCAAATCGGCGGACCCAGGCCTGCTTATTTTGTGCAGCGGAATGGGCCGCGCGTCATGCGGCGCCTGCACGCAAGATGCGCAACCGAATCCGGCATGGCATCGCGGGCGATGATGAGTTAGCGTCGAACGGCCTTCGCAGGGAAAGCAACAACAGCAACGCGAGGGCCGCCGGGAGAGAACCATGAAATCGCCGATCTGCGACATGCTGGGCATCGAGTTCCCGCTGCTCGCATTCAGCCATTGCCGCGACGTCGTTGCCGCCGTCAGCCGCGCCGGCGGCTTCGGTGTGTTAGGTGCCACCGTGCACACGCCCGATACGCTCGAACGCGAGCTGAAATGGATCGACGATCACATCGACGGCAAGCCCTACGGCATCGACGTGCTGATCCCCGAGAACATCTCCACGGCGGGCGAGAAGGACGTCACCTGGAAGAGCCTGGAAGCGCGCGTGCCGCAAGAGCACCGCAACTACACGCGCGACCTTCTGAAGAAATACGATATCGAGCTGACCACCACCGACGTGGCAGACAATCAGCCGCAGCCGTTCGACGGCAAGACGGCGCTTCAATTGCTCGAGGTCTCCTTCAATCATCCGATCCGCCTGATCGCCAATGCGCTGGGCGTGCCGCCGAAGGCGATGATCGAGATGGGCAAGAAGCACGGCGTGCCGGTCGCAGCGCTCGTCGGCGCCAAGGAGCATGCTTTGCGCCAGGTCGCAGCCGGCGTCGACATCCTCGTGGTGCAGGGCACCGAGGCCGGCGGTCATTGCGGCGAGGTCTCGACCATGGTGCTGGTGCCGGAGGTGATCAAGGCGATCAAGCCGATCCGCGACGTGCCGGTGCTGGCTGCCGGCGGCATCATGACGGGACGGCAGATGGCGGCCTGCATGGCGATGGGCGCGGCCGGCGCCTGGACCGGCTCGGTGTGGCTCGCCACCGTCGAGGCCGAGACCACGGAGATCTTCCGCGAGAAGATGATCGCGGCCTCCTCGCGCGATGCGGTGCGCTCGAAGGGCCGCACCGGCAAGCCGGCGCGGCAACTACGTTCGGTCTGGACCGATGCCTGGGACCGCGCGCCGGACAGCCCGGGCGCGCTGCCGATGCCGCTGCAAAGCATCGTCAGCCGCGACGCCTTCAACGCCATCGACCGCGCGGCCGCAAGCGGCAACGCCAAGGCGCGCGACCTCGTCAGCTATTTTGTCGGCCAGGGCGTCGGGCTGATCGACAGCGTGAAGTCGGCGGGAGCGGTGGTGCAGGAGTTCAAGGAAGAGTTTGCCGAAGCCGTCGAGCACATGAATGCGCTGGTGGCGGAGTAGGCCCCTCCTGTCATTGCGAGCGCAGCGAAGCAATCCAGGCTGCCGCCGCGGAACGATTCTGGATTGCTTCGCTACGCTCGCAATGACGAAACAACTGACATCGTGAATTGAAGCATGACAGACAAGACCAATATCCCCGAAGACCGCATCCCCGTCATCGTCGGCATCGGCGAGATCGTCGACCGCCCCAGGGAGATCACCGAGGGCCTCGAGCCGCTCGATCTGCTCGAGCAGGCGCTGCGACGCGCCGAGCAGGATGCCGGCGCAAAGCTGCTCGGTGAGGTGCAGTCGCTCGACGTCGTCAACTTCCTGAGCTGGCGCTATCGCGATCCGGAGAAGCTTTTGGCTCAGCGCCTCGGCGTCTCGCCCCAGCATTGCTATTACGGCCCGGTCGGTGGCGAGAGCCCGATCCGCTACATACACGAAGCGGCAAAGCGCATCGCGCGCGGCGAATGCAGCGTCGCCGCGATCTGCGGCGCGGAGGCGCAGTCGACAGCGACCAAGGCGGAGCGCGCCGGGACAAAACTGCCATGGACACCGTTCGCCCATGACGTCGAGGAGCCCAAACGCGGCGCAGCGTTCCAAAAGCCGCTGGCGGTCAAGCTCGGCGTGTTCCGACCGGTCACCGTCTATCCGTTCTATGAAGCCGCCTCCGCCGCGCATTGGGGCCAGACGCCGCGCGAGGCGATGGCCGAGTCGGGCACGTTGTGGTCGCGCTATTCGGAAGCCGCCGCACAAAATCCCAATGCCTGGCTGAAGCGGCGCTATGCGCCTGAGGAGATCACGACGCCGACGGCGGACAACCGGCTGATCGCGTGGCCCTACAACAAGCTCATGGTCGCCAACCCCAGCGTCAACATGGGCGGCGCGCTGCTGCTGACCAGCCTGGCCAAGGCGCGCGCGGCCGGCATTGCAGAAGACAAGCTGGTCTATCCGCTCGGCGGCGCCTCGGCGGAGGAGCCGCGCGACTATCTGCTACGCGACCAGTTCTACGAAAGCCATCCGCAGAATGCGGTGCTGAAGGCGGTGATGGACCTCACCGGTGGCGACGGCAGGAAGTTCGACGCGATCGAGCTCTACAGCTGCTTCCCTTGCGTGCCCAAGATGGCGCGACGGACGTTGGGCTTAGGTGCCGACGTGCACCCGACCGTGACCGGCGGCCTCACCTTCTTCGGCGCGCCGCTCAACACCTACATGACGCATGCGGCCTGCGCGATGGTGCGGCGTGTGCGCGATGGTGCAAAGCTCGGCCTGCTCTATGGCCAGGGCGGCTTCGTCACCAAGCATCATGCGGTGGTGGTCTCGAAGACGCCGCCGCGCGAAGCGCTGGCGCAGGAGACGATCGTGCAAGGCGAGGCCGACCGCAACAAGCGCGCGGTGCCGGAGTTCGTGACGGAGGCCTCGGGCAAGGGCAAGGTCGAGAGCTTTACGGTACTCTACGGCCGTGGCGGCGAGGTCGAGCACGGCGTGGTGATGCTGCGGACGCAGGACGATCGCCGTACGCTGGCGCGGATTCCGGCGAGCGATAGCGCGACGCTGGCGCACTTGCTGAACATGGATCGCACGCCGGTGGGCTCGACTGGCGAAATCATCATGGCAGCCGATGGCGTGCCGGAGTGGCGGGTGGCGTAGCTCTCGTAGGGTGGGTTAGCCGAAGGCGTAACCCACCAACTTTGTTCCCGCGCAAGAAGTGGTGGGTTACGCCTTCGGCTAACCCACCCTACAAGACCGCCCCTAGCTTTTCGGCGGTTGCTTCTCCGACGCGGTCGCCGGCTTGCCCTTGGCGCCGGCGCCGACGACGCGGACCTGATCGCCATCCGACAGGCCGTCCGGCGGGGCCGTGATGACGCGGTCATCGGCAGCTATGCCCGAGGCGAGCTCGATCTCGCGGCCGAGATCGCGGGCGATGGTCACGGTCTTGAACAGCACCTTGTCGTCCGCACCGACGGTCGCAACGCGCAGGCCGCTGCCGTTGAAGATCAGCGCACTGGCGGGAATGCTGAGCGGCGCGGAGTCGCGCTGCAGGCTCAGCTTCACGCTGGCATAACCGCCGGGCATCAACTCGCCCGAAGAGTTATCCAATCCAAGCTGCATTCGTGTCGTGCCCGAGGCGACGTCGACGGCCTGCGAGGAGGCCTCCACCGTCGCCTGGAAAGTCCGGTTCGGGTACTCCGGCAGCGCGATGGTGGCCTTGGCGCCGATCTTGATCGCCGGAACGTAATTTTGGGGCACGTTGACGTAGACGCGCAGCTTGGTGATGTCTGATATCACGAACATCGCCGGGCCCGAGCCGCCGCCGGCATTGATCAGCGCGCCGACGTCGGTATCGCGCGCCGTCACCACGCCGTCGAATGGCGCGGTGATCTTCTTGTAGCCGGCGAGCGCTTCCAGCCGCTCGACATTGGCCTTGCCCGAATTGACGGCGGCGTTCTTGTTGGAGAGATCGGCGGTGCGTTCGTCGATTTCCTGCGCGGAGACGAAGTTGGAGGCGACCAGCGTCTTGCGCCGGTTCAGCGTTGCTTCCGACAGCCTGGCGCTGGCCTGCTGGCTGGCGAGGTCGGCGCGGGCCTGAAGCAGCTGCTGGTCGAGATCCGGCGCCTCGATCTCGGCGATCACCTGCCCTGCCTTGACGCGGGCGCCGATGTCGGCGCTCCAGCTTTTGAGATAGCCGCTCACGCGGGCGAAGATCGGCGCGCGATAATAGGCCTCGAGCCGCCCCGGCAGATCGATGGTGGCGTTCAGGGCCTTGGCATTCGGCAGTGTCACCGCGACACTGGGAACCGCCTGATCATCGGTCCATTCCTTCAGCTTGGAGCCTTGTTCCTCGCGGGCGCGGATGCCGGTGCCGACGACAAGGCCTGCCGCAATCAGCGCCACCACGCCCAAAATGCCCAGTTTCCGGTGCGACACCGCCGAGCGGGATTCAGTGGGCGACATGCGGGGTCTCCAATGAGGCGGCGGCTTTGGCGCCTTGTTTCTTATGGACCATGCTGAATACCACGGGAACGAACATCAGCGTGGCGAAGGTTGCAAAGATCAGGCCGCCGATCACGGCACGGCCGAGCGGCGCGTTCTGCTCGCCGCCCTCGCCCAGCCCCAGCGCCATCGGCGCCATGCCGATGATCATGGCGAGCGCGGTCATCAGGACGGGGCGGAACCGGACGAAGCCGGCTTCCAGCGCCGCGGCGATGGGATCGCCGAGCTCCTCATAACGCTCGCGCGCAAAGGAGATCACGAGCACGCTGTTGGCGGTGGCAACGCCCATGCACATGATCGCGCCGGTGAGCGCCGGAACCGAGAGCGTGGTCTCCGTTGCGAACAGCATCCAGACGATGCCGGCAAGCGCGGCCGGCAACGCGGTGATGATCACGAACGGGTCGGACCACGACTGGAAATTCACCACGATCAGGAAGTAGATCAGCACGACGGCACCCAGCAGGCCGAACAGCAGGCCGGTGAAGGCGCTGTTCATGGTCTGCACCTGGCCGAGCAGGACCACGGAGGAGCCCTTCGGAACCTCCTTCGCGGTGTCGGCGATCACCTTGCGGATGTCGGCGGCGACCGCGCCGAGATCGCGGCCCGAGGTCGTCGCGAAGATCTGCACCATCGACTGGATGTCGTATTGCGACACCACCGCGCTGGAGGTCGAGCGCTTGATGTCGGCGATGCCGCCGAGGATCGGCGACTGCGCATTGCCGGCCGCGGTGATCGGCAGGGTCTGCAGCGCGCTGAGCGAGTCGATCTGGTATTGCGGCGTCTGCATCACGATCGAATAGGACACGCCGTTGTCGGGGTTGAGATAGTAGGTCGGCGCGACCTGCGAGGATCCGGCGAGATTGACCACGAGGCTGTTGGTGACGTCGCGCTCGGTCAGGCCGACATACTGGGCGCGGGTGCGGTCGACATCGATGTTGAAGGTCGGGTTGCTCGGCGATTGCTGGATGCGCGCATCGGCCACGCCCGGAATGCGCCGGACCTTCGCCAGCAGATTGTTGGCATAGGCAAAGTTGGCGGCAAGATTGGCGCCGCGGATCTGCAGGTCGATCGGCGCCGGCGCGCCGAAATTCAGGATCTGGCTGACGATGTCGGCCGGCAGGAAGGCGAAGCTGACGCCGGGGAACAGGCGCGGCAGCTGCTCGCGCAGCACCTTCACATGCTCCTCGGTCGGCTTGTGGCCCTCCTTCAGCTTGATCTGGATGTCGCCGTCCTGCGGGCCGATCACGCCGGTGTTGTTGTAGGTCATGTTGATGCCGGAGATCGGCATGCCGATGTTGTCGGTCATGGTCTCGATCTCGCCCGGGATCAGCTTGCGCACCGCCTTCTGCACGTCGGCGAGCTGGTTGGCTGTCTCCTCGACGCGGGTGCCGACTTGGGTGCGGACATGCATCAGGATGTTGCCGGCATCGACCGCGGGGAAGAAGTTGCGCCCCAAGAACGGCACCAGCGCGAAGGACGCGCCGACCACGCAGATAAAGCCGATCACGAACACGGCGCGATGCGCCAGGGCGAGCCCGAGGAAGTTATGGTAGCCGCCGCGAATGCGCTCGAACCGCTTCTCGAAACCGCGCTGGAACCACACCAGCGGATTACGCGACTTGGGCGGCTCGCCCTCGTGATGGACATGCGCCTTGAGCAGATAGTTCGCCATGGTCGGCACCAGCGTGCGCGACAGGATGAACGACCAGATCATCGCGAACATCACCGCTTCCGCCATTGGCACGAACAGGAAGCGCGCGACGCCGGTGAGGAAGAACATCGGCACGAACACGATGCAGATGCAGAGCAGCGAGACGAAGGCCGGCGTCACGATCTGGTTGGCGCCGTCGAGGATCGACTGCTCGACCGGCTTGCCCTGCTCCAGATGGTAATTGATGTTCTCGATCGTCACGGTGGCATCGTCGACGAGGATGCCGACCGCGAGTGCGAGGCCGCCGAGCGTCATGATGTTCAGCGTCTCGCCGATCGCCGACAGCATGATGATGGCGCCCAGCACCGAGAGCGGGATCGACACCGCGATGATGATGGTCGAGCGCCAGCTGCCGAGGAACAAGAGGATCATGACGCTGGTCAGCAGCGCCGCGATCACGCCCTCGAAGGCGACGCCTTGAATCGCCCCGCGGACGAACACCGACTGGTCGCCGATGAAGCCGATCTTTAGGGCGTCCGGCAGCTGGTCCTTGACCTCGATCACCTTCTGCTTGATGCCGGCGATGATATCGAGCGTCGAGGTCGCGCCCGCCTTCAGCACCATCATCAGCACCGAACGGTTACCGTCGACATGGACGATGTTGGTTTGTGGCGGATTGCCGTCGCGCACGGTCGCAACGTCGCGCACATAGACCATGGCGCCGTTGACGGTTTTGATCGGCAGATTGCCGAGCTCGTCGATCCGCAGCGGCGAGTTGTTGAGCTGGATGTTGTATTCGAACTGGCCGATCTTCTGGGTGCCGACCGGCGTGATCAGGTTCTGGGCGGCCAGCGCATTGGCAACGTCCTGGCCTGACAGCCCGCGGGCCTGGAGCGCGGTCGGATCGAGGTCGATCTGGACCTGGCGCTGCTTGCCGCCGAACGGATACGGGATCGCCGCGCCCGGTACGGTGACCAGCGGCGTGCGCAGATTATTGATGCCGATGTCGGCGAGGTTCTGCTCGGTGAGGCCGTCGCCCGACAGCGCCACCTGGATGATCGGCACTGTCGAGGCGGAGTAGTTCAGGATCAAGGGCGGCGTTGCGCCCGGCGGCATCTGCTTGAGCAGCGTCTGCGAGATCGCGGTGACCTGCGCATTGGCGGTGCGGATGTCGACATTCGGCTGGAAGAAGATCTTGATGATGCCGAAGCCGTTATAGGAGTTGGCGGTGATGTGCTCGATGTCGTTGACGGTCGTCGTCAGCGCGCGCTGGAACGGCGTGGTGATGCGGCCGGACATCTGGTCCGGCGGCAGGCCGGTGTACTGCCAGACCACGCCGATCACGGGGATGCGGATATCCGGGAAGATGTCGGTCGGCGTCCGCAGCGCTGCCAGCGGTCCGATGATCAGCAGCAGGAGCGCCAGCACGACAAACGTGTAGGGCCGGCTCAGGGCAATGCGAACCAGAGCAATCATGCGCTAGGCAATTCCAGGTCAGGCAGGGATACGGAATCCGCCCCCCACGGGGATCCTGTTTCCCCTTTAACCGAGCACCGCCGGAAACGCTAATAACCAGGCACTATCCTGCATTCACTTCCCTGCTACCGCACTGCGAAATCGACATCGCAGCTATGCGAGGGGAAGCACATCACGGCGTCGTCCCAGCCTAGTGCGCAATTGCGCACGGGGGGCCGGGACGACATAGGGGAGACAGTTGGAGCCCGACGTCGGCAGCTTACGCCGCGCGAACGTTGGTCAGGAACTTGCTGACCTCGGTCCTGAGCCGGTTCGAATCGTTCGACAGCATCTGCGCCGCCGACAGCACCTGCGAGGAGGCCGTGCCGGTCTCTGTGGCACCGCGCTGCACGTCGGTGATGTTGGAGGAAACCTGCTGGGTCCCCTGCGCCGCCTGCTGCACGTTGCGGGCGATCTCCTGCGTCGCCGCGCCCTGCTCTTCCACGGCCGCCGCGATCGCAGAGGAGATTTCCGACAGGCGCTCGATGGTCGAGGAGATCTCCTTGATCGCGCCGACCGAATCGTTGGTTGCCGCCTGGATGCCGGAGATCTGCTGGCCGATCTCGCCTGTCGCCTTCGCGGTCTGTTCGGCCAGCGCCTTCACCTCGGAGGCGACCACGGCGAAGCCGCGGCCGGCTTCGCCCGCGCGCGCCGCCTCGATGGTCGCATTCAGCGCCAGCAGGTTGGTCTGGCCGGCGATGGTGTTGATCAGCTCGACGACGTCGCCGATGCGGGAGGCCGCCTTGGAGAGCTCGCTGACGCGCTCGGTGGTGGCACGGGCCTGGCCGACGGCATCGCCCGCCATCCGCGCCGATTCCTGCACCTGACGGCTGATCTCGCCAACGGACGAGGCCATCTCCTCGGTGGCCGAGGCCACCGACTGCACGTTGGTCGAGGCTTCCTCCGAAGCACCGGCAACGGTCGTCGCCAGCCGCTGCGAGCGGTCGGCGGTCGAGGTCAGCGTCGAGGCGGAAGCTTCGAGCTGGGACGAGGCCGATGAGACGGTCTGGACGATCTCGCCGATCATCGTTTCGAATTCGCGAGTGATGTTGTCGACGCGGCGGCCGCGCTCGATCTTGGCCTCGGCATCGGCCGCGGCGGCCTCGTCGGCGGCCTTCTTGGCGATCAGCGCCTCCTTGAAGACCTGGAGCACGTCAGCCATGGCGCCGATCTCCGTCTTCTCACCGCGGTGCGGGACCTCGGCAGAGAGGTCTCCCCTGCCCAGCGCCTGCATCGGCAGGGTGATGGAGTTGATACCGCTGGAGACGTCGTGGACGAGATAGAAGCCGACACCGATGCCGGCGATGACGGCGACGCCAAGGATGATCGAGAGCAGCATGAACGCGAAGGAATAGCTGTTGTCTGCATCCCGGGCGGCCTGGTCGCCACCTTTGGTGTTGAGATCGATGTCCTTGCGCAGAACCTCGTCGGACTGGATGCCGATCCTGTTGGCGGTCTTGACGTTCAGCTCATGCGCCTCGTGCGGGATCTTGCCGACCTCTTTGCGCGACAACGCAAAGACCTCGTCCGCGCTCTTCTTGTAGTCGTCCCACAGCTTGGACCATTCGGTATAGAGCGCCCGCTCCTCCGGCGAGGTGATCATGGTCTCGTAGCTCTGGCGGGCCTTGGCCAGGGTCTCGCCGGTGGTGACCGCGGTCTTTTCCATCGCGAGCTTTTCTTCCATGGTCTCGGCCAGCATGTGCTCGCGGACCACGCTGCGATAGGTGATGACAGAGGCCCGGAGCTCGCCCAGCACCCGCACGCTCGGCATCCAGCTCGTGGTGATGTCGACCGTGTTGGCGTTCATCGACCGCATCTTCGTGACGGCGAGCAGACCCATGCCGGCCATCGCGACCAGCAGGAACGCCACGACACTGATGATCTTGGCGCGGATGGAAATGGTGGCGAGCATAATCGGAGTCTCTTTGTGCTGGCGCGGTGCCAGAAGTTTACGAATCAACCAAAGGGAGCAGCACCGACATCCGACACCAGAGCACCTGCGCAGATGTTAACGACGACTCCGTACGAGTACGGAAGCCAGAAACAAATGAACAGGCAGCTAAGAATGCTCTGCGCTCAGCGCATGAGCCTAAGCGCGTCCGAGAAAAACTCCGCGCCGCCGAAATTTCCGGACTTCAGAGCGAGCAGCATGTCGCCCGCCTCTGCGCCGACCGCGCGCAGCACCGGAACTCCCGCGGCGATCTCTACTCCTACGAGAAATCCCGGAATTCTCAACCGGTCGACCACCGCGCCGGATGTCTCGCCACCGGCGACGATCAAGCGCCGGACGCCGGCCTGCGCCAGTCCCTCGGCGATATCGGCCATGGCCTGCTCGATGGCGTGGCCAGCGGCATCGCGACCGTGGCGTGCCTGAACGGCGGCGACGGCTTCCGGCGTCGCGCTCGAAGCGATCAGCACCGGACCATCCGCCAGCCGCGGTTTCGCCCAGGCGAGCGCGCGCTGTGCTTCGCCGGCGCCCGCGACGATCTGCTCGGGATCGAGATGCAACACCGGCATGACACGCTCGGCATTCGCGATCTGCTGAAGCGTCGCCTGCGAGCAGCTTCCGGCAAGACACGCCACCGATCCGCCGACCGCAGCGCCGGCTTCGTTGCTCGACGCAGCCGACTTGACCTTGCCGGTCGAGACCAGCGCCCGCGCCAGCCCGAGGCCGATGCCGGAGGCGCCGACCGACAACCGATGTTCGGCGGCCACGAGACCGATGGTCTCGAGGTCACGGTCGAAGACGGCGTCGATGATCGCAGCGCCGATGCCCTTGGCCGCGAGCTCCGCCAGCCGCGCCCGTACGGCGTCCGCGCTGCGCGTGACAGTGGCGAGATCGACGAGGCCGATTTGCGTCCTGCTCTGGCGCGCCAGCACGCGCACCAGGTTGGAATCGTGCATCGGGTTGAGCGGATGGTCCTTCAGCGGGCTCTCGTTCAGCGGCACCGCGCCGACGAAGAGGTTGCCCTGGTAGACGGTGCGGCCCGTCTCCGGAAAGGCCGGCGTCACCAGCACGTTCGCCTCGCCGCAGTCGGCGCGCAGCGCGTCCATGACGGGGCCGATATTGCCGGCGTCGGTGGAATCGAAGGTCGAGCAGATCTTGAACAGCACATGGCTCGCGCCGCGGCCGCGCAGCCATTTGTCCGCCGCGCGCGAGCGCGATACGGCAAGGCCGGCCTCGATCGATCGGCTCTTCAAGGACACCACGACGGCATCGACCTCCGGCAGCGCCAGATCGTCGGAGGGCACGCCGATGGTCTGCACCGTGCGCAGGCCCGCGCGCGTCAGCGTGTTGGCGAGATCGGAGGCGCCGGTGTAGTCGTCGGCGATGCAACCAAGCGCAAGAGTCACGGCTTCACTCCCGCATAGGGCTTGAACCAGGCAAGGCCATCAGTGGTCTTGCCGCGCGGATTGTATTCGCAGCCGACGAAGCCGGCATAGCCGAGCCGGTCGAGCTCTTCGAACAGGAATGGATAGTTCAGCTCCTCGCCGTCGGGCTCGTTGCGCGAGGGAATGCTGGCGATCTGGATGTGTCCGATGATCGGCATCATCTCGCGCAGCCGCATGGTGACGTCGCCGTGGATGATCTGGCAGTGATAGATGTCGAACTGGAGCCTCAGGTTCGGCAGCCGCAGCTCCTGGATCAGGTCGCGCGCGAAGCCGAAATCGTTGAGGAAGTAGCCCGGCACGTTGCGGGCATTGATCGGCTCGAGCACGATGTCGATGCCGTGCGGCGCGAAGAATTCGGCGGCCCACGCCACCGACTTGTAGAATGCCTCGATCGCGACGCGCTCGCCGCGATTGGCGATGCCGGCCATCAGGTGCAGTCGCTTGACTCCGGTCGCCTTGGCGTAGGGCAGCGCGGTCTCCAGGCTCGCCTTGAGATCATTGAAGCGCGCCGGCAGCGCCGCAAAGCCTTTCTCGCCGGCATTCCAGTCGCCCGGCGGCAGGTTGAACAGCGCCTGGGTGAGGCCGTTGCGCTTGAGCCGCTCGCCGACCACATCGGCCGGATGCTCGTAGGGAAAGAGGAATTCGACGGCCGTGAATCCCGCTTGCGCGGCGGCATCGAAGCGGTCGAGGAACGGCACCTCGGTGAACATCATCGAGAGGTTGGCGGCGAAACGGGGCATTGCAAATCCTCTGGTTTACTTGTCGCCGGGCAGCTTCACGCCGGTGACCTGCGCATACATGCGCGCGACCGACGCGTCGTCATCGCGGCCCATGCCGGCGGCAGCCGTCATCAGGAACATCTGGAGGGCGGCGGCCGAGACCGGCACCGGGAATCTGGCGCTACGCGCCATGTCCTGGATGATGCCGAGGTCCTTGACGAAGATCTCGACGGCACTGCGCGGCGTGTAGTCCCCGTCGAGCACGTGCGGCATGCGGTTCTCGAACATCCAGGAATTGCCGGCAGAGGCGGTGATCACCTCATAGACCTTGCGGATGTCGAGCCCCTGCTTGGCCGCGAACGCCATCGCTTCGCTGGCGGCGGCGATGTGCACGCCGGCCAGCAATTGGTTGATCATCTTGAAGGCGGCACCTTGGCCAGCGGCATCACCAAGCTCGTAGAGCTTTGCGGCCATGGCATCGAGCGCCGGCCGCGCCTTTGTAAAGGCGGCAGGGCTGCCGGAGGCGAGGATCGTCAGCTCGCCCTGCGCGGCGCGCTGCGCGCCGCCGGAGATCGGCGCATCCAGATAATGCCGGCCGCTCGCCTCCAGCTGTTTTGCGAGGCGTCGCGCCACGTCCGGGTCCATGGTGGCGGAGGAGACGAACACGCTGTCCTTCGGCATGGTTTCGGCCGCGCCATCCTTGCCGAACAGGATCGCCTCGGTCTGGGCGGCATTCACGACGACGCTGACGACGATGTCGGCGCTCTTGGCCGCCTCGGCCGGCGTCTTGGCGCCTGCGCCGCCGTCCTTCACGAACCGCGCCACCGCATCAGCCGAGACATCGCAGCCGGTGACGGCATGGCCGGCGCGCTGCAGCGAGGTCGCCATGCCAAATCCCATCGAGCCGAGCCCGACGACGGCGATACGCTGATTTTGTGACGTGGAGGCGGACATATGCAACTGACCCTTGCGAACGTTTCCCGAATAGCCGCCCTTTGCGGCAGCTTGGCAACCGCATAACACGGCTTGGCCGCGCTGCCAAAGCGTGAGACAAGCAGGCATGACGGCCATGAGCAACGAGACAAGGCTGCGTGAGGATATCTGCCGCTTCGGACGGTCCCTGTTCGAGCGCGGGCTGACGCCGGGCTCCTCCGGCAATATCAGCGTCAGGCTGGACGGCGGCGGCTGGCTGGTGACGCCGACCAACGCCTCGCTCGGCTTCCTCGATCCCGCAAAGCTGTCGCGGCTGGACGAAACCGGCCGGCTGATTTCGGGCGATGCCCCAACCAAGGAAGTTCCGCTGCATACCGCGCTCTACGACACGCGCGGCAGCGCGCGCGCGATCGTGCACCTGCATTCGACCCATTCGGTGGCACTCTCGATGCTACCCGAGATCGACCCGCGCGCCGCGCTGCCACCGATGACCGCCTATTACCTGATGAAGTGCGGCGCCACCGCGCTCGTGCCCTATTACCGCCCGGGCGACCCGGCGGTGGCGGATGCGATCAAGGGCCTGGCCGGGAAATACTCATCCGTGCTGCTCGCCAATCACGGCCCCGTCGTCGCAGGCGACACGCTGGAAGCCGCGGTGTTCGCCACAGAGGAGCTGGAGGAGACGGCGAAGCTGTACCTGCTGCTGCGCGGGATGAACCCGCGGTATCTGTCGCCGGAGCAGGTGACGGATCTCGTGAAGGTGTTCGGGGTAAAGTTGCCAGAGCATGGGCACGAGCACGGACATTAGCCGCATACTCCGCCGTCATCCTGAGGTGCGAGCCTTGCGATGCCATGCATCGCAAGGTGAAGCCTCGAAGGATGGGCTACGGGCGCTTGCGGCCCATCCTTCGAGGCGCGCAAAGAGCGCGCACCTCAGGATGACGGCAGAGATTGTGGAACGAGACGATCGTAGATGGGGTAACGGCCCCCCGCATGAGCGGAGCGATATGCGGGACCAGCGGCCCCGGATATCGCTTTGCTCATCCGGGCTACGACACCGTCTGACACTGCCGGAATTGATTTGCATCACCGGGATCGCGAGCACATGATCCCCCTGTAATTGACTGAAGGAGTTGTTTTATCGATCGCTAGGAGAACCGTCATGGATTTCAGAGTATCCTGCGCCCTCCTCTTCGCTGCCTGCTTTATTGCCCAGCCAATTTCCGCAAGCGCGCAGACGTCTACGCGCGGCGTCCCCGATCTCAAGGTCGAGGCCAACTGCAAGGCAACTCAGGAGATCGACAAGTCGCTGACCGAGCCGCAGTCCTACGAGGCCTGCATGGGCGACGAGCAAACCGCACAGCAACAGCTCGGGCCCATCTGGCCGACAACGCCGGAGACAATTCGCACCCAATGCACCGCCGAGGCCTCCGCCGCCGGCATCGAAAGCTATGTCGACCTGCTCGCCTGCATCCAGATGAATGGCTTCGGACAACCCTCGGCACCCGCGTCAGCGCTGCGCGGCGCAAGCAAGAACCGGAACAAGAAGCAATCAGGATAGGGATCGCAGCGAGCGGCTACAATCCGAGATACGCCTTCCTCACGTCCGGATTGGTCATCATCTCCGAGGCCGAGCCCTGCATCAGCACGCGGCCGGTCTGCAGGATGTAGGCGCGGTCGGCGATCTCCAGGCACTCGGACATGCGCTGCTCGACGATCAGCACGGTCATGCCGGCGTCGCGGATGCGCTTCACCGCCTGGAAGATTTCGTCCACCAGCTTCGGCATGATGCCCTGCGAGGGCTCGTCCAGCATCAGCAGCCGCGGGCGCGTCATCAGGGCGCGGCCGATCGCAAGCATCTGCTGCTCACCACCGGAGAGCGTCTCGGCGCGCTGCTCCAAACGTTCCTGGAGACGCGGGAACAGGTTGAAGACTAGGTCGAGCGGCCCCTCGCGGTTCGCATCACCGCGGTAGAGGTAGCTGCCGAGGCGGAGATTGTCCCGCACCGACAGGCGCGGGAACAGGCGACGGTTCTCCGGCACATAGGCGATGCCGGCTGCGGTGATGAGATGCTGCGCCATGCCGTCGAGGCGCTTGCCGTCGAACGTCACCGTGCCCGAGCGCGGACGCTCGGCGCCGGCGATGGATTTCAGCAGTGTCGACTTGCCCGCGCCATTGGCGCCGGCGACGCAGACGATCTCGCCCTTCTCGACCTCGATCGAGACCGCCGAGATCGCGACCAGGCCCTGATAGGCGGTCGTGACTTCACGCACCGACAGCATGACGATCTCCCAGATATGCCTTGATCACCTTGGGATCGCGGACGACGTCGGCAGGCTTGCCCTCGGCCAGCACCTTGCCGAGGTCGAGCACGATGGCACGGTCGACCAGCGGCATCACGATTTCCATGACATGCTCGACCATCAGCACGGTGATGCCGGTCTCGCGCACCTTGCGCACCAGCGCCACGCCGGTCTGTGCCTCGGTCGGCGTGAGGCCGGTGAGGCATTCGTCGAGCAGCAACAGTTTCGGTTCGGTCGCGAGCGCACGCGCGACTTCGAGGCGGCGCTTCTCGGCCGGCACGAGTTCGCTCGCGAGCACGTCGGCGCGCGCTGCAAGGCCGGTGAACTCCAGCACCTCATGCGCCTTGCGGCGGGCCTCGCGCATCACGGTATTGCGCACGAGAGCGCCGACGATGACGTTGTCGATGACCGTCATGGTCTCGAAGCTCTTGACCACCTGGAAGGTGCGCCCGATGCCGCGCTGGCAGCGTGCGGCCGCCGGCAGATTGGTGACGTCCTCGCCGTCGAAGATGATCGAGCCCTGGGTCGGCGGCAACACGCCGGCGATCAGGTTGAACAGCGTCGACTTTCCGGCGCCGTTCGGGCCGATCAGGCCGACGATCTCGCCGCGCTCAACCGAGATCGAGACGTCGCTGTTGGCGATCAGGCCGCCGAAGCGCTGCCAGACGCCGCGGGTTTCCAGGAGCGCTGTCATCGCGTGGCCTCCTTGCGCCGGCGCGAGAACAGGCCGACCAGCCCTTCCGGCCGCGCGAGCGCGATCAGGACGATCAGCGCGCCGTAGACGATGAGGTCGACGCCGCGGCCGGAGCCGCCGATATAGGACCGCGTCAGCTCGGTGATCGGGATCAGGATGACGGCGCCGAGCAACGGCCCCCACAGCGTGCCGATGCCGCCCAGCACGGCCGGCAACGCCATCAAGAGCGAGAACTGGAAGCCCATGACGCTTCCAGGATCGATGTAGGAAACGAACTGCGCATAGAAGCTGCCGCCGACCGCGACCAGGAAGGCGGAGACCGCCGCCGCGCCCATCTTCGAGTTGAACACGACGACGCCGAGGCTCTCGGCCGCCTGCGGATTGTCCTTCACCGCGCGCCACCAATAGCCCCATTTGGAATCTTCCAGCCACCAGGTGACGAACCAGGCGATGCAGGCGAGTACCAGCGCGAAGTAGAAGTATGGCAGTTTCGAGCGCGTGAACTGGAATTTCAGCCAGCTGTCGCCGCGCACGGGAATGTCGATACCGAGGGCCGCGCCCGCCCAATCCCAGTTCTGGATCAGCAGCAATCCGATCTCGGCGATCACGATGGTGGCGATCGCAAAGTAATGGCCGCCGAGGCGGAAGCAGGGATAGCCCAGCGCCATCGCGATTGCGGCCGAGATCAGCCCGCCGGCGATCATGCCGAACCAGGGCAGCACGCCCAACTTGGTGAACAGCAGCGCGGTGGTGTAGGCACCGAGCCCGAAATACAGCGCGTGTCCGAGTGATATCTGCCCGCAATAGCCGGACAGGATGTTCCAGCTCTGCGACAACGCCGCATACATCAGCGTCAGCACCATGATGTTCTGGACGTAGACGTCCTTGACGAACAGCGGCACGATCGCGGCGACGGCGGCGAGACCGGCGGCGGTGATGAGGTCGCGGCGGCGCCGCTCGACGAATTGCTTGTCCATCACATCGACCCGAACAGGCCACGCGGCCGAATGAACACGACGAGCAGATAGACCGCGTAGATGCCGACCGACTTCAACGATGGCGGCAGGATCAACGCAGTGGTGGCTTCGACCAGACCGACGACGATGCCGCCGGCGAAGGCGCCGAACACGCTGCCGAAGCCGCCGAGCGCCACCGTGACATAGGCGATCAGTGCGAAGGATGCGCCGACGTCGGGATAAATGTAGAAGAAGGTCGCCATGATGGCGCCGGCAAGCCCGACCAGCGCGCCGCCGAGGCCCCAGCCGAGCGCGAACACGCGGTTCTTGTCGATGCCGACGAGGGCCACCGCGCCGGGGTCCTCGCGGGTCGCCTCCAGCGCACGGCCGAAATCGGTGCGGTTGATGAACAGATAGAGCCCACCGAACGCGGCGATCGCGACCAGCGCGCCGAACAGCTGCGGCTGCGGCAGGAAGATGCCGGCGACCGACACCGTCTTGCCGCCGAGCCATGAGTTGGGGACGCTGCGGTAGTCGGCCGTGAAGAACAGCTGCGCCAGGCCGCGCATCACGATCGCGAGGCCGAAGGTCGCGAAGATCTGCACCATGCCGACATTGGCCTTGGCACGCATCGCAAACCGCACGATCACGAGATAGACCGCCGCCCCCAGAACAAACAGGGCGGCGGCGGCGAGCGGCGCCGACAGCAGCGGATCGATCGCGAAGAACGTGAACAGGAAGAATGTCACGTACATCGCCAGCATCAGGAATTCGCCATGGGCGAAGTTGACGACGTCCATCAGGCCAAAAATCAACGCCAGGCCGACGGCGATCAGTCCGTAAAGCAGCCCCATCAGCAGGCCGCTCGCAAGACTCTGGATAATAGTTTCAGCTGTCACGTCGCTTCGTCCCCACCGCAACCTGATCGCTTACTTCATCGGCCAGATCGGCTCAGCCACCGCCGCCTGCGACGGGAAGACGGTGACGAACTTGCCTCCGACATATTGCAGCAGGACCGGATCGGCATCGTTGTTCTGGCCCATCTCGTCGAACTTGACGCGCTTCCAGGGCATGATGGTCTGCTCGCCCGACATCTCGGTCGCGGCCAGCGCGTCACGGATCTTCTCGCCGTCGGTCGATTTGGCGCGGTTGATGGCGTCCGCCATGATGATCATGGCCATGAACTGCCGCGACGTGTTGTCGTTGAGGTCCTTGCCCGACTTCGCCTTGAACAGGTCGTTGATCTTGCCGACCATCGGCCGCTTGGCGGCGAGATCGAGCGAGAAGCTGCCGCGGGTGATCGCACCCTCGAGCTTGTCGCCGACCGCATCGTAGAGCGCTTTCTCGGAGAAGCCGGCCGCCTGGGCTACGATCGCGTTCGGCTTGTAACCGAGTTCGGCCATGGTCTTGACCAGCAGGATGCCGTCCGTGGTGTAGCTCGAGGGCATCAGCACGTCGGCATTGGCGGCCTTGAGCTGCTGCACCTCGGCCGACAGCGACGGCGAGTTGGCGCGGTACTTGATGTCGGCGACGATCTTGTAGCCGCGCTCGGTTGCGAGCTTGGTCTGGGCGTTGGCGGAGTCGGTGCCGAAGATGGTGTCTTCGTGGAACAGCGCCAGCGTCTGGGCCTTGGCGCCCTTCTTCTTCATCGCATCGAGGAAGTCGAACATCCCGGCCGAGAACATCTCGTCATGCGGCGAGGCGCGGAAGTAATACTTCAGACCGCGGCGATGCAGGCTCGGGGAGGAGTTGTCCGCCGACATGAACGGAATCTGGTAGCGTTCGCAGATCTGGCTGATCGTGACTGCCACCGCGCTTTGGTAAGAACCGAGGATGGCAGAGACCTTTTCCTGCGTAATCAGGCGCTCGGCTTCGGCGCGCCCCTTCTGCGGGTCGCCCTGGGTGTCGGCGTAGACGATACGGATCTTGGCACCGCCGAGGCCGGGCAAGCCTACGCCCTTTGCCAGCGGAAGCTCGAAATCCTGGTCGTTGTTGATGATGTCGATCGCGGTCTCGAACGCACGCTGCGCATCGACACCCACCTGAGCGCCGGAGCCCGACAGCGGATAGGTTGCGCCAATCACCACTTCGGACGTTTGCGCGCGCGCAGCTAGCGGCAGCAGCGCAGCAGCGGCGGTGGCTCCGAGCAGTACGTCGCGGCGAGTGATCGTCATTGGCAAAGTCCCCTGTTATCCGAATTTTGCGCGTATCGAATGAAACGATTGGCAGATAGCGTAAAGCCTGAAGAAGCAGCAAACGCTGCCTACTAAATCACGGCCATGTTCCTGTTTTTCAGATCCGTCACCAGCATCAGGCCGGGCGAATGCGTGATCGCGAACGGTACCTTGGCGGCGTTGATCACCGATTGCGGCGTCACGCCGCAGGCCCAGAATACCGGAATCTCGTCGTCAGCGACAGGTACGGGATCGCCATAGTCGGGCTTTGCGATGTCCTTGATGCCGATCAGGTGCGGATGGCCGAGATGCACGGGCGCACCATGCACTGCGGGATAGCGCGAGGTGATCTGCACCGCGCGAATCGCATCGGCCGGCTTGAACGGACGCATCGACACCACCATGGGGCCGGCAAACGGACCGGCTTCGCCACAGGCGATGTTGGTGCGGTACATCGGCACGCGCACATCGTGCTCGATGTGGCGGATCGGCATGCCCTCGTCGAGCAGCGCCTCTTCGAACGAGAAGGAGCAACCGAGCACGAAGGTCACGAGATCGTCGCGCCAGTAGCTCTTCACGTCGGTCGGCTCGGCGACGACTTCGCCGTCGCGCCAGACGCGGTAGCGCGGAACATCGGTGCGGATGTCGAGATCGGCACCCAGCGCCGGGATATGCGGGCTGCCGACATCGGACATGCCGATGATCGGGCACGGTTTCGGATTGAGCTGGCAGAAGCGGTGGAAGGCGCTGGCATATTCGGCCGGCAGGATCGCCAGATTGCCTTGGACGAAGCCGGGGGCGACGCCGGCGGTGGAGCCCACCTCGCCGGCGCGATAAGCGAGCCGCGCTTGACGGCTCGGAAGGGCGTCGGTTGTTTCAGTTTGCTGCGCTGCCACCAAAACAGTCATGTGATCGACCTGCCTATAAACTCGACAAAGACAGCCAACACCAAGCGTGCTATAAAGTCTAATCTTCGTTTCTAATCAATCTCGATAAATCCAATTTATCGACTGGGAAAATCCTTCCAATGCTGGACTTCAGGTCGATCGAGACGTTCCTTTGGGTTGTGAAGCTCGGCAGCTTCCGCGGCGCCGCACAAAGGCTCAATACGACCCAGCCGGCGATCTCCCAGCGCATTGCCCAGCTCGAGCGCGAGATGGGCGTGAAGCTTTTGAACCGCGACCATCGCGTCGCCTCGCCGACCCCGAGCGGCCGGCAGATGATGGTCTACGCGGAGAAGCTGATCGGCTTGCGCGCGCAGATGATGGCAGAGATCGGCGATCGGTCGGCGATGCGCGGCGTGATGCGGCTCGGCGTCGCCGAGACCATCGTGCACACCTGGCTGCCGCGCCTCGTGAAGAGCGTGAACGAGCTCTATCCAAACCTGTCGCTGGAGATCGAGGTCGACATCACACCGAACCTCACCGCGCGCCTGCTCGCACAGGAGATCGAGCTCGCCTTCGTGGTGGGACCGCTGTCGGCCTCAGGCGTGCACAACCGCGTGCTCGCCGACTACCCGATCGGATTCCTCGCAAGCCCTTCGCTCGGGCTCGGCAAGGGCCCGGTCACGCCGGCGGAGCTCGCTCGGTTTCCGATCATCACCTTCCCGCGCAAGACCAAGCCCTACGAGGTCGTGCGCGAGGTATTCGACCGGCCGGAGCTGCCGCCGATCCGGCTGCATGCGTCCGCTTCGCTGGCGACCGTCATCCACATGGCGGTCGAGGGGCTCGGCATCGCAGTGATCCCCGACGCCATCGTCGAGAACGAGCTTGCCGACGGGCGGTTGCAACTGCTCGACACCGAGCTCGCGATCGCGCCGCTGACGTTCACGGCAAGCTGGCTCGCCTCGCCCGACGTCGTGGCGGTGGAGCGCGTCGCCGAGCTTGCATGTCAGATTGCGCAGAGCAGCCTCGCGGTTGACGCGCCCGCGCTGGCGCGTCATTGAAAAAGTGCCGGACAACCTTCAACGTCATTCCGGGGCGATGCGACAGCATCGAACCCGGAATCTCGAGATTCCGGGTTCGGCTCTTCGAGCCGCCCCGGAATGACAACTGAGAGACCGACCGCATGAGCCGAGCCGCCACCAACCTGCAAATCGATTCCGCCCGCCTCTGGGGCTCCATCCACGAGACCGCACAGTTCGGCGCGACGGCCAAGGGCGGCGTGCGACGGCTGACGCTGAGCAACGAAGACAAGCAGGTGCGCGACTGGTTCCGCAAGGCCTGCGAGGATGCCGGCCTCGAGGTGCATGTCGATGCGCTCGGCTCGCAGTTCGGCCTGCGCAAGGGCCGCGACATGTCGAAGCTGCCCGTCGGCATCGGCTCGCACCTCGACACCCAGCCGACCGGCGGCAAGTATGACGGCATCCTGGGAACACTCGGCGCGCTGGAAGTGATCCGCACGCTGAACGACGCCGGCATCGAGACCGAGGCGCCGATCTGCGTCGTCAACTGGACCAACGAGGAAGGCTCGCGCTTCGCGCCGGCGATGATGGCCTCCGCCGCCTATGTCGGCGATTTCACCACCGACGACATCCTCTCGCGCAAGGACATCGACGGCACGACCGTCGGCCAGGCGCTCGACAGCATCGGCTATCGCGGCGACAAGCCGGTCGGTTTCCAGAAGCTCGGCTGCTTCGTCGAGCTGCACATCGAGCAGGGGCCGATCCTGGAAGCCGAAGGCAAGACCATCGGCGTGGTCGATTCCGGCCAGGGCGTGCTCTGGTACGACGGCAAGATTTCCGGCTTCGAGAGCCATGCGGGCTCGACCCCGATGCCGCTGCGGCGCGATGCGCTGGCAACGCTCTCCGAGATCGTGCTGGCGATGGAGGCAATTGCGAAGAAGCACGGGCCGAACGCAGTCGGCACCATCGGCGAGGCCGTGATCGCAAACCCCTCGCGCAATGTCATTCCCGGCGAGATCGCCTTCACCATGGACTGCCGCAGCGCGGACGGCGCCATCATGGATGCGCTCGACCGTGACCTGCGCGCCGCCATTGCCGAGATCGCCGCGCGACGCAAGGTCGAGGTCAAGATCGACCTGGTCTGGCGCAAGCCGCCGACGCATTTCGACCCGAAGCTGATCGCGGCGGTCGAGAACGCGGCGAAAACGCTCGGCTATTCCTCCCGCCGCATCACCTCCGGCGCCGGCCACGACGCCTGCAACCTCAACACCGTCATGCCGGCGGCGATGGTGTTCGTGCCCTGCAAGGACGGCATCAGCCACAACGAGCTGGAGGATGCCACGCAGCCCGACTGCACCGCGGGCACCAACGTGCTGATGCATACCGTGCTGGCGATTGCCGGCGTCGCATCCTGACCGGAGAGAGTCATGCGCGGAGTTTTCGTCGACGCCAACGAAACCCTCGCCATGATCATGGAGGGGCTGGAGAAGCCGGGTGATCCCAAGGTGCGGATCCACAGGGACCCCGATATCAAGCCCGCGCAATACCCTGAAATCCTTGATGGCGCCGAGATCGCGATCGTCGACCACACGGCGCTGCCGACCGAGGTGGCGAAGAAGTGCACCGGCCTGAAGCACGTCGTGTTTCTCGGCACCGGGGCGCGCAGCTACATGAACCCGGAGGAGCTCGCCGAGCTCGGCATCTCCGTGCATCTGATCAAGGGCTATGGCGACACCGCCGTTGCGGAATCCGCGATCGCGCTGATGTGGGCCTCGGCCCGCGTCATCGCGATGATGGACCGCGAGATGCGCGCCGGAAGCTGGCTGCGCGAGGACGGTATGCAGCTCACCGGCAAGACGCTGGGCCTGATCGGCTTCGGCGGCATCGCCGCGGAAGTCGCGCGCATCGCATCCGGCAGCGGCATGAAGGTGATCGCCTGGAACCGCACGCCCAAGAGCCATCCCGGCGTCGAGTTCACCGACCTCGACACGCTGCTGGCGAGGAGCGACGTGGTGTCGCTGCATCTCCTTCTCAACGACGAAACGCGAGGCATGATCACGCGCGAGAGGATCGCGAAAATGAAATCGGGCGTCATCTTCGTCAACACCGCGCGCGCCGCAATCGTCGACGAGCAGGCGATGATCGACGCACTGAAGTCGGGCCATATCCGCCATGCCGGTCTCGACGTCTTCAACATCGAGCCCCTGCCCGGCGATCATCCGCTGACGAAGATTCCGAACGTGACCCTGTCGGCGCATTCGGCCTTCCGCACGCCTGAAGCCAGCGAGAACCTGATTGAGGCGGCATGGGTCCACTGCCGTCGGATCGTTAATTCGTAGGGTGGGTTAGCCCTGCAGATGCGCGAAGCGCATCTGCTCGGCGTAACCCACCTCTTTGGTCTCCGCGGAGACAGAAGTGGTGGGTTACGCCTTCGGCTAACCCACCCTACGCCCCCACCAAATCATGAAGAGATAAGAGCAACAGCAATGGCCGACTATCGCACCATCAAGGCAGAGCCGCTCACCAACGCCATTCGTGCCATCGTCAAGGCCGGCGGCTCATCGGACCGCGAGGCCGAGCTCGTATCCACCAATCTCGTCGAAGCCAACCTCAAGGGACACGACTCGCACGGCGTCGGCATGATCCCGCGCTATGTGCAGAGCGTCACCAATGGCGGCCTCGCCGTGAACGCGCGCGTCAAGATCGTGCTCGACACCGGTCCGCTGCTCACCCTCGACGGCCTCACCGGCTACGGCCAGGTGATCGGCCATGAAGCGATGGAGCTGGCGGCCGAGCGCGCCAAGCGCAACGGCGTGTGTCTGGTCGGCCTTTCCAACTCGCACCATATCGGCCGCATCGGCCACTGGGCCGAGCAGTGCATCGACCACGGGCTGGTCTCGATCCACTTCGTCAACGTGATCTCGCGCCCGATCGTGGCGCCCTGGGGCGGCAGCGATGCCCGCCACGGCACCAACCCGTTCTGCGTCGGCATCCCGCGCAGGGGCAAGGACCCCATCGTGCTCGACTTCGCCACCAGCAGGATCGCGCAGGGCAAGACCCGCGTCGCCCACAACAAGGGCGTCGAGCTCGAGCCCGGCACCATCATCGACAACGAAGGCAAGCCCACCACCAACCCGCGCTACACCGTGATCCCGCCGCACGGCGCCATCCTGCCGTTCGGCGAGCACAAGGGTTCGGGGCTCGCGCTGGTGTGCGAAATCCTCGGCGGGGCGCTCTCCGGCGGACAGGTGGTCAAGGGACCCTCCGACGGCAAGTACAACGTCCTCAACGGCATGCTCTCGATCGTCATCGACCCGGGCAAGCTCGGCACCGGCGAAAACCTCGCGCGCGAAGTCGAGAGCTTCGTCGCCTGGCACACCGGCTCGCCTCCCGGCCCCGGCGTCGACAAGGTCAAGATCGCCGGCGAGCCCGAGCGCGAGACCAAGAAGAAGCGGCTCGCCGAAGGCATTCCGGTCGATCCGACCACTTGGCAGGAGATTCTGGAAGCCGGGAAGAAATTTGGGCTGGATCAGGCCGCGATCGAGAAGATCGTGGGTTGATCGAGAGCGAATAGTTCCTGCCGAGTGCACAATTGCGCAAGGGAGGCTGGACCACAGCGAAACATCGGCTCGCCTGCGGGACGGATTTGAACCAGCCCGCGTTGCCTTGCGACAACGCGGATATTCCGGCTCATAACCGCCTCCGAGGTTCACATGCTCTCCCGTCTCGCAAAATTCATGTCGGGCTCCGCGGAGCCGTCACGCCCAGCCGACCTCTACCGGCATCGGCTCGCCATCTATGAAAGCGAGCTTGGCGAGCCCGAGCATAGCTTCACCGACAGCACGGAGCGCCGCATCGACATCCACGCCTTTGGCCGCGATTTCGTGCCGGTGTGCCAGGAGGGATCTGACGAAGGCTATGTGCTTCTGACCAACGGCATGAGCGAGCAACGGATGCCGGGGGTGCACGGGGATGCGAAACCGCGTGCCGAGCTGATGTGGTATGTCCGCGAGCCGACAGAGGATGTTTGCGCCAACCTGCGCTGGCTGGCCAATCTGCCGTTCATCGACACGACCTGGTTCGGCTTCGGCCATCGCGTCGCGCTGCCGTGGCCGCCGGTTGCAGGAACGGACTTCCAGACGTTCCTGTTTCTCACGCCGATCATCGGCCCCGACAAGCAGATCGCCGAGGCGCTGGAGATCGCGGGCGATCCCGTGGAGATTTTGACCGTGAACCTGATTTCGCATCAGGAGCTCGGGCTCATCGTGTCCAGGGGGCTCGACCCGTTTCTCGACCTGCTCGACGAGAACGATTATCCGCCGATCTTCGATCCGGCGCGGAAGTCGTATGTTTGAGGCGTAGGGTGGGTTAGCTGAGCGGATGCGCAAAGCGCATCTGCTCGGCGTAACCCACCTCTTCTGCCTCCGGATACGAACAGTGGTGGGTTACGCCCAGCGGAACACGCTTGGCGTGGCCGCAGGGCCAACCCACCCTTCGTAATTCGCCTCAGTCCACCATATCCGCGACCGCCTTGCCGCAGGCGGTGGTGTCGGCGTTGCCGCCGAGGTCCTTGGTGCGGAGCGTGCGTTCGGCGAGCGTGCGCTCGATCGCCTCGACGATCGACTTACCGGCTTCCTTCTCGCCGAGATGCTCGAACATCATCGCACCCGACCAGATCATGCCGATCGGGTTGGCGATGCCCTGACCTGCGATGTCAGGCGCCGAGCCGTGCACCGGCTCGAACACCGAGGGGAAATCGCCCTCGGGATTGATGTTGCCTGACGGCGCGATGCCGATGGTGCCGGTGCAGGCAGGGCCAAGATCGGAGAGGATGTCACCGAACAGGTTCGAGCCGACCACAACGTCGAACCAGTCCGGATGCAGCACGAAGTTCGCCGTCAGGATGTCGATGTGGTACTTGTCCCACTTCACACCCGGGAACTTCTTGGCCATCGCCTCCACGCGCTCGTCCCAATAGGGCATGGTGATGGAGATGCCATTGGACTTGGTCGCCGAGGTCAGGTGCTTCTTCGGCCGCGACTGGGCGAGCTCGAAGGCGAATTTCAGGATGCGGTCGACGCCGGTGCGGGTCATCACCGTCTGCTGGGTGACGAACTCGCGGTTGGTATCCGGGAACATGCGGCCGCCGACCGAGGAATATTCGCCTTCGGTGTTCTCGCGCACCACCCAGAAATCGATGTCGCCGGGCTTGCGACCCGCCAGCGGCGACGGCACGCCGGGCATCAGCCGCACCGGACGCAAATTCACGTACTGGTCGAACTCGCGGCGGAACTTGATCAGCGAGCCCCACAGCGAGACGTGATCCGGAATCTTGGCCGGCCAGCCGACCGCGCCAAAATAGATCGCGTCGTGCTTGCCGATCTTCTCCTTCCAGTCGTCGGGCATCATCTGGCCGTGCTTCTCGTAATAGTCGTAGGACGAGAAGTCGAAATGGTCGAACTGCACGGAGACGCCATGCTTCTTCGCGGCTGCCTCCAGGACGCGCAGGCCTTCCGGCATCACTTCCTTGCCGATGCCGTCGCCGGGAATGACCGCGATCCGGTATTGTTTCTTGCTCATCGAGAACGTCCTTGGTTGGTCCGGCAGCCGCCGTCTTTTTTGACCGCACTGCAATGGACCAAAGTCGGCGGCAGTGCAACGCTGCACTGCAATGTTGACCATGGCGCAGCCGGACGCCTACTGATTTCATCCTGTTCCCATCCTGCGAGTACTCCCCATGGATCTGCATCTGCGCGGCAAGCGCGTCCTGATCACCGGCGCGTCCAAGGGCATCGGCGCGGCCGCCGCCGAGGCATTTGCCGAGGAAGGCGCGCATCTCCTGCTCGCCGCCCGCAGCGGCGACCAGCTCAAGGCGTTGGCCGACCGCTTGCGCGCCGCGCACCAGATCGACGCCACGACGAGCATTGTCGACTTGCGCAAGGAAGAGGATGTGGCACGGCTGGCGAAGGAAGCGGCCGACATCGACATCCTCGTCAACAACGCCGGCGACATCCCCGGCGGCTCGATCGACAAGATCGACGAGGCGGCCTGGCGGCACGCCTGGGAATTGAAGGTGTTCGGCTATATCAACCTCACGCGGTACATCTACGCCCAGATGAAGGCGAAAGGCGGCGGCGTCATCGTCAACGACATCGGCGCCGCCGGCGAGAAGTTCGACGCCAACTACATCTGCGGCAGCGCCGGCAATGCCGCGCTGATGGCCTTCACCCGCGCGCTCGGCGGCAAGAGCCTTGCCGACAACATCCGCGTCGTCGGCATCAATCCCGGACCGGTCGGCACCGACCGCCACGTCACCCTGCTCAAGACGCGCGCGAAGCACCAGTTCGGCGACGAGAGCCGCTACAAGGAATTCCAGAAGAGCCTGCCGCTCGGCCGCCCCGCACATGCGCGCGAGATCGGCGATCTCATGGCGTTCCTGGCGTCGGATCGCGCCGGCTATACCTCGGGCGTGATCTACACAGTCGACGGCGGCATCAGCGCGGGCTGGGGTTAACTCTATCCTCGTCATTGCGAGCGCAGCGAACCAACCCAGGAATGTATCCGCGGGTAGCAGTCTGGATTGCTTCGCTACGCTCGCAATGACGAATGAATAAGCACAGGAGTAAAATAATTGTCTCAAGACCTGATCCGCGAAACCGCCTGCACCGTCGTCGACAAGCTGCGCTCCGGCGACGTGTCACCGCTCGAGCTCCTGGACGTGCTGGAGAAGCGCGTTGGTGAGGTCGACGGCAAGGTGAACGCGCTGCCGATACTGTGCTTCGATCGCGCGCGGACCAATGCGAAAGCGATGATGCAGAAGCCGGCCGGTGCGCGCGGACTGCTCGCGGGCCTGCCGGTGCCGATCAAGGACCTGACCGACGTCGCGGGCGTGCTGAACACGCAGGGCTCGCCGATCTTCAGGGACAACATTCCCGCGAAGTCCGACCTCATGGTCGAGAACCTCGAAGCCAACGGCGCGGTGGTCTACGCCAAATCCAACACGCCGGAATTCGGCGCCGGTGCCAACACCTTCAACGAGGTGTTCGGTGCAACGCTCAATCCCTGGGACACGACGAAATCGGCAGCGGGCTCGTCCGGCGGCGCGGCGGTGGCACTTGCGACCGGCATGGCCTGGCTCGCGCAGGGCTCCGACATGGGCGGATCTTTGCGCAGCCCGGCGGCATTCTGCGGCATCGTCGGCATGCGGCCGAGCATCGGCCGCGTCGCGCATACACCCAAATCGGGTATCGATCGCAATCTCGGCGTCGTCGGCCCGATGGCGCGCAACGTCGAGGATCTCGCGCTGCTGCTGGATGCCATGAGCGGTGACTATGCGGACGATCCGCTGTCGCTGCCGGCCCCCGCAACCTCGTTCCTGTCGGCGGCCCAGGCGGGCAAGAAGCCGAAGCGCATCGCCTACTCGCCCGATCTCGGCATCACCCCGGTCGATCCCGAAGTGAAGGCGATCACGCGGAAGGCGGCGGAACGTTTCGCGGAAGCCGGCGCCATCGTCGAGGAGGCGCATCCGGACTGGCGCGAGGCGCATGAATGCTTCCACGTGCTGCGCGCCTTCGATTTCGCGATCACCAAGGCCAATCTGCTGCGTACCAAGCGCGACCTGCTCAAGCCCGAGGTGATATGGAACATCGAGGAAGGCCTCAAGCTCACCGTCGAGCAGCTCGCGCGCGCCGAGGCACAGCGCGTCGGCATGACCGCCCGCGCGGTCGAGTTCTTCAAGACCTATGATCTGTTGCTGACACCGACGACGATCGTGCCGCCCTTCCCGATCGAACACCGCTACGTCGCCGAATGCGACGGCAAGAGGTTCGAGAACTACATCGAATGGCTCGGCATCGTCTACGCCATCACGCTTGCCTGCTGCCCCTCGCTGTCGCTGCCGTGCGGCTTCACGGCGTCGGGCCTGCCGGTCGGCGTGCAGGTCGTCGGCGCCCCGCGCGCCGACGCGCAAGTGCTCGCCGGCGCGAAGGTGCTGGAAGACATTCTCGGCCTGCGCGGGACGACGCCGATCGATCCGAAGGTGAAGGTCTAAGGCGAAAGGCGCGGTAACCCGCGCCTCAGGTCGCCCCGAACTTCATCTTCGACAGCGGCAGGCTGCGGACACGCTGGCCCGTCAATGCGGCAACCGCATTGGCCACGGCCGGCGGCACGCCGGGCAGCCCCGGCTCGCCGATGCCGCCCATCGGCGCGCCGCTTTCGACGATGCGGACGTGGACACGCGGCATGCGGTCCGGCGGCAGGATCGGATAGCCGTCGAAGTTGCGCGCCTGCGGCACGCCCTTGGCATAGACGACTTCCTCCAGCAGCGCCGAAGACAGGCCGAGCGCAACCGCCGAATTGACCTGCGCTTCGATGATGCCGGGGTTGACGATGCGGCCCGGGTCGATCGCCACCCAGACGTCGTGCACGTTAACCGCGCCTCCCCTGAGCGACACTTCCGCGATCGTCGCGACCTCGCTGCCGAACGGCGACGCCATCGCGACGCCGCGTGCGCGCTTGCTGCCGTCGGGCGCAGTGAAGGGACCGCGCTTCCAGCCGCCGGAGAGATCGCCGACCGCCTGCAGCAGCGTCTTGTGGCGCGGCTTGTCCGCGAGCAGACGCAGCCGCAGATCGAACGGATCCTGCTGGCCGGCGTCGGCGACCTCGTCGAAGAACGTCTCGTAGAAGAAGTCGTTCATGGAGTGGCCGACCGAACGCCAGAAGCCGATGATCGCGGGGTCATCGACGAGGACATGCGCAACGCGGCGATTGTTGATGGCATATGGCTTGCCGGCGATGCCTTCGACCGCCGAGCCGTCAGCCGCATCCGGCTTGCGGCCGAACCAGCGATCACGCGGTCCCTCGCCGACGGCCTCCGCTTCCAGCGCCACCGGCAACCCCTTCGCATCGAGGCCGGCGCGGAAACGCACAAAGCCCATCGGCCGCAGCGCATCGCGCAAAAACTCTTCCTCGCGGCTCCAGATCAGCTTGACCGGCCGACCGACCGCCTTCGACAGCTGGATCGCCTGCGGGAACGGATTGGCGGTCTCGTAGATGAAGTGGCGGCCGAAGAAGCCGCCGAGCATCGGCGAGTGGATCCTGACCTTCTCCGGCGGAATACCGGCTGCCTTGGCTGCGAGCACCTGGAACATTTCCGGGGCCTGGTTGGGCACCCAGAGATCGAGCGTGCCGTCCTCGTTCCAGCGCGCCAGCGCCGAAGGCGGCTCGAGCTGGCCGTGCGCCAGATAGGGCGCATCATAGGTCGCGGTGACGATTTTCGCCGCGCCTTTCAGCGTGGCGCCAGCATCGCCAACCGTCTCCGCGGCAATCCCCGGTCCCGGCGTGGCCGCGAGCTGCGCTTTGCGGCCCTCCGACGAGAAGTCCGACGGCATCGCGCGGCGCGCCCCCGGCGCCGCGTCGGTCCACGTCACCTGCAACGTTTCCACCGCGCGCCGCGCATGCCACCAGCGGTCGGCGACGACAGCGACGGCGCCAGGAAGGCGATGGATCGAATGCACGCCCGGCATCGCCTTCACCTCCGCCTCGTTGGCGAAGGCGCCGGGCTCGAGATCAAGGCGCGGCGCGTGCTGAACGGCGGCACGCAGCATGCCGTCGACCTGCATGTCGATGGCATAGGCAGCCTTGCCGGTGGACTTGTCGCGCGCGTCGAGACGCGCCACCGGCTTGCCGATCCAGCGGAAATCCTTGTCCGCACGCAGCGTGACATTCTCGGGCACCGGTAGCGCGGCGGCGTCCGCGGCGAGCGCACCATAGTCGAGCGTGCGGCCCGTGGCAGCGTGGCGCACGCGGCCGGGCTCGGTCGTGAGACTAGCCATTGGCACCTTCAGGCGGGAGGCCGCGGCCTGGAGCAGCATCTGCCGCGCCGATGCGCCGACGCGGCGCATGATCTCGTAGCTCGACCGCACCGAAAAGCTGCCGCCGGTGAAACGGCGGCCGCCAACCACCTGGTAGTCGGCGCCGGGCGGCGCGCATTCCACCGTGAAACTTGCCGGGTCAGCATCAAGCTCTTCGCCGACGATCTGCGCCATCGCGGTGGCGACGCCCTGCCCGCCCTCGACGAAGGGGCTTCGCAAGAGCACGGTGCTGTCCGTGCGGATTTCGAGGAAAGCGGAGACGCGCGGCGCCGACTTTGCCGCCGCCGCTGCACCCTGCGCCCTTCCAGCGGCGGGCAATGCGACGCCGAGCACCAGCGCGCCGAGCGAAGCGCCCAGGAAGCCGCGGCGCGACAGGTTGACGGGCTTCTCTTCCGGCAGCTCGCCGGCCGGAGCGAATTCATGGCTCATGCTGTTCATGATCGTGCGCTCCCTCAGCCCTGGGCAACCTGGCGCACCGCCGCAGCGATCGCGTTGTAAGTGCCGCAGCGGCAGAGATTGACCATCGCCGCCGCGATGTCCTGCTCGCTGGGCTTCGGGGTCTGCTTCAGCAGCGCCGTCGCGGCCAAGACCTGACCGGACTGGCAATAGCCGCATTGCGGCACCTGGTTCGCCACCCAGGCGTCGACGACGCGACGGCCGATGGCGTCGTCCGTGACGGCCTCGATGGTGGTGATGGCCTGGCCGGCGACGCTGCCGACCGGCGTGATGCAGGATCGCGTCGCCTGGCCGTCGATCAGCACGGTGCAGGCGCCGCATTGGGCGATGCCGCAGCCATATTTGGTGCCCGTCATCCCGAGCTCGTCGCGGATCACCCAGAGCAAAGGCGTATCGTCCTCCGTCTGGACCTGATGAGTCTTGCCGTTGATGATGACGTCCATGGAAAGCCGCTCCTCGGATTGCCGCCCCGCGACCCTCCGGTCGCGCTGGGAATGCCAGACACACCGTCTGACAAGAGACGACACTTAACGCGGGCGGCTCCCTGGGATAACCGGCTCAATTTCGCATGGACTTATGAGCCGTATTGATAAATCGCCGGCGAGCGCGGCACGACCTCCCGTCGCACCCTGCTGGCCATCGCGCGGCACGCGGGACGGTTACTCGGTTCGCTATTTGGCGATCGGGCAGGAGCCGGGAGTATCGCAGCGAGGAGGCGTCGATCGCGTGGTGCCGGTCGCATCGTCGGAGCTGGGGCCCGCCGCTCCGTTCAGAATGACCGAGACACGCCAGCGATATGTTGTTTGCGGCGTCAGGCCGGAATCCCCAAAGCTCGCTCCTGTCACGTCGCCAATCGCCTGGAACGCGCCATCTGGCCCCGCACGCGAAACCCGGTAGGTTGTTACGCCATCCACTGGAGACCAGGCCAGGTCAGCGCCGCGATCCGACGTATCGATCACCGTGAGCGACTGCGGTGCCGATAGCGATGGCGCGGTCGCGCCGGCGGGCGCTGCGGCCCCGGCCGTGAGCGCATCCAGCATGGCCTTGATCGCCTTGATTTGCGATCCGGACTTCGTCACGTAGCTATCCTGATGATCGACGTAGCTCCACCAATCCCAACAGGCCTGCGGATTGCTCGGCCAGTATGAGCTGGTCTTGGTCTGCGGATAGAGAATGATCAGGTGGTTCGTATCCGCCCACGCATTGTAGCCGGCCTCATCCACGAATTTGCGTCCGATATCGGCGACGTCCTGCTTGCATCCGTGGAGCGCGACGTGAACGCGACACGGACTGCCCTGCTCGCAATCCTGAGGTACGAACACATAGCCGGTATCGCCCATGCTCAGCGCGTCGGGCAGATGCGGCGTGGTATAGATCGATTGATCAAAGCTCTTCACCGAGCCTGCAAGCTGCGCGGGACTGGGCGGATTCAGGTGGCCGTAAATATGCTGCAGGATGACGCCGGCCTGGTCATAGCCGCATTGGTCGATATAGGGCTCCGCATTGGCCTTGCAGTCGTTGAGCCCGGGTGCGCCCTGTTTCGTCACGACGAACGAGTGGCCCGCGCCGAGCGTGGCCTGATAGAACAAGTTGCCGCGATTGGCATCCCCCAGATAATGGCGATAGAAATCGGCGGCCGCATCGGTCGCGGCCTTGTCGACGACCGCGTCATTGTAGCCGTGAAAGAGATAGATTTTCTGCCTGCCGACATTGCTGAGCGGGTCGATCTCGCCCGCTGCCGCCTTCGCGTCGGCCTTGGCCGTAAAATCCTTCGGATCCAGATCCGACGCCGGCCCTTTCATGCATTGACCCGTGGCCCGCCAGATCGGCCCCCAGTACCAGGTGACAGCATCGAGCGCGTCCGCCTTCGCACACCAGTAAGGGCCGCCTGCGACCACGCCGACGCCCTTGATCACCGACGACCACGCCGTGCCGAACTGAACGGCCATGAACGCGCCCGACGAAATTCCTGAAATCGAACTCTCACCGATCGGCGCGCGATAGCCCCGTAACCCCTCGGCGGCACGCGACGACAGGCCGAGAGTGGTTGTGAAGATCAGGACGCAGATCAGGGCGGCGGTGAATTGCCGCAAAACGGCCACGCGCATGACTGCCTCGCCAAATCGACCGCAGGAGCAACCTCTGGTAATTACAGCTCCAGATCGGCAATCGGTGCAAGCGCAAACAAGCGGCACCAGACGAGGCACCGTCACTTCGGCGCTGTCGGCGCCTCCAGGCTCCGGCTGTAGCGTGACATCGCGAAGCAAAAGACGAAATAGATCGCGGCCACGAAGATGTAGACCTCGACCGAGAACTGCTGCCAGGCCGGATCGATGATCGCGGTCTTGGCCGTGGTGAGCAGGTCGAAGATGCCGATGATCAGGACGAGACTGGTATCCTTGAAGAAGGCGATGAAGGTGTTGACCAGCGGCGGGATGACGTGGCGGATCGCCTGCGGCAGCACGATCAGCCGATGCTTGCGCCAGTAGGACAGCCCCAGCGCGTCGGCGGCTTCATATTGCCCGCGCGGCACGGCCTGGAGACCGCCGCGGATCACTTCGGCGAGGTAGGCGCCGGCGAACAGGATGATCGCGATCTGCGCGCGCAGCAGCTTGTCGATGTTGAAGCCGGCGGGCATGAACAGCGGAAACATCACGCTTGCCATGAACAGCAGGCTCACCAGCGGCACGCCGCGGATCAGCTCGACGTAGAGCACGCTGAGCGAGCGGATCGCCGGCAGCTTCGAGCGCCGGCCGAGCGCCACGAGGATGCCGAGCGGGAAACCGAACGCCAATCCAAATGTCGCCAGGATCAGCGTCACCGGCAGTCCGCCCCAACGGTCCTGCGAGACGAAGGACAGCCCGAACACGCCGCCCCACATCAGCACGCTGATCAGCGCCAGCGCACCGATCCAGAGATAGACGAGTTCGCGCCGCCAGAGGGCGCGACGGGTCGAGAGGTAGTACAGCGCGACGAACAGTATGACCGACAGCGCCGGCCGCCACTGCTCGTCGAACGGATAGGTGCCGAACAGGATGAAGCGGTACTTTTCGGGGATGATCGCCCAGCAGGCGCCGAGGCCGCGCGCCGCCTTGCAGGCACTGGAATCGTTCGTGGGCGTGAGCCAGACCGCATTCGCGATGCCCCATTGCACGAAGCTGAAAATGCCCTTGGCGAGCAATGCCAGCAGCACGACCGTGAGAATCCCGTTCGGGATCGAGGAGAACAGATTGGTGCGGAGCCAGCGCAGCACCGGATTTCCCATCTGCGGACGGCGGGCGGCGCGCGGTGCTTCCGGAATATCGGTGATCGCGGTCATGCTCAGCGCTCCACCAGCGCGATACGCGCGTTGTACCAGTTCATGAAGAAGCTGATGGAAAGGCTGATGGTCAGGAACACCGCCATGATCAGCGCGATCGCCTCGATCGCCTGCCCGGTCTGGTTCAGCGTGGTGTTGGCGATCGAGACCACGTCCTGATAGCCGATCGCGACCGCGAGAGAGGAGTTCTTGGTGAGATTGAGATACTGGCTCGTCATCGGCGGCACGATCACGCGGAGTGCCTGCGGCAGGATGATCTGCCGCAGCATGAAGCTGCGGCGCAGGCCGAGCGCATTGGCGGCGTCCCACTGGCCGCGCGGCACCGACTGGATGCCGCTGCGCACGATCTCGGCGATGAAGGCCGACGTGTAGGTCACTAGCGCGATCAGCAGCGCGAAATATTCCGGCGCGAGCGTCAGCCCGCCGACGAAGTTGAAGCCGCGCAGCTGCGGCCATTCGATCGTCCAGGAGACACCGAGCACCAGCGAGACGGCCGCCGGCACCGCGACGATGAGGCCGAGCGCAAACGGCCAGGCCGGCCGCGGCCTGCCGTCGCGCATCTGTTGGGCGATCAGCCATCGCCGGATGACATAGAACACGGCCAGACCCAGCACCGCCGTGCCGAGCACCCAGAGCTGTGGCGGCCCGAACGGGATCGCCGGCAGGATCAGGCCGCGATTGGAGAGGAATACGCCCTCGACCGGTCGCCACGCCGCGCGCGCGGCCGGCAGCGCCTGCATCAGCACGTACCAGAACAGCAGCTGGAGCAGCAGCGGGATGTCGCGGAGCGTTTCAACATAGACGGCGGCAAGCCGCGACAGCAGCCAGTTGGCCGACAGCCTGGAGATGCCGACCAGCGTGCCGAGGATGGTCGCGAGCACGATGCCGATCACCGCGACCCGCAGGGTGTTGGCGATGCCGACGACGAAGGCCCAGAGGTAGGTGTCCCTCGGATTGTAGGCGAGCAGGCTGTCGGCAATGGGCATCCCGGCCTCACGGCCGAGGAAGGCGAAGCCAGTGGTGATGCGGCGGGCCGACAGATTGGTGACGGTGTTGGACCAGAGGAAGGCGACAACACCGACGGCGATCCCGACCACCAGGACCTGCCAGAACAGGCCCTTCAATTCGTTGCGCCCGAGCGCAAGGAAGCGGCGGCGCGGCGGCGGTCTGGGATGATCGGCGGTCACAGCACAAAAATCCTTCTCAAATGCAACGATTTCCGGCGGCGCACGTCAACTGTTGCACCAAACTCCATTTCATGCAACAAATGTTTCATGGCCGAGCCCGCGAAATCCTCGCCCCTGAGCGAACTGCGCATCGCATTGCCATCGCTCCCCCTGCGCCTGCAGGAGGTCGGCCGCTTCGTCGCCGCCAATGATTACGACGCCACCACCCGTTCGATGCGCGACCTCGCGGCGGAGGCCGGCGCCGACCCCGCTGCTTTCACCCGGCTCGCCAAGGCGATTGGCTATTCCGGCTGGGACGAGCTGCGCGCGGCGCTGACCGAAGCCAGGCGTCCCTCACAGACCTCGCCCTTCTCCGGCAGGGCGAAGAGCCGGCGTCATGGTCCCAACGCCGACGTCGCGCTCGTCATCGACAAGCTCGAAGCCGAGGCCGCCGGCCTTCCGCGCATTCCGGCACATCCCATTGCGGAAGCGGCGCGCGCGCTGCACGACGCCAAGCGGATCTGGATCGCAGGCTATCGCAGCTGCCGCAGCGTGGCAGAGCTATTGAACTACGAGCTGCGACTCTTCCGCCCCGAGCAGGTGCAACTCGTCGGCGCATCTGGTCCTGACGATCTCGATCTCGGCGCGTTCCGTCCCGGCGAAGCCGTCATCGTCGTCGGCTTCCTGCCTTACACGCATGCGAGCGTCCGCGTCGCGCAGGCCGCTCATCGCAGCGGCGCAACGCTGATCGCTATTGCGGACAGCCTCTCGGCGCCGATGGCCGAGGGCGCCGACCACGTGCTGCTGTTCGAAGCAGCCTCCTCGCCCGGCTTTTTCCCCAGTCTCACCGGCGCGATCGCGATCGCGCAGTCGCTCGCGGCGGTCACGTTCTCGCTCGGCGGCGTCGCTGCGAAGAAGCGTTTGGAAAATACCGAGGCGCGGCTTGCCGCGACCTCGACTTACGTCTCGGAGAAAGGTTGATCCATGAGCACCCGCACCAGCCGCGTGCTGCATCGTTCGCTACGCGAAACCCCGCCCAAGGCGATCGGCGGCGAAGGCGTCTATCTGTTTGCCGAGGACGGGCGCCGCATCATCGACGCCTCCGGCGGCGCGGCCGTCTCCTGCCTCGGCCACCAGCATCCGCGCGTGATCGCAGCGATGGCGAAACAGGCCTCGACGCTGGCCTATGCCCACACCGCCTTCTTCTCCTCCGAGCCGGCCGAGGCGCTGGCCGAGAGGCTGGTCGGGCATGAGCCCGGCGGCCTCGCCTACGCCTATTTCGTCAGCGGCGGATCGGAGGCGATCGAAGCCAGCATCAAGTTGGCGCGGCAATATTTCATCGAGCGCGGCGAGCCGCAGCGGCAGCATTTCATCGCACGGCGGCAGAGCTATCACGGCAACACGCTCGGCGCGCTCGCCGCCGGCGGCAATGCCTGGCGCCGCGCGCCCTATGCGCCGCTGCTCTCCGCAGCCTTCAGCCACGTCACGCCGGCCTTTGCCTATCACGAGAAGCGCGAGGAGGAATCCGACGCGCAGTTCGTGGCCCGGCTCGCGGCCGAGCTTGAAGCCGAGTTCCAGCGGCTTGGTCCCGATACCGTGGCGGCATTCCTCGCCGAGCCCGTCGTCGGCGCCACCGCCGGTGCCGTGACGGCGCCCGACGGCTACTTCAAGGCCGTGCGCGAGATCTGCGACCGGCACGGCGCGCTGCTGATCCTCGACGAGGTCATGAGCGGCATGGGCCGCACCGGCACGACGCACGCCTGGGAGCAGGAAGGCGTCGCCCCTGATATCCAGGCGATCGCAAAGGGGCTCGGCGGCGGCTACCAGCCGATCGGCGCGATGCTCGCGAGCGGCAAGATCATCGACACCATCCGCTCAGGCTCCGGCGCATTCCAGCATGGCCATACCTATCTGGCTCACCCCCTCGCCTGCGCAGCCGCGCTCGCGGTTCAGGATGTGATCCGTGACGACCAGTTGCTCGACCGCGTCAAGGAGCGCGGCAAGCAGCTCGAGCAGCGGCTGACCGAGCGCTTCGGCAATCACCGTCATGTCGGCGACATCAGGGGCCGCGGCCTGTTCTGGGCGATCGAGCTGGTCGCCGACCGCGCGACGCGCGCCTCGTTCGATCCGGCGCTCAAGCTGCACCAGAAGATCAAGGCCGAAGCCTTCGCCAACGGGCTCGGCTGCTATCCCGGCGGCGGCACCGTGGACGGCGTGCGCGGCGACCACGTGCTGCTCGCGCCGCCCTATATCGCTTCGGCAGATGAGATCGATCAGATCGTCGACAAGCTCGGCACGGCCGTCGACAACGTGTTGCGTAGTGTCAATCACTGAGGGGAGAGTAGTATGAGGAAAGTGGTTATCGCAGCGAGCGTGCTCGCAGCATCGACGGTGATCGCATCGGCGGCGACGCTGGATACGGTGAAGAGCCGCGGCACGCTGGTGTGCGGCGTCAGCGCAGGCTTCGCCGGCTTCTCGGCACCGGACTCGCAAGGCAACTACAAGGGTCTCGACGTCGACTATTGCCGCGCGCTTGCGGCCGGCATTCTCGGTGATCCCAACAAGGTGCGTTACGTCTCGCTGACCGCACAGAACCGCTTCACCGCCCTGCAATCGGGCGAGATCGACGTACTCTACCGCAACTCGACGCAAACGTATCTGCGCGGCGTCACGCTGGGCCTGCGCCAGGGCCCGATCAACTTCTACGACGGCCAGGGCTTCGTCGTGAAGAAGGACCTCGGCGTGAAGGAGCTGAAGGACCTCAAGGGTGCGACCGTCTGCGTCGCGCAGGGCACCACGCACGAGGTCACGCTCGGCGATTACGGCCGCGCCAACGGCATCGACTGGAAGCCGCTGGTGTTCGACCGCGTCGACACCATGTACCAGACCTTCTTCGGCGGGCGCTGCGATGCCATGACCCAGGACGCTTCCGCACTCGCCGGCGCGGTGACCACCGCGGCGCCGAACCCGGCCGACTACGTCGTGCTGCCGCAGACCATTAGCAAGGAGCCGCTCGGTCCCTTCACCCGCAACGGTGACGAGGTCTGGAGCGACATCATCACCTGGCTGCATTACGGCCTGATCGAGGCCGAAGAGCTCGGCGTCACCCAGGCCAATGTCGATGAGATGACGAAGTCGCAGACGCCGGCGATCCAGCGCCTGCTGGGCGCCTCCGGCGACCTCGGCTCGCGGCTCGGGCTGGACAACAAATGGCTGGTCACCGCGATCAAGGCCACCGGCAATTACGGCGAGATCTACGAGCGCAATGTCGGCAAGGCGAGCCCCCTCAAGCTCGACCGCGGCCTCAACGGCCTCTGGAGCGAGGGCGGCTTGATGTACGCGGTGCCGTTCAAGTAAGGAATTCTCCCTCTCCCCCGCTTAGGGGGAGAGGGAGAAGAGACATCCCATGCGCATCGCCCTCATCCACGCTCTCAAGCACTCCATTGCGCCGATCGAGGCGGCGTTCGCGCAAGCGTGGCCGCAGGCGCGGCTGATGAACCTGCTCGACGACAGCCTGTCGGCGGACCTGGCCCGTGACGGCCAGCTCAACGATGCCATGACCGAGCGTTTCCTTGCGCTCGGCGACTACGCTGTGGCGACGGGAGCCAACGGGATCCTGTTCACCTGCTCCGCGTTCGGTCCTTGCATTGAGGCCGTCGCACGAGCGCATGCGCCGATGCCGGTCTTGAAGCCGAACGAAGCCATGATCGAGCGCGCGGTGACGATGGGCAAGCGGATCGGCCTGCTCTCGACCTTCCCGCCAACGCTGGTCTCGATGCCGCCGGAATTCCCCGCCTCGGTCCAGGTCGTGCCGAAGCTCGCCGAAGGCGCGTTGGCGGCACTCGACCGGGGCGATCGCGCCACGCATGACCGGCTGATCGCGGACGCCTCGCGCGACTTACGCGATTGCGACGTCATCGCGCTGGCGCAGTTCAGCATCGCGGCGACGGCGCCGCTGGTCGCGGAGGCCACCGGTCGCCCGGTCGTCACCACGCCAGATAGTGCAGTCGACAAGCTGATGAAGCTGCTGAAAGTGAAGGCCTAAGCGCCAGCCTTTTTCCGACGCCGCGCGTCCTTGATCGCGGTCGTCAGCGCGGCCTTCGTCTCATTGACAAAATCCTCGACCAGCTCCTCACGCGTGGTATGCGCCGCCTCGCCGGTGAAAAGCCCCTGCTCGGCCAGCATCACCACGCCATGCAGCGCTGCCCAGATCTTGAGAGCCTGTCGCTCGCGTAAAAAGCCAACGGCAGGCACTTCCAGGGCCTCGATGACAAGCGCAAACGTCTCGCGCGTGGCCTCATGCAGCTCGCTGCCCTTGGCGGCGCAAGACACGGTGCGGGACGCAAACATCAGGCGATAGATGCCGTTGCGGCGCAATCCGAAGTCCAGCATCGCCTGCGCCAGCAACGACAGCTTCGACTGCTTTGACGGTTTCGCCATCGCCGCCCGAAAGGTTGCGCTGAGCTGCCGGAACGCCTCCGCCGTCACCGCCGTTAGCAGCGCATCACGGTCGGCGAAATGCCGATATGGCGCCGGCTGCGAGACGCCGAGCTGCTTCGCCAGTGCCTTGATGCTGATCGCTTCCGCCCCGCCCTGCTCCGCCTCGCGCAACGCGGCCTTGATCAGGGCGTCGCGAAGGTCGCCATGGTGGTAGGTCTTCTCCGATTTACGAACGAGTTGTGAACGCATCCTGCGCCAAACCTATAAGTTTGCGCTTGACAGGGGAAGCCCACCGCGAATGTAATAGTATATAACTTAGACCGAGCGGCAAATGCCGCCGATAAAATTGACATGAGGAACGCGGGCCGCTCTTCGCGCGCACGCAAGCGACCAAGGAAGCCGCCATGGCAGAGCGACTGAAGGTTCACGTCGATCCCGACAAATGCCAGGGCCATGCCCGCTGCAAGGCGCTGGCGCCGGAGCTGTTCGAGCTCGACGAATACGGCAACGCGCATGAAGCCGGCGATGGCACGGTCCCGCCGGGACTTGAAGACAAGGCCTGGCTTGCCAAATCCAACTGCCCGGAAATCGCTATCGATGTGATCGAGGACTAGCGCGGCGGCCCCTGTCCGCTCCGCTGCCTTCAAGCAAACACGAGCCCCGAGGGATCTCACTGACATGTCCGACGTCGGCCAGCCTGTCGCCCATCCGCCCGTCACCGACTGGGTCAACGATTTCGACCACACCGATCCGCAATGGACGGACGATCCCTTCCCGATCTGGGATGAGCTGCGCGCTGCAAGCCCGGTTGTGCACACCGAGCGGTTCCTCGGCTGCTACATGCCGACGACCTACGAGGCGGTGCGCGAGATCGCCAACGACACCGAGCATTTCTCCTCGCGCCGGATCATCGTCCGCGACGTGCGGCCGGAGATTGCCAGGAACGCGGCCCCGCCGATCACCTCCGATCCGCCCGTGCACAAGCCGGCCAAGCAGTTGCTGCTGCCGCCATTCACGCCGGACGCAATGAAGAAGCTGGAACCGCGGATGCGCGCGATCTGCAACGAGCTGATCGACGGGTTCATCGCGGACGGCAGGGTCGACGCCGCCGCGCGCTACAGCAAGTACATCCCGGTCCAGGCCATCGCGCACATGCTCGGCATCCCCGAGAGCGACAGCGATCTCTTCATCAACTGGATCCACATGATCCTGGAGCTCGGCATCAAGGACGAAAATATGCTGCTCCAGGCCGTGCACGAGATGAGCGACTATTTCAGGACGCATATCGAGGAGCGCAGATCGAGGCCCACCGACGATCTCATCTCCTATCTGATGAACGCCAAGGACAAGGAAGGCCAGCCGCTGGAAGAGTCCCACGTGCTGGGATCGTTGCGCCTGCTCCTGATCGCCGGCATCGACACCACCTGGAGCGCGATCGGCTCCTCGCTGTGGCACCTCGCCCGGACACCGGCCGACCGCGAGCGGCTGATCGCCGAACCTGCGCTGATCCCGACCGCCGTCGAGGAACTGCTGCGCGCCTACTCGCCGGTGACGATGGCGCGCGAGGTGGTCAAGGAAACCACGGTCTCGGGCTGTCCGGTCAAGGCGGGCAACATGGTGCTGCTGTCTTTCCCGGCCGCCAACCGCGACCCAAAGATGTTTCCGGACGCTGACAAAGTCGTGATCGACCGTCGGGAGAACCGCCACGCCGCTTTCGGCCTCGGCATCCATCGCTGCGTCGGTTCCAACCTCGCGCGCATGGAGATGCAGGTCGCAATTGAGGAATGGTTGAAGCGAATCCCGGACTTCCGGCTCGACCCGGCGGGCACCGTGACCTGGTCGCAAGGGACCGTGCGCGGCCCCCGCCAGTTGCCATTTCTGCTTGGAAAGTCCATGTAGCCTCCAGACTGCAAATGTCTTGGGAGGCCGGCGATGACAGACGAAGCAATCAAGCCGGCCTCCGAGCACTTCGACATTGCCGACGCCGAGCGCCGCATCAAGGCGATCTTCATCGGCTCGATCGGCAATCTCGTCGAATGGTATGACTTCTACGCCTACACCGCGTTCGCGCTCTATTTCGCCCCCGCCTTCTTCCCCGGCAACGATCCCGTCGTCCAGCAACTGAACGTCGCCGTCGTGTTCGCGGCGACCTTCCTGATGCGCCCCCTGGGTGGTTGGTTCTTCGGCTATCTCGCCGACCATTTCGGCCGGCGCATTTCGCTGACGCTCTCCGTCGTCTTCATGTGCTTCGGCTCACTGATCATCGCGGTGACGCCGACCTATGCCTCGATCGGTCTTGCCGCCCCGGCCATCCTGGCGGTCGCGCGCGTGATCGAGGGCCTAAGTCTTGGCGGCGAATACGGCGCCAGCGCCACTTACCTCAGCGAGGTCGCCGATCCCAAGCACCGCGGCTTCTATTCCAGCTTCCAGTACGTCACGCTGATCGGCGGCCAGCTCACCGCGATCATCGTGCTGCTGCTCCTGCAAAAGGTCTTCCTGACGCCGGAGGAGCTGAAGGCCTGGGGCTGGCGCATCCCGTTCGCAATCGGCGCGGCGCTCGCAATCTTTGCCGCAGTCATGCGCCGCGGCCTGCATGAGACAGAAGCGTTCGAGGAAGCCAAGAAGGTGGTGAAGCCGACCGGCTCGATCACCAATCTGCTGCGCTATCCGCGCGAGCTGCTGCTGGTGGTCGGCCTCACCGCCGGCGGCACCGCGGCGTTCTACACCTTCACCACCTATATGCAGACCTTCGTAAAACTCTCGGTCGGGCTGACCGAGGACCAGACCACGTTCGTGATCTTCGGCACGCTGATCTTCGCGACCATCCTGCAGCCGATCTACGGCGCGATCTCCGACAAGATCGGCCGCAAGCCGCTTCTGATCTTCTTCGGTGTCGCCGGCACGCTCGCGACCGTTCCGCTGCTGATGACGCTGAAGGAGACCAAGTCGCCCTTCATGGCGTTCATCCTGATCTGTTGCGCCTGGCTGTTCGTCGCCGGCTACACCTCGATCAACGCGGTGGTGAAGGCCGAGCTGTTCCCGACCAACGTCCGCGCGCTCGGCGTCGGCCTGCCCTACGCCATCACGGTCTCGATCTTCGGCGGCACCGCTCCGGCGATCGCGCTCTACTTCAAGAGCATCGGGCACGAGGACTGGTTCTACTACTATCTCGCCGGCATCATCTGCCTGTCGCTGATCATCTATTCCACCATGCGCGACACCAAGCACGCTTCCGCAATGCACCGCCACGAGTAGCCCATTCACGAGTAGCCCATGGCCGACGACGAGCCGCTGCCCGACAGCAAACTGACGCGCACCAAGGAGAAATGGGCGCGCGAGGGCCGTTTTCTCACCGGCAAGATCACGCGTCCGGAAGACCAGCGCCTGCCGCCGGGCCAGCACCTGACCAAGGACTGGCCGGTGCTCGATCTCGGGGTCATGCCGCCGGTGTCGCGCGAGCGCTGGCGGCTCGACGTCTATGGCGCGATCGAAACCCCCGTGTTCTGGACTTATCCCGAGTTCGCCGCGCAGAAGCAGGTCCAGTTCACTTCCGACATCCATTGCGTGACGACCTGGTCGCGCTACGACAATGAGTGGGAAGGCTTCGCCACGCGCGAACTGCTCGCCATCTGCCGGCCGCGCGAGGATGCACGCTTCGTGGTACTGCATTCCTACGACGGCTACACCACCAACCTCGCGCTCGAAGACTTCGCCGCCGAGGACGCGCTGCTCGCCCATAGCTGGTCAGGACAGCCGCTGACGGACGAGCACGGCGGGCCGGTGCGGCTGGTGGTGCCGCATCTCTATTTCTGGAAGAGCGCGAAATGGCTCCAGGCGATCGAATTCCTGACCGAGGACGCGCCGGGTTTCTGGGAAGTCCGCGGCTATCATAATCGCGGCGATCCCTGGGCCGAGCAGCGCTATTCGGGCGACTAGAATTCAAACAGAACGGGGGAATCCCATGCCCACGGAACGCTTTCAATTCAGCGGAGAAGGCGGCCATCAGCTCGCGGCCGCGCTGGAGCTGCCGGACGGCGAGCCCGCCGCCTACGCGCTGTTCGCGCACTGCTTCACCTGCGGCAAGGATACGCTGGCAGCCAAGCGCATCTCGGTCGCCCTCGCGGCCAGGGGCATCGCGGTGCTGCGCTTCGACTTCACCGGGCTCGGCTCCAGCGAGGGCGATTTCGCCAATTCGACCTTTTCTTCCAACGTCGCCGATCTCGTGCGCGCAGCCGATCATCTGCGCAGCGTCCGCAAGGCGCCGTCGATCCTGATCGGCCACAGCCTCGGCGGCGCCGCGATCCTGGCCGCGGCCGGGAAGATTCCTGAGGCGAAGGCGGTCGTCACCATCGCCGCACCCTCCGATCCCGCCCACGTCACCGGCCTGTTCAAGGAGCATATCGACAACATCCGCACCCAGGGGGAGGTCGAAGTCTCACTCGCGGGACGCCCGTTCCGGATCAAGCGCGAATTCCTCGACGACATCGTCGAGCACGAGCTGATGAAGGATGTCACCGGCCTGCACAAGGCGCTGCTGGTGATGCATTCGCCCGTTGACGATACCGTCGGCATCGACAACGCGACCAAGATTTTCGTTGCGGCAAAGCATCCCAAGAGCTTCGTCTCGCTCGATCACGCCGATCATCTCCTGACCAAACCGGCCGATGCACTCTACGCGGCCGACGTGATCGCGGCCTGGGCGAGCCGCTACATCGATACGGCAAAACCTGCGAGAGTGATGGATCTCCCCGAGGAACCGCGGAAGGTCGTGGTGCAAGAGACCCGCAAGAGCAAGTTCAACCAGATCATCCGCGTCGGACCGCATCATCTGGTGGCAGACGAGCCGGTCGCGGCCGGTGGCGAGGATGCCGGGCCCGGTCCGTATGACTTCCTGCTCGCCGGCCTCGGCGCGTGCACCTCCATGACCATGCGTCTCTATGCCGATCGCAAGTCGCTGCCGCTCGACCGCGTCACGGTCACGCTGAAGCATTCAAAAATCTACGCCAAGGATTGCGCGGAGTGCGAGACGCGCGAGGGCATGCTCGACCAGATCGAGCGCGACATCGCAATGGACGGCGCGCTCGATGCCGAACAGCGCAAGAAGCTGATGGAGATCGCCGACAAGTGCCCGGTGCACCGAACGCTGACATCGGAGATCCGCATCGTGACCAAGGCGCTGGAATGAATCGGTGGGCTAGAAGCACGACGCCATCGTCCGCACCGCCGCGCTGATCTCGTTCTCGCGCCACGCCGCAAAGCCGAGCAGCAGGCCGTGATCGCGCGGCTTGCCGAGCGCCAGGCTGGACAAGGCTCGCGTGACAACGCCCGCCTCGACCAGCCGCTTCACCGCCGCCTGATCGGCGCGACCGCGCTTGAGGCGCGCCACGAGCTGGATGCCGCCCGAGGGCACTTCGGCGGTGAGCACCTCGCCGAGATGGCGCTCCAGTCCCGCGGCGAGATGATCGCGGCGCCCGTGATAGAGCCGGCGCACCCGACGCAGATGCGCCAGGAAATGGCCATCGGCAATGAATTCAGCAAGCGCCTCCTGAACGTGGCTAGAAGCGATCAGCCCGATATGCCGCTGCGCGATCTCCAGCGTGCTGACCAGCCCCGGCGGTGCGACGAGATAACCGAGCCGGATGTCCGACGTCATCGCCTTCGAGAAGGTGCCGACATAGAACACGCGGCCGTGTACATCGAGGCCCTGCAACGCCGGCACCGGCCGGCTGTCGTAGTGGAATTCGCCGTCGTAGTCGTCCTCCACGATCCAGGTCTTGCCGGGCCGGCTTGCCCTGAGAAACCCGGTGCGGCGTGCCAGCGACATCAGGCGCCCGGTCGGATGCTGATGCGAGGGCGTCATGAAGATCAGCGTTGGCGCCGCCAGACCCGCAATCCGCTGCATTCCCTGCTCGTCCAGCTTGATGCCGGTCACGCGCGCCCCGGAAGCACGGAAGGCCGCCGCGGCACCGGGATAGCCGGGATCCTCGACCCAGACCTCATCGCCGGGCGAGATGACGGCAGCCGCAATCAGGGTGAGCGCGGCCTGCGCGCTCGGCAGGATCAGGATCTGCTCCGCCGTGGCGCGAACGCCTCTGCTGGTTGCGAGGTAATGCGCCAGCGCCTCGCGCAAACGCGGCCGGTTGACCGGCCCGAGCTCGCGCCTGGCCGCCCCCATGGCGCTGCGGCGCAGGCAGCGTCCCCAGATGTCGTTCGGAAACTCCCTTGCATCGCCGTGCCCCGGACGCAACGGCTTGAGCGGCGCCAGATAGGACATCGGCCAGTCCGTCTGCTGGAGCTTCGAGGCCCAGGGCGAGAGCCGTGGTCTGGCAGTGCGTGGGCTCGACGCGGCTGTGCGCGCCCCTTCGATGCGTTCGCCGCCGTCGATCGTCACCACCGGGCGGCGACCGCGCGACGCCGCGAGATATCCCTCTGCGGCGAGTTGCTCGAAGGCATAAGTGACGGTGTTGCGCGAGACCCCGAGGTCGCTCGCGAGCTGGCGGCTCGACGGCAGCGCCCAACCCTTGCCGAGCCGACCGCTCGAAATCAGGCTTCGGAGCTGACCCGTCAGCTGGGCCGTCAGCCCCTCCTCGTCGGCTCGCTTCAGATCGATCAGGCCGGTTAGCATGCCCTCGGAAACTGGCACCTTGCTCTTCTCCAATCTGGCACTTTTTCAGGTGCCAGGCGGGATGCTATCCGCCGGACTGGATTGCTTCAAGGATGATCCTGCGATGAACTCCCTGTCCCCTCGCACCGCCGTCGGCCTGTTCCTCATCGTCGTGCTGGCCTGGGGCGTGAACTGGTCGGTGACGAAACAGCTCGTCCAGTTCCTTCCGCCATTATGGACGTCAGCGATCCGAAGCTGGATCGCGCTGGCTGGATTGTTCGTGATCCTCGGACTGAGCAGAAACCTCGTGATCCCGGAGCGGCGCGACATTCCCGTGATCCTGAGCGTGGCGCTGCTGCACATGACGATATTTTCGGTCCTGGTCGCGGCCGGTGTGCGCTTCCTGCCCGCGAGCAAGGCCATCGTGCTCGGCTACACCACGCCGCTCTGGGTCGCGATCGCCGCGCCCTTGCTGGGGAAGGATACGCTGACCGCGCCAAAGCTCGCCGGCGCACTGCTCGGATTGATCGGCCTTGCCGTGATCCTGAACCCCGCCTCCATCGACTGGACCAATGCGAACGTCGTGCTCGGCGCCGGCATGGTCATCCTGGCCGCGATCTCCTGGGCCGCCAACATCATCTATATCCGCGCGCACCGCTGGATAGCCTCGCCGCTCCAGCTCCTGATCTGGCAGGTGCTGGTGGCGACGGTCGTGCTCACTGGATCGGCTGTGGTCACGGACGGCCTGCCGCACGCGGAATGGTCGTGGAGGCTCGTCTTTCTGTTTCTGTACTCCGGCCTGATCGGGACGGCGCTGGCCTATTGGGCGATGTCGATGGTCAACAAGAGCATCTCGGCGCTGACGACGTCGCTCGGCACCACCTGGACGCCGCTCGTCGGCATCGCCAGCGCCGCTATCCTGCTAGGCGAGCCGATTGACATGAGCCTTGCGATCGCGGCCGGACTGATCGTCACCGGCATCGGTCTTGCGACGCTGGGCGACCGGCTGTTGCGCAGTCAGGCCACCGCGAGCGGCTGAACGCGCAAGCTTCCGCGCAGACCAGCGGCTGTACCGAGAAGGATGCCGGCGACCGCAATGAGCGAGCCCAGCGCGAGGGTCGAGAGACCGGTGAGCCCCTGCCCGATCGAGCAGCCGAACGCCATCACGCCGCCGATCCCCATCAGCGCGGCACCGGTGCCCGAGCGCAGCATGTGGCGTGGCGATGAATAGCCTTCAAGCTTGAAGCGGCCCGTAGCGAGTGCGGTGACCAGACTGCCGGCGAAGACGCCGGCAACTGTCGCAATGCCGAAGTTGAGCGTCAGTCCGGTCGAGAGCATGGCGTATTGCAGGGCGTCCGCGATCGGCGCGATGAAGGTGAGCGAGGTCACCGGGACGGGATTGAAGTCGTCGGCACCGAGATAGCCGGTGACGTACCAGCCGCCGGCGACGAGGAGGCCCACGATGATGCCGGCTGCGATCTGGCCGGGCGAGCGGCGGAACGCCGGATGCGCAAATGCGAACAGGATCAGCGCGACGACAATCGCGGCAGCGGCAAGCGAGCGCGAAAGCGCATCCGTGAGACCCAGCGTCGCCAGCACGGACGGCAGCGAATTCGCGTTGACGGTCGTCTGCGAGGCCTGAACCAGCGCAATGCGCGCCGGTGCGATCAGGCCCTTGAGCGTCATCTGCGCAGCGATGGCCAGCACAATCACGACGACGAACGAGCGGAGATTGCCGCGCCCGAGCAGCACCAGCGCGCGCGAGCCGCAGCCGTTCGACAGCACCATGCCATAGCCGAACAACAGCCCGCCGAGGAACAGCACCGGCACCGAGAAGGTCTGTTGCAAATAAATCGACTTGCCGAGATCGACCATGCCGCTTCCCGCAAGGAACTGGCTCGCGGCAATCGCAACCGCGATCGCCAGCGCGTAGGTGCGCACCAGTCGCCCGTCGCCCTCCGCCAGAAAGCCGCGCATGCTGCTCATCAGGCAGAAGCCGCTGAGCAGGCCGACGGCGCCGTAGACGAGGCCGATGGCGAGACCGGCGAGGATAACGAGCTGGGCGGATTCCATCGTCACGGCTTCAGGATCACCCGGTCACGCGACGAGCCGGCGACGGCGACATACGCCTCCTTCGCGCGCTCCAGCGGATAGATCGCGTTCGCCTTGATCGGGAACGGCTTCAGACGGTCGCTCGCAAAGCCCGGGCCGAGGTCGCGCAGCACCGCGCCCGTCGCGGCGGAGGACAGGCCGAGCGTGTCGATGCCGACATAGGTGTGCTGGCCGCGGTAGAATTCGAGGATGTTGAACTGCACGATGCGGTCGATCGCGGCGATCAGGATCTGGCGGCCGCGCAAGGCAAGCGACTTGTGCGCGGCCTGGAAATAGGGATCGCCGACCGTATTGAAGACGATGTCGGCGCCTTTGCCGCCGGTCAATTCGCGCACGCGCGTGGCAACGTCGGTGGCGGAGGCGTCGATCACCTCGATGGGCGCGTTGGCGTGGCCTTCATAGGCTTCCGCCTTGCGCACCACGCCGATGACGCGCGCGCCCTGCCAGGTCGCGATCTGCACTGCAGCCTGGCCGACCTTGCCGTTGACGCCGAATACCAGAACGGTCTCGCCGCTCTTCGGCACGCCGGCGCGGCGAAAGCCTTCCATCGCGGTGACGAAGGGCACGCCGATGCCGGCGGCCTCTTCCCACGACACCGTCTTTGGCTTCTCCACGACCGCATCGGCCTCGACGACGAGATGGGTTGCGTGGGTGCCGTCGCGGCGGATGCCGAGATCGCCGGACGAGCCGAACACTTCGCGCCCCACTGTACCCGCGGGCCCGTCGATCACTACGCCGGCGTAGTCGCGGCCGGGGGTCCGGGGGAACACGGCATAGGCCATCAGCCCGGTCGCAGCCTTGACGTCGGAGGGATTGACGGCTGCGGCCTTCACCTCGATGAGGAGGTCGTTCGGCCCGCGCGCAAGGATCTGGCGCTCGACGACTGGCGCAAGCGCCGTGGCGTTTTCAGCTTTGGCGTTGAGGCGCACACAGCGCGCTTCGACGGTTTTGGCATCGGCTGGCGACATAGGAAAGACCCGCGATTTCTCGCGGGCCTTGTCGCCTTTGGGGCCGTTCAAGTCAATCCGCCAAGTCAGTCCTTGGGCCGCTTGTCGTAGAGCCGCTTGGCCTTGCCGAGCGAGCGCTCCAGCGTGGCCGGCGCGACCACCTGGACCCTCGAACTGATGCCAATCGTGTTCTTGATGTGGGTCGCGATCCGCTCCGCATGATCGACGAGCCCGCGGCCGTCCCAACTCTCGGGCCGAGCCTCGGCGATGATGGTCAGTTCGTCCATCCGGCCCTCGCGGGTCAGCTCGAGGATGAAATGGCCGCCGCACCAGTCGGTCGCCAGCAACACCTCCTCGATCTGGGTCGGGAACAGATTGACGCCGCGCAGGATGATCATGTCGTCCGAGCGGCCCGTCACCTTCTCCATCCGCCGCATGCCCGGCCGCGCCGTGCCCGGCAACAGCCGCGTCAGGTCGCGGGTGCGATAGCGGATCACCGGAAAGGCTTCCTTGGTGAGCGAGGTGAACACCAACTCGCCCTTTTCTCCGTCCGGCAGCACCGCACCGGTCTCGGGATCGATCACTTCAGGATAGAAATGATCCTCCCAGATATGCAGGCCGTCCTTGGTCTCGATGCACTCCTGCGCGACGCCGGGGCCGATCACCTCGGACAGGCCGTAGATGTCGGTCGCGTCCATGTCGAAGGCGTCCTCGATCTCGCCGCGCATCGCATTGGTCCAGGGCTCGGCGCCGAAGATGCCGACCTTGAGGGAGCACTGGCGCGGATCGAGCTTCTGACGCTTGAACTCGTCGAGAATCGCCAGCATGTAGCTCGGCGTCACCGTGATGATGTCGGGCCGGAAGTCGTTGATGAGCTGCACCTGCCGCTCGGTCATGCCGCCGGAGATCGGCACCACCGTGCAGCCGAGTTTTTCGGCGCCGTAGTGCACGCCGAGACCGCCGGTGAAGAGGCCGTAACCATAGGCATTGTGGATGATCATGCCGGTGCGGCCGCCGGCGGCGCGGATCGACCGCGCCATCACCTCGGACCAGGTGTCGATGTCGGCTTGCGTATAGCCGACCACGATCGGCTTGCCGGTCGTACCGGAGGACGCATGCACACGCACCAGCTTCTCGCGAGGCACGGCGAACATGTTGAAGGGATAGTTGTCGCGCAGGTCCGTCTTCACCGTGAACGGAAACTTTGCGAGATCGGAGAGTTCGCGAAAGTCCGATGGATGCACGCCGGCCTTGTCGAAGGCCTTGCGGTAATGCGCGACATTGTCGTAGGCGTGCTTCAGCGACCAGGCCAGCCGCTGCTTCTGCAGCGCCACGATCTCGTCGCGCGACGCGCGCTCGCGCGCGTCCATCTCGGCACTATAGGTACTGGCACCTTCCTTGCGCCTCGTCAGAGCCATGCTCGTTTCCCCACATTGGTTTGTTCTTTTCTTCTTTCGTCTTATTGATCTTGCGCCGGCAGCCACGTGCCGGGAATGACACGCGAGTGCCCGCGGAATTCCGCGATGACAGTATCACCGACGGTAACGCGCACGTCGTAAATGCCGGAGCGGCCGCTGCGGGTGATCTCTCGCGCCTTCGCTATGAGGCGGTCGCCGAGCTTGCCCGGCTTGATGAAGGTGACCTGCCCCTGCGCCGCCACCACGCGTTCATTGTGCGAGTTGCAGGCGAACGCGAAGGCGGAATCGGCGAGCGTGAAGATGACGCCGCCATGCGCGATGCGCTGGCCGTTGACCATGTCCGGCCGCACCGTCATGGCCAGCGTCGCAAAGCCCGGGCCGATCTCGACGATCTCCATGCCGAGACCTTTGGAGGCATCGTCCTCGGCCCACATTGCGTCGGCGCAGGCGCGGGCGATATCCTGAGGCGACAGGGCGGCTTTGACGTTCACGCGCTTCTCCCGGCTGTTTGCACGCAATGTTCTGCTGGTTGGACAACACTGTCAAACGTGGTCGTAATCGACGACGACCCGCGCCGTAGAAGGCTTGGCCTGGCAGGTGAGAACAAAACCGGCCTTGAGCTCCCACGGCTCCAGCGAATAGTTGATGTCCATCGGCGCCTCGCCCTCGACCAGTTTTGCACGGCAAGTCGAGCACATGCCGCCCTTGCAGGCGAAGGGCAAATCGACTCCGGCGCGCAGCGCGGCATCGAGAATCGCTTCGTCCTCGGCGACCGGCACGTCGCGGCGCTTGCCGTCGATGATCAGCGAGGCGATCGCCTTCGGCGGCGCGTCGGGCGCGACGGCCTTCTTCGGCCGCGGCTTGCCGCCGAATTCGGAGACGAAGCGCTCGACGTGAATGCGTTCGTCCGCGATGCCGAGAGCGCGGCAGGTCGCCTCGATCTCCTCGCTCATGCCTGATGGACCGCAGATGAAGACGTGATCGACGCTTCCTGCCGGTACCAGCGAGCGGAGCAGCACCCTCACCTTCTCACCGTCGAGCCGGCCATGCAGGATCGGGATGTCCTGCTCCTCGCCGGAAATGACGTGGAAGATCGAAAGACGATCGATGAAGCGGTCCTTCAGCTCCTCGAGCGCTTCGAGGAACATGATGTTGTCGGTGGTGCGGTTGCCGTAGAACAGGAAGAAGCGGCTGTCCGGCTCCCGCGCGAGCACGCCCTTCACGATCGACAGGATCGGCGTGATACCGGAGCCCGCGGCAAAGCCGACATGGATGCGCCCGGCGTCGGCAGGCGGCACAACGCCGAAACGGCCCGTCGGCGTCATCACATCGAGCTCGTCGCCACACTTGAGATCTTCGGCTGCCCAGCTCGAAAACGCGCCGCCATCGACCTTCTTCACGGCAATGCGGATCTCGCCGTCATCGGGGCCGGAACAGATCGAATAGGAACGGCGCACCTCTTCACCGTCGAGCGTGGTCCGCAGCGTCAGGTACTGGCCGGGCGTGAAGGCGTAGTCGCCGGCAAGCTCACCGGGAATGACAAACGTCATCGAGACAGCGTCGGAGGCCTCGCGGCGGAGGTCGCTGACGATCAGGCGGTGGAAGCGCGGTGCGGCTGCGGACATGATCAATGACACTTGAAGTAGTCGAACGGTTCGCGGCAGGCCTTGCAGCGCCACAGCGCCTTGCAGGAGGTCGAGCCGAATTCGGACAGCAGTTCGGTCTTGTCGGAGCCGCATTGCGGGCATGCCACCGCCTGCTCGCCGAACAGCGCACGGCGCGAGCTTGAGGCTTGCGGCGGCGCGATGCCATAGGCGCGCAGCTTCTCGCGCCCCTCCTCGCTCATCCAGTCCGTCGTCCAGGCCGGCGACAGCACGGTGCGGACTTTGGGCCGAATGAAGCCGGCGCGCTCCAGCGCGATCTCGATTTCGAGCGCAATCATGTTCATGGCCGGGCAGCCCGAATAGGTCGGGGTAATCGCGACTTCGACATGGCCGCCGTCGAGAGCGACATCACGCAGCACGCCGAGATCGGCAATGCTCAGCACCGGGATTTCCGGATCGACCACGCTCGCGGCGGCATCCCAGGCGCGCTGGCGCAGCACGGCGTTGTCATTGACGACCGTCACCATGTCAGCCCCGGAAAAGTTCGCTGCATCGATTGCAGCTCGGACAGGAGATGGCCGAGATGTTCGCTATGGCGGCCCACGCGGCCGCCCTGCTGCATCCAGTCGTTCTGCGGCAGCTTGAGCGTTGCTTCACGGGCGACACCCGAGATCGTCGTCAGCCAGCGGCCGCGCAAGGTGGCGGGATCGACGACAACGCCGGCATGGATCAGCGCGCGCTCGCCGTCGTCGACGGCAAACATCTCGCCCGTGAAGGCCCAGAGGTGATCGATCGCTTCTTGCGCGCGGGCGTGGCTTTCGTCCGTTCCGTCGCCGAGCCGGATGATCCATTCCGAGGCATGGCGCAGATGATAGGCGCTCTCCTTCTCCGACTTGGCGGCAATCGCCGCCAGCGTCGCATCACGTGAGGTCATCATAGCGCGCCAGTAAAGATCGGCGAAAGCGGAGTAGAAGAACTGCCGCACCAGCGTCTGCGCAAAGTCGCCATTCGGCTGCTCGACCAGCAGCAGATTGCGGTACTGCCGGACGTCGCGCAAGTATGCGAGCTTATCCTCGTCGTTGTCCTTGCCTTCGGTCTTGGCGGCAAAGGAATAGAGCTCGCGCGCCTGGCCGATCAGGTCGAGCGCGATGTTGGAGAGGGCCATGTCCTCTTCCAGCATCGGCGCGTGCCCGCACCATTCCGACAGCCGGTGGCCGAGGATCAGCGCATCGTCGGCACGGCGCAGCGCGTAGAGCACCAACGGCGTTTCGGAGACCTGGATGTTGGCGACCGCCATCACATGTGCCCCACTTCTTCCGGCACTTCGTAGAACGTCGGGTGCCGGTAGATCTTCGACTCCGCCGGCTCGAACATCATGCCCTTCTCGGCAGGATCGCTCGCGGTGATCGCGGTGGACGGCACGACCCAGATCGACAGGCCCTCACCGCGGCGGGTGTAGATGTCGCGCGCAGCTTGCAGCGCCATCGTCGCGTCGCTCGCATGCAGGGATCCCACATGCTTGTGCGCGAGCCCGTTGCGGCTGCGAATGAAGACTTCCCACAGCGGCGTGTTCGGCGTGGCCATCTTGATCTCCCTATTCCGCAGCTTGTGCAGTCTGGCGCTGTGCGCGCTTGGCCGCGTAAGCGGCTGCAGCCTCGCGCACCCAGGCGCCCTCAGCATGTGACTTGCGGCGCGCAGTCATGCGGTCGCGGTTGCAAGGGCCGTTGCCGGCGAGCACCTGCTTGAACTCGGTCCAGTCGATCTCGCTGTAGCGCCAGTGCCCGTCCGCATCCTGGGTCATGCCGGGATCGGGAATGGTGAGGCCGAGATATTGCGCCTGCGGCACGGTGGCGTCGATGAACTTCTGGCGCAGCTCGTCATTGGAGAAGCGCTTGATCTTCCATTTCGTCGAGGTGTCGCTGTGCTGGCTGGTCGCATCCGGCGGGCCGAACATCATCAGCACCGGCCACCACCAGCGGTTCAGCGCGTCCTGCGCCATCGCCTTCTGCTCGTCCGAGCCGCGGCACAGCGTCAGCATGATCTCATAACCCTGGCGCTGGTGGAACGATTCCTCCTTGCAGACGCGGATCATGGCGCGGGCATAGGGGCCATAGGAGCAGCGGCACAGCGGGATCTGGTTCATGATCGCGGCGCCGTCGACCAGCCAGCCGATGGTACCGATGTCGGCCCAGGTCAGCGTCGGATAATTGAAGATCGAGGAATACTTTGCTTTCCCGGCGAGCATCGCATCGACCAGCTCCTCGCGCGAGGAGCCGAGCGTCTCGGCGGCGGCATAAAGATAGAGCCCGTGACCGCACTCGTCCTGCACCTTGGCGAGCAGCGCGGCCTTGCGGCGCAGTGTCGGCGCGCGCGTGATCCAGTTGCCCTCGGGCAGCATGCCGACGATTTCGGAATGAGCGTGCTGGGAGATCTGGCGCGTGAGCGTCTTGCGATAGGCCGCCGGCATCCAGTCGTTCGGCTCGATACGCTCCTCGGCATCGATGCGGGCCTGGAACTGCGCGGCTTTGCCTGCGTCCTCCAGACCGCGATCATCGGTCTCGGCCGTGTTCAGCGCCTGGGTGTACATGCGCGTCCTCCCGTTTTATTGGAAGGCAATATATAACAAAAATTACATCATGCAAGATATTTCTGTAACATAAAAATCAGACGCCGAACCTCCGTTCCAGCAGCTTTCGCGCCGGCGACAATGGCCCCTTTTCATTGGTTCCATGGCCATCAAGCCATTGTTCGGACGGGGCAAGCAGCGCGCGATAGATCTCGCCGCAGAGCGCGCGGGCCGCCCTGCCCGGCCAGTCCGCCGGCAGCAGGCTTTCGGGCAGCAGAGGATCGCGCAGCACGACGCGGCGGTAATAGTGGATCAGGAGGATGCGCGCGGTGAAGGCGTCGGCTTCGGACAAGTCCGTGCCGCGGCCGATCGCGGCGCGCAGCGGCTCGAACGTCTTCATGAATTTCAGATAGGCGTCCGCAGTTCGCTCCAGCGGCCAGCTCGCGCTGAGCAGGCGGCGGCCACTGTCGTCCTCCGCGGAGACTTCCAGACGGATCGCGCCGGCAGCCTCGTCCGGCACCGGCACGCCTGATGGTGCCACCCACACACCCGGCAGCGGGCTGCCGAAGCCGGCATTGCGCAGCGCTTCGCGCGAGGCGTCGCGGTCCCCGCCATTGCCGATCAGCAGCAGTTCGAAGCGCCCGGTCCAGTCCGATGGCGGCGGATCGTAGATATGGCGCGTGGCAGCTTCAAACGTCTGCCGCCCCTTGTCGGCCAGGCGATAAAAACTGTTCCGGCCGACCTTTTCGCGCGTCAGCCAGCCGTCGGCCGCAAGGCGCGACATCGCGGTGCGCACGACGCCGCTGTCGATATCCAGGCTTTCGAAGAATTCCAGCAGCGTGCCGAGCCACACCGAACCGCCGCGCGGCACGATGGCATCGCCGAACACGGTGATGACGATGGAGCCGGTGCGTGACGGCTCGCGCTTGAGCTGGTCGATGATGCGGGATAGTGGATGCGCCATGCGCGAGGCATAGCGCGTTTGATGCGGGCGCGACAATGGACGGGAGCGACAATGCGAGAGCCGGGCTCGATCCTTCGAGACGGCGCTTCGCGCCTCCTCAGGATGAGGTCTGATCGCTTTCGTGCGGCGTCATTTACTGTCAACCCTCATGGTGAGGAGCGCGGCAAGGCCGCGCGTCTCGAACCATGCAGGCCCGGCTACCTGTGCGGATCGGGATAGGCGAGGCTACGCCAGCCGCTGCGGTCAAAGGGACGCCACTGGCCTTCCTTCTGCGCAAGCCGGTCGGCTACGGCGTAGACCGCGGCCGGATGATGGCCCATGCCGCAATGGCTGCTCTCGATCTCGATGCTCTCGGTCTGCGCGCCCGACTTCTCCATGCAGCCCTGCCAGGCGCAGACGCCGTCGGTGCGGCTGAAGATAGCGGTGGTCGGCACCGGCGGCGGAACGGCGAGCTCGCCGCCGAACTCCGGATCGACCTCGTCGGACCTGCGCCCGCTCGCCCATTCATAGACGCGCCAGGCATTGGTCGAACGCGGATCGCCGGCGAAGGGGCTGCCGAGCGTGATGACCTGGCGCACGCGCTCGGGCATCATCTTGGCGAGCTGGCGCGCATAGAGGCCGCCGAGGCTCCAGCCGACCAGGCTGATCTTGCGCCCGTGGGTGTCGCTGAGCTCTTCGACCAGATCGACCATCGCATGCTGCACGCCGGGGCGCAGGCCGTAATTGCGGCCCTGACGCCAGCCGCTCACCGCATAGCCCTTGCCGGACAGGAACGTGCGCAGCGCGCGCGTGGAGGCGTCGGACGCCACAAGGCCCGGCAGCACCAGCACCGGATGCCCATCGCCGCGCGGCGCGAGGCTCAGCAGCGGCAGCGCGCCGAGGAATGCGCCGAACTCGTGGATCGCGCGCCCTTCCAGAAACATCAAAGTGCGGGAAGGCGGACGCAGCGTCTGGGCAGTAGCGGTCATCAATGTATCCCCTGAGGAAGGCGCCGGCCGCGAATGCCGGCAATGGGCATGAATTCCAATACGCCGGCTTCTTGAACGTTCCGCAGCGCAACATGAATCAGCTAGGCGGCCGGTTCCCGACATTCAAGCGGGAGAGATGCAGGGCGACAATAGGCCCGCGCGTTAATGCTAACGGCCGTGACGCAAAAGTCACAGCCATCGAAGCAGGAATTCTACGGAGTACAGCGCGAGCCCGGCGAGCCCGCCGATCAACGACCCGTTGAAGCGGATGTATTGCAGGTCGCGGCCGATGTTGATTTCGATCAGCGAAATCAGCTGCGCCATGTCCCACGCCTTGACCTGGTCGGAGATGAAGGTCGAGACGCCGCTTTTCTGGTCCGCGACGAAGCTGCGCAGCACTGTCACCAGGCCCTTGTTGATCTCGCCGCGCAGCTCGGCATCGCCGGCAAGCACCTCGCCCGCGGAGACGAACATGCCGGCGAGATGATGCTGCAGCACCTGGGTCTCGCCGCTCGCGCTGCGCTCGATGAAGGAACGCGTGTTGGCCCAGACGGTGCGGGCGAGGTCGGCAAGCTCGGGCCGTGCGAGCAGATCGCGCTTCAGCCCGTCGATGCGATCGACATAGGCCTGATCGGTGCCGAGCCTATCGACGAAGCTCAGCACCATGCGGTCGAATTCGCCGCGGAACGGATGCTTGGGGTCGCTGCGCACCTCGTTGAAGAAAGCGGTGGCGGAGGCCACGATCTTGTTCACCAGAAATTTGTCGGCGCGATAGAGATTGAGCAAGGTCGGCAACTCCGCCCGCACCTTCTCGCGGATCATCGCCATCGTCTCTTTCTGGTTCAAGGTCTCGTGCATCACGCGCAGGAGATCGTCGAACAGGATCTGGTGCCGCCCCTCCGCAACGAAGCCGCGCAGCGTGCCGGCCGCCAGCGGGGCGAGATCGATCGCCTGAAGCTGCGAGGACATGCGGCGGATGATGAAGGTCATCAGGCCGGAGCTTTCCGTGGCGGATACGGCCTCCGGCAACAGACGCAGCGCGAAGCGCGCAAGGTCATCGCTGCGCTTGCGGTCGCGAAGCCAGTCCGCGACGAAGGAGCCGAAATCGATCTCGTTCAGCTTGGCCTCGACGGGACCGGCCTCGAGGAAATGCACCTGGATGAATTCGCCGAGCTTGTCGGCGATGCGGGCCTGGTTGCTCTGGATGATCGCGGTGTGCGGGATCGGCAGGCCGAGCGGCCGCTTGAACAGCGCGACCACCGCGTACCAATCAGCGAGCCCGCCGATGGTCGCGGCCTCCGCGAAGGCTGCAATGAAGCCGAACACGGGATGCACGGGCAGCAGCCATTTCGCGACGATGAACAGGGCGAGCGTCGAAGCCAGCACCAGCGTTGCCAGCGCTTTCACGCGCCGCAATTCGGCCGCGCGTTCGGCATCGCCGGGGGTGTCGAAGGAGAAGGTGGCGGGTGCGTTCATGGTTGCATCACCCTACCCGTCATTGCGAGCGAAGCGAAGCAATCCAGCTCGCGACGACGGCAGCGCAAAAAACAAAAGGCCCGCCGAAGCGGGCCTCAAATTCAGTTTCTACTCAAGCGCCAGATCAGGCGGTCTTGTTGTAGACCTTGGCAAAGTTGTCCTGAGCGGACTTCGCACCGTTGGCGGCCAGCTTGCCGAAATAGTCGGCGGTCGCCTTGGCGCGCGAGACGAACACTTCGCCGCGGGCGCGGAGCAGGCTCGACTGGATCTCGACGGCTTCGCTGACCGACTTGGCGGACGCGAGCTTGTCGATGCCCGAGAAGAACGCCTCGGCGTCCTCGTAGATCGCCTGCTGGATGTTGCGGCTGATCTTGCCGGCTTCAGTGACGGACTCGGTCACCGCGTTCTCGACGGCGGCGGTCACACGCTCGGAGCCAGCGAACACCTCGGCAGCACGGTCCTTGGCGGTGTTGGCAGTCTTCTTGACGAATTCGCGGGCGGCCTCGGGAACTTCCAGGTTTTGGATGTTCTTGAAAGCGTCCTTGAAGCCCTCGAAAGCGGTGTTGGTTTCAGTGGTCATGGGGTTCTCTCCATCCTCATTGGTCTGAGCTATGGGCTCACCCCGTCCGCATTGGCCCGGGGCACGACCTATATGGCACGGTTAATTGTGCAATGCAATATTCGTATTGCACTGCGATATCACGAAATCGTGAACAGCCTTAACGAGAGGCATTCTGATGCCTCCCTAGCCAGCGCCCCGGTGATCGGCTCGATTTGGACCTAATACTGAGCGGCCGCTTCAGTGCTGGACGGCGCCTGGCAGCCCATAAGCCTCCATCTGGGCCTGGACCTGCGCGATGTTGTGGCCGAGCACGACGATGTCGTGCGTCTTGCCGTCGACGTCCCGGACATGATCCCGCAGCAGGGCTTCGGCCTTGAAGCCGAGGCTCTCGAACAGCGCAATCGCCGCCTGCTGATCAACGGTCATCTGAACCGAGAGCTTTTCCAGGCCCGCCCCGAGCGCGAGGGCGAAGGTCTCCTGCGACAGTGCCTTGCCCACTCCCTTGCCACGCACTTCCTGTGAGACCACCATGCGGATCTCACCGACATGGGGCGACCAAGAGTGTGGATCACGCACCAGCGTGCCACAGCCAACGACCTTGCCGTCCCTGACCGCGAGCAGGCTGGTGATGGCACCGCGCTCGATCTCCTTGACCCAGGCCGACAGCACCCTGGGCTCGCTGATGTTGCGGGGCAGGAACAACAAATCGTGGGTCGGCAAGCCCTTGCCGAAGGCCAGCACCGCGGCTTCGTCCGCCGGCGACATCAGGCGGATCTCGATATCGCCGGCGTCGGTCTTGACGTGGCGCGGATAGGAACGCTGCTCGCTCATGTCGATCTCTTCCCCAACCAGGAATCCAGTTTCGGCCACAGCCGCTTCACGGCGTTGGCGCCGGCGACCAGCGAGACGTGACCGCCCTTCAGCATCACCTCTTCCTTGTCCGCCGAGCCGATCTTCGCGATCAGGTGCTTTGCGGCGTCATAGGGGACGATGTGGTCGTGCTCGGCGACAGCGTGCAGGATCGGCACCTTGATGTCCTCGAGCTTCGCCGCACGGCCGCCGACCGACATGGTGTCGTTGAACAGCTTGTTGTCCCACATCAGGTCCTTGGTGATGGTGCGGAAATACTCGCCCGCGAGCGGCAGCGTGTCGGTCGCCCAGCGGTCGAACATGCGATACGATTTGACGAACTCGTCGTTCCAGATGTTTTCCCAGAGCTGGATCTGGCTCACCGTGCGCGAGGCCGGCCGCAGCATCTCGAACGAGGACAGGATCATCTCCGGCGGCACATTGCCGACACTGTCAACGAGGTGGTCGACGTCGAAATAGCGGCGGTCGGAGAAATTCGAGAACAGCTTCATCTCGCGAAAATCAATCGGCGTGGTGAAGCAGATCAGGTTCTTCATCGGCCCATCCTTGTGGATCGAGCCGTAGAGCAGCGACAGCACGCCGCCGAAGCAATAGCCGATGACGGAGACGTCCCGCTCGCCGGAATCGGCCTGCACGCGGCGGACGCAATCCGGGATGAAGTCGAGGACATAGTCCTCCATGCGCAGGCTCTTCTCCTCCGGCCGCGGGGCGCTCCAGTCGAGCATGTAGACGTCGTAGCCGCGCCTCAAGAGGAACTCGATGAAGCTCTGCCCGGGCACGAGGTCGAGAATGTAGCCGCGGTTGGTGGTCGCCATCACGATCAGCACCGGCACGCGGTAGATCTCGTCCGACATCGGCCGGTAGTGATAGAGGCTCATCGTGCCGCGCGAATGCAGCACGTCCTTCGGCGTCGAGCCGAGCGTTGGACCGGAGGTCGAAAAGTATTCGACGCCCTTGATGCTGCGCTGGATGGCGCGCTGCACCTCGGACTGGATGCGTTCCGGGATGGAAGCGAAATCAAGTCCCGCCGGCGCGTTCATGTCTGTCCTCCGTTTTCGGAGGGCGGACGCTTGGTGCGCGGCGGCCGCGGCGCAGCATCGAGGCTTTGCGAGATTCCGGAACTTGCCGCAATCTGGCTCAGCATCGATTTCATCTCGCTGAGCTGGGCCTCGACGGACTGCAGCCGTTCCGCAAGCCCCGTCACCTGCTCGCGGCTCGGCAGATTCATCGCAACGAGATATTTCTCCATGAGCTCGCCAAGCTGCTTCTGAGCACCTGCAGCAACGCCGCCAGCCCGATTCATCGCTTGAGAAAACTCTGGCGACGACATGGCCTGGTTGGCGAAGGAGTTGAACCCCTTCTCCATCTCACCCATCATCTTCTGCCACATGGCGACCGGATCATTGGTCTTGTCGGTCATCGGCGTCCTCCTGGTATCGAGAGCTGCGATGCCCTTCTTTTCCGCCATACCACACCGTTGCGCGGGGCCGGTCAACCGGCAAGCGGCGGACGCGTCGTCGCGCATGCGCTTCTTTGCGGCGGCAAACCGTGCGATACAGCAGCGATCAGCAGGAGGGACCCGTGACCGCTCATCAGCCGCCCCAGACCGTCCGCGCCAACGGCATCGACATCTGTTACGAGATCTTCGGGAACGACAATGCCGAGCCGCTGCTGCTGATCATGGGGCTCGGCGCGCAGATGATCCATTGGGACGATGCGTTCTGCGAACAGCTCGCCGCGCACGGCTTCCGCGTGATCCGCTTCGACAATCGCGACATCGGCAAGTCGAGCCATCTCACCGGCGGGAAGCGCCTGACGCCGTTCGAGCTGCTGAAGCTGCGCTTCCTCCGGATTCCCGTGGCCGCGACCTACAAGCTGATCGACATGGCCAGGGATACGGTCGGCCTGATGGATGCGCTCGGTATCAAGTCGGCGCATCTCGTCGGCGCATCCATGGGCGGCATGATCGCGCAGGAGGTGACGCTGTCGTTTCCGCAGCGCGTGCGCTCGCTGACCTCGATCATGTCGACCACGGGCAATCCGCGCATACCGCCGCCGACACGCGAGGCCGCGGCGATGCTGATGGCGCCGCCGCCGCGCAGCAAGGATGAGTTCATGGTCCGCTTCGGCCAGACCTGGAAGGTGCTGCGCGCCGGGTCGTTTCCGGAAGAGGAAGCGCTCGACCCCGGCCGCGCCGAGCGCGTGTTCGCGCGCGGGCTCAATCCGGCCGGCGTCGGCCGCCAGCTTCGCGCCGTGCTTGCCTCCGGCAGCCGCAAGGAGCGGCTGCACGCCGTGACGACGCCGACGCTCGTCATTCACGGCACCGTCGATCCGCTGGTCCATCCCGAAGGCGGCAAGGACACGGCGGCGTCCATTCCGAACGCCAAGCTGTTGATGATCCCGGGCATGGGCCACGCGCTGCCGATGCGCTTCTGGCCGGAGATCATCGGCGCCATCGACAAGCACGCGCATGGCGCAGCCGCGCGGGCGGCGTAGACCCTCGCGGGCGGTCTCTCCGCGGTGACCATGTGAGCTGCCGGTGACTGTCTTAACGGAAGCCGGCACGAAAGCTATAGAGGCTTCCCTCGATCACAACAGAGGCTGCGGCCTCTCGGAGCTCACATGCATTCCATCGTCCGATCGGCGGCAATGATCGCCGCTTCCATTCTCATGCTATCTCTCGGCAACGGCGCGGCGATCGCCGCAAGCGCGCAGGAAGAAGCCAACCGTACCGCCGTGCTTGCCTTCTACGAAAAGGGCCTCAACCAGAAGGATGCGGATGCAGCCCTCGCCTATGTCGGCAACCGCTATGTGCAGCACAATCCGAACGCCGCCGACGGCCCGGACGGCTTCCGGAAGTTCGTCGGTTTCCTGCGTGAAAAATTTCCGAACTCGCGCAGCGAGATCAAGCGCAGCTTCGCGGACGGCGACTACGTCATCCTGCACGTCCACTCCGTTCGCGAGCCCGGCACCAGGGGCCGCGCCATCGTCGATATCTTCAAGCTGGAGAACGGCAAGATCGTCGAACATTGGGACGTCGTTCAGGAGATTCCTGAGAATCCGGCGAACAGCAACACGATGTTCTAGCTCGCAGGCATAACTACGTAGGGTGGGCAAAGGCGCGCGCTCTTCGCGCGCCGTGCCCATCATCCATCCGCATCGAGGACAAAGATGGTGGGCACGCTTCCGCCTTCGCTCTTCGAGCTACGGCGGACAGGTCGCTTTGCCCACCCTACGATTCCGACATCGTGGATACGGGGCTCGGCGCAGCACAAAGAAACTACCTAGCTCTTCCTTGCCATCCAGATCACGTGACGCGCGCCGCCGCCTCTTCCGGTGGCGCGGACGTTGACTTCGTTCACATCGAAGCCGGCGGTCCGAAGGCGCCTGGTGAATGCCGGATTGGGTCCCGACGACCAGACGGCGAGCACGCCTCCCGGTCGCAGCGCCGTCTTGGCGGCCGCCAACCCGCTCGCATTATAGAGCGCATCATTGCCCTTCCGGGTCAGTCCCTCCGGCCCGTTGTCGACATCGAGCAAAATGGCATCGAAGGCCGACCGCTGCGCGCGGATGATTTCGCCGACGTCGGTCTCCCGGATGCTGACCCTGACATCATCGAGGCTGTCGCCGAAGACCTCTGCCATCGGCCCTCGCGCCCAGGCGACGACCGATGGCACGAGCTCGGAGACCATGATCTTGGCCTTATCTCCGAGCACGGCCAGCGCCGCCCGCAGCGTAAAGCCCATGCCGAGGCCGCCGATCAGGACGACTGGCCTTGCGACCTTCTCGATCTGCTTTGCCGCGAGCGTTGCCAGCGCGGCCTCCGAACCCGACAGGCGGCTGTTCATCAGCTCGTTGGTGCCGAGCTTGATCGAAAACTCCTTGCCCCGCCGCATCAGGCGGAGCTCCTCGTCGGAGCCGGGGATTTTGGCGGTGTCGATCTTTTCCCAGGGAATCATGGGAATGCTTTAGCACGGTCGGACGAACAATCACCCACCCGCCCAGACGTCGAGCACATAGCGGTTCTTCGCGCCCATCTCCTCGATCCACCGGGCGCCGGTGGTGGCATCGCTGCCGCTCTTCTCGCCATGGATCGCGACGAGCGCGGCCTTCACGTCGGGCTCCATTTTTCCACCATCGCCGCAGACATAGATGATCGCGCCCCGCTCGATCAGCGGCCAGATCTTGTCCTTCTGCGCGGCGAGCACGTGCTGCACATAGGTCTTCGGCCCATCCGCCCGCGAGAATGCGGTGAAGAGCTCGGTGATGCCAGCCGCCGCCAGCGCTTTCAGCTCGTCCGCATAGAGAAAATCCTGATCGGGATGGCGACAGCCGAAGAACAGCGTGGCCGGGCCGAGCGTGGTCCCTTTCGCCTTGCGCGCCGCGCGTTCCTGGAGGAAGCCGCGGAACGGCGCAAGTCCCGTACCCGGGCCGATCATGATGATCGGCACGGACGGATCATCCGGCAGCCGGAAGCCCGCCTTGGTCTCGCGCACGGTGGCGTAGATGGTATCGCCCGCGCGGCGATTGGCGAGATAGTTCGAACAGATGCCTTTGTAGACACCGCGTCCCGAGGCCGCCGGCCCCTCGACCACTCCGACCGTGACACTGCACAGCGCCGGGTCGACCGATGGCGAGGACGAGATCGAGTAATAGCGCGGCGCCAGCAGCGAGAGCATTTCCAGGTACGCGTGGAACGGCAATTCGCAGGCGGGATATTCCAGCAGCAGGTCGAACACCGACTTGCGCCTCGCCAGGATCCCGGTGCGGTAACGCTCGAGCGTTTCAGGCTCCTCGCCGACAAAGCCCAGCAGCTTCGGCTTGGTCATCGGGCAGCGGGTGTGATCGGCCATGATCTGAATCTGCTTGCGGGTCGCGACCTGCTGCAGCTCGACGAACTCGCTGAGCAGGCGGCCGACCGACACGGCCTCGCCGACCGGCAATTGCGCACGGCGGCCCTCGGCGACCTGAAGCCTGATCTGGTCGGCAGGCAGGAAGCCGAAGCGGCGAGCGACTGAGTCCACAAGCGTCGGATCGTTCCGCGGGACGACGCTCAGATGATCCCCGACGCGGTAGCTGACATTGGCCGGCAATTGCACTTCGATATGACGCGTCGAACGCTCCGAGGGATTGGGGCCGCTCTTGTTCTGGAGTTCGTTGTTGACGAGCACCTTCATCGCCACCGCGCCGCCCTGGGCGACGATGGTGTTGACGGCCGTCACCGCGACCGGCTCGATCGCATAGAGCGGGTCGTCCTCCGCCGTGCGGGTGAAATTCCAGTCGATGCCGAATTCCTTGGTCGCGACCTGGGCCGCCGCCGGGAACCATTTCTGGAACTGGCCATCGAGATCGCTGCGCGCATCGCCCTCGCCGCGCGGATAGACCGCGCGCGCACCATGCGCCGACAATTGCTCGTCGATATAGCGCGGTACCGACTGGTAAGTCGCGGCCCAGTCGCTGTTGCCGCAGCCGAACACGGCGTAGCGCACGCCGGCGAACGCATCCTTCGGCAGATCCTCGCCGAGCCATTTGACGAACTGCGTCGCATTGTCGGGCGGCGCGCCGTTATAGGAGGCGCAGATGATCAGCACGCCGCCCTCCTGCGGCAGCTTGCCGACGTATTCGTCGAGCGGGCCGAGATGCACGGCAAAGCCGTTGATCTCGGCGAGGTCCGCCATGCGCGTTGCGAGTTCCTCCGCAGTGCCGAGATTGGAGCCGTAAAGCACCAGCATCGGCGTGTTGTGGCCCGGGCGCGTGGTGGGCTGGCGCGGTGTCTTCGGCGCCGAGGACGCAACCGCGACAGGCCCGCCATAGGCGCCGCGCTCGCGGTCGGCGCGCGGACGCACCTTGATCTTGAAGCCTTCCGGCTTCATCGTCAGGGTTTCCTTCAGGTGCATCTGGTAGCGCTGGTGGTCGATCAGCTTGAAGCGCTGCAGGATCATGCCGAGCGCAAGTGCCGCCTCGTGCATGGCGAAGCCGCGGCCGATGCAGGCGCGCTGGCCGTTGCCGAACGGCTTCCAGGCATTGATCGGCCGCTTGGCCTCCGCCTCGCGGCTGAAGTTCTCGGGATCGAAGGCGTCGGGATTGGGACCCCACACGCTGGGATCGCGATGCAGCGCCGTCACCAGGATGGTGACGAACGTGCCCTTCCTGAGCTTGTACTTGCCGCTGCCGATGGTCTCGTCGTTCAGCGGCGAGATGCCATAGGCCGGCGCCGGCGGCCACAGCCGCAGCGCCTCCTTCAGGATCTGCGTGATGTAGGTGAGCTGCGTCACCTGCTGATAGGTCGGCTTCGCGTTGATATCAGGACCGAAGATGCGGTCGACCTCGTCATAGGCCTTCTTGAGAATCTCGGGGTGCTTCAGCAGCGCATACAGCGTGTAGGACAACAGGCCGCTGGTGGTCTCGTGCCCCGCGATCAGGAACGTGTTGATCTGGTAGCGGATGTTGATGTCGTCGAGCTGCTCGCCGGTCGAGCGATCGACGCCGGTCATCATGGCCGCGAGCATGTCCTTCTTGTCGTCGATTCCTTCGGTGCTCTTGCGGCGCTCGGCGATGATCTCGTCGACCATCCTGTTCATGAAGGCAACGTCTTCGGCGAGCGTCTTGCGCCGCTTCTGCATCCAGAGCTGCTCGAGCGGCAGGCCGCGCGTCATCATGATGGTTTCGAGCGAGCGCACCAGCGACTCGACGAAGGGATGGTAATCGCGCCGGTAGAACGAGTTGAATCGGTACTCGAAGCCGCACAGACCGATCGTATCCAGCGTCAACGCCGTCATGTCATGGACGACGTCGATCTCGTCGTCGGCGTTGAGCCGCTCCCATTTCTGGACGAGCTGCTCGGCGATGTCGACCATGCTCGGATGATAGGACTGCATGGCGCGGTTGCCAAAGGGCTGGAGCAGGATGTTGTGCGCCTTGCTCCAGTTCGGCTCACGGGTGTCGGCCGTGAACAGGCCGTCGCCGCCGACCGCACGCACGCGCCGCAGCGCGCCGCGCACCGTCTTGTCGAAACGCTTCTCGTCGGAGAGCTCGTCGACGAGATCATGGCCGGAGACGATGACGATCGGCGAGCCCATCATGTCGAGCCAGAAGATCGGACCGAGCTCCTTGGCGAGCCGCGTCAGGTGCTGCACGGGCGCGGCCGGGTCCAGCGACAGCATGTTGCCGACCACCGGCTTGGTCGGCGGGTGCGGAATCGGGTCCAGACGGTTCTTGGATGACGACATTAAATGCGCTTCCCCCTGCATCGGTCTTCAACGTCGTCATTGCGAGGAGCGAAGCAACGAAGCAATCCAGACCGTCTCTGCGGATGCATTCCTGGATTGCTTCGCTTCGCTCGCAATGACGAGCTAGCCAAACCGCCTTCTACGCCATTCGATCAGCTTGGCGCTGACCTCTTCCGGCTTCTCCTGCTGCGTCCAATGGCCGCTGTCCTTCACCAGATACTTCTCGAGGTCGGCGATCAGCTTTTCCATGCCGTCGGCCGCCGAGGGCGGCAGCACCGCGTCGTTCTCGGCCATGATCATCAAGGACGGCACGTGGATGTGATGGTCCAGCCCCTTCGCACGCTCCCAATTGCGGGTGAAGTTGCGATACCAGTTGATGCCGCCGGTGAAGCCGGTCTTCGTGAAGGTGTCGACGAACACCTTCTTGTCCTCCACCGACAGGATCGGCGTGCGCGGATCATGCTTCGCATCGTAATTCGCGATCATCTGCGGGAACGCGAGGTTGATGCGGGGCGAAGCACCAATGCCGGCAATCGGCTGCTCCTCGGGCGCACCCGGAGGGCGCGCGGCCGGCTTGCGCATGAACGCGTCAAAGGTCTGCTCGACGCGGCTGCCAAAAATCCTGTCCGGCTCGCGCGCGGGATCCTGGAATTGGACGATGTACATCTGGTCGCCGAAGCGCTGACGAAACAGCGCGATCGGGTCGATCGGCGCGCGGTCCCAGTGCGGGGTGTTGACTCCGACGACGCCGGCGACGCGCGTGGGGTGCCGCAGCGGCATCTGCCAGACGATGAAGCCGCCCCAATCGTGGCCAACGAAGATCGCCTTCTCGATCCCGAGATGATCGAGCAGCCCGACGAGATCGCCGGTCAGATGCTCCATGTCGTAGTCCTCGACCGGCTCGGGCCGGTCGCTCGCGCCATAGCCGCGCTGGTCCGGCGCGATCACGCGGATGCCGGCCTCGCTCAACGCCTTGATCTGGTGGCGCCAGGAGAAGGCGAGCTCGGGCCAGCCGTGACACAGCACGACCGGCGGTTTGTCATCGGCCGGGCCGGCCTCGTAATAGCCCATGCGGATTCCGTTCGTCTGCGCGAACTTGAGCGGCGGCATTTCAATCATGGCGAATTTCCTACTCAGCAGCGCCCTTGACGTCGGCTGCCGGCGGCGCATAGGCCGCCTCCAGCGCGGCGAACTCCTCGGGCAGCATGTCGCACATCACCTGCACGTGCGGAATGATGTTGGCGCCGACGATGAAGCCGAAATCGAGCTGGTCGCGATAGCTCTGCACGGTGATGTTGAGCGCTTGTCCGTGCGTCGAGATCGACACCGGGAAGATGTGCAAGAGCTCGGCGCCGGCGGCATAGAGCGTCTGCCGCGGCCCGGGCACGTTGGACACCGTGATGTTGGCGGCGGGCGGCAGCACGTCGGAGAGATTCGAGCGGCTGTAGAGCAGCGCCAGGATCTGCACCATGATTGGCGCGCCCAGCATCGAGATGTTGGAGACCTGCGGCATCAAGGCGCGCAAGGGATGCGACATCTCCTTGGACTTGGTCGATTGCGCGACGATCGCCTCCAGTCGCGCCTTGGGGTCATCGATGTTGGTGGCAATCGCGCAGATCATGCCGAACACCTGGTTGTTGGCCTCGGTGTTTCCCTCCTCGCGCAGCGAGATCGGCACGGCAGCGGTCAGGGATTTCGCCGGCAGCGTGCCATATTGCTGGAGGTAGCGGCGGACCACGCCGGAGGCGAGCGCCAGCACGACGTCGTTGAGCTTGCCGCCGGCCTGCTTGGCCAACGCCTTCGCCCGCGACAGCGAAATCGACACGCCGGCAAAGCTCCGCTCGGACGAGATCGTCTTGTTGAGCATGGTCGGCGGCGACACCATGCTGGCGAGGCTTTCGCGCGATTTGGGATCAGCGACCTTGCCGAGCACGTCTGACACGCTCTTCAGCACGGTCGGGATGTTGCCGGCGAAACGAACGGCGCTCTCGATCTGGTACATCGCGTTGTCGAACAGGATCGAGCCGATGTCGCTCTTGCCGGTGCGGGGCAATTGCAGGTTCTTCGCCGCCGCCGAGGCATCGAGCGGCTGGCTGAACAGCTGCTGATAGGAATCGAGCAGGTTCGCGGCGATGTCGCGCGGCTCCTGTCCGGGCTTGGCTCCGGCCGTGGGCGGATCGACCTTCCGCGGGATCGGCGAGATGTCGTAGATCATGTTGGTCAGCGCCGCACCGGCGCCGCCGTCGATCGCGGCGTGGTGCATCTTGGAATAGAGCCCGACCTCGTTGTCCTTCATGCCCTCGAAGACGTAGAATTCCCAGAGCGGACGGGCGCGATTGAGCAGCTTGGCATGCATCCAGCCGACGATGCGCTCGAGCGTGGCGCGGTCGCGGGGCTGCGGCAGGCTGGCGCGGAAGATGTGACGGTCGATGTCGAACTGGTCGTCCTCGACCCAGGAGGGATGGTCGATGTCGAGCGGCGCCTTCTCCAGCCGCGCCTTCAGGATCGGCGCGATGTGCAGGCGCGAGACGATCATCGCCTTGAAGTCTTCGAAGAAGTCGCCCTTGTAATCGTCGGGCAGGCGGAAGATCGCCATGCTGCCGACATGCATCGGCATCTCAGGTGTTTCCAGATAGAGAAACGACGCGTCCAGCGACGACAGTTTCTTCCCGTCAGCCATGGTTCCCTCCCGATATTCGACGGGCGCCTTGGCGGCGCTTCTCGTCAGGCCGATACTGCCCGCTCCGGAGGGGCATATGCAATGGCAAAGGGCCCGGCCCGGTCAAATGGCCAGAACTCTCCCTCCGGTTGCGCCAGGCGGTCCGCCACGGCCCACAGCACCGCGGGGTTCACGCCGAGCCCGATATGGCTCGCCAGGTGCACCTCGATGTTCTCGGCACGGTCGGAGGGACGGAGCAGGCAGGTCCGCCAGTTCACGACACCGTCGGCGCGCGAATAGATCGACGTCGCCGGCACCGGCAGGTCGCCGGCGATCGCTTCGCGCGCCTCCGCGAAATCCTCGACCCGCTCGCCGGACAGCGCCTCGTAGAGCCGCGTGGCGTTGGTCGCCCGCACGTCGTTGGCAAACGGGCTGCCGAGCGTAATGACATAGCGGACCATGTCGGGCGCGCAGAGCGCGAGATCACGGGCATAGACGCCGCCGAGGCTCCATCCGACCAGGCTGACCTTGCGCCCGGTCGCGGCATGGATTTCGGCGAGACGCGCACGCAGCGAATCCCGCATCCGTTCCAGCCCGCCGAGATTGCGGCCCATCCGCCAGGCATGAGCTTCATAGCCGAGCTCGCTGAGATAGCGCCGCAGCGGCACCATCGAGAGGTCGCTGGCGAGAAAGCCCGGCAGTGCCAGCACCGGATGGCCGTCGCCTTTGGGCGCACGCATCAGGAGCGGCGAGAGCAACAGGCTCGCATTGAACTCGAACAGTCCACGGGCTTCGGCCAGCAGCAGGCCGAGACCCGGCGGACGAAGCCGGCCTGGATCCTGCGCCCCGTCCCGCCCGGACTGCACTATTTCTTCTTGTCGCTGCTGCGCGGGCTGCCGAGACCGGCCATGGTGACGAACATGTCCTGAAACCGCTCGGCGATCTTGGGATCGAAAGTGAACCAGCTCTGGATCAGCGATTCCGGCGAGACCTTCTCGATATTGCTGAGGACCTGCTGCTGCAGCTTGTCCATCACGGCCGTCTGCATCGGCGCCACGTCGGGCAAGCCGAAGAACTGGCGGGCTTCAAGGGGGGTGCAGTCGATTTCGATATTAACCTTCATGTCCCCTCCGGATGAGATTCGAGCGGCCTGCTGGCAGTATCACCGCGACACAGTGTGCAACGCAAGCGACCTGAGGGGAAGCCGCTAGGACCGGCTTCTGCAATCGACGGGTATGGTCAATCAAATCGCCCGGCCGCGACCGCGGCGGACGGCTGAAACGCAGAAGGCCGGCAGAGCCAATCTCCCTTCCTCCGGAGACTTCACAGGTCGAAAGTCGAATGTCGTCCGCGCGCCGGCCTCCCCTAGATTGCCGGGCAGCATTGCTGCACAGCGGTGCAACTTGGCGCGTTCCTTGCTGGAATGGCGCTTGCACGGGTCGTGAACTCTGGGCAACATGGATCAGTCAGCCTCGCCGAACAATCAAAAATCACCGGCGCGGCGGTGTGGAGAGGGTCAAGAATGTCAGTCGGTCGAAGTCTGTTTGCGGCGACGCTCGCCGGTACGCTTGCGTTGGCGGTCTCGCCGGCGTCGAGCCAGACGCTACGTTATGCCAACCAGGGTGATCTGAAGTCGCTCGATCCCTATACGCTCAACGAGAGCACCACCCACGCCCATCTCGGGCACGTCTATCAAGGCCTCACCGCGCGCGACAAGGATCTCAAGATCATCCCGGCACTGGCGGAAAGCTGGGAAACTCCAGAGCCGACCCGCTGGCGCTTCCATTTGCGCAAGGGCGTGAAGTTCCACAACGGCGATCCCTTCACCGCCGACGACGTGGTGTTCTCGGCCGATCGCGTCCGCAAGAAGGGGTCGAACATGCAGACCCGCCTTGCGCCCGACGTCAAGGTCGTCAAGGTCGACGACTACACCGTCGATTTCGTCCTGCCCTCGCCCAATCCCATCCTGCATAACTCGTGGGATGTCTGGTACATCATGGACAAGAAATGGGCCGAGGAGAACAACGTCGTCGATCCGACGCCGGTGGCGGCGACCACGCCGAGCTACGCCTCGCTCCATGAGAACGGCACCGGTCCCTTCACCATCGAGAGCCATCAGCCCGGCGTGAAGACGGTGTTCAAGGCCAATCCCAACTACTGGGGCAAGGTCGAAGGCAATCTGAAGGAGATCATCTTCACCCCGATCTCCTCCGACGCCACCCGCGTCGCGGCCCTGCTCTCGGGTGAGGTCGACGTCATCGAGCCGGTTCCGATCCAGGACATCTCCCGCGTCGATTCCAGCCCGAACGCCCAGGTACTGAAGGGGCCGGAGCTGCGCACCATCTTCATCGGCTTCGACCAGATGCGCGATGAGCTGCTCTACTCCAACATCAAGGGCAAGAATCCGTTCAAGGACGCCCGCGTCCGCGAGGCCTTCTACAAGGCGATCGACATCGAGCTGATCAAGACGCGCGTCATGCGCGGGCTGTCGACGCCCTCGGCCCTGATGATCGCGCCGGAGTTGTTCGCACTGTCCAAGAGCTTCACGCGGCCGAAATTCGATCCTGATGGAGCCAAGAAGCTGCTGACCGAAGCCGGCTACCCCGACGGCTTCGAGGTCACCATGGACTGCCCGAACGACCGCTACGTCAACGATGCCGCGATCTGTCAGGCTGTGGTCGGCATGCTTGCCCGCATCGGCGTCAAGATCAATCTCCTGGCGCAGCCGAAGGCGCAGTACTTCGCCAAGGTGCTCAAGCAGGGCGGCTACCAGACCTCGTTCTACCTGCTGGGCTGGACCCCGAGCACGATGGACTCCCACAACGTGCTCTACGACATCATGGGCTGCCGCGACGATGCGAAATCCTCGCGAGGCGAGGCCAATCTCGGCGGCTACTGCAACAAGGAGTTCGACACCATCACCGACAAGGTGCTGGTCGAAACCGACACCGAGAAGCGCAACCAGCTGATCAAGGAGGCCTACGAGATCGGCATCAAGGACTGGTCCTACATCCCGCTGCACCAGCAGGCTCTCGCCTGGGGCGTCTCGAAGAAGGTCAACCTGCCGCAGCGCGCCGACAATCTCGTCATGTTCCACTGGGCGACCAAGAAGGAATAGCGTTATTTGAACACGAGGTCCCGGCAGCGTCAGGCTTCCGGGACCTTTCCTTTTCCGGCTGACAAGGACGTCGGCCGTACGCACACCTAAGGAAAGTGGAAGGCATGCTCGCTTTCACGCTTCGCCGCGCCGTTCAGGCCATCGGCGTCATGTTCGCCGTCGGCATCATCGCGTTCTCGATGTTCCGTTTCGCCGGCGACCCCGTCAACCAGATCGTCTCGATCGACACCTCGGCGGCCGAACGCGCGGTCGTGCGCAAGTCGCTCGGCCTCGACGATCCCGTGCCGGTGCAATTCGTGCGCTATTTCGCCGACGCCGCGCAGTTCAAGTTCGGCGTCTCCTACCAGTTCCGCCAGCCGGTCGCGGCACTGTTGATGGAGCGCATGCCCGCGACGCTGGAACTTGCGATCTGCGCTACCGTGTTCGCAATGGTGTTCGGCATCCTGATGGGCGTCTATTCCGCACTCAAGCGCGACACCGTGCTCGCCAAATTATTCCAGGCGGTCTCCCTGATCGGCATCTCGCTGCCGACTTTCCTGATCGGCATCCTCCTGATCTACCTGTTCGCAGTGACGCTGGGCTGGCTGCCCTCGTTCGGCCGCGGCGAGGTGGTGAAGCTCGGCTGGTGGACGACGGGCCTGCTGACGCTGTCGGGCCTGAAGGCGCTGATCATGCCCTCGATCACGCTCGGCCTGTTCCAGATGACCCTGATCATGCGGCTGGTGCGCGCGGAGATGCTGGAAGTGCTGCGGACCGACTATATCCGCTTCGCCCGCGCGCGGGGGCTGACCACGCGTGCGATCCATTTCGGCCACGCGCTGAAGAACACCCTCATTCCCGTGATCACGGTGGCCGGACTGCAGTTTGGCTCGGTTATTGCATTTTCGATCATCACCGAAACCGTGTTCCAGTGGCCGGGCATGGGACTTCTGTTCGTCCAGGCCGTGCAAAACGTCGATATCCCGATCATGGCCGCCTACCTGCTGATGGTCTCGCTGATTTTCGTCACCATCAACCTGGTGGTCGACATCCTCTACACCGTGGTCGATCCGCGCCTGCGCGCGACGGTCGGCCGCGCCACCTAAGGCAGCCTGCATGTCCGACGCAGTCGTCTCCAATTCCGATCGGCAGAGCGCGCATCCGCCCCACGCCCGCAGCTGGCTCAGCCGCGCGCTCGACAGCGACGTCTTCTATTCGTTCCGCCGCTCCAAGCTCACCATGGTCGCGGCCGCCATCACGGTGCTGTTCTTCCTGCTCGCGATCTTTGCATCCGTGCTTGCGGTGCAGAACCCGTTCGATCCGGCACAGCTCCAATTGATCAATTCGCGGATCTCACCGCTCTGGACCGCCGATGGCCAGAGCCCGTTCCTGCTCGGCACCGACGAGCAAGGGCGCGACGTGTTCTCCGCCATCCTCTACGGCATGCGCATCTCGCTCGCCGTGGGCGTCGCCGGCGTGATCTTCGCCGGCGCACTCGGCATCGCGCTCGGCCTGATCGCCGGCTATTTCGGTGGCGCCGTCGACGGCGTCATCATGCGGATCGCCGACGTGCAGCTCACCTTCCCCGCCATCCTGATCGCGCTGCTGGTCAACGGCATCGCGAAATCGATCCTCGGCAACCGGCTGGACGCCACCAGCATGCTATTCGTGCTGGTGATCTCGATCGGCCTGAGCTTCTGGGTCGGCTATGCGCGGACCGTTCGCGGCTCGGTGATGGTCGAGAAGAACAAGGACTACGTCGCCGCCGCGCAGCTCATCGGCCTGCCCGCGCCGAAGATCATGCTGCGGCACGTGCTGCCGAACACGATGGGCCCGATCCTGGTCATCGCCACGATCAACCTCGCGCTCGCCATCATCACCGAGGCGACGCTGTCCTTCCTCGGCGTCGGCCTGCCCGACACCATGCCCTCGCTCGGCACGCTGATCCGGATCGGCAACAATTATCTGTTCGCCGGCGAATGGTGGATCGTCGCCTTCCCTGGGCTCGCGCTGGCCGCGCTGATCCTGTCGATCAACCTGCTCGGCGACTGGCTGCGCGACGCGCTCAACCCGAAGCTTCGATGAGTACGCCTCGCCCATGACCGAACCCGTTCTCTCCGTGCGTAACCTTCAGGTCGAGTTCGCCTCCCGCCGCGGCACGCTGCGCGCCATCAACGACGTCTCCTTCGACATCGCCAAGGGCGAGGTGCTCGGGGTGGTCGGCGAATCCGGCGCCGGCAAATCCGTCACCGGCCTTGCGGTCATCGGCCTGATCGATCCGCCCGGCCGCATCTCCGGCGGCGAGATCCGCCTCGCGGGCACGCGTATCGACAACCTGCCGCCCGAGGAGATGCGCCGTATCAGGGGCAAGCGCATCGGGATGATCTTCCAGGATCCCCTGACATCGCTCAATCCGCTGTACAAGGTCGGCGACCAGATCGTCGAGACGATCCGCACCCACCTCAATCTGTCTGAATCTGCTGCGCGCCGCCGCGCCATCGACCTGCTCGCCGAGGTCGGTATCCCCGCACCGGAAAAGCGCATCGACGGCTATCCGCACGAATTCTCCGGCGGCATGCGCCAGCGCGTGGTGATTGCGCTCGCGATCTGCGCCGAGCCGGAGCTGATCATCGCGGACGAACCGACCACCGCGCTCGACGTCTCCGTGCAGGCCCAGATCATCTCGCTGATCAAGCGGCTCGGACGCGACCACGGCACTGCCGTGATGCTGGTGACCCACGACATGGGCGTGATCGCCGAGACCTCGGACCGAGTCGCGGTGATGTATGCCGGCCGCGTCGCCGAGATCGGCCCGGTGCAGGACGTCGTGAAGAACCCGCTGCATCCCTATGCCAAGGGCTTGATGGGCGCGATCCCTACGCTTGCCGGCGAGGACAAGCGCCTGGTGCAGATTCCCGGCTCGATGCCGCGCCTGTCGGCGATTCCACGCGGCTGCTCGTTCAATCCGCGCTGCGCCTTCGCTTTCGATCGTTGCCGCGTCGAGCGGCCGGAGCCGCTGCCGCGCGGCGCGCAATCGGTCGCCTGCCATCTCTATGACACCGTGCCGGCGGAGAGCGCGGCATGAGCACGCCCTTCGTCCAGGCCACAAATCTGCGCCGCGTGTTCGACGTCTCGAAGCCATGGCTCAACCGCGTGCTCGAAGGCGGCCACCTCGAATACCTCAAGGCGGTCGATGGCGTCACCTTCGACATCAGGAAGGGCGAGACCTTTGCGCTGGTCGGCGAGTCCGGCTCGGGCAAGACCACGGTGGCGCGGATGGTGGTCGGTCTGCTGCCGCCGAGCTCCGGCGACGTGCTGATCGACGGAATCTCGATGGGCGATCCCAGGCAGGCACCCGCGCGGCGAAAGCTGCGCCGCCGCATCCAGATGATCTTCCAGGACCCCTATGCGAGCTTGAACCCGCGCTTCCGTGTCGATGCCATCATCTCCGAGCCGATCCGCGCCTTCGACCTGATCCAGGGCGAGCGCGATATCCAGGCCCGTGTCGGCGAGCTGCTCAGCCTCGTCGGCCTGCATCCCGACGACCGGCTGAAATTTCCGCACGAATTCTCCGGCGGCCAGCGCCAGCGCATCGCGATCGCACGCGCGCTCGCCTCCGACGCCGAATTCATCGTCTGCGACGAGCCGACCTCGGCGCTCGACGTCTCCGTGCAGGCGCAGATCCTCAATCTGATGCGCGACCTCCAGGACAAGTTCGGCCTGACCTACATGTTCATCAGCCACAACCTCGCCGTGGTCCGCCACATGGCGAGCCGCGTCGGCGTGATGTATCTCGGCCGCATCGTCGAGATCGCGGAGGGACGCGAGCTGTTTTCCCGCCCGCGCATGCCCTACACCAAGATGCTGCTGGGCGCCGTGCCGGATCTCGCGATGAGCGGCCGCCAGCGCATTCCGGTCAAGGGCGAGATCCCGAACCCGATCAATCCACCGCCCGGCTGCGCCTTCAATCCGCGCTGCCCGCTGGCGTTCGATCTCTGCCGCAAGGAAACGCCGGAACTGATCGACGGCGTCGCCTGCCACGCAGTCAACACCGCGCCGGTCCCGGCGTGACGCGCGCGTGCCATGCAGCCTGCGCATTGGCGGCACGGCATCGGCTGTGATCAATTGCGCGCGCCGCAAATAAGGTAGCGAAAGTCCGATGGCCAGCAACGTCAATCCCGATCCCTTCACGACGCGTCCCGAGATCGAGGGCACGTTCGGCGTCGTCGCCACCACGCACTGGATCGCGACGGCCGTGGGCATGGGCATTTTGGAAAAGGGCGGCAATGCCTTCGATGCCGGCGTTGCGACTGCCTTCACGCTTCAGGTCGTCGAGCCGCATCTGAACGGCCCCGGCGGCGACGTGCCAATCATCGTCCACGACGTCAAGCGCGGCCGCACCGAGGTGATCTGCGGCCAGGGCCCTGCGCCGGCGCGTGCGACCATCGCGCATTACAAGAGCGAAGGTCTCGACATGGTGCCGGGCACCGGCCTGCTCGCGGCCTGTGTTCCCGGGACCTTCGAATCCTGGATGATGCTGCTGCGCGATTACGGCACCATGCGCGTGCGCGACGTGCTGGAACCCGCGATCGCCTACGCCCGCGACGGCTATCCGCTGGTCGAGCGCGCCTGTGCCACCATCCAGACCGTCGAGCAGCTGTTCCGCAAGCACTGGCCGACCTCGGCCGCGGTCTATTTGCCAAACGGCGAGGTGCCGAAGCCCGGCACGCTGTTCACCAACAAGACGCTGGCGGCCACCTACGCCCGGATCCTGAACGAGGCCGAGAGCGGCGGCGGAGGCCGCGATGCCGAGATCGAGCGTGCGCGCAAGGCCTGGTCGCAAGGCTTCGTCGCCGAAGCGATCGACAAGTTCTGCCGCACGCAAGAGGTGATGGACGTCAGCGGCTCGCCGCATCGCGGCGTGCTCACAGCCGACGACATGGCGCGCTGGCAGCCGACGGTCGAGGCGCCGCTGACCTACGACTACGGCCGCTATACCGTCTGCAAGGCCGGCGTCTGGAGCCAGGGCCCGGTGACGCTGCAGCAGCTCGCGCTGCTGAAGGGCTTTGCGCTCGACGGGCTCGACCCGACCGGGCCCGAGTTCATCCATCTCCAGATCGAGTGCGCGAAACTCGCTTTCGCCGACCGCGAAAAATTCTACGGCGATCCCAAATTCAGCGAGATCCCGATCGCGACGCTGCTGTCGGATGCCTATAACAACGAGCGCCGCAAGCTAGTCACCGAGAAGGCTTCGCTCGATCTCCGGCCCGGCGCGGTCGAGGGCTTCGGCGGCGTGGTCAAGCTGCGCCGCGCTGAGGGCCAACGCGAGGCCGTTGGCGCACTCGGCGCCGGTGAACCAACCGTCGGGCGCTTCGGCGAGGTGCGCGGCGACACCGTGCATTTCGACATCATCGACAAGGCCGGCAACATGGTGTCCTCGACGCCTTCAGGGGGCTGGCTGCAATCCTCGCCTGTCATTCCCGAGCTGGGCTTCTGCCTCGGCAGCCGCGCACAAATGTTCGATTTGGAGGAGAACCAACCGGGCTCGCTCGCGCCGGGCAAGCGGCCGCGCACGACGCTGTCGCCGACCATGGCGCTGCGCGACGGCGAGCCCTACCTCGCCTGGGGTTCGCCCGGCGGCGATCAGCAGGACCAGTGGATCACGCAATTCTTCCTGCGCCACGTCCATTGCAATCTCAATCTCCAGGAGGCGATAGACGCGCCGGCCTGGCATTCCGAGCACTTCCCGATTTCGTTCTGGCCGCGCACCGCGCGCCCCGGCGTGCTCGTGGTCGAGAACCGCGTGCCGAAGGCGACGATCGAAAACTTGCGCGAGCGTGGGCATATCGTCGAGGTCGGCCCCGACTGGTCGGAAGGCCGCCTCACCGCGGCCTCGCGCGTCGGGGTACGCCGCCGCGCCGCCGCCAATCCGCGCGGCATGCAGGGCTACGCCGCGGGACGCTGAAGGCAGCACATGACCTGGTCGATCATCGCGCGAGACCCTGCCACCGGCCAGTTCGGCATCGCGGTTGCGACCCGCTTCTTCGCCGTCGGCGCGCGCGTGCCCTATATCGCGGCCGGGCTCGGCGCCATCGCGACCCAGGCCTTCGTCAATCCCTATTACGGCATCGACGGCGTCAAGCTGCTGCGTGAAGGCCTCAACGTCCACGACGTGCTCGCTGCGCTGCTCGCGACCGACGACGGCCGCGAGAGCCGCCAGGTCCACATCATGGACGCCAGCGGCGAAATCGCGGCGCATACCGGGCGTGACTGCGTCGACTGGTGCGGCCACATCGCGGGCAGCGGCTTCTCGATCGCCGGCAACATGCTCGCCGGCGCCGACGTGCTCGACGAGACCGCGAAGACCTACATCGCCAATGACAGCCTGCCCTTCCCGCGCCGCCTGCTTGCGGCGATGCGCGCAGGCGAAGCCGCCGGCGGCGACAAGCGCGGCAAGCAATCGGCTGCGCTGCTGATCCACGGCGAAGAGGAATGGCCGGCGCTGGATATTCGAGCCGACGACCATCCCGATCCGCTCGGCGAGCTCGAACGGCTCGAGCGCGTCAGCCACGAGCTCTGGGTTCACTTCCGCCCGTCCATGCCGACGCGGCAGAACCCGGCCGGCAACACCGATCGCAGCGTCATCGACGCCAGCATCGCAGCGGCACGGGCAAGCCAAGCATGAGCGCAAGTCCTCTCATCGAGATCAAGGACCTGCGCATCCGCTTCCACGGCGACGACGGCCGCATCACCCACGCCGTCGACAGCGTCGACCTCAGCGTCGCCAATGGCGCCACGCTCGGCCTCGTCGGCGAATCCGGCTGCGGCAAGAGTGTGACCTCGCTGGCAATCATGGGCCTGCTGCCGAAGCAGAGCGCGGAAATATCAGGCGCGATCCGCTTCGACGGTTTTGACCTGCTGAAGACCCCGGACCAGACGTTGCGCGATCTGCGCGGCAACCGGCTGGCGATGATCTTCCAGGAGCCGATGACCTCGCTCAATCCGAGTTTTACGATCGGCGACCAGATCATCGAGACGATCCTGCGTCACCGCGGCGGCTCACGAAAGAGCGCGCGGGAGCGGGCGATCGACCTCCTGCGCCGCGTCCACATCCCTTCGCCCGAGCGGCGCATCGACGAATACCCGCACAAGCTCTCCGGCGGCATGCGCCAGCGCGTGATGATCGCGATGGCGCTGGCCTGCGATCCGCGCCTCCTGATCGCGGACGAGCCGACCACCGCGCTTGATGTCACCCTGCAGGCCCAGATCCTGGAGCTGATGCGCGAGCTGAAGGCGGCGAGCGGCGCCGCCATCATCCTGATCACCCATGATCTCGGCGTCGTCGCCGAGGTCTGCGACGAGGTCGCGGTGATGTATGCCGGCGAGATCGTGGAGCGCGCGCCGGTGGATGAGCTGTTCTCCGCGCCACAGCATCCTTACACCGTGGGCCTGCTCGGCTCGATCCCGCGGCTCGACCACCGCGCCGAGCAGCTGGCGACGATCGAAGGCATGGTGCCGAACATGGCGCAGCCGCCCGCCGGCTGCCGCTTCGCCGCCCGCTGTCCCTTCGTGCTGGATGCCTGCACCAAGGCGCCGCCGCCGCTGGTCGAAATCAGCGTTGGTCACCTCTCGCGCTGCATCCGCGCGCCGCTCGAACTCCTGGTCTCGTGATGGCGCTCCTCGAAGTCGAAGGCCTGGTCAAGCATTTCGTCGCCGAGCGCTCGCTGTTCGGCCGGGCGCTGGCCCATGTCAAAGCCGTTGATGGTGTGTCCTTCTCGCTGGAAGCCGGCAAGACGCTGGCCCTGGTCGGCGAATCCGGCTGCGGCAAGTCCACCGTCAGCCGCCTCGTTCTGCGGCTGATCGAGCCCGATGCGGGCACAGTGCGCTTCAACGGTCGCGATCTCCTCTCGCTGGATGCCGACGCGCTCCGAAAATTCCGCCGCGAGGCGCAGATCATCTTCCAGGATCCCTACGCCTCGCTCAATCCGCGCATGACGGTCGGCCAGATCCTGACCGAGCCGCTGGCGCTGCACGATCTGGTGCCGCCCGCACAGCGGCGCGAGCGGGTTGCGGAAATCCTGCGGCTGGTCGGCCTCGAGCCGCGGCTCGAGCGGCGCTATCCGCATGAATTCTCCGGCGGCCAGCGCCAGCGCATCGCCATTGCCCGCGCGCTCGCGGTCGAACCGAAGCTCATCATCTGCGACGAGCCGGTCTCGGCGCTCGACGTCTCGATCCGCTCGCAGATCCTCAACCTGCTCCGCGAGCTCCAGGACCGGCTCGGCCTCGCCTACATCTTCGTCTCGCACGACCTCGCCGTGGTCAAGCACATCGCCGACCACGTCGCGGTGATGAATCTCGGCCAGATCGTCGAGACTGCGGAGGCCGACGCGCTGTTCGCCGCGCCGCGCCACCCCTATAGCCGCGCGCTGCTGTCCGCGATCCCCGTGCCCAAACCGCGGGCAAAGCGCAGCCGGATTGTGCTGCAGGGAGAGATTCCCAGCGCGCTCAATCCACCGCCGGGATGCCGCTTCCACACCCGCTGCCCCTATGTGGTCGACCGCTGCCGCAGCGAAATGCCTCAGCTCGTTGCGGATGGCATCGGACATGCAACGGCCTGCCACCGAACGTCGGACCTGCCGTCCTCGGCGGCGATCGTGCCGACGGACGGCGGCTTCTCGCCGGCTCTTGAAAAATTGGTCGCCGCCTTCAGCGGCGGCCCGGAAGCAGCACGCAGCGGCGGGGTTAGTTCGTAAAGGACGAGACCCGGCAGCCATAAAACAGAGGTTGAGAGCGATGAGCTTCATGCGTTTGACCATCCTGGCGTCGGCCCTGCTGACGTCGCTCGTGGGCACGGCCCAAAGCCAGGTCCAAGCCCAGACCACGCTTCGCATCGGGATCGCCGAAGACCCCGATATTCTCGATCCCAGCATCGGCCGCACCTATGTCGGCCGCATCGTGTTCTCGGCCTTCTGCGACAAGCTGTTCGACATCGACGAGAAGCTCAACATCGTGCCGCAGCTCGCGCTGTCCCACGAGACGTCGGCCGACGGCAAGGAGATGACGATCAAGCTCCGGCCGGGGGTCAAATTCCACGACGGCGAACCGCTGGATGCGGAAGCTGCAAAGTTCTCCCTCGAGCGCCACATGACGCTGCCGACCTCGTTCCGCAAGTCGGAGCTCGCCAGCGTCGACCACGTCGAGGTGGTCGATCCCCTCACCATCAAGCTGGTGCTGAAGACTCCCTACTCGCCCCTGATCGCCCAGCTCACCGACCGTTCCGGCATGATGGTCTCGCCGAAGGCGGCCAAGGAAGCCGGCGACAAGTTCGGCCTGCATCCGGTCTGCGCCGGCCCCTACAAGTTCGTCGAGCGCGTCCAGCAGGACCGCATGGTCTTCGAGAAATTCGCCGACTACTGGAACAAGGACAACATCCATATCGACCGCGTCGTGTTCCAGCCGATCATCGACTCGACCGTGCGGCTTGCCAACCTGAAATCCGGTGCGCTCGACCTGATTGAACGCGTGCTCGCGACCGACATCAAGGACGTTCGCGCCGATCCCAAGCTGGTGCTGTCGACGGCCCCCGAGCTCGGCTATCAAGGCCTGACCATCAACATCGGCAACGACAAGGCCAAGGGGCCGCTCAGCCAATCGGCGAAGGTGCGCCAGGCGCTCAGCCTGTCGATCGATCGCGAGGCGATCAACCAGGTCGTGTTCAACGGCGAGTTCACGCCGGGCAATCAGTGGGTCAGCCCGACGCACCCCTATTATCAGAAAGCGTTTCCCATTCAGGGCCGCGACATCGCCAAGGCCAAGGCGCTGCTGAAGGAAGCCGGCGTCAGCCTGCCCATCACCGTCGACTACATGGTCCCCAAGGGCACCGAATATGAGGCCGTCGCCCAGGTCGTGCAGTCCATGGCCGCGGAAGCCGGTTTCGACATCAAGATTCGCGCCGTCGAATTCGCGACCACCTTCAAGCAGGCACAGGCCGGCGAATTCCAGGTGTTCCAGATCAACTGGAGCGGCCGCATCGATCCCGATGGCAACTCCTACATCTTCATGCGCAGCAAGGCGCCGCAGAACGACGGAGGCTATTCGAACCCCGAGGCCGACAAGCTGCTGGAAGAAGGACGCGCGACATCCAACGTCGAGGAACGCGAGGCGATCTACGCCAAGCTGACCAAGACCCTGCTCGACGACCTTCCTATCATCTACATCTATCACCGCACGCTGTTGATCGCGCACACCAAGAAGCTGGAGGGCTACCGGCAGATGCCCGACGGACTGGTCCGCGTGGTCGGGTTGAAGTTCAAGTGATCCCGACAGCGCCCACGAAACGATCGGCATCATGCTGAACTTCCTCGCCCGCCGCATCGCGCAGATCGTGCCGACACTGTTCTTCGTGTCGGTGCTGATCTTCTCGCTGCAGCAATTGCTGCCGGGCGATCCCGCGCTGGTGATGGCCGGCGAGGAGCGCGATCCCGCCGTGATCGAGCAGATCCGCCAGCAATACAAGCTCGATCAGCCAATCCCCGTGCAATACGTCTATTGGCTCAAGGGCGTGCTGACAGGCAATTTCGGCGAGTCGCTGCGCAACAAGATGCCGGTGCGCGAGCTGATCGCGCAGAAGCTGCCGGTGACGCTGCAGCTCGGCTCGATGGCGATCCTGATCGCGTTCTGCATCGGCATTCCCGCGGGCATCGTCTCCGCGGTGAAGAAAGGCACGGCCTGGGACTATGGCGCCAATCTGTTCGCGCTGTGGGGCATCTCGACGCCGAACTTCTGGCTCGGGATCATGCTGATCTTCCTGTTCTCGATCGAGCTCGGCTGGCTGCCGCCCTCGGGCTACGTGCCGCTCACTGAGAACTGGCGCGCGAGCTTGGCTGCCACCATCATGCCGGCCTTCGTTCTCGGCAACGCGATCTCCGCGATCCTGATGCGGCATACCCGCAGCGCGATGCTCCAGGTGCTGGAAAGCGACTATGTCCGCACCGCGCGTGCCAAGGGCCTGTCGGAGCGCTCCGTCATCCTCAAGCACGCGATGCGCAATGCGCTGACGCCCGTGATCACGCTCGGCGCTCTCGAGCTCGGCACGCTCTTGTCGGGCGCCGTGCTGACCGAGCAGATCTTCTCCATTCCCGGCTTCGGCAAGCTGATCGTCGACGCCGTCTTCAATCGCGACTATGCGGTCGTGCAGGGAGTCGTGCTCGTTACGGCCACCGTCTACATCACGCTGAACCTCGTTGCCGACGTCGCCTATGTCCTCGTCAATCCGCGGCTGCGGGGCTAGCGCCATGACCGACGCCGCGCTGCCCACTGCCCCCTCCACCACGCAAGCCTATGAGCTCGACAGCCCGGCGCGCCGCGCGCGGCGGCGGCTGTTCAAGCGCAAGGCCGCCGTGTTCGGGCTTGTCGTGATCACGATGTTCATCGCGCTCGCAGTGCTTGCGCCCATCGTCGTGCCCTACGACCCCATCGCGACGAGCTGGAGCCTGGTGCGCAAGCCACCGACCGCGGCGCACTGGTTCGGCACCGACGAGCTCGGCCGCGACATCCTCAGCCGCGTCGTCTACGGCGCGCGCGCCTCCCTGCTCGCAGGCCTGATCTCGGTCGCGATCGCGCTCGGCATCGGCGTGCCGCTCGGGCTCCTTGCCGGCTATCGCGGCGGCTTCACCGACGCGCTGATCAGCCGCATCACCGATGCGATGCTGGCCTGCCCGTTCCTGATCCTGGCGATCGCACTCGCCGCGTTCCTCGGTCCGAGCCTCGGCAATGCCATGATTGCGATCGGCATCTCGGCAACCCCGATCTTCATCCGGCTGACCCGCGGCCAGGTGCTGAGCGTCAAGGCCGAAGATTATGTCGAGGCCGCACGTGCGCTCGGCAACCCGCCCTGGCGGATCGCGTTCTCGCACATCCTGCCGAACATCCTGCCCTCGCTGCTGGTGCAGGCGACACTGTCGATCGCCGCCGCCATCATCGCCGAGGCCGCGCTGTCGTTCCTCGGCCTCGGCCAGCAGCCGCCGGCGCCGTCCTGGGGCAGCATGCTCAATGCGGCACAACGCTTCCTGACCCAGGCGCCGTGGATGGCGATCTGGCCGGGGCTTGCGATCTTCCTCGTGGTTCTGTCGCTGAACCTGCTCGGCGACGGTCTGCGCGACGCCCTCGACCCAAGGCAGCGCTAGATCACCACCTCTCGCAACACCCTTCGGCAATCCATCTCGTATTCGAGATCGACCACCGGCGGCCGGGCGAAATGCCAGGTCAGGCCGGAGCGCAGCGCGCCGCGGCGGACGAGCTCGTCGACCAGCGCGTGGTGGAAGTCGTGCACGGAATAGGCCTGCACGCCGGTCGTGTCCTTCCAGCTGAAGCCGAAGGCCGCCATCCGGTTTTCCATCTGCGACGTCGTGGTGAAGCGCACCTTCTCGCGTAGGCCCCCCGGACTGAGGTCACGATAGCGCACCGTGCGCTCGACATAGGTGCCACTGCCCTCGCGCGCCTCGGCACCGCCGGCGATGACGAAGCTCGGCGCGTTCGACCGCGTCGGGCGCGTGAACGAGAACGCGTAGAACGACGGCTCGGTTGGCGGATCGATCTCGGGACAGACATTGCTGCGCGCCACGGGATTGGTGGTGCCGTCGAAGATGCCCCATTCGGACAACGTCTTCACATAGTGCAGATTGAACGCGCGAAAGCCCTCTTCGCTAAAGGCGGCGGGCGAGCGCAGCTCGCAGGCACAGAACGCCGTCAACGGACGCCCCGCCTCCTGGATGAACTTCGCCGCAAGTGCAAATCCTTCCGCCAGCGGCACCAGGCGATCGAACCGGACGCGCTCGATCTCATAGCCCTCGTCCGCGGCCACACCGGCCGAATACTGGAACACGGACGGGATGAAACGATAATTGCCGGCGGAGAATTCGCGCGTCATGACGGGCTCCTATTCCAGTTGCATGCGAATGCCCTTGGCGCCGTTGAGCAGGCGCTTCAGGTGAAAACCGGCCAGCGGATCGTCGGCATGCATGCCGACCAGCGCCGCAAAGGCCGGCATCGCGGCGGCATCGCCGGCCTCCATCTTGGCGAAGGCCTCGGAATATTGCGCCGTCGCCGGCGCTTCGAACCTTTGCTGCGGCAGCGGTTCGAACGCACGCAGCGGCTCGCTGCGTCCGCGCAGCATCAGCTCCCCCACCGGACGGCCATGGAAATTTTCGGCTTCCTTCGCCACGCTGGCACTGACGCAGATGCGCGTTCCCAGATGCTTGTTCGCAGCCTCCAGGCGCGCCGCTATATTGATCGTATCGCCATAGGCCGTGTAGTCGAAGAAGCGGTTGCCGCCGAAATTGCCGACCAGCGCCGGGCCGGCATGGGCCCCGATGCGGGTTGTCCCGAAATTCACGCCCTTCGCCCTCCAACGCGCGGAAAAATCCTCCGCCCAGGCGTCGAGATCATGCGCACAGGCGACTGCGCGCGTCGCATAGTCCGGCTGGTCACCGGGGGCATTGAACAGCACCTGGATCGCATCGCCAATGATCTTGGCGACCGTTCCTTCATGCGCGAAGACGATCTCGGTCATGCCGCCGACATATTCGTTGAGGAGCTGGCCGAGCGTCTGCGGAGGCGCCGTCTCGACCAGCGAAGTGAAGCCGGTGATGTCGGTGAAGAGGGTGGCGACATCGCGCCACTGCACCTCCATGCCGTCGCCTTCGACATCCGCCGCCAGGCGTCTTGCGATCTCCGGCGAGAAGAAGCGCGACAGCGAGGCGTGGGCGCGCTCGGCTTCCATTTGACGCCGCCGCACGTCGCGCAGCATCTCCACATGGCGGATGGTTTTCTGGATCGTGGTTTCCAGATCGGCGAAGTCGATGGGCTTGGTCAGGAAGTCGAACGCGCCGCGGTTCATCGCGGTACGGATGTTGCTCATATCGCCATAGGCCGAGACGATGATGGTCGACTTCTTCTCCTCGGCCTCCTGGAGCTTCGCCAGCAGCGAAAGACCGTCCATCCGCGGCATGTTGATATCGGAGACCACCATGTCGATGTGCGGATTCTGCTCCAGCGCCTCGAGCGCCTCGATGCCGTCGCGGGCGAACATGAGGGCGAGCTGCCCGTCGCGGATCTGCCTGCGGAATTTTTGCAGGATCAGCGCCTCGAGGTCCGGCTCGTCATCGACGAAGAGGATGGTCGCAGTCATGCGGCTTGCTCGAGCCTCGTATCGATCTCCTGGCGCAGCAGCGCAAAATCAATCGGCTTGGTGAGAAGCCCGTGGGCGCCCCTTTCGATCGCCTTGCGGCGCGTCTCGGCGTCGCCATAGGCGGTGATCATGATGACGGGAACGTGCGGATAGTCGGCACGCACCTTCGGCAGCAGGTCGAGCCCGCTCATGCCGGGCATGTTGATGTCGGACAGGATCAGGATCAGCGAGGGATCGCGGACCTCGGCGGCACGCCTCAGTGCGTCGGCCGCGGAGGGCGCAAACTCCATCTGGAAACGGCCGGCACGCAGATCGCGCCGGAAGTGCTGTCTGAACAGCGGCTCGACGTCGGGCTCGTCATCGACAACCAGGATATAAACGTTCAAGTCTTGCCTCCGGAAGTGTCGTCCGCTGCCATCGTCCGCGGCAGCGTGATGATGAATTCGGTGAATACACCGGGCTCGGTCCTCACGTCGATGGTGCCGCCGTGCTGTTTCACCACGATGTCGTGGCTCATGGACAGGCCGAGCCCGGTGCCTTCACCGGCCGGCTTGGTCGTGAAGAACGGGTTGAACAGCTTCTCCTTCACCTCGGGCGGAATTCCGGTGCCATTGTCGCGGATCCGGATCTCCACCTTGTCGCCGAGGCTTCGGGTCGCGGCGCTCAGGGTCGGCTCAAAACCTTGCGCCGCGCCCTCCTTGCGCTTGGCCGCGGCATAGAAGCCGTTCGAGATCAGGTTGAGGAAAACGCGCGTGATCTCCTGCGGATAGATGTCCACCATGCCAGCGGCGGGGTCGAACGCGCGTTCGAGCGTGACGTTGAAGGCTGGCCTTTCGGCGCGCGCGCCATGATAGGCAAGATTGAGGCTCTCCTCCACGACCGCATTGATATCGACGGGCCGATGTTCGCCAGATCCCTGGCGCGAATGCAGCAGCATGTTCCTGACGATGGAATCGGCGCGCTTGCCGTGCTGCACGACCTTCTCGAGATTGCCCTTGAGCATTGCAGTCAGCTCGTCGACCTCCTCCTTGATCTTGTCGTCGAGCGTAGCGGTTTGCAGAACCTCGTTGAGCTCGTCGATCAGCTCGGTCGACACTGATGAGAAATTATTGACGAAGTTGAGCGGGTTCTTGATCTCATGGGCAATGCCGGCCGTGAGCTGACCGAGCGAAGCCAACTTTTCGGTCTGGATCAGGCGGCCCTGCGCGGCGCGCAGGTCCTCGAGCGAACGCGACAGCTCATCCGTGCGGTCACGCAATTCGTTGAGCAGGCGCGCATTTTCCATGGCGATCACTGCCTGCGCCGCAAAATTCGTCACCAACTCGATTTGCTTGCTGGAGAAAGCAAGAGGCCGCTGACGGTAGATCAGAAGGGCACCGATCAGGTCCCCGTCCTTGAGCATGGGAACGCCAACCAGTGTCCGCGCTCCCGCGCGTAGCGCCAGTATTGGGCCGTCGTATCCGGGAGGCGTCTCGAAGAAGTCCGGCTCCATCCTCGTATCGACGACATGCACCGTTTCCCTGGTCCGAACGATGCGGCCAATGACGGTGTTCGGAGCCGGCCGTGTCGGCTTCTGGTAGATCTCGTCCTTCAGCTCGGCCGGGACGCCGTGCATCGCGATGGCGCGGAACGTGTCTCCCTCGCGCAGATAAAGCGACCCGAACTCAGCCTGGCAGATACGAGTGGCGTTCTCTAACATGATGCGAAATACCGGCTCCAGCTGTCCGGGGGAGATGGAGATGACCTGAAGCACTTCGGACGTTGCGGTCTGCTGTTGCAACGATTCGCTCAATTCCGCCGTGCGCTGCTCGACCTTCCTCTCCAAATCCGCATAGGATTCCTGCAGGCGCGCGCCCATGTCGTTGAACTGGTCCGCGAGTCCCTCGAGCTCGTCGCCGGTCTTGATCGAGATGCGTTGCGCGAAATCGCCGCTGCCGATCCGCTCGGCGCCGCTGCGCAGCGCCTGGATCGGCCCGACCATGCGGCGCGCCAGGAATATCCCGGCCAGCACCGCGAAGATCGACGCAGCGAGCAGCACGATCGCGAGCCGCTGCAACGCGGCATAGAGCGCCGCATAGGCTTCCTCGACCGGAAGCTCGACGAACATGGTCCAATGCAGCGGTGCGATCGGGGCCGACGCTGTCAGCACCTTCTGACCCTGGACGTTGCGCGCTTCGGATAGCGCGTCGGTGATGGCACCATCGCCGGCCAGCGCAGCCCGCACCTGAGCCAAGTTCGACATATCGGTGTTGCGCAGGACGAGGCTGATGTCGGGATGCGCGATCAGGCGCCCTTCCGGGCCGACCACATAGGCATGACCGTGCTCGCCGACCTTGATCTGGGACACGACGTCCCAGATCAGCTTGAGATTGACCTCCGCGATGCTGACGCCGGCATCCTTGCGGGCGCCGGCCAGCGCCAGCGTCATATAGGGCTCGGAGTCCCTGCGGAAATACACCGGCCCGTAATAGACCTTGCGCGCGACCGCCTCGGTGAATTTTGGATCGGCCGACAGGTCGAGCCCGCTGTCGATCGCGTCCATCGCCAGCCGCGAGACCCGCAATCGCTCCTTGCCGGTCGAATCCACCTGGGCGAGCTCGGTGATCGCAGGCACCTGGCGCAAGAGCCGCAGTGCGTCGAACCGGCGCTGCTCGATCGAGCCCGCAGACCAGGGCAGCTGCGTGGTCCAGCCGAGCTGGCTCTCGATCTCCTTGACGAACTGGCCGATCTTGGCCGCCGCCGCCTCGGCCTGCTCATGCTGAACCCGGATCAGCGAGGCCTTGTGCTCGCGATAATAGAAGAACACCTCGAACAGCCCGTTGGCCAGCAGCGCGACCGCGACGACCGCCACGAACAGCGCGACATATTTGGCGAACAGCCGGGTCCTGATCCCCCGCCCGGCCGCTTCGCCGGACACGACGCCATTCGAGGCCGCGGGCGGCGACATCCTGGCTTGCGGTGTGTCGGGATTGAGGGAGAGGGTCATCCCGCGGAAACTAGCAAGAAGACCCGACCTTGTCTCTCGCCTGCGCGGCCGAGGGCCCAGTCCAATGACTGCAGCCGCCTGACGGGGCCGGGCCGGGACCTAACGAAAAAGGGCGGCAGCGGACCCGCCGCTGCCGCCCTCCGATTTGGCTTGCTTGCGGCCTCAGGTCGGGCGCAGCGCCTTGGTCCCGAGGTCGATCTCGTTGACCTGCTTGTTCCGCTCGGAGTCGGCCGCCGCGCGATGGTCGGTCGCCAGCACCACGTAGACCGCGGGCAGCACGAACAGCGTGAACAGCGTGCCGATCGACATGCCGGCTACGACGACCAGACCGATCGAGAAGCGGCTGGCCGCACCGGCGCCGGTCGCGGTCAGCAGCGGAATCAGGCCGGTCACCATCGCGGCCGTGGTCATCAGGATCGGCCGCAGGCGGATGCGGGCCGACATCTCGATGGCCGAACGGCGATCGAGCCGCTCCTTGACCTGGAGCTCATTGGCGAACTCCACCATCAGGATGCCGTGCTTGGTGATCAGGCCGACCAGAGTCAGTAGACCGACCTGGGTGTAGATGTTCATGGTCGCCACGCCGAAGAACAGCGGGATCAGCGCGCCGACGATCGCCATCGGCACCGAGATCATGATCACGAACGGATCGCGCAGGCTCTCGAACTGCGCCGCCAGCACCAGGAAGATGATGATCAGCGCGAAACCGAAGGTGATCGCGAGCTGGTTACCCTCCTGCACGTACTGCCGGCTGTCAGCCAGATAGTCGTGGCTGAAGCCGGCTGGCAGCTTCTTGGCCTCGCCTTCGAGGAAGTCGACCGCTGCACCCACCGTCACGCCCGGCATCGGCACGGCCGAGAACGTCGCCGAGTTGAGCTGGTTGTAGTGCGTCAGCGAATTCGGGTCGGTCGTGGTCTTGATCGAGACCACCGTCGACAGCGGAAGCTGCTGGCCGGTGTTCGTCGTCACGTAATAGCCGCCGAGCGATTCCGGCGACAGCCGCTGGCCGCGCGGTACCTGCGGAATCACCTGGTAGGATCGGCCCTCGAGGTTGAAGCGGTTGATATAGTTGCCGCCGAGCAGCACCGCGAGCGTAGAGCCGAGGTTCTGCATGTTGACGCCGAGATCCTGCGCCTTGCTACGGTCGATCGTGATCTTCACGTTAGGCTGGTTGTAGGCGAGGTCGCTGTCGGAGACGATGAACATGCCGCTCTTGCGCGCAGAGTCCTTCAGCTTCTCCATCTGCTCAAAGACGGTCTGGTAGCTCGCAGTCGAGTTAATGACCATCTGCACCGGCAGACCGCCCGGACCACCCGGCAACGGCGGCAGGTTGAATGCAAAGGCCTGCACGCCCTCGATCTTGGAAAGCTCGGCCTGCACCAGCGGCTTCAAGGCGATCGACGAGCGCTTGCGCTCCTCCCACGGCTTGAGCAGCATGCCGGCGATGCCGCCCTGCGGGCCGTTGATGCCGTTCAGCACGAAGCGCAGGTCAGTCTCGGGGAATTTCTGGAATTCCTTGTCGAGCTTGTCGCCGTAATAATCGACATAGTCGATGTTGGCGTATTTCGGTGCCTTGGTCACCGCGAACACGATGCCCTGGTCTTCCTCCGGCGCCAGCTCCTTCGAGGTGTGCATATAGAGGAAGCCGACCAGGCCGAGGATCGTGATCGCGAACAGGCCGGTGATCGCCTTGTAGTCGAGCGAGCGGTCGAGCCTGCGGCCGTACCAGCGCGTCAGCGCGCCGAACACCTTGTTGACGAGCTTGGCGAAGCGGCCCTCCTCGGTGTTTTTCAGCAATACCGAGCACATCATCGGCGACAGCGTCAGCGCGATCACGCCCGACACGATCACCGAGCCGGCGAGCGTGAAAGCGAATTCGCGGAACAGCGAGCCGGTCAGGCCACCGAGGAAACCGATCGGGGCGTACACCGCGGCGAGCGTGATCGTCATCGAGATCACGGGGCCGACGATCTCGCGCGCGCCTTCCATCGCCGCCTGTACCGGTGTCTTCCCCTCTTCCAGATGGCGGTGGATGTTCTCCACCACCACGATGGCGTCGTCGACCACGAGGCCGATCGCGAGCACCATCGCGAGCAAGGTCAGCAGGTTGAAGCTGAAGCCCAGCGCCAGCATCAAGGTACAGACGCCGATCATCGACAGCGGAATGGTGACGACCGGGATGATGACCGAGCGCAGCGAGGCCAGGAACAGGAAGATCACCACGATCACGATGATCACGGCTTCGCCCAGCGTCTTCTCCACCTCGTCGATCGAGGATTGGATGAACTTGGTCGAGTCGTAGGCGACTTTCATCTTCATCGAGGGCGGCAGATTGCGCTCGAGCTCGGGGAACAGCGCCCGCACGCCCTTGACCAGCGTCAGCGGATTGCCTTGCGGCGTCGCGTTCACACCAATGAAGATCGCATGCTCGCCGTTGAAGGCGACGCTCGCGTCGGTACTTTGCGCGGCAAGCTCGACTGTCGCGATGTCCTCCATCCGCACAAAGCCACCGTCCTTGGCCTTGACGATCATCTTCCTGAACTGGTTGACGTCGGTGAGGCTGGTGTTGGTCGAGATGTTGGAAACGATCAGATAGCCCTTGGTCTGCCCCGCCGCGGACTGGAAGTTGTTGGCGGTGATCGCGGCCGCGACATCGGCCGGCGACACGTTGCGGCCGGCCATCTTCATGGGATCAAGCCACAGCCGCATCGCAAAGGTCTGGCCGCCGAGAATATCGGCGGAGGCCACGCCGTCGACCGTCGACAGCACCGGCTGCACCACGCGCGTCAGGTAATCCGAGATCGCCGAGCCCGACAGCTCCTCGGAGGAGAAGCCGAGATACATCACGGCCGTGGTCTGGCCCGTGGTCTTGGTAACGATCGGGTCGTTGGATTCCTTCGGGATCAGGTACTTGACCGAGTTCGTCTTCGCCAGCACCTCGGTGAGCGCCTGGTTCGGATCGAAGTTCAGCTTGATGTACACCTGGATCGTCGAGGTGCCGAGCACCGAGGACGAGGTCATGTAGTCCACGCCTTCGGCGGAGGCGACGGCCTGCTCGATCGGCGTGGTGATGAAGCCCTGGATCAGGTCGGCGGACGCGCCGGGATAGACGGTCGTGATGTTGATGACCGTGTTCGACAGTTTCGGATATTGCCGGATCGGCAGCACCATCGCCGCGCGCAGGCCGATCAGCAGGATCAGCAGGCTGACGACGACCGACAGAACCGGGCGCTTGATGAAAATATCGGTAAAGGCCATCGCGGCGATCTCGATTTCTTTGTCTCAAGATGCGTGATCCGGCCGGGCCGGATCACGCGAGGATGTTGTCAGTAGCGCGGCGGCTGCGCCGGGACCTGCGGAGCCGGGTCGGTCGAAATCGCGACCGCCGCGCCCGATTGCAGCTTCAGCTGGCCGACGGCGACGACCTTGTCGCCTGCCTTCAGGCCCTTGACGATCTCGACGCGACCTTCGACCCGGTTGCCGGTCTGCACGAAGGTGCGCACCGCGGACAGGCTGGTCTTGCCGTCCTCTTCCTTCTTCTCGGTGATCACGAACACTGAGTCGCCGTACAGCGTGTAGTCGACCGCCGTTTCCGGAACGGTGATCACCGCCGGCTTGTCCGGCAGCACCACCGTCGTGGTCACGAACATGCCAGGCTTCAGGATCTTCTCGGGATTGGCGATCGTCGCCTGCACCCGGATGTTGCGGGTGTCGGTCGCGATCTGCGGCTCGATCGTGGTGATCTTGCCTTCGAAGGTGCGGCCCGGATAGGCGTCGACCTTCAGCCGAACGGTCTGGCCGACCTTGAGGCTGCCGGAATCCTTTTCGGTCACCGTGAAGTTGGCCCACAGCTCCGACAGGTCGGTCAATGAGACGATCGCGGTGCCGGCCGTGAGATACTGGCCGACCTCGACCTTGCGGACGCCGAGATCGCCGGAGAACGGTGCGCGCACCAGCTTCTGCGAAATCAGCGCCTCGGTCTTGGCAATGCCCGCCTGCGCCTGGTCGTAAGCGGCCTGCGCCTGGTCGACGGTCGCCTGCGGACCGAACTGGCGCGAGGCGAGCTGCTTGGCGCGGTCGAGCGAGAGCTGCGCGACGGTCGCCTGCGCCTTGTAATTGGCGAGGTCGCCCTGCTCCGGCATATCGAAGAACTGCACCAGCGGCGTACCGGCTTCGACACGCGTACCCGGCTCGAACTTGATCTCGGTGACGCGACCGTTGACGTCGGCACTGACGTCGACCTGGTGCACGGCGACGAGGCTGCCCACCGCGGTGAGCAGGTTCGGCACCATCTCCGACTTCGCCTCGGCCGCGCTGACTGCCGTCGGCGGCGGCTTGTTGTTGGCGAAGAACTGCTTGATCATCTGGCCGCGGAAGTAATTGAACCAGACGAGACCACCGACGAGCGCGGCGAGCAGCGTGCCGACGATGATGAACCACAGCACCGGCCGGACCGGACGCTTGGGAGCCTTGTTATCGATCGGTTCGCCCGAAATCTTGTGTTCGGCTACGATGTTCATGTCATGCACTTTCTGCAATCGCCGTCTTGCCCGCATCCGCGGCCTGATCGCGGCTCAAATGCGAAGCAATTGCGGCGTCGTTAAGTCCGATACCTCTCAGGAGAAACTCACAGAGCTGCCGCTCCAGCTCGTTCGCCTTGCCATAAGCGAGACAGGGCGCAGCCGGCAGCCTGGTCAGTGCCGCCGTCATCACCGCATGATGTGCGAACCAGAACAGGTTGAGCGGATCACCGGCGCAGGGTCGAGCGTCACCGCTGGCCACCGCACGCTCGAGCGAGGCGAGGAAGACCGCCCCGATCAGCTTCTCGATTTTGGCATATAGCAGACGGGCGAATTCGCCATCGTCCAAATGGCTCGTGGCCATCAGTCGCAGGCGCTGCGCTTCTTCCTGGTCAGGACCGTCGGCGATGTGGAGGAAGTGCTGGACCATGCCGCGGATCAGCTCGACCAGGGTGGCCGTCGACGGTTCCCGCTCGAGCAACTCGATGAGCGCCGGGTCCGCCTCGCATTCGTCGCTGAGGATTTCGGCGTACAGCGCCGCCTTGGACGGGAAATGCTTGAACAGCAGCGCCTCGGAAATGGCAGCAGCGGCCGCCACGCTCTTCGTCGTGGTGCCGTTATATCCGTGGCGGGCAAAGCAGCGTTTCGCGGCACCGAGGATCAACTGACGCCTCAGGTCGCTCGTCATACGCAATGAGCTCATGATTAGTGAGTAAGCACTCACCCACGCAAAAGTCAAGCACTATGCTGCATCGCAACCTGCGTGCGGTGTGAAATTAGTGGAAATTGATCCAGCCTGCACGGATCGCGTGCAGGACCTCCGAAACGGGGGAATGGGCAGACCGCCTAGATCGGCTGGAAGCCGAGGTCTGCGCGGATCCGGTTGACAATGTAGGTCCCGTCCCGGGTCGGCAGAATTCGCTCCAGATTGGCGCTGTCGATCTTCACATTGGCAAATCGCGGGCCCGCCGACACGTCGTGAACGGCCCTCGCGAAGGCCTCGACTTCGGCCATGGTCGAGATCGACTGGCTGTCCTTGATGCCGCAGGCCCTGGCGACGCCGACGAGGTCGGCAGCGGCCGAGGTGTGGCTGGTCTGGCCGCCGGTCTCGCCATAAGCCTCGTTGTCGAGCACTGCGATCGAGAGATTGGCCGGCTTCTGCAGGCCGATGGTGGCAAGGCTGCCCAGGCCCATCAGCATCTCGCCGTCGCCGGTGATCACCAGCACCGGCAGCTTCGGCTGCGCCAGCGCCAGACCCAGCCCGATCATTGCGGCGCCGCCCATGCCGCCCCAGAGATAGAAGTTGCGGGCATGGTCGCCGGCCGCGCACATGTCGTTGGTGGAGGCGCCTAAGCCGCCGATCGCGACCACGTCCTTGCGGTCCGCAAGCAGGGTGGAGACCACCTGGCGGCGGTCGAGGAGGTTGGCCTTGCTCATTTGGTGAAAACCTTGGCGCCGATCAGGCGCTGCGACAGAAGGACGGCGGTGGGCGTGAGCGCGTTGTAGGCTTGTGAGGCGGCGGCTTCGAGCACTGCGGGAACTTCAGCCGCGTGCGAGGCGCGCAGCACCTGAACGCCCGAGAGCTCGAACACGCCCTGCGTGGTCGACCCCATCGGCACCTGCCACGGATTGAACTCGCCCCACTCGCCGCGCATGGTCACGAGCGTGAGGAAGGGAAAGCGCAGGATCGGGATCAGCGACAGCATGTTGATGCAATTGCCGACGCCGCTCGACTGCATCAGCAGCACGCCGCGCTGGCCTCCGGCCCAGGCGCCGGCGAGCAGCGCGACGCCCTCCTCCTCCGTCGTCAGCGCAATGCCGCGCATGGTGGAGGAGTCCAGCACGCGCTGGATCAGTTTCGAATGACCGGCATCGGGCACGTAAGGCACCTGCCGGACGTCGAAGCGTTGCAAGGTCGCGAAAATATCGTCGGGCCAGTTCGGCACCGTGTCGGCAGCGTCAGCGCGTGCGTGCATTTTCCTGTCCGGTCGGCTAGCAAGGTGCAAAGACTGTAGACGCATGCATGCGCCGACCAGAACAACAAAAACGGCATAACGGCTTTAACCGGCGAGTATAACGGGATGAACGCAGATGCGAAGGAGCTGGCGGCAAGCTTCGATCTCGAGAAGCTGACGCCTGAATTCTACGACAACCCCTATCCGACTTATCGTGCACTGCGGGAGAACGAGCCGGTCAAGCGCCTGCCGAACGGCACCGTGTTCCTGACCCGCTACGACGACCTCGTCACCACCTACAAGAACACGAAATCGTTCAGCTCGGACAAGAAGCGCGAGTTCGCACCGAAATACGGCGACACCCCGCTCTACGAGCACCACACCACCAGCCTCGTCTTCAACGATCCGCCCTCGCATACGCGCGTGCGCCGTCTGATCATGGGCGCGCTGTCGCCGCGCGCGATCGCGGGGATGGAGGGCGATCTCATCAAGCTGGTCGATGGCCTGCTCGATGCCATCGCCGCCAAGGGCGCTTGCGAGCTGATCGAGGACTTCGCCGCCTCGATTCCCATCGAGGTGATCGGCAATCTGCTCGACGTGCCCCATGACGAACGCGGGCCGCTGCGCGACTGGTCGCTGGCGATCCTGGGCGCACTCGAACCCGTGGTGTCGACGGACGCCGCCGCGCGCGGCAACAAGGCGGTGACGGACTTCCTCGCCTATCTCGAAACACTGGTGGCACGGCGGCGCGCAAAGCCGGGCAATCCCGAGCGCGACGTGCTGACGCGGCTGATCCAAGGAGAAGAAAACGGCGAGCGGCTGACCGAGAAGGAGCTGCTGCACAATTGCATCTTCCTGCTCAATGCCGGCCACGAGACCACGACCAACCTGATCGGCAACGGCCTCGTCGCGCTCGACCGCAATCCGGACCAGAAGCAGCGCCTGATCGACAATCCCGACATGATCAAGACCGGGGTCGAAGAGATGCTGCGCTACGAGAGCTCGAACCAGCTCGGCAACCGCATGACCACGGAAAAGGTCGAGCTCGGCGGCGTCATGCTCGAGGCCGGCACGTCGGTGACGCTGTGCATTGGTGCTGCCAACCGCGACCCCGCGCAGTTTCCCGACCCCGAGCGTTTCGACATCGCGCGGACGCCGAACCGGCATCTTGCTTTCGCCACCGGCGCGCATCAATGCGCCGGCATGGCGCTGGCGCGGCTGGAAGGGGCCATTGCGATCTCGCGCTTCCTGGCGCGCTTCCCGAACTATGCCGTCAGCGGCCAGCCGGTACGGGGCGGACGGGTGCGGTTCCGCGGCTTTTTGAGAGTGCCGTGCGCGCTTGGCTGAGGGCCCAAAACAAAAATGTCGAAAACAACCCCATGCACAGTAGAAGCCGGATCGGTGAACGACGCCCTGTGATTCCACAGAACCATCTGACGTTTCGGGCAAATCGGGCCGCGCCACGCCATCGGCGCAGGGAGGCTTCCAAGGCGGCCGGCTGATACCCAAATCAAGCTGAAGGCGGCCGGTGCAGTCGGACGACGCGCCCGCGCGCAGCAATGGAGTGACGGCAGATGAGCTCGTCGGTCATTGATTTCATCGCAACGGAAGCACGCTTTGGGGCCCAAAATTACGCACCGATCGGGGTCGTCCTGTCGCGCGGCGAAGGTGTCTGGGTCTGGGATACCGAAGGCAACCGTTATCTCGATTGCCTCTCGGCCTATTCGGCGGTCAGCCAGGGCCACTGCCACCCCAAGATCCTGGCGGCGATGGTCGAACAGGCACACAGGCTGACGCTTACCTCGAGGGCTTTCCACAACGACCAGCTCGCCTTGTTCTACGAGGAGATCGCGGCGCTCACCGGCTCCCACAAGGTGCTGCCGATGAACAGCGGCGCGGAGGCGGTCGAAAGCGCCATCAAGTCGGTCCGCAAATGGGGCTACGAGGTGAAGGGTGTGCCGGACGGCCAGGCCGAGATTATCGTCTGCGCCAACAATTTCCACGGACGCACGCTGGGCATCGTCGGCTTTTCGACCGACCCCGAGACACATGGACACTTTGGGCCGTTCGCGCCGGGCTTCAGGATCATCCCGTTCGGCGACGCCGCGGCGCTGGAGCAGGCCATCACGCCAAACACGGTCGCCTTCCTGGTCGAGCCGATCCAGGGCGAAGCCGGTGTCGTCATTCCTCCAGCCGGCTATTTCACGAAAGTGCGGGAGCTCTGCACCGCCAACAACGTGATGCTGGTGCTCGACGAGATCCAGACCGGGCTCGGCCGCACCGGCAAGCTGCTCGCCGAACAGCACGAGGGGATAGAGGCGGACGTGACGCTGCTCGGCAAGGCCCTGTCCGGCGGCTTCTATCCGGTGTCGGCCGTGCTCTCGAACAACGACGTGCTCGGGACTTTAAGACCCGGGCAGCATGGTTCGACCTTCGGCGGCAACCCGCTTGCCTGCGCGGTGGCGCGCGCGGCGATGCGCGTGCTGGTCGAGGAAGGCATGATAGAGAACGCGGCGAGGCAAGGCGCGCGCTTTCTGGACGGCTTGAAAGACATCCGCGCCAATACCATCCGCGAGGTGCGCGGGCGCGGCTTGATGCTGGCGGTCGAGCTGCATCCCGAGGCTGGCCGCGCCCGCCGCTACTGCGAGGCGCTTCAGGGCAAGGGCATCCTCGCCAAGGATACCCATGAGCAAACGATCCGCATCGCTCCGCCGCTGGTGATCTCCAGCGACCAGGTCGACTGGGCGCTGGAGCGGCTCGCCACCACCCTGACGCAGGATTTCTCCTGAAGCTGCCTGGTGCGTGGAACCTATCGGGACGACGGACGTTTTGGTCCGCGAATGAGCAGCGCCGTGCCCGGCGCAGCAAGCGCCGAGGCCGGAGGCGTTGAGCTGCGCGGATCGGGAGAAATGCTCATGAGACTCACTCTTTCAGTCATCAAAGCTGACGTTGGCTCCGTTGGCGGGCATACGAAACCGTCTTCACGCATGATCGCGACTGTCGAGGGCGAGGTTGCCAAGGCGATCTGCAATGGCCTGCTGATCGACGGCTTCATCTGCCACACCGGCGACGACATTGCGATCATCATGACGCACACACGGGGCGAAGGAAGCTCCGAGGTCCATCAACTCGCCTGGAAGACGTTCCTCGCGGCCACCTCGGTCGCGAAAACCTCCGGGCTCTATGGCGCTGGCCAGGATCTTCTCGCCGACGCGCCTTCCGGGAACATTCGCGGCGCCGGCCCAGGCGTCGCCGAGCTCAGCTTCGACCACAGCCTCTCCGGCGTGCGGCCTGCGGAGTCCTTCATGGTGTTCGCGGCCGACAAATGCGGCCCCGGCGCCTACAACCTGCCGCTCTATCTCGCCTTTGCCGACCCCATGTACTGCGCCGGGCTGATGCTGCCTCCGATGATCAAGGGATTCCGTTTCCATGTCATCGACATGGACAACACAGCCGGCGACAGCCTGATCGAGCTCGACGCACCCGCCGACAGCTACCACATTGCCGCCCTGCTTCGCGACAACGAGCGCTTCGGCATCGATCGCATCATTTCTCGAACCCATGGCGAGGTCGTCGCGGCCGTTTCGGCACAGCGCCTCCACGCGATCGCAGGCAAGTACACCGGCAAGGATGATCCAGTCGCGATCGTCAGGAACCAGGGGATTTTTCCCGCTCCGGAGGAAATAGTCTCACCGTTCGCCAAGGCGCACTTCGTCGGCGGCGATGCACGCGGCTCGCATGTGATGCCGCTCATGCCGGTGCCACTCAACACGCCCGTTACCGGCATGTACTGCCTGCCGATCGTTTCTTGCGTCGGCTTTTCGATCGACAGGGAAGGCCGCTTTGCCGAGTCCTACACCGATTTCTTCGACAACCCGGCGTGGGATGAGGTCCGCCGGCGCGCCCAGCGCAAGGCCATCGAGATGCGCAGCCAAGGCTGGTCTGGCGCCGCCATGCTACCCTATTCCGAACTGGAATATGGCGGCTTCCGCGACACCGTGTCCGGACTGCTGAAGCGTTTTAGACTGCGCGAGGACCGCAAGCCGGAAGCGGCCGAGTAGCGACCGCCTCCAATCAGAAGCTGGAGCGACGTTCACCGTTCAATCGACAGATGCAGGCGCTCTGACGACATGCCGATCCGGGAGGTGGATATGGCCAAAAAACGCATCGGCATTCTCACGGGCGGCGGCGACGTCGCCGGCCTCAATGCAGTCATCAAGAGCGTGACTTATCGCGGCAGTGAGGACGACATCGAGGTTGTCGGCCTGCGCCGTGGTTGGGAGGCCCTCACGCACCTGAACCTCGACGACCCAAACAGCAGGTCCCACTACGTCATCCCGCTGAACCGTGAAAACACTCGAACCATCGACCGGCGCGGCGGCACCGTGCTGCACTCGAGCCGCGTCAATCCCTCCAAAATACAAAAGCTGCCCGATCATCTCGTCGGCAATGATGTTCCAGTCACGCTGAGCACCAATGGCGGCATCGCGGCAAAGACGTGGGACCTCACCAGCCGGGTGCTCGCTAACCTTTCGGGACTTGGCATCGAACACCTGATCGCCATCGGCGGCGACGACACGCTCAGTTATGCGGCCAAGCTCAACGAACTCGGCGTCAAGATCATCGCCATCCCGAAGACGATGGATAATGACGTCCGCAACACCGAGTACTGCGTCGGCTTCTCGACCGCGATCACCCGCGCCAGCGATGCCATCCAGCGGCAGCGCACCACCGTCGGCTCGCATGAGCGAATTGGCATTTTCCGCGTCTTTGGCCGCGATGCCGGATTTACGGCACTCTACACCGCGTATGCGACCTCGATACGATGCGTCATACCCGAGTATAAGGTCGACCTCGACAAGCTGATCCAGTTGCTCATCGCGGACAAGCGCGCCAATCCAAGCAACTACGCGCTGATCGTGCTCAGCGAGGGAGCTCAGTGGGAAGGCTACAAGCTGCGGGAATACGGCGAGCCTGACGCCTACGGTCACCGCAAGAAGGCCAACGTGGCGGAATCGCTTGCCGACGAGATCAAGCAGCGCACCGGCGAGGAGACGATCATCTCCGATCTCACCTACGATCTGCGATCGGGCGATCCGGACTTCATCGACAAGCTTGTGGCCCTGACTTTCGGCAACATGGCCTATGATGCCATGCTGGAAGGCAAGACCGGCCTCATGTCGGCGCTGGTCGAGGGCCGCTACGACCTCGTGCCCATCCCCGACGCCAAGCTCGGGCCGCGCAAATTGGACGTTGCGAGCAGCTACAACACGGAGCGCTACCGCCCCATCTACGCCAACAAGCAGGGGCTGCCGATCTTTCTCAACCGCGCGTCCTAGCGTGCCGGACCGGGCGCGCCGGAGCGGCTCGCCACCACCTGACGCAGAATCTTTGAGGCCGCCTGCGTCGGAAGATCGCAAGGCCGGCCGTGGCCAACAACGAACGATTCCGCCAGCTGCGCGTTGAAATTCGTGGGCGATTACGAGCTGGGAGCTACGATCATGCTTCCGCGTGGCGTTTGCCTGACGGCTGTTTTAGTTGGTGCCTCGATGCTGACGGCGAGCATTGGTGTGCTCGCCCAGGGACCCGGCCAGGGACATGGAAGAGGCGGGCCACCCGGCCCAGCCGCAGCGCCGGCGGCACGTCCGGCAGCACCACCGGCCATGGCCCGTCCGGCGGCGCCGCCACCGATGGCACGTCCCGCCGCGCCACCCGCCATGGCACGTCCGGCGGCGCCGCCACCCATGGCACGTCCCGCGCCGCACATTGCCTCACCGCCACCGCGCCCGACCCCACATTTCGCTGCACCGCCACCGCGGGCGGCCCCGCACGTGGCAGCGCCGCGGCCTGAATTCCATCGGGCGCCGGCAGCACCACAACGCCCGGCCATGGCACCCCGGCCGACGCCACACATCGCCGCCCCCTCGGCCGCCCCCTCGCGGCCCGGCGGACCGCCGGCCGCGAGCGAGCGGCTGTCGCGGCGGGATCAGATCGAACAGCGCGCACAACAGCGCCAGCAGCAAGTCCAGCAGCGCCAGGAGATGGTACAGCAGCGGCAGCGCGAGATGCTGTCGCGGCAGACCACGGAACGCCAGACCCGCATCGATCGCCTGCAGCAGCGCGTGCAGCAAGTCCAGGCGCAGAAACCGGAAGGCGCGCGGGCGTTGCGCGAGCAGCAACGGACGCTCCAGACGCAGAACCGCTTGCTCGCACGTGAGCAGCGCGCGCAGCAAAGCGACCTGGCGCGCCAGCAGCGGCTTGGTCTCCTGGCTCCGGCCGGGCGGACGGCAGCCGTTGCGGCCGCTGCCCAGGCCGCCCAGCGCGGGCGGTTTGCCGAGCGCTTCCGCGAGCAGGCCCCTGCGCAAGCCCAGGCGGCGCTCACCACCCGCCAGAGCGGCTGGGCTCCCCGGCAGGCCTGGCGTCACCGCCATCGCGCGGTGTTCGTGGCCTGGCTTGGGCCGGTGTTCTGGCCTTATGCCTATTCCGACATTTTCGACTACACGTTCTGGTCCTATGCCTACGAGCCCGGCTATTGGGCGTACGCGTATGACGACTTCGTCGACACCGTGTTCTGGGGTGGTGACGGCGCTTATTCCGCCTACGCCAGCATCAACCCGTATGACTACCCGCAAGCCGGCGGCGGCCGCGTTCGCCAGCGCGCCGGCGCGAGTCCGCAAACGCTGCAGCAATTGTGCGGCACACCGGACAAGGGCGTGACGGCCTGGCCGCTGGCTGACATCGCGCGGGCCGTACGGCCGACACCGGAGCAACGCGCCCTGCTCGACGAATTGAAGACCGCTGCGACCAACGCTGCCGGTGTGTTCAAGGATTCCTGTGCGGAGACCTATGCACTGACCCCGCCCGGCCGCCTGCGCGCGATGATGAACCGCGTCAGCGCGACGCTGGAGGCCGTCAAGATCGTGCGGCCGGCGCTGGAGAATTTTTACAACTCGCTCAGTGACGAGCAGCAGGCCAGCTTCAACGCGCTCGGTCCCAATGTCGGCGAGCGCTCGCCGCAGCAGCAAGCCAGTGCCCAAGCCAATGCCGACGGCTGTGGCGATCCGAAATCCGGCCTGACCCAGCTGCCGATCCAGAGGATCGACGCTGTGCTCCACCCCGCCGGCAAGCAGAAGGAGGCGCTCGACCGCCTCAGTGAAGCGACAGCCAAGGGCGTCGAAGGCCTGCAGGCGGCCTGCCCGAACGATGTGCCGCTGACGCCGGTGGGACGGCTGGAGGCGATGCAGCACCGGCTCGAGGCGATGCTGACGGCCGCCAAGCTGGTTGAGCCCGCGCTGGACGAGTTCTATGCCACGCTGAGCAGCGAGCAGAAGGCGCGCTTCAACACGCTGCAACAGGTCGCAGGACCGTGAGGACGTGGCGTTCTCTCGTTGCAATTTGCGCAGCGGTCGAACGAAACGGGGTGACTAAGACCTCCAGTTCGTGACGCGCCAGTAGCAAAATACGCGATTAGAACAGGAGGATGGCGCACCCTGCGCCCGGAACTTGATTTAGCGCAAGAAGCTGAGGCGAATTCGGGGCTAAGCTTTCAAAGCTTCTCAATCGGTCACTTTGTGGGTCACAGCAATGATCATTGAGCGCTTAAGCCAAGAGCACCGCAATATCGAGAAACTGCTCGCCATCCTTGAGCGGGAGCTTCAGGTTTTCGACCTGGGCGACCGCCCCGATTATGAGGTTATTGGCGCGGTCATTAGCTATTTCGAACTTTACCCCGAGGTCTACCACCATCCTCAGGAAGACCTGGTCTTCGCCAAGTTGAAAATTCGCGATCCCGGTGCGGCTGCGAAGATCGGTGATCTCGCTCGCGAACACCAGAAAGGGGCCGAACTTTTGCGCCGCGTCGCTCGTGAGATTGACAATGTTCTTGCGGGCCGCGAACTCCTTCGGCAAGACGTGCATGCCATCGTTCACGATTTCATCGAGCACGAGCGACGCCACATCACCATGGAAGATCGCGATTTCTTTCCCGCTGCCGTGAAGGCTCTCGAGCCTCAAGATTGGACGGAGATCGCTTCGGCTATGTCCAATCCTGAGGATCCGCTGTTTAGCGAGGCAGCCGAAGAGACGTTCGACGCGCTACGGGTACGCATCCTGCAGTTGGAACAAGAAGCCGAAGCCGAACGGCACTAATCAAGCTCATCCGCATTGTGCTGATCGGATTCAATGTCCGAAAGGTCAAAACGTCGCTCCAATCGCCGCTTGGTCACTTCCGGTGTACCAGACGGGCCGGCCCCGCAACCATGAGCGTAGGGTTGGAATACCAGGAGAAGTCAATGATGACTGACGATCAAGTCAATCTCGTCGTTCGGCACCTCTGCGCGCAATTGCATTTGGCGCTCCGATTGAAGGACAGCGAGGCCCATCCACCAAACGCCAAGGATATTGGATTCAATCCTGCCTCTGTAAGAACCATATTGCTGACTGGATTGCGTTCGGCGGGTGTCACGATCAACCACGAGGTAGTCGCGGCGGGCGAAGAGCCGCCGTGGTCCTAAACGCAGAATGCGAGACAGAAGTTCGCGCCAACGTCTGAGTTGGTCAAAAGCGCCACTGTTTTGGCCCCTACTCCTATCGCGCCCGCAATCGAGTTGGACGTTCTTCAACAGGATCAAGCAATGTCGTCGGGTGGCGACGCGTTATGACAAGCTTGCCGCCAATCATCTCGCCTTCGTCCAACTCGCTTCGATCAGACTATGGCTCGGCGCTAATGAGTCACGCCTTAGTCGTCCTGCTTCAAGGCTCGACGAGACCATGCATGTCTCTCCCGCGCACTCTCTGTAAGGGTGCAGCGGCACGCAACCCAAACGACAGCCTCGTTTCTGACGTCACACGGAAATCGTCGTCGGCCCAGCATCATTCGTGTTTGTGGTCGCGTTGCATTGCTGGAAGTGAGACGACAACGCAAGATCGGCCAGATGCTCCCAGTATTCTGCTTCCGCGAGCAGCTTCCACTTGTTCATGCTGTTGTACGCGGCCTGTTGGCGGCACAGTGAGCTCATCGCACGCAAGCGTCGCACCTTATCCACTGCGAACCTCCCTTTGCGCTTGCTTGCTTGCAAGCGCATTTGTGTTGTCACAGCTTCGCAGATCGAATTGGCGAGTGATAGCCCGGTGTTTGACGGTAAATCGATGATAGCGCAATCGTCTGACTTTTCACCGAACAGTCCAGCCCGAAAAAATTTGACCTCGAAACTAGTTTGGCCGGCACATTGAATTGCAGGATCGTCCCCGGCGCACCGCAATAAACGCGCCGGTGACTTCGGCGAAGCTCGCCAGCCTTGTCACGCCGATCACAGCAATGGCCCCGACGGTTGCACGTCGGGGCCATTCAAGATCAACAGGTATGGGTACATCCGCCGTGCCTGCTGATCGTTGATGCCGCTGATTACCGCATCCGATCTGGCACAGACTGTGGCGCGGCTGCGGCATCGGAATGATGATATTCTGCCTGAAAGCTGATGGCAGTCCACCTCATCATTGGTGGTACTCCCACCAGCTCGCTGCTTCGCCAGCGTCGTCGAGGGGCCATAGGGCCGCAGCCGTGGTAACGCTACACCACCGTCCTGTGACGCGCGATGCAGGTGCGCAGCACATCGTCCATCGGCTTGCCCCACCAGTCGTTGGAGAAGATCTCGATCTCCGAATAGCCGGCAAAGCCCTGCGCTTCGACCGCCTTGCGCGCCGATTTGATGTCGATGACGCCGTCGCCCATCATGCCGCGGTCGTTGAGAATGTCCTTCGTCGGCACCAGCCAGTCGCAGACATGGAACGCAAGCAGGCGATCCTTGCCGGCGCGCTCGATCTGGCCCATCAGCTCCGGGTCCCACCAGATGTGATAGACGTCGAGCGCGACGCCGAGCATGCCGCTGCGGCCGGGATCGAGCCGGTCGCAGATGTCGAGTGCCTGCTTTGTCGTGTTCACGCAGGCGCGGTCGGCGGCATAGGCCGGATGCAACGGCTCGATGGCCAGCGGCAGCTTTGCCTGCCTCGCGTAGTCGAGCATCTCGGCGAGCGCTTCCTCGACCTGCCCGCGCGCAGCCACGATGTCCTTCGACGCCTCGCTGCCGGGCCGCGAATATTGCGGCAGGCCACCGACAACGAGAACGATGCAAGGCGCGCCCAGCGCCTTGGCCTCATCGACGCAGCGCCGGTTGTCGTCACGCACCTCGCTCCGGCGCGAGGTATCAGAGGTGAACATGCCGCCGCGGCAATAGCCTGAGAGATCGAGACCGGCCTCGCGCACCGCGCGCGCGGCGCGATCGAGGCCGACGGCGGCGACCTGGTCGCGCCAGGGATCGATGGCGCGGATGCCGTGCCTTGCACAGGCGTCGATGATCTCGACGAGGTCACCCTGCTTGCGGACGGTCGCCGTGTTCAGCGACAGCCAGCGATGGTCGGACGAGAAATCGCGCATCAGGATTCGATACCGTGGGTGGCGAGCACGGTCTTCATCCGCTGCGTCGCGAGTTCGGGATTGGCGAGCAGGCCGGCCTTGTCGGCGAGGCGGAACAGCTCGGCCAGATGCAACGTGGAGCGCGTGCTCTCCTGACCGCCGACCATGGTGAAATGATCCTGGTGGCCGTTGAGATACGCCATGAACACCACGCCGGTTTTGTAGAAGCGCGTCGGCGCCTTGAAGATGTGGCGCGACAGCGGCACCGTCGGCCCCAGCACGTCGTGGAAGCCGGCTTCGTCGCCGGCAGCTAACCGCGACAGCGCATAGGACGCCGCCGGCGCGATCGCATCGAAGATGCCGAGCAGCGCGTGCGAAAAACCTTCTTCGTCGCCGGCGATCAGCTCCGCATAGTTGAAGTCGTCGCCGGTATACATCTTGATGCGCTTGTCGAGGCGACGGCGCATGTCGATCTCGCGCTGTTTGTCGAGCAGCGAGACTTTTACGCCGTCGACCTTGGCGGCGTTGCCGTTGATGATGGCGACAGCCGTGTCCATCGCCTTGTCGAGATCCTTGGTGCCCCAATAGCCCGTCAGCGCCGGATCGAACATGTCGCCCAGCCAGTGGATGATCACGGGCTGCGCTACCCCCGACAGCACGCGGTCATAGACTTTTGCGTAGTCATCGGCATTGCGGCCGAGCTTGGCGAGCGCGCGCGAGGCCATCAGGATGATGCGGCCGCCGACCTTCTCGACCGCCGAGACCTGCTCCTCATAGGCGCGGATCACGTCGTCGAGGTTCCTGGCATCCTCGACCGCGAGATGATCCGTGCCTGCGCCGGAGAACACCAGCGCGTTGCGCCGCTTTGCGGCGGCGACCGAACGCGTGATCAGCTCCAGCGAGGTCGGCCAGTCCAGCCCCATGCCGCGCTGCGCAGTGTCCATGGCTTCGGCAACGCCAAGGCCGAGGTCCCAGACGTGTTCGCGGAAGGCGATGGTCTTGTCCCAGTCGACGGCGACCGAAAGCCAGGGATCGTTGTCCGCGAAGGGATCGGCCACCGTATGCACGGCCGAGAAGGCGATGCGGTTCAGCGGGCCCTCGAGCTTTGCAGGAAACGTGCGCGAAGCCGCGAGCCGATAGGTCTCGATCGAGCGATCGGCCTTCGGCAGCTTGAGCGACAATGACGATATCGGCTGGACGGGCTTGTTCATTTTAGACCTCTCCCCGTCATTGCGAGGAGCGAAGCGACGAAGCGATCCAGAGTCTTTCCGCAGAGACAGCCTGGATTGCTTCGCTTCGCTCGCAATGACGAAATCGTAAGCATCGAATTCTCAGACCTTGATCGGGGCGACGTCGATCCAGCGGCGCTCCTTCCAGCTCTTCAGCGCGCATTCGGCGAGCTGCACGCCCTTGGCGCCTTCGAGCAGGGTGAACTTGTAGGGCGCATCCTCGTAGACGTGGCGGATGAACATCTCCCACTGCTCCTTGAAGCCGTTGTCGTAGGTGACGTTATCGGGCAGTTTCTGCCAGTCGCCGTAGAAATCATGCAGCCGCTTCTCGTCGGGATTCCACACCGGCCTCGGGGTCGCCTGCCGCGCCTGGATCATGCAGTCGGTGAGGCCCGCGACCGCCGAGCCGAGCGTGCCGTCGACCTGGAAGGTGACGAGATCGTCGCGATAGACGCGCGTCACCCAGGACATGTTGATGTGAGCGATGATGCCGCCTTCGAGCTGGAAGGTCGCGTAGGCGGAATCGTCCGCGGTCGCCTTGTACTTCTTGTTCTGCTCGTCAAAGCGTTCGGGAATGTCGGTGTTGCCGATGCAGACCACGCTCTGGACATTGCCGAACAGGTTGTCGAGCACGTAGCGCCAGTGGCAGACCATATCGAGGATGATGCCGCCGCCGTCCTCGTCGCGATAGTTCCAGGACGGCCGCTGCGCTTCCTGCCAGCCGCCTTCGAACACCCAATAGCCGAACTCACCGCGCACCGAGAGGATGCGGCCGAAGAAACCGGAGTCGCGCAGGAAGGCGATCTTCTTCAGGCCGGGCAGGAACAGCTTGTCCTGCACCGTGCCGTGCTTGACGCCCTTGGCATTGGCGAGCTTCACGACCTCGACGGCTTCCTCGAAATTCGTCGCGATCGGCTTCTCGCAATAGACGTGCTTGCCGGCATTGATGGCCTGGGTCAGCAGGCCCGGGCGGGCCTGCGTGGTCGCGGCGTCGAAGAACATGGTGTCGTTCTTGTCGGCGAGCGCGGCGTCGAGATCGGTGGTCCAGCGCGTGATGTTGTAGCGCTTGGCGAGCGCCTCGACCTTTTCGGCGCTGCGGCCGACCAGGATCGGATCAGGCATGATGCGGTCGCCATTCTTCAGGCGGACGCCGCCCTGGTCGCGGATCGCGACGATCGAGCGGATCAGATGCTGGTTGAGCCCCATGCGGCCGGTGACGCCGTTCATGATGAGGCCGAGGCGTTGGGTGGTCATGCCAGATACTCCTGAAGTGATGTTGGCTGTTCGAGCGGGCGGAGCGCCGACCAGTCCGGATGGACCGACGTCGCAAAGCCCACTGTGTTGAGCGATCCCGTCAGGAGATCGCCGTTGTGAATCCTGAGGCGGATGCCCTGCCCGGCATCAGCATAGAGATCGGGATGCGCGGCGGCGAAGGCCGCAGCTTCGGCGGCCGGCGTGTCGCCAAAACCGTCGACATAGTGGTGGCCGTTGCGCTCGGCATGCGTGACGCCAATGAAGGCGCCGAGCGCCAGATCCTGCTGCAGGGCGAGCCCGGGCTGACAAGTCAGGTCTTCGCCCGTGACGAAGCACTCCGCTCCGTCATCGTCCAGCTTGGCGATGCGGGTGAAGTTCACGATCGACTTATAGATGCCTTTGCAGGATTTCGAGGAGACGCCGCTGTAACCCAGCTTGTAGGCGGCCGGCCAGGCATCATAGGAATCGTCCGCCTCGTCGATGATCAAACCGCGCCGACGCAAGGCTTCGCCAAGCGGCGATTGACGCGTCACGTCGCGCGGCATGGGCTGCTCGATATAGAGCAGTTTGCGAAAGATCGGCGCCAGGGCGTTGTCGCGCTCCAGCCGGTTGGCCAGCGCAGCAAGCGCCGTCAGGTCCGCATATTGCTCATTGCCGTCAAGCGTGACCTTGTAGTCGTAAGGGAGCGTCGCCAGCTCCCGGCCGATACGGATCAGCCGGGTGGCATCCGCCTCGGGATCGCCGCCGAGCTTCAGCTTGAAATAGCGCGCACCGGCATTTTCCTTCGGATCGGCCAGGCCACCGTCTCCCTCGACCTTGTCGTCGAGGCCGACGGTGTGGCGAATCGCAACGCGTTCCGACCGATACTGATTGGCGAGACCGAGAAATCGCGTGATATCGCCATCATTCAAGTCAGGCGACAGCCGCGCATCGATGCCGGCGATGTTGCCGGCCATGCCGTCAAAGAAATTGGTCTCGGCGGCGCGGAGCAGCGCATCGAGGATCGCCTTGTCGATTTCCGCGGGACCATAAGCGGCGGCAAGCGGCGGAATGTTGTTTTTTGCGCAAGCCGCGACCTGGGCGCCGATGCATGAAGCGTGCAGACCGAACGCCGTCTGGAATCCGCTTTGCGCCAGATAAAGCCCGCGCGCAATCTGAAGCGACCGTCGCAAGCCGTCGACCGTCTGCGCCGGCGACAGCTCCGGCCGCTTGTCGAACCATTTCGGCACCAGCAGCTCGGCGCTGGCACCGACCGCAACGTCCCTGCCCTCGACCTCGATCTCGACCCGCACGAACAGCTGCGGCGTCGCGTTGATCGTGACAGCACCAAAGCGGAACGGCCGCGCGAAATGCACGGGACGTTCGAAGAAGGCGATGTCTCGCAGCTTCAGGCGCGGCGCCATGGTTCTAGTCCAGCGAACCTTGCGAGAAGAAATGCTTGCGGATGCGTTGCACCAGCTCGGTGAAGACAGGATCGGCCATCACGTCGAGCGAGCGCGGGCGCGGCAGCGGCACGTCGTAGATCGCGGCGACCGCGCCGGGCCGCTCGGTCATGACCAGCACGCGGTCGGCGAGGAACACGGCCTCGGGAATCGAGTGCGTGATCAGCAGCACTGTCTTCTTCGTCTCACGCTGGATCCGCATCAATTCGACGTTCATGCGCTCGCGCGTCAACGCATCGAGCGCGCCGAACGGCTCGTCCATCAGCATGATCCTGGGGTCATGCACCAGCGCGCGGCAGATCGAGGCCCGCTGCTGCATGCCGCCGGAAAGCTGCCAGGGCAGCTTCTTCTCGAAGCCTTCGAGGCCGACCAGTTTCAACAGCTGCTTGGCACGATCGAGATATTCCTGCCGCGGCAGCCGCTTCATGTCGATCGGCAGCATCACGTTGTTGAGGATGTTGCGCCAGGGCAAGAGCAGCGCGTTCTGGAACACGATGCCGACATTGCCGTGCGGCGTCGTCACCTTCTCGCCCTCGACCAGGATCTCGCCCGATGTCGGCGGCAACAGGCCCGAGATCAGCTTGAGCAGCGTGGACTTGCCGCAGCCGCTTGGGCCGACCACGACGAAGAACTCGCCGTCATTGATGTGGAAATCGAGCGGCCGCAGCGACGGCACGTCGCCGTCGCGCGTCCGGTAGGTTTTCGACACGCCTGACAGCTTGATGCCCGACGCATCGCCGGCCCGGTCGCTCACCAGTCTCAGATGCGCGGCCGGCTGCACGGTTTCGCTCACGACTTTCGCTGGTTTCACGAGCCACTCTTCGGCAGATAGTCGTTGGTGTAGAAGGCCTTCGGGTTCTCCTTGGCCTTGGCGTCGAGCCCGCCATATTCGACCAGCAGATTGACCGTCTCGGTCATGTTCTGGTCGGTGACCTGGAACGGCCGCTTGGCCTTGGTCTCCGCGGTCCGGTATAGCGGAATGGTCAGCTCAAAGCCCTGCGTCAGCGTGTCGATCTTGCCGCCCTTCGGGTTGGCATCGAGGATCGATTGCGCAGCCGCCTTCGGCTCCTTCTCGGCGGCCTCGACCGCCTTGGTCGTTGCCGACATGAAGCGGCGGACGAGGTCGGCATTGGCCTTCACGTAGTCGGCGTTGGCGATGATGCCCGAGGAGACCATGTTGATGCCGTAGTCGGCGAACTTGATCGGGTAGACGTCCTTGCCGGTGGCGTCCTTGATCTTCATCGACTGGTCCATGACGTAGCCGAGCAGCAGATCAGCCTGGCCATTGATGACGGCGTTGAGCTTGGTCTGGCCGTCGCCGGCCACGGTCTGGAAGTCGCTCTCCTTGAGGCCGGTCTTCTTCAGGAACAACGGCCAGATCTGGGTCATGGAATCGGCCGGCGTGATCGCCACCGTCTTGCCCTTGATGTCCTCGGGCTTCTTGATGTTCTTGTCGACGAAGCCCATCGCGGACATCGGGCTCGTTTGCAACAGCACACCGGTCGCGACCACCGGCGCGCCCTTGATGGCGGCGCGCATCATGGTGGGCACGTCGACATAGCCGAAATCGGCGGTCTTGGCGGCCACCGCCTGCGTGGTCGCAGCCGAGCCGCGGCCCTCCTGGATCTCGAGGTCGATGCCCTCGGCCGCGTAGATGCCCTTGGCCTTGCCGTAATAGAACGGCGCGTGCTCGCCATAGACGTACCAGTTCAGCATCAGCACGACCTTGTCGGCTGCCTGCGCCGGCATGGCCGCGAATACCATCAGCGCCGCTGAGACAGCCCCAATCAACCTCTTCATCGTCACTCTCCCTTGCCTTTGTTGCGTCGGCCTTTGTTGGCCGTTCGTTGCTTTGGTTATGCTGCGAAAATCACGTCCTCGCGCTGGCTGACATGCCAGGGAATGACCAGCTTCTCTATCCTGTCGACGATCCAGAACAGGATCACGCCGAGCAGTGCGAGGATCACCAGCGCGGCGAACATCGTCGGCAGGTCGAACGTGCCGATCGAGCGCTGCATCACGTAGCCGATGCCGGAATTGGACCCGACGAACTCGCCAACGACGGCGCCGACCACGGCGAGCGTCACGGAGACTTTCAGGCCCGAGAAGATCGCCGGCAGCGCATGCGGCAGGTTCACCGCGCGGAACACCTGCAGGCGGCTGCCCTGCATGGCGCGGGCGAGATCGACCATGTCGGGGTCGACCGACTTGAAGCCCTGCACGGCGGAGACGACCACCGGGAAGAAGCCGAGCAGGAAGGCGGAAATGACTTTGGGAATGATGCCGAAGCCGAACCACACCACGAACAGCGGCGCGATCGCGATCTTCGGCACGGATTGCGAGAACACCAGCAGCGGATAGACGTAGCTCTCCACCGTCTTCGAGCCCGCGATCAGCATCGCGACGGGGATGCCGAACAGCGCCGACAGCAGGAAGCCGCAGACGGTCGCGTAGGTTGTCGGCCAGGACTGGCGCAGCAGCTCCGGCCATTCGGTGCGCAGCACGGCGAGAACATCGCCCGGCGACGGGATCTGGTAGGCGGGAATCCTGAACAGCCGGATTGCGAGATCCCAGGCGACAACGATGAAGACGAGGAACAAGAACGGCCGAACCCAGGCCGCATTCAGCAATTTGGAGATCGCATTCTGTGGCTTCGGCTCGGCCAATTTTCACTCCCGGCAGTCTTCTTCGTTGTGGGGAGAAATTAACTCGTTGGATAAATACTGTCTAGGGGTTTCCCTGTGACGTTTTGCGCCGGGGGCTCGGGGATCGGGTCGGGAACACGGAGCGTAATGTCTCGTGTCCCGGACGCGACGCAGCGCGCAGCGGTGCGGCGCAGAGCCGGGACCCAGAGGCCGCATGCTCTGCAGTTGCATGGGCCCCGGCTCTGCAGCGCATCACTTACGTGCTGCGCTGCGTCCGGGGCACGAGACCGCTACACCGCCTGCACCACCGCGCTGCGCGACTTCGGCGCCTTGGCGATCTCGAACAGCTCCGCGGAACGTCCCGTCAGTGCGGCGAGCACGAGGCCCCCCATGTGCGCGAGACGCTCGTCCTTGGCCTTCTTGTCCAGCAGGTCGCGGCCGAAGATCACGCTGAGGGTCGCCGAGTTCGAGAGATAGAAGAAGCTGAGCGCCGCAATGGAGATGTAGAGCTGCACCGGATCGACCGCGACCTGGAAGTCGCCGGACTCGACGCCGCGCCGCACCACGGTGCGGATCATCTCGACGAAGGGCGAGTGCATCGACTTGACCTTGGTCGATTTCTTCAGGTGCTTTGCGCGCGCGAGGTTCTCGGTCTGGAGCAGCGACAGGAACTCGGGATTGCGCAGGAAGTAATTCCAGGTGAACTCGATCAGGCGCCGGATCGCCTCGGGCGGCTCGAGATGTTCGAGATCGAGCCCGCGTTCCTCGCTGCGGATCTTGTCATAGGCGCCTTCGAGCACCGCCAGATAGAGCTCGTCCTTGTTGCCGACGTGATAGTACAGCATGCGCTTGTTGGCGCCGGCCTTGGCCGCGATGCGGTCGACACGGGCGCCGGCGAGCCCGTGGGCGGAAAACTCCTGCTTGGCGGCTTCGAGAATGCGCAGCCGCATCCCCTCGGGATCGCGCTGCCATTTCAGAGTTCGCTTTGCCTTTGCCAAACCGGGTGCTCGCTGGGTGCTGTCGGTATGCCATGTACCACGCGGGTGGGCGTTTGAGAATGTCTCGTGCCCCGGACGCAGCGCAGCGCTACTTCAGCGGTGCGCTGCAGAGCCGGGGCCCATGTCTCCAAGCGAGAAGTCGCCGCCTTCTGGGTCCCGGCTCTGCGGAGCGTCACTGCGTGCCGCACCGCGTCCGGGACACGAGAGCTTCGTAGGGTGGGCAAAGGCGCGCTTGCGCCGTGCCCACGTCTTCCCATCAAATAGGCAAGACGTGGGCACGCTTCCGCCTTCGCTCTTCGAGCTACGGCGGACAAGTCGCTTTGCCCACCCTACGGGAGTCTTCGAGAGGAGAGAACGGCGTCCTCAATCCACCGGCTTGGGCGAACGCTCCAGCAGCACGGTCTGGATCCCGCAGGTGCCGTTCCGCACCGTCATGATCCGCGTGCCCGGTTTGCGGCCGTTGCGGACCTCGGTGACGTCGAGGCCGGCCGCGATCAGGCGGGCGCGGGTGGCGTCGATGTCGGGGACGCGCCAGCTCAGGCCCCAGAGGCGATCGTGCGCGGCATCGCCGCCCGCGACGGGCCGGCGTACCACCTCGACGATGAGGTCGCCGCAGCGGAAGAACATCAGCTGGCCCCAATCCTGGTGGGAGCGGTCGAGCGCGAGGCCGAGCCCGAGCCGTGCGCCGTAGAGCGCGGCGGCGCGCTCGGAATCCTCCGTGGTGATCACGACATGGTCGAGCCCGTCGATCGGCGCGACGTCGGTCGCAACCGATTTTGGGCGCTCCTCGGCGAGCTCGAGGAAGAACATGCGCACGCCGCGCGTCAGCTCCGTCGCGGCCCGGGTGCGCTTCCAGTGCAGGACGGCATCGGTCGCGGCATCGCTGCTTTCGACCTCGGCGACCGGATCGGGCCTCAAGGCCACCCGCTCCAGCCGCCGGTGCATCTTGGCCATGTCCGCGACACGAAAGCACAGGCTGGCGAGCACGCCCTCCTGGTCGTCGAGCAGCGCACGCATGCGGTCGGCGGTGACGCTGAAGCCGTTCGGCGCCATCAGCTCGATCGTCATGTTTTCGAGCGTGAACAGCACCCGGTCCGCACCGTCACCCGAGTTCTGCCAGGCCGGCGCACGGGCGAGCAGCGTCTGATACGCCGCCCTGGCCGCACCGATATCCCTGACCAGAACGACGATGTGATCGAGGCCGGTGATCATGTTCCCTCCTCCGCAACGGGCCGGAACCGAAACGCCCAAGATAAAGACCTTGGAGGTCGTTGGCTCCGCCCGGGCAGCTCGCCCAGCCACGGTCGTATTCCGCCCCCAGGCCGACCTCAAGCGTCTATCGCCATGACTTTGCGAATATTTTGGCTCCCGCGGAAGCGGTGCTAAGGTAAGCAGCCGGTCGGGACCACACAGCGCATCACGGACAACCAATGCAGGCTCTCTTTATCGGACAGACCTATATCGACGTCGTCTTCATCACCGACCACATGCCGACCGGCGACGAGAAGCACGTGGCGACCGACTACGCGGTTTCCTTCGGCGGCAATGCCGTGACGGCGGCGTTCTGCTGCGCCAAGCTCGGCATCGTGCCGGATCTGATCGCGACCGCCGCCAATGACTGGCTGGGGCGCATGTTCCAGGACATGTGCGCGAAATACGCGATCTCGCTGCATGCGCGGAAGGTGAACCAGTCCTCGCTGTCCTTCATCATGCCCAAGGACGGCAAGCGCGCCATCGTCCGCTGCCGCGACGATTCCCACATCCATCCCTTCCCGATCCTCAACCTCGGCAATTGCCGGGCGCTGCATATCGACGGCCATCAGCCCGATGCCGCGATCCACTACGCAAAAGTCTGCCGCGAGGCCGGCATCCTGACCTCGCTCGACGGCGGCGGCCTGCGCACCAACACGCATGAGCTGCTGGAATTCATCGACGTCGCCATCGTCGCCGAGCGGCTGTGCGAGCAGATGGACCTGACGCCGGAGAAGATGCTGGATTATTTGAAGAGCCGCGGCTGCAAGATCGGCGGCGTCACCATGGGTGAGAAGGGCTTGCTCTGGTACAACGAGACGGGCGCGGTGGAGATCATGCCGGCGATGCCGATCCCGCGCGAGCGCGTGATCGACACCAACGGCGCCGGCGACGTGTTCCACGGCGCCTACGTCTATTCCTACCTCGCCCATCCCGGCAAAAGCTGGCGCGAGCACTTCGATTTCGCGCGCGCCGCCTCGACCTACAAGATCCAGCGCCTCGGCAACGAGGCGGGCCTGCCGACACTCGTCGACATCGCCAAGGTCAGGCACGAGTTCGAGGTCAGGGTCTAGACTCACATGGGGCGCGTCTTCGTCGCCGGCAGCATCAACATGGACGTGGTGGCGACGGCCGATCGCCACCCACGCGTCGGCGAGACCGTCGCAGGGCGTCAGGTGCTGTATTTTCCGGGCGGCAAGGGAGCGAACCAGGCGGTCGCGGCATCGCGGTTAGGGGCGCGGACGACGCTGATCGGGCGGCTGGGCAAGGATGCGTTCGGCGCGGAGCTGAGGGCCTTCCTCGGCGCTCAGGGCATCGACCTCGGCTATATCAAGGAGACGGCGGAGGCCCACACCGGCACCGCCATCATCACGGTGGCGGACGCCGATAACACCATCGTCGTCATCCCCGGCAGCAATGCCCTGGTCGGCGCGGATGACGTCAGCGTCGTGCCGCTATTGAAAGGCGACGTCGCGGTCAGCCAGTTCGAGATCCCGCTGCCGACCATCGCCGCCTTCTTCCGGCGCGCGCGCGACGCGGGCGCCGTGACCGTGCTCAACCCGGCGCCGGCACAGAAGATGTCGAGCGAGCTGCTGGCGCTGGTCGATATTCTCGTGCTGAACGAGACCGAGCTCGGCTTCCTCGCCGGCGCGGAGCTGTCCGAGAGTGACGAGGCCGCGCGCATCATCGAGGTTGCGCGAAAACTTCAGGCGCGCGCGGACCAGATCATCTGCGTCACACTCGGCAAGCGCGGCGTGCTGGCGCTGGCGGGACGCGAGGAGATTGCGGTGCCCGGCCGCGCGGTGAAGGCGATCGACACGACCGGCGCCGGCGATTGCTTTGTGGGCGCGCTGGCGGCGCAGCTCGCCGAGGGCACGGCCTTGAGAGCCGCCCTCACCTTCGCCAACGCCGCAGCCTCGATCAGCGTGCAGCGCATGGGCGCCGGGCCGTCGATGCCGACGGCCGCGGAGGTTGCGGCGGCTTTATAGGGCGAGGCGCTTCCTTCGCCTCTCCCCGCCTGCGGCAGGGCTATCGCAGATGGCTTCTTGGTGACGGCCAGAGCAAGCGCCTCGTCCTTCGAGACGACCGCTTCGCGGTCTCCTCAGGATGAGGCTAGGCAGCATTGCCCCCGTTGAAATTGCTGCCGCGCACTCCGCCCTCATCCTGAGGGCCCGCCATCGGCGGGCGTCTCGAAGGATGCGCTGCGGGCGAGCTATCCGCCACGCATCTTCATATGCGATAGCCCTGCCGCAAGCGGGGCGAGGGAGAAGAACGTCACGCCAGCGCGCTCTTCAGGTCGAAGCTTTCGTCCGCGGCCTGCTCCGGCGTGATCGAGCGATCCATCGCCTGCAGCCGGCGGCCGAACATGTGATCGCCGGCGCGGTTGATGGACTCGATGCCGAGCAGCCTGTCGCCGTGATAGCAGAACGCGGAAAACGCCTTCTTCGCGGGATCGCCGCGCAGCACGACGCGGTCATAGCCGGTGGTGAGGCCGGCGATCTGGAGCTTGTCGTCGCCCTGGTCGCTCCAGAACCAGGGATGGCTGTCGTACGGTTTCTTGTCGCCGGTCAGCCGCGCGGCGAGGCAGCGGGCGTGGTCGGTGGCGTTCTGCACCGATTCCAGCCGCAGCGAGCTACCGAAGCGAGGACTTGCGAACAGCGCGCAGTCGCCGATCGCTGAGATATCGGGGTCAACCGTCGACAGATATTCGTCGACGATGATGCCGGCGGCGACGGGGAGCCCCGCTTCGGCCGCGAGCTCGATATTCGGCAGCACGCCGACGCCGACCACGACGAGGTCGGCGGGCAGATGCCGGCCGTCGCTCAAGGACACGCCGGTGACCTTGCCGCCCTCCGCTTCGATGGAGGTCGCCTGCACGCCCAGATGGATGCGGATGCCGGCCTCGCGATGGCGTTCCTGGAAATATTCCGAGACCTCGGCCGTTACCGCGCGCGCCATCACGCGCGGGGCGAGCTCGAGCACATCGACCTCGAGACCCTTGATCCGCGCGGTGGAGGCGAATTCGAGGCCGATGAAACCGGCACCGATGATCACCACCCGCTTTTTCGACGGCATGATCTGCCTGAGTGACTCGCTGTCGTCGAGGATGCGCAGATATTTCACATCGGGCAGATTGGCGTTGGGCAGATCGAGCAGCCGGTTGCGCGCGCCGGTGGCCAGCACGATGTGGCCGTAAGGCAACGTTTCGCCGGACGCGAGCAGCACCTTGTGCCCGGCGCGGTCGATCGACACCGCGCGGCCCGCGACCAGCTCGATCTTCTGGTCCTGGTAGAATTTTTCGGGGCGGAACATCAGGCTCTCCGGCCCGGCCGAGCCCTTGATGTAGCCCTTGGACAGCGGCGGCCGCTGGTAAGGCAGATGCGCCTCGTCATTGATCAGGCAGATGCGCTCGGAAAAGCCCGCCTGGCGCAGGGATGCCGCGACCTGGTAGCCGCCATGGCCGGCACCGACGATGATCACCGGGCCAGTCATCGGAGCAGCCCATTTCCGGAGACACGAGCGTGACCCATGTCGTCTCCTCTCTTGCTGATTTTGGTTTGCTGGCCTTTCGAGGAGCCGGCGCTCGTGTCCGTCCCTTGGCGAAGGCGGGGCCATTTGAGCCTATCGTTCCGCCCGGCGCAAGAGCGGCCGGGGATTGTCTCCCCTCGCCTTCTGCGATTTAGTCGCACGAACCACCTCATGCCGGGGATATTCCAGATGCCAGCACCCGTCTCAAAGCCCGACGATCCCGCCCTGCTGCGGATCGACGGCCCGATTGCAACCATCACGCTCAACCGCCCCACAGCGTTCAACTCGATCAACCTTCCGATCGCGCAGAAGCTCGAGCAGCTCGCGGCCTATGTCGAAGGCGACGACGCCATCCGGGTTCTGGTGATCGAGGGCGAAGGCCGCGCCTTCTCGGCGGGTGGCGATCTGCAGACGATTGGCGCCGCGGCCGAGGCCAACACGGTGACACCCGTCGTCGGCGAGCTGCTCAAGCACTATCACGCCTTCATCGAGATCATCAGGCGCATGCCGAAGATCTCATTGTCCAGCGTCCACGGCTCGGCCGCCGGTGCCGGCATGGGCCTCGCCTTCGTCACCGACCTCTGCATCGCCGCCGACGACGCCAAGTTCACGCCGGCCTATGCCAAGATCGGCGTGTCGCCGGATGGCGGCTCTACGGTCGGGATCGTCGGCACGGTCGGCTCGCGCCGTGCGCTGCAGATCTTTCTCGCCGAGGACAATTTTACCGCGCAGCAGGCCTATGAATGGGGCCTCGTCGCCAAGACCGTTCCTGCAACCGAGCTGAAGGCGGCCACGCGACAGCTCGCCGAGCGGCTGGCGCAGAACCCGCCGGCGGCCATCGCCGGCACTAAGTCGCTGGTCTATGCGGCCGCTACCACGCCCGTAAAACAGCAGCTCGATGCCGAGGAGCACAAGATCATCATGGCGATGAACACGGAGGCGTTCCGCACTGCCGTGAAGAAGTTCACGAGCAAGTCGAAGTGACGACGCCCGCGCGCACGTTCTACGGCCTTCGCCACGGGGCGACCGACTGGAATCGCGAGGGACGCTTCCAGGGTCGCACCGACAATCCGCTGAATGAGGACGGCCTGCGGCAGGCGCACGAAGCCGTGGAGATGCTGCGCGGGGCCGGCATCAGCCGGATCGTCGCAAGCCCGCTGGTCCGCGCGGCGCGAACGGCCGAGATCATCGCGGCCGCGATCGCGGTGCCGCTCGCAATCGACGACGGCATCATCGAGTTCGATTTCGGCAGCTTCGAGGGCCTTCCCGTCCGCGACCTCATGATCAAGCACGGCGTCAAATCGGCGACGGGCCTCGTCTCGATCCTGCCGGCCGACGGCGAAAACTGGGACGCCATGGCCAGACGCTCGCTGGCCTGTGTCTCGGCGTGGCTCGCGCGTCATCCTGACGACAACCTCCTGTTCGTCTGCCACGACGCCGTGATGCAGGGCATGGCGAACGTGCTGTGCGGCAGCTACTTCAAGAATAGCCACGGCATACCGTTCCGCTACGTGCACGAAAACGAGCGATGGCGCGTCGAACAAGTCGCTATTGCGGACAGATATAGCCCGTCCCCGCCGGCGACTTGAAGCAGCCGACCGATTCCGGGAGCACGTGCCGCGGCAGCCACAGCACCACGCTCGGGAAATAGATCGCAAACGCGATCGTCGCCAGGAACACCACATAGATCGGCAAGGCCGCGCGCAGCGCCTTGGCAAAGCTGATGCCGACGAATTTCGAGGCCATCAGCAAGACGAGCCCATAGGGCGGCGTGATCAGGCCGAAGGCGAGCGTTGCGATCAGCACCACGCCCATGTGCACGGCGTTGATGTCACCGGCCTCCGTCAGCGCGTTGACCAGCGGCATGAAGATGATGATGGTCGGGACCGGCTCGATGAAGTCGCCGACCACGGTGAACAACAGCACCATCAGCAGCATGATCAGATGCGGATCGTTGCCGGCGATGGAGGTGATCCACTCGGCGATATAGGTCGCGCCGCGCAAGTACGCGAGCATCCAGCCGAACGCATTGGCGGCGCCGATCGTGATCAGCGGCAGCGAGAAGATCAGGCCGGCGAGGCAGAAATCGTACGGGATCTTCCTGAAGTGACCGCGGTTGAGCGCGGGGATCACGACCAGGATGATCCAGACCACGGCGACGACGCCGGCTTCCGTCGGCGTGAACCAGCCGGTGAGGATGCCGCCCAGCAGGATCACCGGGATCATCAGCGGCAGGGCCGCATCGCCCGCCGCGAACACCACCTGCCGGAGCGGCGCGCGCGGCTTGCGCAGGCCGGACGGGCCGAAGAAATAGCAATAGATCATCAGGCCGAAGCCAATCATCAGGCCGGGCACGACACCCGCCATGAACAGACCGGCGATCGAGACGTTGCCGACGGCACCGTAGACCACCGCCGTGATGCTCGGCGGCACCAGCGCCGCGATGGTCGAGGCGGAGGCGATGATGGCGGCGATGAAGGCGGGCTCGTAGCCCTCGCGCTTCATCGGGCCGCCCAGCGCGCGGCTCATCACCGCGACGTCGGCGGTGGTCGAGCCCGACATCTCCGAGAAGAACATGCTGAAGACGACCACGACCTGCGACAGCCCGCCCCTGATGTGCCCGACCAGCGACACCGACAGGTTCGCGATCCGCACCACCACATTGGCCGAGCTCATGAGCTCGCCGACCAAGAGGAAGAACGGGATCGCCAGCAGCGCCTCGGAATCGACGCCGTCGAAGATCTTCTGGATGATCGCGGCGAGCGAGACATCGGACAGGATCGCGCCGATGAAGACGCCGGCCATCAGCGAGAACGGCACGGGCACGCCGAGATAGCCGAACGACAGGAAGCAGATCGACATCAATGCCAGGACGACGGGTGCGCTCACGGCTGCGCCCTCATCTGTGCCTCGGAGAGACCCGGCGCAGCATCTTCCTCGGGCGGCTCGGGGTGGTCAAAGCCGTTGCGCAGGCCGTTGACGAGCTGCTCGATGGTAAACAGCCCGATCAGCACGCCCGAGAGCGGGATGATCGCATAAAGCGAGGCGATCGGCGTGCCCGACGGCAGACGGAAGCTGCCGAAGCCACGCAGATAGTTCTGGTAGCCGTACCAGATCAGGCAGAAGGCGACGCCGAGCACGACGAGGCGGATGATGACCTCGACGATCAGCCGCGGCCTTCCGTGCATCGCCTCGGAGATCGCGGTGAGATAGAGGTGGTCGTTGCGCCGGGTCGCCGCCGCCGTGCCGATGAAGATCGCGTAGATGAAGAGCGTCGAGGTGACTTCCTGCAGCCATAGCCAGGGATGGCCGATGGTGCGGGTGACGATGTCGGCGGTGACCGACAGCGAGAAGCCGAAGCACAGCACGCCGCAGAGGATCATCAGCGCAAGCTCGAGCCAATCGAGCGCGCGCCATTTCAGGTGGCGTTGCCGTTGAACCAACAGTTTGTCGGAAATCGACATTCAATTCCCCCGTCGTCCCAAAGCTATCGGACGCGACAGCTGGGAAGCTGCCGATCGTGCTCGGCCTGCATGGTTCGAGACGCCCGCTTTGGCGGGCTCCTCACCATGAGGGTTTAGAATCTCGCCGCGAAGCACGACCTCATCCTGAGGGCCCGCCGCAGGCGGGCGTCTCGAAGGATGGCCGCGGGCGGCCCTAGTTGATCGACCGGATCAGATTCTTGATCTTCTCGGCGTGCGGGCCGAGATCCTTGGCGAGCTTGTCGAGATAGGGATCGGCGACCGCCGTAAAGCTCTTCTTGTCGACGTTGTCGACGATCTTCACGCCCATCTTCTTCAGCTTCTCGGCCGCGGTGCGTTCGAGCTCGAACGCCTTGGCCGGCTCCTTGGAGCTGATCTCGTTGGCCGCGGTCTGCACCCACTGCTTCTGCTCGGCCGAGAGGCTCTGCCAGAGCTTGTCGGAGATGAACACCAGCGCGTTGTTGGCCTCGTGCTCGGTGATGTTGAGCACAGGCGCGACCTCGTAATGCTTGTTGACGAGGTAGACGTTGATGCTGTTCTCGGCGACGTCGACGACGCCGGTCTGCAGGCTGGTGTAGACGCTGCCGAACGGCATGTGCACGGTCTGGGCACCATAGGCCGGGAACATGGTGTCCTCGGTCGCGGTCGCCTGCACGCGGACCTTCAGGCTCTTGACGTCGCCGACATTGTGGATCTCCTTCTTGGAGTACATGTGGCGCACGCCCTGCGAGCCGGTCGCGATGACGTGCAGGCCCTGCGTGGTCTCGTCGATCATGGTCTTGAGCGCTTCGAACACTTTCGGATCGGCCAGCCCCTTGATCACATGGTTCTCGTCGCGGAACAGGAAGTGCAGCGACATCACGCCGGCCTGCGGCGAGATGGTCGCGGTGTTGGCTGAGGAGATGATGGCGAACTCGACATCGCCGGCCTTCACGAGCTGAAGCACCTGCGGCTCCTGCCCGAGCTGTGCGCCGGGATACTGGTCGATGATCATGGTGCCCTTGCTCAATTCCTTGAGCTTGTCGGCGAAGAGGTCACCGGCGATGGAATAGCCGGTGTTGCGCGGCTGGTCGTAGGCGAAGCGATAATGCTTCACCTCCTGCGCCCCCGCTCCCGTGACGAACAGCACGGCGGCCGCACCCGCCAACCCATGTAAGAATCTTGGCATGGATCGCGCAATCATCGTTTCCCCCTGTTTTATCGCCCGCCGCTTGTGCGGTCTGAGCGTTCGTTCGCTTGCTATCAGCCCTTCTCGGCCTTCCCAGTCCTCTGCATGAAATCGAAGTCGCAGCCCTCGTCGGCCTGCATGATGGTCTCGTTGAACAGCCAGGCGTAGCCGCGCCGTGCCTCCTCGGGCGCAGCGGCCGGCTTCGAGGCGGCGCGCCGACGCTCCAGCTCGGCGGCGTCGACCAGCAGCTCGATGCTGCGCTTGGCAACATCGAGGCGGATCATGTCGCCGTTCTTCACCAGCGCCAGCGGTCCGCCGACGGCGGATTCCGGGGTGATGTGCAGCACGATGGTGCCGAACGCGGTGCCGCTCATGCGCGCATCCGAAATGCGCACCATGTCCTTGGTGCCGCCGCGCGCGAGCTTCTTCGGGATCGGCAGATAGCCCGCCTCGGGCATGCCGGGCGCGCCCTTCGGGCCGGCATTGCGCAGCACCAGCACGTCGTCGGCGGTGACGTCGAGGTAGGGATCGTCGACCCGCAAGGTCATGTCCTCGACGGATTCGAACACCACCGCGCGCCCGGTGTGCTGCAGCAGTTTTGGACTCGCGGCCGATTGCTTGATGACCGCGCCGCGCGGCGCGAGATTGCCGTGCAGGATGGCAAGGCCGCCTTCCTTCTTGATCGGATTGTCGCGCGGACGGATGGCGTCCTGGCCGGGCACGTCCTCGGCATTCGCCGCGACCTCGCGCAGCGTCTGGCCGGAGATGGTCTTCGCATCGAGATCAATGAGGTCGCCGAGCTGCGCGAGCAGCTTCGGCACGCCACCGGCGTGATGGAAATGCTCCATATAGTGCTCGCCTGACGGCTTGAGGTCGACCAGCACCGGCACCTCGCGGCCGATCTGGTCGAACGCGCCGAGATCGAGCCGGTGCGGCGAGCGATGCGCCATCGCGGTCAGATGGATCAGGCCGTTGGTCGAGCCGCCGATGGCCTGGAGCACGACCTGTGCGTTCTTGAAGGACGCCGGCGTCAGGAGTTCGCTCGGCTTCGGCCCCTTGGTCTTGGCCATCTCGGCGGCGACCTTGCCACTGGCTTCAGCCAATCGAAAACGCTCGGCATGCGGCGCGGGGATCGTCGCGCTCATCGGCAGCGACAGGCCCATCGCTTCGATCATGCAGGCCATGGTCGAAGCCGTGCCCATCACCATGCAGGTGCCGACGGATGGCGCGAGACGCCCGTTCACCGCCTCGATCTCGGCATCGTCCATGTCGCCGGCGCGATATTTCGCCCAGAGACGGCGGCAATCGGTGCAGGCCCCCAGCACCTCGCCCTTGTGATGGCCGACCACCATCGGCCCGACGGGGATCACCACCGTCGGCAGGTCCGCGCTGATCGCCGCCATCACCTGCGCGGGAAGCGTCTTGTCGCAGCCGCCGATCACGATCACCGCATCCATCGGCTGGGCCCGGATCATCTCCTCGGTATCCATCGCCATCAGGTTGCGCAGATACATCGAGGTCGGATGCGCAAAGCTCTCGGCGATCGAGATGGTCGGGAACACGAACGGCATGGCGCCCGACAGCATCACGCCGCGCTTGGCGGCCTCGATGATCTGCGGGACGTTGCCGTGACAGGGATTGTAGTCGCTATAGGTGTTGGTGATGCCGACGATCGGACGCTCCAGCGCATCGTCGGAATAGCCCATGGCCTTGATGAACGCCTTGCGCAGGAACAGCGAGAAGCCGGCATCGCCGTAGCTCGTCAGACCCTTGCGCAACCCACTCGTCATCACGTCACTCCTTCCAGGTTACCATTGTGGTACAGCCTGCCCTCCGATTGTCAATAAGATTGGTCCAGATTGTCGCAGTTTCAGCCTGAGAGCCCTGCATGCGGCACAAATTATTGACAATCCATCGCCTCCCTGCTCCACAGGACGGACCGGCCATGCGCCGGGAGGCTGAGGGCATGTCCGACATTCGCACCGCAGACGCCATGACGGTCCGGCGCGACGACCTTGATGACGTCGTCGCACGGCTGGAGGAGGACATCATCTTCGGCCGCCTCGCGCCCGGCGCGCGCCTCACCGAGGACGCGCTGATGTCGCGCTACGGCACGTCAAGGCACTTCGTGCGGCAGGCGCTGGTGGATGCGGAGCGGCGCGGCATCGTCCGCCGCGAGAAGAATGTCGGCGCCACCGTACGGTTCTACTCGGCCGAGGAGGTGCGGCAGATCTACGAGGTCAGGGAGATGCTGACCCGTCAGGCCGCGCTGATGATCCCCCTGCCCGCTCCTCAAGGTCTGATTGATGAGCTGACCGCGCTGCAACGGCAATATTGCGCCAAGGCCGACGTACAGGACCTGCGCGGCATCCACGAGGCGAACGACGCGTTCCACCTCGCGCTGTTCTCGGCCTGCGGCAATCCCTATCTGGTACGCTCGCTGCAGGACTACATGAACCTGACGCTGCCGATGCGCGCGAAGAACCTCGCCGACCGCGAGGGCCTCGCGCAATCGCGCCGCCAGCACGAGCTGATGATCGAGCTGTTGAAGGGCCGCGACAGCTGGGCGCTCGCGCAGCTCTGCGTCGATCACATGCAGTTCAGCAAGTCGGATTATCTGGCGCGGATTGCTGGCGACAGCTAGCGCTGGCGCATGCGCCTGTTGGCCCGCCGGCCCTGCAACGGCCGATGCGGAGAAGAATGAACCACGCGTGAGCGACGGAACCCGGCGGAACTCATCCAATATAATCTTCTGGTAGATGAAGACCAATCACGCAACCAATTAACGGGTTGTTAGAGGACTCTATTTCAAATGGTTTCTGAAACACATAACAACCATGCCGGGTTCCATTTCCCGGAACAGTCCGATGAATGTACCTGGTTTCCTGATCGCAGTGGCCTTCGGCGCAGCATTCTTCGCGGCGGAGTATGCGTGGTACTACCAGCCCGATTTCATCAACCCGGACGCCCTGATCAGCATGTTCTCCTCGGAACATATGAAAGCGCGCGCAGCCGTCAAACATGCGCTGATCGATCCGGACTCGGCCAAATTCAGTACATTGCATTCAGTCGAGGCCGGCGCGGCGAGGTATGTTTGCGGCGGCGTCAAGGCGAGGGACAAGTTCGGCCAGTCTGTCGATGTCGCTTTCGTCTATACCGTGGCCATTGATTTTGCCCGCATCGATGACGACGGACGGATCACGCATCAGCGTTCGGGATACAGACCCTGTCCCACCGAAGAGGACAAGGTCGCGCAGCAGCGGCCGGGTGTGTCGCCCGGCGTGGCGGCGGTCGTCAAAACCATTCAGAAGGCCGCCCCCGACGTGCAGACGTCGGTTGCCCCCGCCCTGACGAAGCCTGCAGCTTCAGCGGGCGGATCGTCATCCGGCGGCACGATAGAGCAGCAGGTCCGCGAGCTCGCCGCCAAGACCGTTCCGCCTGATGCTGCAAATGGACAGCCAAATTCGCCCGCGAACCGAGGGGCTGCCAAGGAGAGCGAGTGGCAAGCCGATCGGCCGCCGGCCGCGTGGCCCACATTCCCTCCGGATCACGCATTGGCGAGATCAACCCGGAAACGAAGCCCGTCGGAAGCACTGGCCCTGGCGAAGGACGTCGAGGACCGCTGGAAGAAGGCGGAGTCATCGGCCGACAGCTCGGCGCGTCCGTCACCGGAAGACATCAACGAGGCCTGCCGCGCACTGCTCACGATCGATTCGAAGCACGCCGACTATCCAAAAGCGTGGGCTGCGTTTGCGCGACTGCAAAAGATGAGTCGTGACATCGCCCGCGGCTGATGTCGGCCGACGCGCTTCGCTCGCCGGGCGCGCAAAGGACCGTTCAATACCGTCTCAGCAGCCCGCGCTCCACGCTGTTATCGCCATAGTCGGCGCAGGCCTGCTCCGGATTCCTGATCAAGTCGGTCCGCACCTGCCTGAATGTCCTTCTGGCGGCCTCGGCCACCTCTGGGCGGAATTTTCCGGGATCGTAGCTCTCGCCATCAAAGGCCTTGATGGCCGCAGCATAGGCATCGATCATCGCCATCGCGGCATCCGGGCTGCCGAGAAGCCGGGCGCCGAGTTGAACGCTGCCGGCACCATCGACCTCATAGCCGGTGCATCGCTGCTCCAGCACCGCGGATGCCGTGACGAGCTGATCGAGAAACGTCGCTTCGGCCTGGCTGAGCGCTGCGGCTTGCGCCGGCGCTGATACCAGCAATGCGACAGCTGGCAGTTTGATTTTCATGCTCGGCCGATCATGTGGATCGATCAGGCCCGCCCCTGACGACCCATGACAAGGCCGTACACAAACAGGAGGATGATTGCACCGACCACGCTTCCGATGAAGCCGGCGCCCTCCCCGAACCGGTACCATCCCACGGCCTGACCGAGCCAGGTCGCAACGAACGCGCCCACAATTCCCAGGACCGTCGTCAAAATGAACCCTGTGGGCTCGGATTTGTCGCCGGGCATGATGAACTTCGCGACCAATCCTACGATAAATCCGATGATGATCGTCCAAAGGATACCCATGTCCATCGCTCCATTCGGTCAATTCGAAACATCAAACGTCTGAAGGAATGTCGTTTGATGGGCCAGACGACGCCGGGAATGACGTTGATCTAGATCAATGGGCGGAAGCGGCCGAGCCGAAAGCTGCAGGCCGCTCTTGCTGTGTGAGACGGCGCTCGACGAGCGCTGCAACGCGAAACGGGTCAGTGCATGGCGATCATCGGCGAGATCACGCACACGACGACCTATCGCTATGCAAAGCCGGTGACGTTCGGCACGCACCGGGCCATGTTCTTGCCGCGGCGCGGCGCCTCGACCCGGCTGCTTCGCTGGTCCGCTTCGACCAGTCTGCCATCAAAGGTGCATTGGGTGACCGACGCCCGCTCCAATGCCGTCACCGTGATGGACTTCAGCGAGCCCGGCAGCGAGCTGACCTTCACGTTCAAGGTTCGCGGCATCTATTTCGGCATCAAGGGGCTGGAGACGTTTCCGCTGGAGCCGCGGGCCGAGGAAGTCCCCGTGCAGTACACGCCGGATGAGTGGACCGATCTTGCAGGATATTTGCGTCCGCATGCCGACGATCCAGACGGCAGCCATGCGGCATGGACCAAGAGCTTCGTTGCCGGCGATCAGGACCGGACCGCCGACCTGCTGCGCCGGATGCTGGGCCTGTTTCGCAGCGAGTTCAGCTATCGCGGAAGAGAGGCGGAAGGCACCCAGTCCCCTGGCGAGACGCTGCGCACGAAATCCGGCACCTGCCGCGACTTTGCCTGGCTCATGATCGAGACGTTGCGCCGACTCGGCTTTGCCGCGCGCTTCGTCAGCGGCTATCTCTATGACGCATCGCTCGACGGCAGCGCAGTGGGGATGACCGGCTCCGGCGCCACCCATGCATGGGTGCAGGTGTTCCTGCCCGGCGCCGGCTGGCTCGATTACGATCCGACCAACAGCCTGAGCGCCGGCTTCGACCTCATCCCGGTGGCCATAGCGCGGCATCCAGGGCAGGCCGTGCCGCTGGCCGGCTCGTGGTTCGGCGATTCCGGCGACTACCTCGGCATGTCGATCAATGTCGCCGTTCGCAAGCTCGGCGAAATGCTCGATCCTTCGGACGGATAGGCCGCAGGCGCGGCGGTCGCTGACCATGGTGTCTCATCGCAACAACACAAAGGGACATGGGCTGCTCGGCGCCGTTGCCGTCCCATTCGAGATTCTGAAAGACAGGGTCAGGCAGCTTTACGAGGGCGACACATTCGGCTGCATCAGATTTCGCTACGCCTTGCTCACGCTCGATATCGTCACGGTTCTGTTCATCATCGCGACCTCGTTCCTGCCTCGCAACAGGACCGTCGAGGCGCTCGATGTCGTGTTCGGCCTGCTGATCCTTGCGGATTTCTCGGCACGGATGATCATCAGCCGTCAGCCGCTGCGCGAGCTCACGCGGCTTTCGACCTGGACCGACATCGTCGTCATCATTTCGTTCCTCGCGCCGCTCGCCGGAGAAGCCGGCGGATTCCTGCGTGCGTTCCGGACATTGCGGCTGTTGCGCGACTACCAGATGGTGGCGCGGCTGAGGGCCGACAGCGCCTTCTTTCGACGGAACGAGGAAGTGGTCTTTGCGGTCGCGAATCTCGGCGTGTTCATTTTCGTGATGACCGGGGTCGTCTACGAGACCCAGAGGTCCCACAACCAGCAGATCGCCAACTATGCCGACGCACTCTACTTCACGGTCACCGCGCTGACCACGACCGGTTTCGGCGACATCACCCTGCCCGGCACGGTCGGGCGACTGATCACCGTCGTCATCATGATCTTCGGCGTGACCCTGTTCCTGAATCTCGCCAAGGCCCTGCTCGCGCCCTCCAAGGTGCGCTTTCCCTGCCCGGTCTGCGCCCTGCAGCGCCATGACGTCGATGCGGTACATTGCAAGGCCTGCGGGACCATCCTGAATATTCCCGACGAAGGCATGGACTAGGCACCGCATGACGGCGCGCTGAAGCGCGCGCCATGGATGCAGCAGGCCGAGAAGGATCGGCCGCCGCACCCCGCCTGCGAAGACTGAGGACGTCTCGTCTCAGTGAGAGAACACGCGCGTGCCGGGAGTCCAGGCCCGCGGGCTTCCGATCGGACTGGCTCCGATTTCCCAGCCCGCGCCACCCCACAGGGCGTCAACCACGCCAAGGTCGCCCGCGCCATCGCGGACAAAGAAGAGGTTCGGAGCGGAGCCGGTCTGCAGCGCCCCGCTTTCGCCGTTGGCCTGCAGCTTCAGGAGACACCAGATATCGGCAAGTTTGCTCTCGGCACGAGCGCCCAGCTCATCGACGATCCGCGCGGCATTTGCAGGATTGTTCAAGGCATGAGTCTGCAGAGACGTGTCGTCCGCGGTCTCGACCTTGACGGCGAAGCGGCGTGCGAAGCTCGCGCCGAGCCACGAAATCTTGACGGGCGCGGTCGGCGCAATGTCCTCCTTGAAATGCTTGCTCGCAACGAAGGATTCGGTAGATGGGATGGCGGCCGTCGACGGGGGATCGAGGGGTTCACCGGGCTTGCGCTTGAGCGAGCATTCGATCTTCGCACGCGGAGCGAGCGAGGCCGAGCTGCCGCCATCGGCCTTGTTCGCGTCGGCGTACGCGCTGAAACCCGATGCCGCCAGAACAATCACGAGACATGGGTTGAGCGCAAAGCGGCGCATTTGTTGGCGTCCTTGAATGACCGATTCAAGAACAAGGTAAACTGTAGATTGCAGCTGTAAATCGAGGATTAGGTTTCTGGTTAAGCTTAAAGCAAGGAACTCATTTGAGAGAAATGCGAGCTATCTCCGGAACCATCTGCGTCCCTCTGGCACAGCGCGTGATGCAACACTTCAACCAGAAACCAGATAGCCACGCGGCCCTTCTATTTGCTTGCCAAGCGCGCGATCGCCTGACTGGCCGGAGGAACCTGCGAGCCCGGTTCGGATATCGGCTGCGGCGTGGCCCGGCAGCATCTTGCCTGTGCGTGAAGCGGATCGTTCCACGTCCAGCGCACACTCCAGGCAGGATTGTGGGCGTAGACCGGGATGCGCCAGAACCAGATGGTTTCGTAGACATTGTCCCCGAATCGCTCCACATCCGGACGCGGCGTTGGCCAGGATACCGCCGCGACGAGGGCGACGGTCAACACCGCGGCCCCTGAGAGAACCATCTTGCGCATTTTGCTTTTCCACAATCGCTAGAATGAAAAGGCGGTCACGTCCGCGCGACGCAATGGATAGAAGAAACGCTCACGTGTTCCGACAATAGAACGCCTATTTCCGAAAACGGAAATCCGGAACTCTACGGTGTGCACTCAGACGTTAGACGGAGGGGGCCGTTCAAGACCTCTGCCGTCATCGCGATCGTGCGCCCCTCCCGCCCCGCAAGCCGAGCCGGGAGGGCGCATCTGCATTCCTGACGTCGACGCTAGCGCTTCTTCCAGTCGATGATGCGGCTCGGGTCGGCGTCGAACTCCATGCTGCAGAACGTGCCGCCCTGGAAATAATCGCCGACCGGATCGGGCTTCAGCTTGGCCTGCTCGGCCATCGCGTGCTCGCGGAAATCTTCGGCGCGGCCCGTCGGGCGGTAGCCGAACTCGTAGGCGCGATGGTTGTCCCACCAGGCGCGCTCGTTGAGGGAGGCGCCGTAGAAGACTTCGAAGTGGATGTCGGGATGTTCGAGCCCGATGCGGCAGAGCTGCACGAGGTCGTCGGGCTTGAGCCAGATCGCGAGCCGGCGCTGGTCGAGCGGCATGTCGCCAAAATTGCCGATGCGCAGGCAAGTCACCTTCAGCCCGTGCTTGTCGGCGTAGAGCGCGCCGACCGCTTCGCCGAACACCTTGCTGACGCCGTAGCGCCCGTCGGGGCGCGGGGTGACGTCGGTGCCGATCTTGTGGTGACGCGGATAGAAGCCGACGGCGTGGTTCGACGAGGCGAACACGACGCGCTTGACGCCCTTGCGGTACGCGGCCTCGAACAGATTGTAGCCGCCGATGATGTTGGCCTGAAGGATTTGATCCCAGCTGCCTTCGACCGAATAGCCGCCGAAATGGATGATGCCGTCGACCCCCTCGCAGATCGCCTCGCACTGCGCGAGATCGGCGAGGTCCGCCGCCTTGAATTTCTCGTTCGCGCCGAGATCGGCCGGCGGCTTGATGTCGGAGAGCAGGAGATCCGGATAGATCGGCGGCAGCAGTTTTCGCAGGCTCGTGCCGATTCCGCCCGAAGCTCCCGTCATCAAAATACGCGGCATGTTGTCCCTCGCCGTTAGTGACCGATTTGCGGTCACGTGTCTCTAATGATAGCAGAATTGTCCAGAGGGAACGAAACGAGAGAACCGACATGAATGAGGCATCGTCCCACTCCCAGGAGCGGCCAGGCTGGCGGCCGGCGAGCTATTATCCGGATCCGGCGATCCGCGCGCTCGATCCCCGCTTCGAAAAATACTGGCTGAAGCTGTCGGCCGTGGAGCGGCTGGCGACCGGGCTGCGCTGGGCCGAGGGGCCGGTCTGGTTCGGCGACGGGCGCTATCTCCTGTGCAGCGATATCCCGAACCAGCGCATCATCAAATGGGAAGAAGAGACCGGTGCGGTCTCGAACTTCCGAAAGCCCTCGAATTTCGCCAATGGCAACACCAGGGATCGCCAAGGCCGGCTGGTGACTTGCGAGCACGGCGGCCGTCGCGTGACCCGCACTGAGCATGACGGCGAGATCACCGTGCTGATGGATCAATTCAATGGCAAGCGGTTGAACTCGCCGAACGATGTCGTTGTTAAATCGGACGGCTCAATCTGGTTCACCGATCCGACCTTCGGCCTGCTCGGCAATTACGAGGGCTACAAGGCCGAGCCCGAGATCGATCCGAATGTCTACCGGCTCGATCCCCAGACCGGCAAGGCGACCATCGTCGCCGAGGGCGTGCTCGGGCCGAACGGGCTGTGCTTCTCGCCGGACGAGAAGATTCTTTACGTCGTGGAATCGCGCGGCGTGCCCAACCGAAAAATCCTCGCCTATGACGTTTCGCCCGAGGGCACCACGATTTCGAAGAAGCGCGTCCACATCGATGCGGGTCCGGGCACGCCGGACGGCATGCGCTGCGACATCGACGGCAATCTCTGGTGCGGCTGGGGCATGGGCGATCCCGAGCTCGACGGCGTGGTCGTGTTCGCGCCCGACGGCGTCATGATCGGCCGCATCGCGCTGCCCGAGCGCTGCGCCAATCTCTGCTTCGGCGGCGTCAAGCGCAACCGCCTGTTCATGGCCGCGAGCCAGTCGATCTACGCGCTGTATGTGAACACGCAGGGCGCGTTGGGGGGATAGGCTCTCTCCGCAGTGACAGTCTCGTAGGGTGGGCAAAGCGAAGCGTGCCCACCATTTCTTGCTCGGCTCGCAATGGTGGGCACGTCGCGCGAAGAGCGCGCCTTTGCCCACCCTACGAGACCTCGTGTTGTCGAAACACATTGGCCAAAAAGAAAAGCGCCGGAGCGGGTTCCCGCTCCGGCGCTTTGTTCATTCAGGCGCTGAAATTTACGCCGCGTTGAAGCCGGCGACCGCCTTCACTTCGAGGAAGTCCTCGAGGCCGTACTTGCCCCACTCGCGGCCGTTGCCCGACTGCTTGTAGCCGCCGAACGGCGCGGTGCGGTCGTTGGGCACGCCCTGGAGGTTGACGTTGCCGGCGCGGATCTGGCGGCCGACGCGCTTGGCGTCCTCGACCGTCGCGCCCGAGACGTAGCCGGCAAGACCGTACGGCGTGTCGTTGGCGATCTGCACGGCGTCGGCTTCGTCCTTGGCGCCGATGATGGTCAGCACCGGTCCGAAGATCTCTTCGCGCGCGATCGTCATCTCGGGAGTGACGTCGGCGAAGATGGTCGGACGGACATAGAAGCCCTTGTTGACGCCTTCAGGCAGGCCCGGGCCGCCGGCGACGAGCGTTGCGCCCTCGTCGATGCCCTTCTTGATCAGCGCCTGGATCTTGTCCCACTGGCCGCGATTGACGACCGGGCCGATGGTGGTGCCTTCGCCGCGCGGATCGCCGGCCTTGGTCTTGTCGGCGACGGCCTTCGCGATCGCTGAGACTTCCTTCATCTTCGAGGCCGGTACAATCATGCGCGAGGGCGCGTTGCAGGACTGGCCGGAGTTGTTGAACATGTGCATCACGCCGCCGGTCACCGCCTTGGTGAGGTCGGCACCTTCGAGGATGACGTTCGGCGACTTGCCGCCGAGCTCCTGGCTGACGCGCTTCACGGTCGGCGCGGCGCGCTTCGCCACATCGATGCCGGCGCGGGTCGAGCCGGTGAAGGAAATCATGTCGATGTCGGGGTGCTCGCTCATGGCGGCGCCGACCTCGGGGCCGAGACCGTTGACGAGGTTGAACACGCCCTTCGGCACGCCGGCTTCATGGAGGATCTCCGCGAAGATCAGCGCCGAGGTCGGGGTGAACTCCGAGGGCTTCAGGATCATGGTGCAGCCGGCGGCGAGCGCAGGCGCGACCTTGCAGGCGATCTGGTTGAGCGGCCAGTTCCAGGGCGTGATCATGCCGACCACGCCGACCGGCTCGCGCAGCACCATGGCGGTGCCGACCGGCTCCTCGAAATGATAGTTCTTGAGCACGTCGAGCGTGGTCATGAGATGGCCGAGGCCGGCGCCGGCCTGCAGCTTCTCCGCCATCGGCAGCGGCGCGCCCATCTCGTCGGAGACGGCGGCGCCGATCTCCTTGAGACGGCCCTTGTAGACCTCGATGACTTTGGTGAGCAGCGCGACGCGCTCCTCGCGGCTGGTCTGGGAGAACGTTGCAAAGGCGCGCTTGGCGGCGGCAACGGCCTTGTCGACATCGGCCTTCGAGCCGAGCGCAACCTCGTACATCGCCTCTTCCGTCGCGGGATTGACCACGGCGGTGGACTTCTTGACGGCGGGATCGACCCAGGCGCCGTCGATGTAGAATTGCATGCGATTGACCATCGTTAACCTCTTCTTGGGGGCTTGGAGGGGGCGTTTCGGCAGGCATCCTTGCACGAAAGCGCCGGCAATTGAACCCGCCATATGCGGGGCCAGCGTTGCGGCGGACACGCGGAATATGGGACGCGATTTGAAGCGAGGCAAGCGGCCATGGGTCCCGGCTCTGCGCCGCGACATTTCATGTCGCGCCGCGTCCGGGACACGAGATTGTAACGAGTCTAGATAGTCTCGTGCCCCGGACGCAGCGCAGCGCTTCCCCGGCGATGCGAAGCATCGTCCGGCGCAGCGGTGCGCTGCTGAGCCGGGGCCCATGCGGCCGGTTACCTCGACTACACCGCCATCTTCCGGTGCAGCACCGGCGCGCCGGTGGTGAGGCTTTCGGCCGCATCGATGATCGCATTCGCATCGATGCCGTAGTGCCGATAAAGGTCCGCGATGCTGCCGGTCTGGCCAAACTGCTCGACGCCGAGCGCCTCGACGCGGTGGCCGCGGACGCTGCCGAGCCAGCCGAGCGCGGAGGGATGGCCGTCGATCACGGTCACGAGGCCGCAGTCGCGCGGCAGCGGCGCCAGCAGCTTTTCGATGTGGCTGAGGTGCTGCACGCCGCGGCGGTCGCGCCGCAATTTCCGCGCGGCGGTCCAGCCCGCGTGGAGGCGGTCGGCCGAGGTGATCGCGAGCAGGCCGACGTCGCGGCGGCTCTCGCCGATGAAGCCGGTGGCCTCGATCGCCTCGGGCGCGACCGCGCCGGTATAGGCGATCACGACCTCGGCATTCGGGCCCGGCTTGCGCAGCCAGTAGGCGCCGTCCGTGATGCCCTGCTGCAGCTCCGGCGTCATGATCCGCTGCGCCTGCTCGATGCTGCGCGTCGAGAGCCGCAGGTAGACGGAACCGCCCTCGCCCGGATCGCGCTGCATGTGGTCAAAACCCCAGCCCATGATCACGGCGAGTTCGTCGACGAAGGCCGGCTCGAACGAAGCGAGCCCGTCCTGCGCCATGCCGATCAGGGGCGTTGCGATCGACTGGTGCGCGCCGCCTTCCGGCGCGAGCGTGATGCCGGACGGCGTCGCCGCCACCATGAAGCGCGCATCCTGGTAGCAGGCATAGTTCAGCGCATCGAGGCCGCGCTCGATGAAGGGATCGTAGAGCGTGCCGACCGGCAACAGCCGCTCGCCATTGATCTGGTGCGACAGGCCGAGCGCCGAGAGCATGATGAACAGGTTCATCTCGGCAATGCCGAGCTCGAGATGCTGACCCTTGGGCGAGAAGTCCCAATTGAATGTGGACGGAATTTTCTCGCTGCGGAATAAATCCGCCTTCTCGCCCCGCGCGAACAGGCCGCGGCGGTTCACCCAGGGCCCGAGATTGGTCGAGACGGTGACGTCGGGCGAGGTCGTGACGATTCGCTTTGCCAGCTCGCTGTCGCCGCGCGCGATCTCGTTCAGCACCAAGCCAAAGCCCTGCTGGGTCGACATCTGCGGCGACGGCTTGAAGCTGAGCTGCGCGGGCACCTCGATGACAGGCGCGGTCAGCCGGCGACCGTCCTGGTTGAACGGCACGCGCGCAAGGAACGCGTCGAGCTCGGCAGCGGATTGCGCGAGGCCCTCGTACTTGTCCCATTCGTGGCCGGGACGGATGTTCTGGCTCTCGCGATATTTCTCCATCTGCGCGACCGTCATCAGGCCGGCATGGTTGTCCTTGTGGCCCTGGAACGGCAGGCCGACGCCCTTGATGGTGTAGGCGATGAAGCAGACCGGGCGGTCGTGATCGACGGACTCGAACGCCTCCAGCATGCTCGCCATGTCGTGGCCGCCGAGATTCGACATCAGTGCCAGCAGCTCCTCGTCGCTGCGCTTGTCGATCAGTTTTGTGATCGGCCCCTGATCGCCGATCTCGTCATGCAGATGTTTTCTGAAGGCCGCACCGCCCTGGAAGCACAGCGCCGCATAGAGCGCATTCGGGCAATTGTCGATCCAGCGCTTGAGCGCCTCGCCGCCGGGCTCGGCAAAGGCCTCGCGCATCAGGCGTCCGTATTTGACGATCACCACGTCCCAGCCGAAATTGCGGAACATGGTCTCGAACTTTTCCCACAGACCTTCGCGCACGACGGCGTCGAGCGACTGGCGGTTATAGTCGACCACCCACCAGGTGTTGCGCAGGCCGTGCTTCCAGCCCTCTGCCAGGGCTTCAAAGATGTTGCCCTCGTCCATCTCGGCGTCGCCGACGAGTGCGATCATCCGCCCCTCGCGGCGGTCCTTCATCCAGCCATGCGCCTTGACGTAGTCCTGCACCAGCGAAGAGAACAGCGTCTGCGCGACGCCGAGGCCGACCGAGCCGGTGGAGAAATCGACGTCGTCGACGTCCTTGGTCCGCGAGGGATAGGACTGCGCGCCCTTGAAGCCGCGAAAATTCTCCAGCTTCTCGCGACTCTGCCGGCCGAACAGGTACTGGATGGCGTGGAACACCGGGCTCGCATGCGGCTTCACCGCGACGCGGTCCTCTGGGCGCAGCACATGGAAATACAGCGCGGACATGATGGTCGCGAGGGAGGCGGACGAGGCCTGGTGGCCGCCGACCTTGAGTCCATCCGCATTGGCGCGGATGTGGTTGGCGTGGTGGATGGTCCAGGACGACAGCCACAGTGCCTTGCGGCTGAGAGCGGTCAACGTGTCGAGGCGAGCGGAATCGACGGGCATGGCGATGCTCCGGAAATCTGATTCCGGGATCATACGCCTGCGGGCGGGGCCAAACTTCTCAATTTTTCGCGCCATACCCGCCGAAATTGGGATATTTTACCAATGAAATGCCATCCGATACAGGTTCCATCCCAATGCCCGAGCTCGACGCCATCGACCGCAAGATCCTCAGCTACCTCCAGAACGACAGCCGCCTGACCATGCAGGAGCTCGCCGACAAGGTCGGGCTCTCGGTCTCGCCCTGCCACCGCCGGGTCAAGCTGCTCGAGGAGCGCGGCGTCATCTCGCGCTATGTGGCAACCGTCGACCAGAAGGCGCTCGGCCTCCACGTCAGCGTCTTCATCTCGATCAAGCTGGCGCGGCAGAAGGAGGAGGACCTCAACCGCTTCGCCCGCGCGATCTCGAAATGGGATGAGGTGCTGGAATGCTACCTGATGACCGGCAACCGCGACTATCTCCTGCGCGTCGTGGCGGCCGACCTCGCCTCCTACGAGACCTTCCTGAAGACCAAGCTGACCCGGCTCGACGGCATCGCCTCGATCGAGTCCAGCTTCGCACTGAGCCAGGTGAAGTACTCGATCGCACTGCCGGTGTGATCGCGGCTGTCACATGGGCGCAACAAACCACGCCGATGGTCGTGGCCCACTCGCAGCCAGCCGAGAGAAGGACCCATGACCGACCGCACCTCCCAGACCGCCAAGCGCGAGCGCATCATCCAGGAGATGGCCGACGATCTCGACGAAGAGCTGGAGATGGAGCTGGATGACGCCCGTCTCGACGAGCTCCTGGACGAGACCGATACGCTGAACCCGACGGTCGACCGAAAACTCTATTTCCGGGAGCTGCTCCGCCTCCAGGGCGAACTGGTCAAGCTGCAGGACTGGGTGCAGAACGAGAAGAAGAAGGTGGTCGTGCTGTTCGAGGGCCGCGATTCCGCCGGCAAGGGCGGCGTCATCAAGCGCATCACGCAGCGCCTCAATCCGCGCGTCTGCCGCGTCGCCGCGCTTCCCGCGCCGAGCGAGCGCGAGCGGTCGCAATGGTACTTCCAGCGCTACGTGGCGCACCTGCCGGCCGGCGGCGAAATCGTGCTGTTCGACCGCAGCTGGTACAACCGCGCCGGCGTCGAGCGCGTGATGGGCTTCTGCACCGAGGAGCAATACCAGGAGTTCTTCAAGACAGTGCCGGAATTCGAGCGGATGCTAATCCGCTCCGGCATCATCCTGGTCAAGTACTGGTTCTCGATCACCGACGACGAGCAGCAGTTCCGCTTCTCCATGCGCATCAAGGATCCGCTGAAGCAGTGGAAGCTGAGCCCGATGGACGTCGAGGCGCGCAGCCGCTGGGAGGCGTACACCAAGGCCAAGGAGACGATGCTGGAGCACACCCACCTACAGGACTCGCCGTGGTGGATCGTCGATGCCGTCGACAAGAAGCGCGCGCGGCTCAACTGCATCTCGCATCTGTTGAGCCAGATTCCGTACCAGGAGGTCGCGCGCGTCCCGGTGGTACTGCCGGCGCGCGTGCGCAACCCGGACTATCACCGCGGCCCGGTCCCGCCGGAGATGTATGTGCCGGCGAAGTATTGAGGGAGGTCTTGTAGGGTGGGTTAGCTGGGCAGGTGCGCGAAGCGCATCTGCACGGCGTAACCCACCTCTTCTGTAACCGCGGCAAGGAAAGTGGTGGGTTACGCCATGCGGACTGCGCTTCGCGCAGCCGCAGGGCTAACCCACCCTACGGCACCGTCAACGCCACGGCTGCACGATGATCTTGGTGTGGACTTCCGGATTGGCCAAATCCGCGAACGCCTTTGCCACGCCGTCGATGCCGACTTCCGCCGTCACCATGGCCGCGGCATCCACCTGCCCTTCGGCAATCAACCGAAGCGACGCCGCAAACTCCTCCGGCGTGTAGCCGAGCACGTACTGGACATTGAGCTCCTTCATGATGCCGAGCATGGGCTCGCTTTTATCGCTCTCCATGCAGACGCCGACCACGACGATGCGCGCATCGCGCGGGGCACCTTCGAACACCTGCTGCAACAGACCGGGCACGCCGACGCATTCGAAGATGATCGCCGGCTTGAGCGCCGGCAGCATGGCCTGGAACGGCGGCCGCGCCGCCTTCTCCGCCTCCGACATCTGCGCATGCTCGGCCCAGGTCGCATAGGGCTGCGACACCCTGGGATCGACGACGATGTCGGCGCCAAGTTTCGCCGCGAGCGCGCGACGCGCCGGGGAATAGTCGGCGGCGACGATCGGATGCAGGCCCCTGATCTTCAGCGCGGCGATCACCGCAAGCCCGACCGGCCCGCAGCCGATCACCAGCGGCACCTCGCCACCGCGAATGCCGGCTTTCGCCACGGCGTGAACGCCGACCGCCAGCGGCTCGGTGAGCGCGGCGTGTTCCGGCGCAAGGCCGTTGGGCACCTCGAGCAACAACGGCTCGCTCAGCAGCATCGCTTCCGCATAGCCGCCGACAAATTCGTTGGAATAACCGATGCCCTTGATGCCCTCCGGCGTCAGCAGCGCGGGCAGCGAGCAGACATGCGTCCCCGGCTTGAGCCGACGTTCGGTGCCCGGGCCGTAATCGACGATCTCGCAGCAGAACTCGTGACCGAACACGACATCGCGCGACAAATCCATCGGCGTGCGACCGGTCTTCTTCGCCATCTCCACCATGCGGGGAGCGTGCTGACGCGCATGCAGGTCGGAGCCGCAGATGCCGCAGGCGAGCGTCTTGACCAGCACCTGGCCCGCGCCCGGTTTCGGCTCGGCCATCTCGCCAACGACAATCTCACCGTCCCTGAAAATCGCGGCGCGCATCCGGCTCCTCCCGTGTTGTTGGAGCCGTTGATAGCACGAAGCGGGAGCTGCGATATTGCGTCAGGCGTTCGGGGAACGCTCGGCCTGCACCAGGAGCGAGGCGCGGCGGACGCGTTCGCGGTGGGCGATGTAGAGACCGCTGGCGACGATGAAGGCCGCCCCGACGATGGTCCAGATGCTCGGCACCTCGCCGAAGATGAAGAAGCCGAGAACGCTGACCCACAACAATTGCGAGTAGGAGAAAGGCGCCAGCACCGAGGCATCGCCGTAGCGATAGGCCAGCACGACGATCCACTGGCCCGCAGTCGAGGCGATGCCGATGAAAATGCCGAGCGCGATCGCGGTCCAGGACGGCGTCACCCAGACGAACGGCACGATCGCGGTGAGGATCGCAAGGCCGGTCAGCGAGGAATAGGCCATGGTGGTGACGACGGCTTCGCGGCCGCTCATCATGCGCGTCAGGATCAGCGTACCGGCCCAGCAGGCCGCCGAGACGACGGGGAAGAACGCCGCCGGATGAAACGCGCTGGTGCCCGGCCGCAGGATGATCAGCACGCCGATGAGGCCGAGCGCGGTCGCGAACCAGCGGCGCATGCCGACCTTCTCGCCGAGGAAGACGATCGAGAGCGCGGTGACGAACAGCGGCGCGACGAAGCCGGTGGCGGACGCCTCCGCGATCGGGAGGAAGCCGAGGCCGGTGATGAAGAACAGCGAGGAGCCGAGCAGCACCGCGCCGCGCATCACGTGCAATCCGAGACGCTCGGTGCGCATCGCGTAATACGGCGAGGACCGCAGCATCACCGGCGTGAAGATCAGCGCGAAGGTGAGAAAGCGGATCCAGGTGATCTCGATCGAGGGCAGGCTGGTCGACAGATATTTCGCGGCGGTGTCGGAGCAGCCGAGGAACACCGTCGACAGCAGGATCAGCGCGATGCCCTTGAAGGGATGATCGACGCGCGCAGGTGCGCGGCGACCAACATGCTTCTTCTCGGGCATGGGCACGGAAATACTGTCGAGCCTTGCGGCTGCGGCTGGCGGCGGGGTCACGGCTGGAACTCGGGAAAAATGCGAATCGAGTGCGTTCTTAAAAAACGACAAATGCGCCGCTTTCACAACTTCCGAAAACAGGATGCCGATATGCGCTGATCGCCGCGCGCGTCAATATTCCATTAAGAATAGGCCTTTGCTGCACTACAGCATGGGCAGTCCACGCGGCTTCGGGCCGCGCGGAAACGCCGCATCGAGCGCCGAAATCTCCTCTTTCGTCAGCACGAGATTACCAGCCGCCGCATTTTCGCTGGCGTGTTCCGCGGATGAGGCCTTCGGAATCGCGAACACCGTAGTCGCACGGGTGAGGAAGCTCAGCGCGACCTGACGCGGTGTTGCACGAAGCGCCTCCGCGATGCGCGCGAGCACGGCGCCGCCCTTGCTGTTGCTCGCCGGGAAGTCGTCGTGACCGAACGGCGAATAGGCGACGACGGCAACATCATGCTTCTCGCACCACGGGATCACCGCATGCTCGATGGCGCGTTCCTTGAGATGATAGAGCACCTGATTGCAGGCGATGCGCCCTTCGCCCGAGACATCGAGAATCTCGTCGAGATCGTCGGCATCGAAATTGGAGACGCCCCAGGACTTGATCTTGCCAGCCTTCACCAGTTCCTCGAACGCTGCGACGGTGTCCTCGAGCGGATAGGAACCGCGCCAATGCAAGAGATAGCAGTCGAGCCGATCGGTCTTCAGCCGCTTCAGCGAGCGCTCGCACGCGGTGATGGTGCCACGGCGCGAGGCGTTGCTCGGCAGCACCTTGGACACGAGGAACACCTCGTCGCGCCGGCCCGCGATCGCATCGGCAATGACGAGCTCGGCATCGCCATACATCTCGGCGGTGTCGACATGGGTCATGCCGAGATCGAGCCCGCGCTGAAGCGCCGCGATCGCGCGCTTGCGATCGCCATGGTCGAGATACCAGGTGCCCTGCCCGATCACGGATACGTTGGTGCTGGTTTTGCCGAAGGGTTTTGTGTTCATGCTTGTTCCTTCAGATGCTCTAGAGACCGCCGATATCCGCGACCAGCACGCTGCCGGTCGCAGACTCCGTGATATAGAGCCGATCCCGGTTTTCGCCACCGATGGCGACATTGGTGCAGTTGGGTCCCGCACAGGACTTGATCCGCGCGATCAGTTCCCCGTTGGGCGCGAACACGAAGACATGCCCCAGCGACGCATGGCCGACGAACAAACGCCCCTTCGCATCCATGGTCATGCCGTCGGGGCCGCTGGTGCCGAACAGCGAGCAGAAGCGGCCGACCTTCGACACGCTGCTATCCTTCATGAACGGCAGCCGCCACACCGCATTGTCGCGCGTCATCGCGACGAACAACACGGTCTCGGTTGGATCGAGCACGAGACCATTCGGGCTGATGCCGGTGTCGATCAGGCAATCGAGCCGGCCATTTGCTGCGAGACGATAGACCCGACCGCTCGGATCGTGCAGGCCGGTCTGGCCCTGATCGGTGAAATAGATGTCGCCGCTGGAGGCGAGATGCAAATCGTTGCAGCCGCGGAACGATTCCGAATTGCGCGCGGTCAGAACGGGCTTGATGCACCCGGCCTTCGCGTCGAGCTCCATGATGCCATGCCTATAGTCCGCGACCAGGATGCGACCGTCGGCTGCGATCTTCAGTCCGTTCGGCCAGCCCTCATATTCGATCACCAGCGACCATTCGCCGCCGGGCGCGATGCGGAAGATGCGGCCGAACGGAATGTCGACGATGTAGAGATGGCCGTCCCTGTCGAATGAGGGCCCTTCGATGAAGGAGTCCGTTGGCACGCCCGGGCGGTTGGCGTCAGCCCAATCGGTCCGCTCGCCCTTGCGGCGGAATTTGTCGGGCATCGCGGAGAACAGCCTGGTCTCGATCAGGCGCGGCGGCGTTTCCAGGTACATCATGTTTTTTTGATTGTTGAGGGTGAGCGCGTGGCAGCATAGGCGACAATCGACGTCGCGTCGATTGGGCGGAGGGCATGGCTGCGTCCCCACCTCTCTCGTGTCCCGGACGCGCTGCAGCGTGAAACGCTGCTGCGCAGAGCCGGGACCCAGAAAAGCCAAACGCTCCGCTGTTAGATGGGCCCCGGCTCTGCAGCGCATCGTCGAAGAGACGCCGCGCTGCGTCCGGGGCACGAGACCATGGCTTTTGGCGCACCTGCATCAACACCGTCATTGCGAGCGCAGCGAAGCAATCCAGAATCCCTCTGCGGAAAGACTCTGGATTGCTTCGCTACGCTCGCAATGACGATGGAAAGAGTCGGGCCTACCCCGCTGCGCCCGCGACCTTCGCCTGCTTCGCCGGCGCCACTTCCGTCGTCGCGATCAGACGCTTCAACTCCGGGATGCAGGAGCCGCAATTGGTGCCGGCCTTGAGTTTTGCACCGATCTCGGTGGCGGTGCGCGCGCCACCAGCGATGGCATCGCAGATGGTGCCGCGGCCGACACCGAAGCAGGCGCAGACGATGGGACCGGTCGAGCCGGCGCCTTCGCTGGACTTGCCCGACAGCAGCATGCGGCGCTGATCGTCGGTGACCTGGTCGGCCACGAACAGGCTCTTCACCACCTCCCAATCGCCCGCGTCATGCGCGGGTCCGACGAACAGGCAGGTCTCGATGCGATCGCCTGCGAAAGACGCTGCACGATAGACGCCGCCGCCAAAGTCGCGGTACTCGGCGACGTCCTCGCCGACAACACCCTCGAGCCAGGCCGGCCAGCGGGCGAGATCCGCATTGTCGGCGAAGAGATAGCCGAAGCCGCCGCTGACCGTGACGCGGGTCCACAATAGATTCTGCGGCAGGTCGAGCTGTTTGCGCGAGAGCGCGAAGCCGCGGAAGACGAATTCATAAGGCGCAATCGCGGCCGGCGTGGCCTTCGCTTCCGGCTGCCCCGAAAACGGATCGGTGAAGGACTGCACCAGCGCACCGACGCGGCCGTGCGAGGTGTTCATCGCGCTCCAGTGGATCGGCACGAACAGGGTGCCGCGCTGCTGACCTTCGCTGACGACGGCCTTCAGGATGCACTGGCCGTAATCGGTGGTGATGCGGGCATAGCTGTCGTGGGCGATGCCGTATTTGCCGGCGTCATCGGGATGGATCTCGACGAACGGCTCGGGCAGATGCGCGCCCAGCCGCTGGCTGAGGCCCGTGCGGGTCATGGTGTGCCACTGGTCGCGGATGCGCCCGGTATTGAGCCGTAAGGGACGCGACGGACCGGTCTCGCCGCGCAGCGCCGGCACCTCCGGCGCAATGAAGCGGCCCTTGCCGTCATTGGTGAAGAAGCCGCCTTGCGCAAAGAAACGCTCGCCCGGCTCAGCGCCTTCGCGCGCCGGCCATTGCACAGGCTTCAAGGCGTCGAAGGCTTCGTCGGACAGAGAAGTGAGCGCGCTGATATCGAAATCGCGACTACCATCATTCTCGAAGGCCGAGAGCGCGGCATGCTCGCGGAAAATGTCAGCCGCGGATTTGTAATTAAAGCTGTCGCCGAAGCCGAGGCGCTTTGCGGTCTCGCTCAGGATCCACCAATCGGGGCGCGCCTCGCCCGGCGCGGGCAGGAACGAACGCTGGCGCGAGATGCGCCGCTCGGAATTGGTCACCGTGCCCGACTTCTCGCCCCAGGCTAGCGCCGGCAGCAGCACATGCGGGCCGGCTTCCACGGTGTCGTTGGAGAGCACGTTCTCGGAGACCACGAACAGCTCGAGCTTCTTCAACGCCTCGCGCACGAAGTCGGCATCGGGCAGCGACACCGCAGGGTTGGTGCCCATCACCCAGAGCGCCTTGACCTCGCCGCGGTTGATCGCCTCGAACAGCTGCACTGCCTTCAGGCCTTCATGCGTGGCGATGCGCGGCGCCTTCCAGAACCGCCTGACGCGGTCGATGTCCGGCGGCGTGAAGCCCATATGGGCGGCGAGCATATTGGCGAGGCCGCCGACCTCGCGGCCGCCCATCGCGTTGGGCTGCCCGGTGAGCGAGAATGGCGAAGCACCCGGCTTGCCGATGCGGCCCGTGGCGAGATGGCAGTTCAGGATCGCGTTGACCTTGTCGGTGCCCTGCGCCGACTGGTTGACCCCTTGCGAATAGAGCGTGACGACCTTCTCGGTGTCGCGGAACATCTTGAAGAAGGCGGCGACGTCCTGCTCGGACAAGCCCGTGGCGAGCGCGGTCGCGCCGACGCTGCCGGCGATGTTGCGCGCGCGCGCCAGCGCATCGTCGAAACCGCTGGTATTCTCAGCGATGTAGTCCTGGTCCAACACGCCGTTGTCGGCGAGATGCACGAACAGGCCCGAGAACAGCGCGGTGTCGGTGCCGGGCTTGAGGCCGAGGAACAGATCGACGTCGCTCGCGGTATCGGTGCGGCGCGGATCGATTACGATCATGCGCGCGCCGCGCTCCCCGCGGTTCTTCAGCATGCGCTGGAACAGCACGGGATGGCACCAGGCTGCGTTCGAGCCGACGAAGATCAAGAGATCAGCCTGGTCGAGATCCTCGTAGCAGCCGGGCACGGTGTCGGCGCCGAAGGCGCGACGGTGACCGGCAACCGAGGACGACATGCAGAGCCGCGAATTGGTGTCGACGTTCGCCGTACCGACAAAGCCCTTCATCAGCTTGTTGGCGACGTAATAGTCCTCGGTGAGGAGCTGACCGGAGAGATAGAACGCGACCGCGTCGGCGCCGTCGCGGGCCACGATGTGCTGCATGCGATGGGCGACGTGGTCGAGCGCATCGCTCCAGGCGACGCGCTCCAGCACGCCCTTGCAGCGGATCATGGGATAGAGCAGCCGGCTCTCGAGCCCCACGGTCTCGCCGAGCGCCGAGCCCTTCGAGCACAGCCGGCCGAAATTGGCGGGATGATCCGGATCGCCCGCGATCGCCGCGCCGCCCTTGCCGTCCGGTGTCGCCAGCACGCCACAGCCGACGCCGCAATAGGGGCAAGTCGTTCGGGTAGCACGGAGGTTCGGGTCGATCGCCGTCATATCAAGCCGCCTTGTCAGCCGCCTTGGAAGGACGCGCAAGTGCGCGGCCGAACATCATGTCCGTACGGATCGCCGCGACCTTGTCGCGGGTGCGGATCAATTCGAGATACCAGAGCGCATCGACGGTATCGCCGATCAGCACCGCGCCGGTGAGCCGGCCGTCGGCGATGACGAGCTTCTTGTAGGTGCCGCGGCGGCGGTCGGTCAGCACGAGGCTCTCGCTGCCCTCCCCGCCCATGAAGTCGCCGGCCGAGAACACGCTGACGCCGGAGACCTTCAGATTGGTCGAGACCACGCTGCCCTGATAGGCGGCGGGCCGGCCGGCCAGATGCCGCGCCAGCACGCGCGCCTGCTCATAGGCGGGCTCGACAAGGCCATAGCAGGTGCCGCGATGCTCGGCGCATTCGCCGAGCGCGAAAATGTCGGACGAGGAGGTCTGCATCACATCGTTGACGACGACGCCGCGATTGACCGCAATCCCCGCCTCCTTCGCCAGCGCGACGTTCGGCTTGATGCCGGCGGCGAAAATCACCGCATCGGCTTCGATCCGGCTGCCGTCGGCAAGCTCGACGGCCTCGACGTGGCCGTCGCCATGGATGCACTTCGTGCTGGCATTGAGCAGGATGCGGATGCCCTTGCGCTCGACCAGCGTCTTGAGCAGGTCGGCCGCGGGCGCGTCGAGCTGGCGCTCCATCAGCCGGTCCATCAGATGCAGCAGCGTCACCGGCGCGCCGGCCTTGGCGAGGCCGTATGCGGCCTCCAAGCCGAGCAGGCCGCCGCCGACCACGACGACGCGCTTCTTCGCCGCCGCCAGCGTCAGCAGCAGGTCGACATCGCGCGTATCGCGGAACGTGTGCACGCCGGAAAGATCGGCGCCCGGCACGTTGAGCCGCAGCGGCGTCGAGCCGGTCGCAAGCACGAGCTTGGAATATTCCATGCTCTCTTCGCCGGCGATCTTGAGCTCGCGGCGGCCGGTGTCGATCTCGGTGACGCGATAGCCGTAGCGCACCGTGACGCCGCGATGGCGCCACCAGTCGGCCGGCCGCAGCTCGATCTCGTGCGAGCCGGTCTCGCCGGCCAGCACGGAGGAGAGCAGCACGCGATTGTAAGCGAGCCGCGGTTCTTCGCCGATCACAGCGACCGCGTAGCGGCCGAGCGCGGTCTTGGCGAGCTCGTCGACCAGACGCGCGGCCGCCATACCGTTACCGACGATGACCAGCGGTTCACTCACAAGGCATCTCCTATTCGGCGGCCTGCGCCTGTGCGCCGTAGGCCTCGGACATCATGTAGCCGGACAGCACGCCATAGGCGTCGGTCCAGGCCGTGGCGAGTTCGGGCGTCCAGGCTTCGCCAAGACCCTTCTCGAGGGTCCACAGCAAGGTCGCACCGACCACGGGGTAGTGCTCGGCCTTGGCGCCATAGGCGACGTGACGCTTGGCGAGCGCCGAGGCCGCGGGAAGAATCGTCTCGAGGTTCGACAGGCCGCCGACCACGGCGGCGAGCATGCCCATCAGCTTCTTGCGCTGCTCGGTCATGTCTTCAGGGAACATCGCGCGCACCGGCGGCGCCACCTCGAACAGGCGATCGTAGAACAGCACCGCAGCCTGCTCCGAGATCGGAGCGACCTTGGCGAAGCTCTGTTGAATGAGGGTCACTTGTTCGGGCGTCATGATGTTCTCCTGTCTGTTTCGGTCTGCCTTTGTCCGCGCCGTTGCGGACAAGGTTCATGGGTCAAACGTCATCAGAGAGTCTTCTCCCCGCGTACGGGGAGAAGCGAGATTCGTACCAAGTGTCACACGCGTGCCTCCGCGAGGCCTGGCGCGCCTTCGCCTTGCGGGCTGCGACGCAGATAGAACCACCAGGTCAAAGCCAGGCACGAGGCGTAGAAGCCGAGATAGATCGCGAGCGCGAGCTGCGGACCGCCGGTCAGGGCGATCGACTTGCCGAAACCGCTCGGGATCAGGTAGCCGCCGACGGCACCGATCGCGCCGATGAAGCCGACTGCCGCGCCGCTCTCGATGCTCGCGGCCTTCAGGGCAGCGCTACGTGCCGCATCGCCCTGGCCGCGTACCTTGAACAGGTTCTGCTCGCGGAAGATCGAGGGGATCATGCGGTAGGTGGAGCCGTTGCCGATGCCGGTCGTCACGAACAGGATCAGGAACATCGACAGGAAGCCGATGAAGTCCTTGTGCCCGACGAAATAGAGCGCACCGACCGTCGCCGCCGCCATCGCGATGAAATTCCAGAACGTGATCACCGAGCCGCCGATCCTGTCGGCGAGCCAGCCGCCGAACGGGCGCGACAGCGAACCGACCAGCGGACCGAGGAAGGCGATCGAGATCGTCACCGACGGAAACTGCGTCTTGAGCAGCAGCGGGAACGCCGCGGAGTAGCCGATGAAAGACCCGAACGTGCCGATGTAGAGATACGCCATGATCCAGGTGTGCTTGCGCTTCACCACCGCGAGCTGGTTCTTGATCGACGACTTCGCCGTGGTCAGGTTGTTCATGAAGAACACCGCGCCGAACACCGCGATCGCGATCGGCAGCACCCACATCAGGCCGGCATTCTGCAGGAAGATGCCGTCGACGGGGCTTGCCTGGAACAGGTTGATGACGGCGAGCGTCATCAGGATCGGGGTCAAGAGCTGCACGCTGGAGACGCCGATATTGCCGCCGGCGGCATTGAGGCCCAGCGCCCATCCCTTCATCCGGTCGGGGAAGAAGAAGGAGATGTTGGTCATGCTGGAGGCGAAGTTGCCGCCACCAAGACCGGCGGTCGAGGCGACCAGCAGCATCAGCCAGAACGGCGTGTCGGGCTGGCTGACGAAATAGGCAAGGGACAGCGTCGGGATGAACAGGATCGCCGCGCTGAAGATGGTCCAGTTGCGGCCGCCGAAGGTCGTCACCGCGAAGGTGTAGGGAAAGCGCATGAAGGCGCCGATCAGGCCCGGCACCGCGACGAGCTGGAACAGCTGGTCCGTGGTGTAGTGGAAGCCCGCCATCGGCAGCTTGGTGGTGACGATGCTCCAGATCAGCCACACCGAGAAGCCGATATGTTCGGCGACGATCGACCAGATCAGGTTACGCCGGGCGATGGTCTTGCCGCCCGCATTCCAGAACGCCTCATCTTCGGGGCGCCAGTCAGAAATCCACGTCGAATTCTTGGTCATACATTATCCCTTCCAGGCTCACCGCTGCGTCGTTGCAGGCTCTGCCTCCGGTCACGAAGGCGCGCTCCGGGGCTTCACCCCGGTGGCGAGTTCACGATGCTGATTGATGATGTTGAGGGACGTCGTCGTTGGCGTCGCGCAAAGACACTTCAATTTCCGTGCCAATTGCGCGCGTACTGGAAATACAGGGATTTCAGGATCTTATTCGCATTGCCCGAAGTTTTTGCAAGGCATTTTCGCACGCTAAATTTGCGATTCGCTCAATCCTTGTGCGGCGCACAAGGATTGAGCTTGATGTCAATTATTTAGGCGCGCGCATCCTCCGCGTTAAACCTTGGTTTACGCGGCTTCTACGAAGCGATGACGCTCGTAGAGGAATTCGAGCACACGCTGCCGGCACTTCAGATAGGTGGTGTTGGTCGCGAGCTCGAGCCGCTTGCGGGGACGCGCCAGCGGTACCTCCAGCACCTCGCCGATGCGCGCACTCGGCCCGTTCGTCATCATGACGATGCGGTCGGACAAGAGCACGGCCTCGTCGACGTCGTGGGTGATCATCAGGATGGTGTTGCCGAGCTTCTGATGTAGCGCCATCACCGAGTCCTGCAAGTGCGCGCGGGTCAGCGCGTCGAGGGCGCCGAACGGCTCGTCCAGCAGCAGCACCTTCGGCTCCATCGCCAGCGCCCGCGCGATGCCGACGCGCTGCTTCATGCCGCCGGAGATTTCCGAGGGGCGCTTGTCCCTGGCATGAGCCATCTGCACCAGGTTGAGATTGTGCATCACCCAGGCGTCGCGCTCGGCCCTCGTCTTGGTCCTCGCAAACACCTTGTCCACGCCGAGCCGGACGTTCTCGTAGACGGTGAGCCACGGCAGCAGGCTGTGGTTCTGGAACACAACGGCGCGATCGGGGCCCGGCGAGTTGACCTCGCGGTTCTCCAGCAGCACGCCACCGGTGGTGGCGGTCGTGAGTCCTGCGATGATGTTGAGCAGGGTCGACTTGCCGCAGCCGGAATGACCGATGATCGAGACGTACTGCCCCTTCTCGATGGTCAGGTTGATGTCCTTCAGCACCTCGGTCGTCGCAGCGCCGCGGGTAAAAATCTTGTCGATGTGGTCGAGCTTCAGATAGGCGGTCATGTGTCCCTTCCCCCTTAGCTTGTGGCGGTGCCGCGGGTGACGATCTTGCCGAGGCCTGCGATCAGGCGATCGAGCACGAACCCGACGATGCCGACATAGAACAGCGCCAGGATGATCTCGCTGATATGCGAGGAGTTCCAGGCGTCCCAGATGAAGAAGCCGATGCCGACGCCGCCGATCAGCATTTCCGCGGCGACGATCGCGAGCCAGGACAGGCCGATGCCGATGCGCAGGCCCGTGAAGATGTAGGGCGCGGCCGCCGGGATCATGATCTTGGAGAAGAATTCGAGCGGGTTGAGCTGCACCACCGCGGCGACGTTGCGGTAGTCCTGCGGGATGTTGCGGATGCCGACCGCGGTGTTGATGATGATCGGCCAGATCGAGGTGATGAAGATGACGAAGATCGCCGAGGGCTGGCCGTCGCGGAACGCGGCGAGCGAGAGCGGCAGCCAGGCGAGCGGCGGAATGGTGCGCAGCACCTGGAACAGCGGATCGAGCCCGCGCATCGCCCAGACCGATTGCCCGACCAGCACGCCGAGCGCTATGCCGGCGATCGCCGAGAGCGAATAGCCGAGCGCAACGCGCTGGAGACTGGCGGAGAGATGCCAGAACAGGCCCTTGTCGATGCCGCCGTGGTCGAAGAACGGATCGAGGATCAGCTCCTTGGTGTCCTTGAAGACTTTTGACGGCGGCGGCAGTGCCGAACCGGCGCGGCGGCAGACGAGCTCCCACACCAGCGTCAGCAGCGCGAGTACGACAAGCGGCGGGATGACGCGCACGGCGGTTTCCCTTGCCATGCGTGCATAGGCCTCACTGCGGGGCGGGCGCTTCGGCGTCATCGCAACGACAGGTGCGGCAACAGCCGCGGGCGTCGCGGTCTCGACCTCAATCTTCGTGGCAGGCATGTTCATCGCAATATCTCTCCGGCTGCAAAAGAGGATGCGGCCGCCCGGGGGCGGCCGCTGGCTCCATCAGACTTCGACGCGCTTGATCGCGAGCGACTTCAGATAGGCAGCCGGATTTTCGGGGTCGAACACCTTGCCGTCGAAGAAGGTCTCCTTGCCGCGCGAGGTGGAGGTCGGAATTTCCGCGGCAGCAACGCCCAGCGTCTTCGCCGCATCCTTCCAGAGGTCTTCACGATTGACCTTGGCGATCAGCGCCTTGGTGTCGAAATTCGCCTCATACTTGCCCCAGCGGATGTCCTCGGTGAGGAACCAGAGATCGTGGCTCTGGAAGGGATAGGAGGCGAAGTCGCGCCAGTACTTCATGATGTGCGGCGAGTTCTCGACCACCTTGCCGTTGCCATAGTCGAACTTGCCGGCGGTGCGGTCGTAGACGTCCTCAACCGGGCAGTTGATCCACTGCCGCTTGGCCATGATGGTGGCAAGCTCCTGCTTGTTCTCGGCCTTGTCGGCCCACTGCTGGGCCTCGAGCACCGCCATCAGGATCGCTTTGGTCGCCTTGGGATATTTGTCGACGAAGGCTGCACGCATGCCGAAAGATTTCTCCGGATGTTTGTTCCAGATCTCGCCGGTGTTGACCGCGGTGTAACCGATGTCCTGGTGGACGAGCTGCAGGTTCCAGGGCTCGCCGACACAGAAGCAGTCCATGGTGCCGACCTTCATGTTGGCCACCATCTGCGGCGGCGGCACCACGATGGTCTCGATGTCCTTGTCGGGATCGATGCCGCCGGCGGCGAGCCAGTAGCGGATCCAGAGGTCATGGGTGCCGCCCGGGAAGGTCATGGCGGCCTTCACCGCCTTGCCGGAGGCCTTTTTCCTCTCCAGCGCCGCCTTGAACGGCGCCGCATCGGTGCCGAGCTTGAGGTCGGCATATTCCTTGGCGACCGAGATGCACTGCGCATCGAGATTGAGCCGCGCCAGGATGTACATCGGCGTCGGCTGGTTGTTCTGCGTCACCTTGCCCGCCGAGATCAGGTACGGCATGGGGGTGAGGATATGCGCGCCGTCGATGCCATTGCCTTCGGAGCCGAGCACGAGGTTGTCGCGCGTGGTGCCCCAGGAGGCCTGCTTCTGCACGTCAGTGTCAGGCACGCCGTATTTGGCGAACAGACCCTTGTCCTTGGCGACGAACAGCGGCCCGGCGTCGCTCAGCGCAATGAAGCCGAGCTTGGCGCCCTTGACCTCGGGACCTGAATCCTGCGCGAAGGCGCCGGCGGGGAAATTGAGTTTGGCGGCGGCGAGAAGGGCAGCAGTAGAGCCGGCGGCTTTCAACAATTGACGGCGGCTGAGGCCAGTCTCGAAGGGCCGGCGAATGCGCTTGGTCATGTGTAGTGTCGTCCTTTGCGTCGTTGCAGAATTTGATGGCGTCAGTGCACACGAGCAGCCCGTCCGTCCGGCGGCGCCGTCTTTGGCGCATGCGAACGCACGACGGGGGAGACCCCCGTCTGGTGGCGTCAGCAAATCGGATGAGAAGTCTCGCGGGACGGCTTCAATGGCGTCGCTTGGAACTATTCAAGCTTCATGCCAAGCTCGGCATCGCCAAAACACCAAGATATTGAGTAGCTTAGCCGTCCCGCGCCAGACTGTCGCAGGCTGATCCCGCTTGCGAAATTTGCGCACTGCCCAATCCTTGTGCGGCGCACAAAGCTTGTGCAGTCGCTTAAGCAGGAGGCTGCCAAGCGCCTCGGACCGAAATCGGCGAGAGGCGCATCAGTTTGATATGACTTCATTTTTCCTGCGCGCCTCGGCGGCACGCAACTTGCTTCTTCATTCGCGTCAACGAAGACTGCGGCTTGCCGCATCGTTGCAGCCTCTGGCGGCTGCATCCCGGAAGCTCATCTGCTTCGCGGCCCTCCCGGCTCAGTCCTCGTGACGCGATTCCCAAAGCTTCCAGACATTCCATAGCCCTCGTGCGCGGCCGGCCAGCCCGCACGGCCAATGACGTTCAGCCGCGTCCTCTGAGGGGGCGTGTCGATCTCACTTACGAAGCAAAGGAACCATTGATGTCGTATCTCGCGCCTTCGGAATTCGTCACCAAGATGGTGGATGCGGGCGAGTCCAAGATCTTCATGTCCACCCGGGATACCATCATCCGGGCCTATATGGCCGGCGCGATCCTCGCCCTCGCCGCCTGGTTCGCCGTCACCATCAACGTGAACACGGGCCAGCCGCTGGTTGGCGCGCTGCTGTTCCCGGTCGGCTTCGTCATGCTCTATCTCTTGGGCTTCGACCTCCTGACCGGCGTGTTCGTGCTCTCCCCGCTCGCCTTGATCGACAAGCGCCCGGGCGTCACCCTTGGCGGCGTGCTGCGCAACTGGGGCCTCGTCTTCGTCGGCAACTTCGCCGGCGCCTTCACGGTGGCCTTCATGATGGCCTTCGTCACGACCTTCGGCTTTACCCAGGCCCCCGACAAGGTCGGCGCGGCGATCGGCAATATCGGCGAAGGCCGAACGCTGGGCTACGCCGCGCATGGCGCGGCCGGCATGGCGACGCTGTTCCTGCGCGGCATGCTCTGCAACTGGATGGTCTCGACCGGCGTCGTCGGCGCCATGATCTCAACCTCGGTCCCTGGCAAGGTCATCGCGATGTGGATGCCGATCCTGGTGTTCTTCTACATGGTGTTCGAGCATTCCGTGGTGAACATGTTCCTGTTCCCGTCGGGCCTCATGCTCCATGCGAAGTTCTCGATCATGGACTACCTGATCTGGAACGAGATTCCGACCGTGCTCGGCAACCTCGTCGGCGGCCTCGCCTTCACCGGCATGACCCTCTACGCCACGCACGTCATGACCCTGCCGAAGCGTCAGGCCGACAAGGCTGCGAAGCCCCGCGTCGCGGCCTGATCGAATACGTCTCGACAGGGGAGCCTCGCCCAAGCAGGGTGAGGCTCCCCTCTCCTGGTGATGACGATGTCCCGCGGACTCCAGATCTCGGTCGGCCAGCACTCGGACAGGGGTCGCAAGCCCGTCAACCAGGATTTTCACGGCGTCCTGATTCCGGAGGAGCCGCTGCTCAGCCTGAAGGGCATCGCGGCGGTTCTCGCCGACGGCATCTCCAGCAGCAGCGTCAGCCAGATCGCCAGCGAGTCGGCGGTCAAGAGCTTCCTGATAGACTATTACTGCACGTCGGAATCCTGGACGGTGAAGACCTCCGCCCGCCGTGTGCTGGAGGCGACCAATTCCTGGCTGCATGCGCAGACGCGCAAGAGCCAATATGCCTATGACCGCGACAAGGGCTATGTCTGCACCCTCAGCGCCATGGTCATCAAGGCGGCCACCGCGCACATCTTCCATGTCGGCGACTGCCGCGTCTATCGCGTGGCCGGCAAGGCGCTGGAGCAGCTGACCGACGATCACCGCATCATCGTGTCGTCGGAGCAGACCTATCTCGGCCGCGCGCTCGGCATCAATCCGCAGCTCGAGATCGACTACCAGACGGTCGAGATCCAGGCGGGCGACACCTTCCTGCTGGCGACCGACGGTGCGTATGAATTCGTCGAGCCGCGTTTCGTCACGAGCGCAATCATCGAGCATGCGGCCGAGCTCGACGGCGCGGCAAAGGCGATCGTCGAGGAAGCCTATCGCCGCGGCAGCGACGACAACATTACCGTCCAGATCCTGCGCATCGATGCGGTGCCGGAGGAAGCGGGCGTTTTCGATCAGAGTTCGGCACTGCCCCTGCCGCCTCTGCTGGAGCCGCGGGCGATGTTCGACGGATACCGGATCATCCGGGAGATCCACGGCAGCAGCCGCAGCCACATCTATCTCGCCGTCGATGCGGACACCGAGGAAACGGTCGCACTCAAGATTCCGTCGATCGACCTGCGCGACAACCAGGCTTATCTGAAACGTTTCCTGATGGAGGAATGGATCGCGCGGCGGATCGACAGTCCGTACGTGCTCAAGCCGCGATCGCGATCGACGCGGCGCAACTATCTCTACGTCGCGACCGAGTTCGTCGAGGGGCAGACGCTGCGGCAGTGGATGCTCGACAATCCCCGTCCCGATCTGGAGACGGTGCGCAGGATCATCGAGCAGATCGCGATAGGGCTTCGCGCCTTCCACCGCATGGAGATGCTGCATCAGGATCTCAGGCCCGACAATATCCTGATCGACAAGACCGGCACCGCAAAGATCATCGACTTCGGATCGGTCAGGGTTGCGGGCGTCGCCGAAGCGGCGCCGAGATCGGCCGACGCGGAGATTCTCGGCACGGTCCAGTACACGGCACCGGAGTATTTCCTCGGCGAGGGCGGATCGCCCCGGTCCGACATGTTCTCACTGGCCGCCATCTGCTACCAGATGCTCACCGGACATCTGCCCTACGGCGCCCAGCTTGCCAAAATCCGGGGACGATCGGACGCGTGGAAACTGAGATACCGCCCCGCGGTCGATGCCGAGCGGGGCATTCCCGGCTGGATCGACGGCGCGCTGAGGAAGGCGCTGCATCCCGATCCCTACAAGCGCCACGAAGACCTCTCCGAGTTCGTGTTCGAGCTCAGAAATCCCAATCCGGCCTATCTCGCCACGCGGACCACGCCACTTCTGGAGCGCAATCCGCTGCTGTTCTGGAAGCTGACCACGGCGATCCTGGCCTGCGCGGTCATCGTGCTGCTCGCAGCGCTACGGCTGCGATAAGGGACGAGGCCGTCACGCCGGCTCCGCCGCCTTCGTCCCCAGCGGCTTCGGCGCCATGCCGCCGCCCGGCTTGAGGTGGAATTCGTAGCTCATCAGGTGCCACCGCCCGCTCGCCTTGGCGCCGTCAGGCATCTCAGGATCGTTGCGCGGCTCGACCTTGGCGACGAGGTCGTCCTTGACCCCGAACACCACGTCGGAATCGAGATATTTGTCCCCATCCATGAACACGTGCGTGATCAGCGGCTCGTAGCCCTTGGCATTGACCAGGAAGTGCACATGCGCGGGACGCATCGGGTGGCGATTGGTCTGCACGATCATCTCGCCGACCGGACCGTCGGTCGGGATCGGGTAGCTGCACGGCAAAATGGTGCGGAAGAAGAAGCGGCCGTCGTCATCGGTGATGAAGCGCGCGCGCGCCGAGGCGCCGACCTCGTCATAATTCGGCTTCTGTGAATCGTAGAAGCCGTCATCGTCGGCATGCCAGACGTCGACGGGAACGTTCGCAAGCGGCTTGCCCTTGAGATCGGTGACGCGGCTCTGCACGAACATCCGCTCGCCCGTCTGGTTGTTCGGCGAGATGTCGGTGCCATGCGCGGTCACCTTGTGCTCGCCGACATAGAACGGCCCGAGCACCGTCGTCTGGGTCGCGCCCTCGCGATCCCTGTGGTTGACGGCGTCGACCAGCATGGAGACGCCAAGCACGTCGGACAGCAGGATGAATTCCTGGCGGGTGTCGGTGCATTTCTGCCCCGTCCGGGTCAGAAAATCGATGGCGTATTCCCATTCCTCGAAGGTGAGACCGGTCTTGCTCACGTAATCGTGCAGCGACTTCACCAATTCCTGGAGCAGGAATTTCGTGCGCGTATCAGGCGTCCGGTCGAAGCTCTTGACGACGGCTTCGGTGAGTTCGGTCTCGTTGAACTGGGTCATGGTGCGTTTGCCCTCGCGTTTTTTGTTGGCCCGGGCGGGCTCCCTGGAGGCGTTCCAGGCTGGAGACTACACCAGTCGGCGGCCCCGCGTTAAGCGCGACCGGCTTGGAATGGGCCCGCCATTTGGCTATCACGGTCGTCGAGAAACTGCCCGGAGGAACTGATGCTTGCCCCCACCCCCGCCTCGCCCGAATCCGTCGGCATGTCCAAGGCTGCGCTCGACCGCGTCGATGCGCATCTGAAGAAGCGATACATCGATGCCGGCCGGTTCCCGGGCACGCAGCTCCTGGTCTATCGCCGCGGCAAGATCGCCCACAGCTCCGTGCAGGGCCTCGCCGATGTCGAGCGCCAGGTGCCGGTGAAGGACGACACCATCTACCGCATCTATTCCATGACCAAGCCGCTCACCAGCGTCGCCTTCATGATGCTGGTCGAGGAAGGCCTCGTCGCGATCGACGAGCCCGTCGCCAAATACATTCCGGAATGGAAGGATCTCGGCGTGTTCGTCGCCGGCACCGCGCCGGCCTTCCTGACCCGGCCGCCGTCGCGGCCGATGCTGATCGTCGACCTCTTGCGCCACACCTCCGGCCTCACCTACGGCTTCCAGCAGCGCTCCAATGTCGATGCCGCCTATCGCACCGAGAAGATCGGCGAGGTCGAGAAATCGGGCACGCTCCAGACCATGATCGAGGGGCTGGCGAAAATCCCGCTGGAATTCTCACCGGGCGAGTCCTGGAACTATTCGGTCGCGACCGACGTGATCGGCTACCTCATCGGCAAGATCTCAGGGATACCGTTCGAGCAATTCCTGAAGCAGCGCATCCTCGATCCGCTCGGCATGACCGACACCGATTTCCACGTGCCGGCTTCCAAGGCGCACCGCTTCGCGGCCTGCTATTCGGCGGACCCGGGCGGCGGCATGACCTTCCATGCCGGCCAGCGCCGCGAGGGGCTGACGCTCCAGGACGATCCGACGACGAGCTCGTTCCTGTCGCCGCCCTCCTTCATCTCCGGCGGCGGCGGATTGTGCTCGACCGCCGCCGACTATCTCACCTTCTGCCGCGCGCTGCTCAATGGCGGCGAGCTCGGCGGCGTCAGGCTGATCGGGCCGAAGACGCTGGCGCTGATGACGACTAACCACATTCCGGGCGGCCGCGCGCTGCCGGAAGTGTCGCGCTCGCTGTTCTCGGAAGCCACCTATAACGGCATCGGCTTCGGCCTCGGCTTCGCCGTGACCATGCGCCCGGCCGAGACGCTAATCGCCGGCAGCCCCGGCGAGTACAATTGGGGCGGCGCGGCAACGACCTCGTTCTGGATCGACCCGGCCGAGGAGCTGATCACGATCTTCATGACGCAGGTTCTGCCGTCGAGCGCCTATCCGCTCCGCCGCGAGCTGCGCAGCATGGTCTACGCCGCGATCACCGAGAGCAATCTGTGACCCATTGAATTGATCCCGCGGCCGGCGGCCGCGGGATCGCACGATCAGACGCTCATTTCAGCATCTCCGGCACGATCAGGCGCGGCAGGAACAGCGACACGCTCGGCCAGATGATGAGCGCCGCCAGCACGAGCAGCATCGGAACCAGCATGATCGCGGTGTCCTTCAGGGCATAGCGCAGCCGCACGCCGGCGACCGAGCAGGCGATCATCAGACATAAGCCGTAAGGCGGCGTGACCAGTCCGAAGGCCAGCGACACGATCGATATGATCGCGAACTGGACCGGATGCAGGTCGACGGACTTGGCCAGCGGCTCCAGCACGGTGCCGACGATGATGATAGCCGGGATGGCGTCGAGGAAGCAGCCCACCACCAGGAAGCAGAAGCAGATGAAGAAGCCGGCCGCGACGGTGCCCATGCCCCATGCCGAGACGTTGGCCAGCAGCTCCTGCGGAATCCTGTAATAGGCGAGCAGCCAGCCAAACGCGCTTGCGGTGCCGACACAAAACAGCGCGACGCCGGCAAGACGCCCGGTGTCGAGAAAGGCCTTGTACAATTCGCGTGGACCCGTCTCGCGGTAGAAGAAGGCCGAGAGCGCCACGGAATAGAGCACCGCGACGCAGGCGGACTCGGTCGCGGTGAACCACCCGAGCAGAATGCCGCCGACGATGATGAACGGCGTCATCAGGGCCGGTATCGACTGCCAGATGGCGCATCGCATCTCGACCCAGGTCGCCTTCGGATAGGTCGGGTAGCCGCGGCGCACCGCGTAGATGTGCACCGTCGCCATCTGCGCGCCCGCTATCAGCAGACCCGGCACGATGCCGGCCAGATACATCGCCGCGATCGAGGTCGAGATCAGCCCGCCCCATACGATCATCAGGATCGACGGCGGGATGATGACCGCCAGAACCGCCGACACCGCCGTGATGGCGATGGAAAACGAGAGGTCGTAGCCCTCCTTGGTCTGCGCATCGATGAAGATCTTTGACTGGCTCGCCGCGTCGGCGGTCGAGGAGCCCGAGATGCCGGCAAAGAACACCGACAGCACGACGTTGATCTGCGCCAGCGATCCCGGCCAGTGCCCGACCATCGAGCGCGACAACGCCACCAGGCGGTCGGTGATGCCGCCGATGCTCATCAGGTTCGCCGTCAGCAGGAAGAACGGCACCGCCAGCAGGATGAATGAATTGTACGCATTGAAGGTCTCCTGCGCGAGCGTCATCAGCGACAGACGCGGCTCGATCAGCAGGATCGGCACGCAGGCGAGGCCGAGCGCGAAGGCGACCGGCACGCGCACGATGAGCAGGCCGATGAAGACCCCGAACAGCACCATCGCAGCCTGTCCGGCAGAGAGTACATTGCCGCTCATCGCCGTGCCCCGAGCAAAACGCGCATTTCATCGACGATCTGTTCGCCCGCAAAGACGATCCACGTCGCGCCGGTCACGGGCCAGGCGACGTGGATCAGCCAGAGCGGCAGATCGGCCAGCTCCGAAGTCCTGTTCCAGGCAAAGCGGGTGAACTCGAGACCGGCCGACACGAACACCAGCGCGAGCGCCAGCACGCCTAGTCGCGCGAGAATCCGCACCGCGGCCTCCGACCGCCGCGACAGGTCCGGCCACACGTCGACCTCGAAATGCTGCGCTTCCCGCACGCCCACCATGGCGCCGATCATGATCGTCCAGACGAACAGGAATCGGGCCATTTCCTCCGTCCAGATGTAGGACGGGATGAAGGGGGTGTAGCGCGAGACGATCTGCAGCGTCACCGGGATGATGATGATGCCGACGCAGGCCGCGAGCAGGATCTCCAGCAATTTCGCATAGGCCGCCGTGACGCGACGCCACAGCGACGGTGTGGACGGGACGGGCATGTCAGACATTGGGACTCCCAGCGGCAGCTCATCCACCACGGCCGGGCAAGAAGCGGGGCTTGCCCGGACATGCCGTCGGCGGATGCAACGAGCTCAGGCGACGTTGATCTTCTCGAAGATGCCCTCTGCGCCGATCTCCTTGGCGTAGGTGGCCATCACGGGGTCGGCGAGCTTCTTCATGGCGTCCCGCTCCTCGAACGGAACGCGCTTGAGCTTGCCGGCCTTCTCGAGCGTGTCGAGCTTGACGACCTCTTCGCTCGATTCCAGCTGACGGCCGTAGTCGCCGGCCTCCTTGCCGGCCTTCATGATCGCGTCCTGCAAATCCTTCGGCAAGGTCTTCAGCGTCTTCACCGAGAAGCAGATCGGCCGGATCGATACGGCGTGCTGGGTCAGGCTGAGATGCGGGGCGACTTCGTAGAACTTCATCGCCTCGACGCCGGCCGCCTCGTTCTCGCCGGCCGATATCACGCCGTTCTGGATCGCATTGTAGATCTCGTTATAGGCGATCACCGTCGGGCTCATGCCGACGGCCGCAAAGGTCTTCGACCAGATCGGGGCGCCCTGCACGCGAACCTTGAGGCCTTTGAGATCGGCGAGATTCTTGAGCGGCTTGTTGGCGAAGATGTTGCGGATGCCGCCGCCGGAATAGCCGATCAGAACGACTTCCGCCTTCGTCGCGACCTCGTCGGCGATCGGCGCCAGGATGTTGGCTTCGACGACCTTGTTCATGTGCTCGATGCCCTTGAACACGAAGGGCGCATCGATGAACGGAGCCGCCTTGGCGAAGGTCGACATGTGGGCCGGCGAGACGATGCCGTAATCGACCGCCTTGCCCTGCGACATGTACTCGAAATACTGCTTCTCGAGGCCGAGCGAGGAGTTCTTGTGCAGCGTGAAATTGACCGGCTTGCCGTAATATTTCTTCACCAGCTCCTCGAACCGGATCAGCGCCCGGTTGAAGGCATGGTCGTCGTTGAATTGCACAGCGCCGTTCAGCGTGATCGGCGCCTGCGCCCTGAGGATCGACGGCATGCCAATCGTGGCCGCCGCAGTGGTCGCACCGATACCAGCGAGAAATGACCGTCGCTTCATCGTCTCCCCTCCCTTTGATGCTCCGGCCCCGTCGCCGGGCCGTGCGTGCAGCCGGTATGCGGCTTGCGAGAGGGAGCGTATGAAAAACTCCGGCGGGACGGAAGTCATTTCGCGCGCGCTGGAGGTCTTCTTCGTCGCAGGACTTGCTCCTGCATGACCTGTTGCACTGCAACTCGCACTCCTGCTGGCGCGCGGCACGCCGCATCAGCGACCCCTCACTCCCTGGGACACGGGAAGACGCGCGGAGCTGTGCGTTGCACGCACAGACCCGCGCGTCTTCCACGACTGACCTAGTGCATATGACCAATCAGATAGATGCCGCCGCCGATCACGATGATCGCCGGCACAGCCCAGAGAATGAGTACTGGCATAATGCCCTCCTCAATTGGATGTGCAGACCTTGACGGTCTTCATGCCGCTCTCGGCTTCGGTGCGCGTCTTGTAGATCGTGCCCGACGGGCTTACGACGGTCATGGACGCGTCCATCGGCTTCTTGTCGACGATGGTGCACTTCTTGGTCTTGACGTCCTGGACCACGTAGAACTCGTCGGCTGCGAACGCCGGCAGGGAAAACGCAGCAACCATCAGTGCTGCAGTCGCCATCTTCAACTTCATTTCGTCTCCTCCTCCAATTGCCGGAATTCGCTCCGGTCGATCTGGAAACGGGAAAAAATGGTATTTTGTTCCTATCCTCGGGGAACGTCGCGCGCGGCGGGAGGTTGTTGCCGCGCTTATTTCTACGAGGAGGATAAGATGAAGAAACTGTTCCTGCTTTCCGCCGCGGCCGTTCTGATCTCGACCGGCGCATTCGCACAGTCCACCGTGACCACGACCGGAACCGGTCACGCCGCGGTCGTTCAGATCGAGCCGGAATACCGCACAAAGATCAAATCCTACGTCACCGAGCACCGCGTGCGCCCGATCACGACGAAGGAGAAGATCATCGTCGGCGCAACGGTACCGAGCGACGTCGAGCTCGAAGCGGTTCCGGCCGATTGGGGCCCGTCCCTCACCAGATATCGCTACGTCTATTCCGGCGAACGCGTGATGCTGGTGGATCCCGGCACGCGGACCGTCGTTCAGGAAATCGATTGATCAGGACTGGCGGACGAGCGGCCGCCGCGACGGCGGCCGCCTGCCGGAGTGAAGGCATGAAGCCGCATCGAGAGGCGCGCATCGCCGGGCTCAGTCTGGCGGCCATCTATGCCATGTGTCTGCTGCTGACCGCGATCAGCATGAGCTGAGGCGCAGGGCTCCCCCACTGCGCTGCAAAATCTGTCCGGACAGCGCGGCGCATGCGAAAATCGTGGCGCGATGCAGGTCCTGCCCGTATGGTTCTCGCCAAAATCATAATCCGGCGCCGCCGCGCCGGAATCGGGACGCCCGCGTTTGTCAAAGCTCACCCTGCCGGTCCGGCTCGCTCTCCTGGTCGCGGGAACGACGCTGCCGATGATCGTCTTCGCGGTCGGCCTCGCCTTCTACCATTACAAGCAGGACCGCAGCGATGCGGCCCGCCGCGTGCTGGAGAACGTGCGCAGCATGCGCCTTGTGCTGGATTCCGAGGTGCAGCGCATGACCGGCAGCTTGCAGGTGCTGGCGCTGACGAACTCGCTGCGCAACGACGACTTCCAGAACTTTCGCCGCATCGCGCTCGGCTTCCTCGACCAGTACGGCAAGGGCGGCCTGTTGCTGATCTCCGACCGCAAGGGCCGGCTGCTGTTCTCCTCGTCGACGGAGGACACCGCGAGCCTGCCGTCACGCGGCAATCTCGGTATCGTCGAGAAGGTGTTCGCGACCAGGACGCCGCAATATTCCGACCTGTTCACCGGCGCGATCAACGGGCGCCAGGTTCTGACGGTCGAGGTGCCGGTATCGCGCAACGGCGAAGTGATCTACGACCTCTGCTTCAGCCCGCCGGTCAGCATCTTCCAGGAGCTGGTCGAGAAGCAGCGGCCCGACCAGCAATGGACGGTGTCTCTGCTCGACACCAAGGGCACGGTGTTTGCCCGCGTGCCAAACCCGGGTGAAAACTTCGGCAAGCGCGCTTCGCCCTCGCTGTACGCGGAAATGTTTCGCGCACCCGAGGCGACGCTGTCCTCGGTCTCGCTGGACGGCGTCGCGCTCGCCTCCGCCTACACAAGATCTCAGCTCACGGGATGGACCGTGGCCGCGGGCGTCCCCGAGAGCTCGTTGATCGCGCCGCTCTGGCGCAACATCGCGATCACCAGCCTGATCGGCGGCATCCTGCTCTTGATCGGCCTCACCTTTGCGGTGCGGATGGCAACCACGATCGCGCGCGGCGAGATGCTGCACAATCTCCTGATCGAGGAGCTCAACCACCGCGTCAAGAACACGCTGGCCCTGATGCAGGCGATCGCGGTGCAGACCTTCCGCAGCGCCAGCCGGGACGAGCGGGCCAAGTTCGAGGGACGGCTCGGCGCGCTCGCCGAGGCCCATAATCTGCTCAGCCAGGAGAAATGGGCGGGCTCGGAGCTGAGGGACGTGATCGCCCGTGCGCTTCGGCCGTTCCTGTTGAGCAGTCCGGACCGCATCCGCATGGCGGGCCCCGCGGTGCCGCTGTCGCCGCGGCTTGCCGTGGTGCTGTCGATGATCGTGCACGAGATCGCCACCAACGCGGCGAAATACGGCGCGCTGTCGAACGAAACCGGCCGGGTGACGCTCGATTGGGAGGTCATCGCCGATACACCGAAGCCGCGGCTGCGCCTGATCTGGACCGAGATCGGCGGACCGCCGGTGACCGCGCCGGTGCGGCGCGGCTTCGGCTCGCGCCTGATCGAGCGTAGCGCGCGCGACCAGCTCGGCGGCGAGGCAACCGTCGACTTCCTGCCGCGCGGCGTCGTCTGCACCGTGACTTGCACGCTGGACGAGGCGCGGTAGCGATCTACTTGCGACACGCCGCGGCGGCGAGCCCCTCGATCCATTCCTGATGGGCGTTCAGCATCGGATTGGGCCTGGTCTGCGCCAGGTCCCTCGCCGGCTGGCCGGTCTGGGTCTCCTGCGTGAGAATGCGGACGCGGCCGCCGGGGAGATCCTCGATCAGCCAGGCGTGGTGGACGTCGAGCCGCGTCGCGGCATCGCCCTCGACCCAGCCGTGCCAGGCGACACGCGCCGGCTTGCCCGGCGCCGGCGGCTCGTATTCGGTCACTTCGGCCTCCACCGGAAAGCTGAAGGTGGTGAAGCGGAAGCGTGCCCCCAGACGCAGTGCGGGGCCCTTGCCGTCGTGGAAGCGGATATCCGAGACGTTGCTGTAATAGCTCGGCCAGGCCGTGGTATCGTTGAGCTGCGGCCAGACCTGGTCGGCACGCAGGCCCTTCACGATGATCTCGTTCGAGACGTAGTTGTCGGTCGTACCCGGCAGGTACTGATCGGGCCAGATGATATCGCTCATTGCAGGGAAATCCTTCGTTCGGATCGGATTGGCGTTCTCGCCATTGGACTTTCCGACAGATGGGGGTTACGTCCGGACAGCGCCAATCGCCATTTCCGATCACGATCATCAGCATGCGCGATATCAGAACCCTCGACCTCAACCTACTGAAGGCCTTCAATGCGCTGATCGAGGAGCGCCACGTCACGCGCGCCGCGGCGCGGCTGGCGCTGACTCAGCCCGCGATGAGCGGAACCCTGACGCGCCTGCGCGACAGTTTCGGCGATCCGCTGTTCGTCCGCACCCAGCGCGGCATCGTGCCGACCTCGCGCGCATTGGAGCTCGCAGATCCCGTCAAGCGGGTGCTGCAAGAGGTCGAGGCGCTCTTGAGGCCGCGCGCGTTCGAGCCGGCGGCCGCGAACTTCACGCTGTCGCTGGCGGCCACCGACTATGCCTTGCGGGCCGTCGTCGTCCCCTTCCTCGCAGCGCTGCGAACACGCGCCCCGCATATTCGCGTGGCGGTGCGCCAGATCGACGACGACCGGCTGCGCAGCCAGTTCGAGCGCGGCGATCTCGACCTTGCGCTGCTCACGCCGGAAACGACGCCCCCGGACCTGCATGTCCGCCGCCTGTTCGATGAGCAGTATGTCTGCGCGCTGCGCCGTGATCATCCCGACGCGAAGCGCAGGACGCTGTCGCTCGAACGCTTCTGCGCGCTCGACCACGCGCTGGTCTCCTATGCCGGCGACAGTTTTACCGGCACGACCGACACGGCTCTGGCAAAACTCGGGCACCGGCGGCGCGTCAGCCTGTCGGTGGCGAGCTTCCTCGTTCTCCCCGAAGTGCTGCGCGCAAGCGACCTCATCGCCGTCGTGCCCCGGCGTCTGGTCGCCGGGATCGACGGGCTGACCCTGCTCAAGCCGCCGCTGGACATCCCCGGCTTTGCCAAGATCGCCGCCTGGCACGATCGCACCCATCGCGACCCCGGCCACCGCTGGATCCGCGCGTTGCTGTTCGAGACGTCGGGCGTGAAAACGAGAAGGGAGAAGACCCCATGAAGATCACGAGCGTTCGCACCCACATCCTCGAGGCAAAGCTTTCGCAGCCTTTCGCCTATTCGCGCGCCTGGTACGACACCCGCACCGCAATGCTGGTCGAGATCGAGACCGACGCGGGGCTCACCGGCTGGGGCGAATGCTACGGACCTGCGCGGATCACGGCGGCCGTCGTGCAGACCATCGCGCCGTGGCTGATCGGCGAAGACCCGCTCTGCACCGACGTGTTGTGGCAGACGGTCTATGCGCGCCTGCGCGATCACGGCCAGAAGGGCGTCGTGATCCAGGGCCTGAGCGGCATCGACATCGCGCTGTGGGACATCAAAGGCAAGCATTTCGGTGTCCCCGCGTATCAGCTTCTCGGCGGCGCTTCGCGTCAAGAGGTGCAGGCCTACGCGACCGGGCTCTACCGGCGCAAGACAGGCGATCCGCTCGAATACCTGCCGGAGGAAGCAGCCGGCTATGTCGCGGAAGGTTTTCGCGCCGTGAAGCTGAAGGTCGGCTTCGGCATCGCGGAGGATGCCGCCGTCACGCGCGCGGTGCGCGAGGCGATCGGCCCCGATGTTGCGCTGATGGTGGATGCGAACCACGCCTATGACGCGGTCGCGGCGATCCGTCTCGGCCGCCTGATCGAGCGTCATGACATCGGCTGGTTCGAGGAGCCGGTGCCGCCGGAGGACATCGCCGGATATCGCGCGGTGAAGTCCGCGCTGTCCATTCCGGTCGCCGGCGGCGAATGCGAATTTACGCGCTTCGGCTTCCGCGACCTGTTCGCCTCGCATGCGCTCGACATCGCCCAGCCCGACACCTGCGCCGCCGGCGGCCTCACCGAATGCAAGAAGATCGCCGACATGAGCGAGGCCTTCGGCATTCGCTACAATCCGCATGTCTGGGGCACCGGGATTGCGATCGCAGCCTCGCTCCAGCTGCTCGCCGTGCTGCCGTCGCATACGCCGACGTCGCTCGCACCACTCGAGCCGATGCTCGAGTTCGACCGCACCGAACATCCGATCCGGCAGGCGATCCTGAAAGAGCCGATCGCGCACGCGAACGGCGTCGTGCGCGTCCCCGACGGACCGGGACTCGGGATCGAGATCGACCGTGAGGCGCTCGGGCGCTTTGCCGCGCGCTGAGGCGTGTCGTCGACAATCGAGCAGCGGTGCCGACCTGCTCGCGCTCCTCGTCGCAAGCCGTCTTTCACAAGCGATTTCAACGGCTTTTGACGCCTTTTCGCGCGATCTCCGTTCAACACAGCGACGCCGCCCGGCGTGCGTTTGCGAAAACGCGCACCTGCCCTGAGCAGGATCGGACAAAGCACGGCCGCTTCAGGAAAGACGCTGTTCCGTAACGCGCCTAGAACGCGCACGACCCGTACAAATACGGACGACTGACGTGCAACCTGAGACGATCAGGAGGAGCCGCACAATGATCGGGAGCACCGCACTCATGCGCAATCCCCCGCCCAAGGGCTTGCCACCCACATCCCTTACGAAGCCGGACAATGGCGCGATTTCCGAGCTGCGCGCTGCCGATGCGGAGATGGCGCGCGTGCTCAAGACGAGGCCGCTTCGCATGGCCTCCGATTCCCAGAGCGGCACCATTGCCTATTGGAAGCACGAGCCGCTGCACGACGTGGTCGAACCCATGGTCGATCACGTCATCATGGCCTATCCCGCCGGCTCACAGGCGCTGGAGCGGCGCAGCGGAAAATCGGCTGCGATCAGCACGGCGCGCCCCGGCGTCGTCACGATCATTCCGGCCGGTTCGACCTCGCGATGGGACATTCACCGGTCCATGCATGTGGTTCAACTCTATCTTCCGCAGCGGACGCTGTTGCGGATCGCCGACGAGGCCAGCACGGCAAGCGCCGGCGACCTCCTGGAAAGAACCGGGCATCCCGACGCCATCACCTCCCGCCTGCTGCTGAGCGCAGCCGACTCGCTCGAAGGCAGCGCCACGCTCGACACGCTGTTCAGGCAGCAACTGACCGATCTCCTCGCCACGCGCGTGCTCGCCGCCCATGCCGGCGTGCCGGCCGCGCCGCAACCGATCGTCGGCGGCCTCTCGCCTTCAGTGCTGCGCCGGGCCATCGAACGCCTGCGCTCCGACAGCGACGCTGACGTCTCGCTCTCGGCGCTCGCGTCCGACGCCGGTCTGTCGCGCTTCCATTTCTGCCGGTCCTTCAAGGAGAGCACCGGACTCTCGCCGCACGCCTGGCTGCGCCAGCACCGGCTCGAGCAGGCCATGAACATGCTGCGCGAGAGCAACGAATCGGTCGTCTCGATCGCAGCTGCGCTCGGCTATTCCTCGCAGACCGCCTTCGCCGCGGCGTTCAAGAAGCTGACAGGTGAAACGCCGAGCGATTGGCGCAGACGGACGCGGTAGCAGCAATCCCGCGACAGGGACGGCAATCGCTCTGGGGCAGTCGGATATCTGGTTCGCTAGACATCGCAGCAACAGACCACGCGGACGGAGACGCACAATGGACTGGAAACGCCTTGCAATCGCACCGCGCCGCAAAGCCATCGCAACGGCGCTCCTGTACGGGCTCTCACTGACCGTGCGTTTCACCTCGCCGACGGCCGAAGAGGCGCCGGCGCAGAACGCCAGTCTCCTGACGTCAATCCTGATCAATCATGATTGGCCGAGGAAAGCTTCAGTGCCGGTCGCCCTGCGCGGCTGGCCATCGAGCCCGAGAGGCTGCCAGGCGGCCTGTGGCAGCCCCGCGCTGCTGTCGTCACTGCCGAGCTGCACTGCCCCGTAAGGCCGCAGCGTCCACCGTTTCACCTCTTCGCGTCATCGCCGATCGCAGCAGGTTCCGCCGACCTTTGGCGGCCGCGACGACGCACGTCTGTCCCGATCACCAAAACTTAGGAGTGAACCACATGCGACTGCTCATCATCGGCGCCGGCTTTGCCGGCATGTATGCCGCCCTCTCCGCCGCCCGCCTGCGCGACATCCAGGGCGCTTCCCCTGACGATCTCGAGATCGCGCTGATCGCGCCTGAGCCGACGCTGGTGGTTCGCCCGCGGCTCTATGAGCCGAAGCCGGAAACGCTGACGGCCCCGCTGCTCGACGTCCTCAAGGCGATCGACGTCGATTACATCCAGGGCAATGCCGAGACCGTCAACACCGAGGCGCGGACGGTGCAGATCACGACGTCCCGGGACACGCGCAAGACCCTGTCCTACGACCGCCTGGTGGTCGCGACCGGCAGCCGCCTGTTCCGCCCCGACATCCCCGGCCTTGCCGAGCACGGTTTCAGCGTCGACTCGCTCGATGACGCCGTCGCACTGGACAAGCATCTGCATGGGCTTGCCGACCGGCCGGCCGTCAACGGACGCGATACGGTCGTCGTCGCCGGCGGCGGCTTCACGGGCATCGAGGCCGCAACCGAGCTGCCCGCACGCCTGCGCAAGATCCTCGGCAAGGATTCGAAGACACGCGTGATCATCGTCGAGCGCAACGGTGCGATCGCTCCCGATATGGGTGAAGGCCCCCGTCCGCTCATCGAGGATGCGCTGCGCAAGCTCGGCGTCGAGAGCCGCCTCGGGGCCTGCGTCGCCTCGCTCGACAGATCCGGCGTGACGCTGTCGACCGGCGAGCACATCGAAACCGAGACGGTGGTCTGGGCCGCCGGCATCCGTGCGGCGCCGCTGACCGCGCAGATTCCTGCCGAGCGCGACAATTTCGGCCGGCTGCTGGTGGATCGCGATCTGCGCGTACCCGGTGTCGCCGGCGTCTTCGCCACCGGCGATGCCGCGCGGGCCGCCTGCGACGACGAGGGCAATTACGCGCTGATGTCGTGCCAGCACGCCACGCGCATGGGCGCCTTTGCCGGCAACAATGCCGCCGCCGAGCTGCTCGGCGTTCCGACCAGGCCCTACCACCAGAAGCCCTATGTCACCTGCCTCGATCTCGGCGAGGCCGGCGCGCTGTTCACGCGCGGCTGGGAGCGCAAGGTCGAGATGGTCGGCGACGTCGCCAAGAAGACAAAGCGGGAGATCAACACCGTCTGGATCTATCCGCCGAAGGCCGAGCGCGCCGCTGCGCTCGCCTCGGCCGATCCCGAACGTGTGACCGATCTCTAGGCGCCGCGAAGCGATGGCGGCCGCGTCCTGGCTGCGCGGACCGTTCAACCAAGACCAGCCAGAAGCCTTCCATGAAACAGGAGACGAACATGAATCTGCACAACACCTCATATCCCCAGTCATCGGGCCCCGAAGAGCTCGTGCCGTCGCGCTACGCGCTCAAGATCGGCGAGATCGACGTGCTGGTGGTCAGCGACGGCGTGCTGCCGCTGCCGACCACGATGCTGGCGCACAACGCCGCCCCGGCCGAGCGTGCGGCCTGGCTGCACGACATGTTCCTGCCGCAGGACGCGTTCGACTGGGCGCTGAATGCGGTCATGGTGCGCAGCGGTGGCAAGACCATCCTGATCGACGCCGGCCTCGGCTCCGACCCGAACTTGCACCTGCCGCGGGCCGGGCAGTTGATCAAGCGGCTGGAAGCTGCCGGAATCGATCTTGCGTCCGTGACCGACCTGGTGCTGACCCATCTGCACATGGACCACATCGGCGGCCTGCTCGTCGACGGCGTGAAGGAGCGGCTGCGCAAGGACCTGCGCATCCACGTCGCGGCCGCCGAGGTCAAGTTCTGGGAGGCGCCCGATTTCTCGCACACCAACATGCCGCAGGGATTCCCGGACGCGCTTCGGGCCACCGCCAAGCGGTTCGTGAAGGAGTACGGCAGTCAGCTGCGGACATTCGATGAGACGCAGGAGATTGCGCCCGGCGTCGTCGCCCGTCGCACCGGCGGCCACACCCCCGGACACAGCGTGGTTCGCATCGCCTCCGGCGGTGACGCGCTGACATTCGCCGGCGATGCCGTGTTTGCCGTCGGCTTCGAGCAGCCCGACTGGCACAACGGTTTCGAACACGACCCCGAAGAAGCGGCGCGCGTTCGTATCCGTCTGCTGCGAGAGCTTGCCGAGACCGGCGAGATGCTGGTCGCCACCCACCTGCCGTTCCCGTCCGTGGGCCGGGTGGCGGTTGATGGCGACGCCTATCGTTGGGTGCCGGTGTTCTGGGACTACTGAGTAGCTACGCTTGTGCGAACTGGGCCGCTTCGCGGCCCAGCCTCGCTCGTGTCGCCAAGCACCTAGACGGTCGAGATGCCGTCGATCGGGCTGATATCCCCGACGAAGCGCAACAGGTCGGCCATGGTGAATTCACCCGGCACCTGCGACGGAAGTGTCGGCTTCCAGTTCTTGCCCTTGACCCAAAGGTACGACTGGTGATCGCCATGGACGAGGCCGACAAAGACCTCGGCGAGCAACGTCGCGCCGACCGGCCCCAGCCTTTCACCGCCGCCGCGCTGCTCCGCCTCCTTGAGGATGTAGTACCAGAGCGGGGTGTGCTCGTGCAGGCCATGCTTCTTCGCCACCGCACCGTCGCTCCCCTTCGAGATTTCGGCCGGCGTCAGCGGATTCTTGATCTTCATGGCCTTGGCCACATCCTGGCCGGACGGCAATCCCAGCAGCACGCCACGCTTGAGGTTGCGGAACGGCAGGCTGCCGCCATCACCCGGCAAGGTGTGGAGTTGCGGCACGACGAACGGATCGATCTTGCGGGATGAATTCAGTGCCACACCCGGCGGATTGGACGGCAGGACCGCATAGAAGCGCCGCCAGTCGATGATCCAGTTGCTCGAAAGCACCGGAAGAGGAAGCGGCGGCTGGATCGGATTGGGTGCGAGATCTCCGATGATTCCGCCAGAGAGCCCGGTAAACCTGAACAGCAGGTCGAGCGTCGCGGGCGTAAGGCCGCCCGGCCCGGGCGTGAAGATTCTGTTGTGGCTGTAGACCTGGCGAACCATGCTGTGGCCGAGACGATAGACGGCCGCGGAAAACTCGACCGGCATATAGGGCGTCTTCTTGAAGCGGTAGAAGCGCCGCCCCTGCTCCAGAATCTTCGCAACCAGCCCCTTCTCGGTGATCCGCTCGACAAAATCGTGCAGGACGATCCATTGATAGTGCCAGGTCACGATCCGGCGCGCCTCCTCGAATATCTCTCCGGGCGGCTTGCCTGACGCCGCAAGCTGATCGCAGACCTTGTTGTGAAATTTGAGCATCGCAAGATGGGTTTGCGCGACGAGCAGGTTCTCGTCGTTGCGATGATCGCCGATCAGGGCAAAGCCCTCGGGACTGCGCGGCAGATCGTTGCGATGATCTCCCGTGAGGCTGTCGACGTTGACGGTCTTGCCGATCAGGAGTTTCGGACCCGGGGTCTTGCCGTTGTCGCTCGCCGAGTTGCGCGCGTAGAGGTGACGGCTTCCGTCCGGACCAAGACCGTACACGCTGTCGAGATCGAGCGCCGGTGTACGAAAATTCTCAACAGCCATCGGGTCGGCCTCCTTGTCGCCAAAGGAGGTCAGATCCAGAGTGATGTCGTGATCGACGAATTGCCCGAGATAGGTAAAGCCTGCGGGTACGTTGGCATTGTTTCCCGCGGGGTCACCGGGGACCGGGTCCTTCATCGCATCGGCGAGTTCATGAAGCGGACCGTCATCGACCGCGAGCGGCTCGAGGGTCGGAAACATCCGACCAAACATGCCCGGATCGTCGTGTCCGGAAAGCGTATCCAGAAATTGTCGCGTCGGCTGACGTCCGGCTTTGCCGTGACCGGGCTGAACGTTCACGTCGGTTCCCATCGCTTGCTCCTTGAAATGCTGAAAAGGGAGAGGGGCGAGGAAGTCTGTCGATTGTTCCAAAATACTCGTGTCAGTATAGGTTTTCGAAAATTGCCCCTCTGGGTGCAGTAACACGAAATATTACCACAGATTGTATTTCGCAGAGAGCTTCATCAGCGAGGCGTTTTGCCCCACCCGAACACGCGCTGTTGATTGAATGCTAGCGCTTCGCGGCGAACCGCGCCCAGATCTCGGAGTCCGTATAAAAGTCGACGCCGCCGTCCAGATCCCGCACGAGCCACTCGCCGAGATAGACGATCTGCGTGCCGCTGCGTCGCTCGTGCCGAAGCTCGAACTTTCCCTCGGCATCCTTCTGAAGCGAACAGATCGACTGCACCCAGCTCGGCCATTCCTGCAACGGCTGACCGACGAATTGCCAGGCGACCAAAGCCGCGTTGTTCGACAGGGGCTCTAAGCGCAGTGTCTTGGTCACGTGATCTCCACCATGCGGTTGTCCCTAACTCCAACGTCCCGGGACTAAAAAGGTTGTTATCCAGCACGCTCCGCAGCGTGAGCATGACCGGCGATCCGTTCGGGTTCCATCCGTGAAAACCCGGTCTTCGCCTGCCGGATGGTTGCGCCCTACCCGATCGTCTGCAGCGCCGGAAACGTCTCGAGCAGCCAAATGCTCACATTCGAAACCGCGCCGGTGAGAAAGCCGATGCCGGTGATCACCATCAACACGCCCATGGCGCGCTCGACATTGACGAGCTGGCCCTTCATGCGCGCGAACAGCGTCGAGAACTGTTCGATCATCAGCGCGGCGATCAGGAAGGGAATGCCGAGGCCGGCCGAATAGACTGCGAGCAGACCTGCGCCCTTCGTCACCGTGGCCTCGGCCGCGGCGATCGAGAGGATCGCAGCCAGGATCGGACCGATGCAGGGCGTCCAGCCGAACGCAAAGGCGAGCCCCATGATGTAGGCGCCCCAGAGCCCGACGGGTTTTGGGATCGGCAGCCGACCCTCGCGCATCAACAGGCCGATGCGCGTCAGGCCGAGGAAGTGCAGGCCCATGATGATGATGACGATGCCGGCGAGGATCGACAGCTCGGCCGACCAGGCCCGGATCAGCCCGCCGATCAGCGAGGCGCTGGCGCCGAGCGCCACGAACACCGTGGAGAAGCCGAGCACGAACAGCAGCGCCGACATCATGATCGCGCGCTTGGAAGCCGAGGCCGGCTCCTCGCTCTCGACATGCTCGATCGTCGCGCCCGTGAGATAGATCAGGTAGGGCGGAACCAGCGGCAGGACGCAAGGAGAGAGGAAGCTGACGAGGCCGGCAATCAGCGCCGCCGGGATCGAAACATTTTGCATGATGCAGTCGGAGCCATCTCAGGCCCCAGCGCGGCGCGCGATGAATGCGCGCGGCCCGGAGCACCGGCTCTGGTGTAGCCGATGCCGGAGAATGCGCAACAGAGGCGCACAAAACCAGGGCTCCTCCCGATGCCGTCCGTGATCACAGATGCGGCATCGGGACGCGCACAAACCTCGCCAAAAAGCGAGACTCGGCGGCGTGGCTACTTCACCACGCGGAGCAGCGGACGCCGGGGCTGGTCCTGCGTCTGCTTGGAAGGGGGCTGCGGTTCGCTTCCGGCGTTCCGCAGCATTTCGTCGCACAGCGCCTTGAGATCGGCGCTATCAATTCCTTTGAGTTTCATCCGCACGTCGAGGATGACAATCGACAGCAGCTCGGCCGACTCACGACTGTTCATCTCGTTGAGCGCCCTGCGGCACTCCTCGAGCGTTTCCAGCACGGACTGCAACTGTTCGTCTGAATGCGACACCGGTCGTTCTTTCCGTTAATTCGGCCTGCGAGACGTAGTAGCGACGACCCCTTTGGCCCCCATGGGAGACCAAGGATAACACGAGGCCGCTACGCCTCTGAACATGATTTCAATGTGTTTCTGCGCTGAATCTGCGGTTCCGGCGAACATCGGCCCGCCGCACCGTTGGCTATCGTCGAAGCAGCCAGGGACAGAACGCCCGCTGCGCTGTAATTGATCCATTCCGGGAGTTGGAAGCGCCACTTGCGCAAGGACGTCCATTGCGGACAGCGCCGACAATCCCGCAGCCATCTCAAGGCTCGCAACGGAACTCACGCGACACCCCTCAGTTCAGGCGATCGTCTGCCCGATTCCCAGCCCGTGGCCGCACCTGAATACCACTCGCGAGGCAGTAAGGATGACGTTCAAAACTCGTCACCCCGCAACCCGCCGTGGTTGTGGTTTGCGCCAGATTCTGCCAGTTTAGCCACCTGAAGGGACTTGTATGCACTCCTTGGCGGAAAGGGGCGTTCCTCCAGAGGAACGCCTAAAAGCAAATCTCAGCGGCCTCTCCGATTGGGATGCGGCGCGCATCTTCCTGGAGGTCGTTCGCTGCGGAAGTTTCCGCTCGGCAGCCGAACGGCTGTCGCTGTCGATCAACGCTGTCCGCCGCCGCATTGATGATTTCGAGCGCCAGACCGGCACGACTCTGTTCACCCGCGACGTCCACGGCACTCATCTGACCGACGAGGGCGCGCTCGTCGTCTCCGCGGTCGAGCGGATGGAAGCAGCCGCGTTCGACGTGTTGCGCACCAGCGATTCGACCGGCAATGCGCTGTCCGGCGAGGTCCGCGTCGCCGTCACCGAGGGTCTCGGCACGTTCTGGCTCGCCCCGCGCCTGGTCGAATTTCAGCAGGCCTATCCGAAGATCCTGGTCGACCTGCATTGCGCGATGCGCTCGGCCGACGTCTCGCGCCACGAGGCCGACGTCGCCATCCATCTGTCCCGGCCTTCTGCGCTCGACGTCAAGCTGGTGCGGCTCGGCCGCATGCATCTGATGTTCTGGGCTTCGGAGAAATACCTCGAGAAATACGGCACGCCGCGCTCGGCCCATGAATTGATCAAGCACCGCCTGGTGCTGCAATTCGCCGACCAGCTCGCCGCCAAGGAGACTTTTGAGAGCTTCTTCCCGGGCGTTCAGGAACGTGACCTTCTGGTCATGAAGACCAACGTCTCAAGCGCCAATTACTGGGCGGTCGCGAATGGCGCCGGAATCGGCGTATTCCCGAGTTACGCCATTGCGCTTGGCGGGAAGTTGATTCCACTGGAGGTCGAATTGAACCGACCGCTGGATATCTGGTTGTCTTACCATCCCGGTAGCGGCCGCATCCCGCGCGTACGGCACATGATTGACTGGCTGATCGAGGCTTTCAATCCGGCTCGCTTCCCGTGGTTTAAGGAAGAGTTCGTGCACCCGCATGAATTCAAGGACTCGTATATGGGCGAACCCCTGACCCAGCTCTTCGGGGGATTTTCAACCGAAGAACGGTGAGAAACGACGATGAAAACAGCGGCGAAAAGAATGAAGCAGCGCAGTGCCGGCAAGCCGGACATCGAGCTTGGCAAGCGGATCCGTCTGCGGCGCGTCGAGATGAAGATCTCGCAGGCCGAGCTCGGCGAAAAGCTCGGCGTGAGCTTCCAGCAGGTCCAGAAATACGAGAAGGGCGTCAATCGCGTCGGCGCAGCCCGCCTGCAGCAGATCGCCTCCGCCCTCGACGTGCCCGTGACCTTCTTCTATGACGGCGACAACAAGGCGCGCGAAGTCGAAAGCCTGCTCTTCCTCGATTCGGCTTTCAGCCTCCGCCTGCTGCGCGCCTACAGCAAGATCAAGGACCAGACGGTGCAGCGTCAGCTCGTCTCGCTGATGGAATCGATCGCGGCCAACGAAAGCTGAGCGATCGGCGGCCTGGCCTTGACGGCCAACGTTCAATCCGCCGCGTCGCGGGGGCGCGGCCGGATTGGACGAGATCGGCTGGATCAGATCTTCTGAACCAGATTTGGCGTGCGCCATCCGCGCGCAGCCTTCGTTTTTCGGGGCGGCCTGACCGCCCCTTTTTCTTGTGCCTTTTTCTTGCCCTTTCCCCTTCCCCATCGCGGTTTTCGCGAACCCATCCCGGCCCTGCCGCGACCCAATCGAGAGACTCCGCAGCGGACGCGCGGAGCTTTCGACGGCCGTGCTTAATGGGACCTCAACACCGGTGGCCTAATTTTCCGCCGATTTCACCAATCGGCGCACGCGGCACGACGACCGAAAATTGCCAATGCGAGCGCCCGTCCGGGCCTCGCTCTCATGGGGAAAATGGGACACATGTCGAAACGCCATGCGATGATCATTGCCGTCGGCGTGCTCGCCAGCGCCTCGGCGCTCGCGCAAACCGAGACCGTTGGACAGGCCACGCCCAAGCCGGCAACGGCCGGGACAGTGCCGGCCGCGGCCACCCCCTCCCACACAGCTGCGCCGAAAACCGCCACGACGCCCGCCTCGACGCCGGAAAGCCGTTCGGCCGCGGCGCTCGCGCTGACGCACGAGCCGACCTATGACGAAGGCTCTGCCCAGCGTATCAAGGAGGCCGCGTTCAGCTATTCCGCGCTCGCCGTGCGCGGCGGCTGGCCGACGATCCCCGCGGATGCCAAATTCGCGCTCGGCGTCCAGGGCACGAGCGACGATCTCCTGCGCAAGCGGCTGATCCTCTCCGGCGATCTTTCCGCCGACAAGACCAGCGGCGCGTTCGACCAGGATCTCGCCGACGCGGTGAAGCGCTTCCAGGCACGCCATGGCCTCGCGCCGACCGGCACGGTGACGCCGCGCACGCTGGCGGCGATGAACGTCTCCGTGCAGAAGCGCATCCGCCAGTTGGAGGCCTCGCTCGAGCGGCTCGAGAACATGAACTTCGGTTTCGGCCAGCGCTATGTCGTGGTCAACATCCCCGCCGCCTTTGCCGAAGCAGTCGAGAACGACGTCGTGGTGCGGCGCTATCGCGTCATCGTCGGCAAGACCGAAAAGCCCTCGCCGACGCTGACGGCCCAGATCACCAGCGTCGTCCTCAACCCGACCTGGACGGTGCCGTCTTCGATCGCCAAGACCGAGATCTCGGCGCATATGCGGAAAGATCCGACCTATCTGTCGCGCATGCATATGGAGGTGCTCGACGCCCACGACAATCCGATCGATCCGCATTCGGTCGACTGGTCCGGCACGCGCACGCCGAACTTCACGGTGCGTCAGCACAACGGCACCTTCAACGCGCTCGGCGCCGTCAAGATCGACATGCCGAATTCCTATTCGGTCTACATGCACGACACCAACCAGCGCAATTTGTTCAGCGACGACTACCGCTTCGATTCCCACGGCTGCTCGCGCGTCGACAATGTGCGCGACCTCGCCGCCTGGTTGCTCAAGGACCAGCCGAAATGGGGCCGCGCCGCGATCGACGCGGAGATCGCCAGCGGCCAGCACCTCGAGGTCGCCATGGCGAAGAAGGTGCCGGTGGCCTGGATCTATCTCACGGCATGGATGACCAAGGACCAGACCATCCAGTTCCGCAACGACGTCTATAACCAGGACGAGCAGCTGCTGGAGGCGACCGCCGAGGAGGCGGCGTTCTTCGGCAGGGCCGCCGGCCATCCGCTGACCGCGCACATGCATGTGACGCAATAGGCGCTTGGCGCCATGCAATCGCGGCACAGGCTCGTGCAAAGCCCCTCGCCCTGCCGCGGTTGACCCCGGCCTCAGCCCGGCCGCACATTGCGCCTCGCCAACAACACGCGAGCGCGCGATGCCCGAGATTTCCAACGAAAAATCCTACGCCGACGGCAATATCCTCCAGCACGCCACCGATGGCGTCGGCGTGATCACCTTCAACAATCCCGACAAGCGCAATGCGATGTCACTGGAGATGTGGGAGGGCTTTGGCGAGGCGCTCACGGCCCTGCGCGACGACGAGGCCGTGCGCGTCGTGATCCTGCGCGGCGCCGGCGGCAAGGCGTTCGTCTCGGGCGCCGACATCAGCCAGTTCGAGAAGACGCGCCACAACGCCGCCGCGTCCGAGGAATATGCCAGGCGCAGCGTCGCCCAGCGCGCGCTGCTCGCCGACTATCCCAAGCCGACCATCGCCTGCATCCAGGGTTTTTGCCTCGGCGGCGGCATGCAGGTCGCGATGCTCGCCGACATCCGCCTCGCTGCACATGGCAGCCAGTTCGGCATCCCCGCGGCCAGGCTCGGCATCGCCTATGGCTATGACGGCCTGAAGCACCTGGTGTCGCTGGTCGGCCCGTCCTGGGCGCGGCTTCTGATGTACACGGGCATGCGCATCGATTCCACCGAGGCGCGGCGCATCGGCCTCGTCGAGCGCGTGTTTCCGGACGACCAGCTCTGGGGCGAGACCATGGCGATTGCCGAGACGATCTCGCAGAACGCCCCGCTCGCGATCAAGGCCGCCAAGATCACCATCGCGCAGGTCTTGAAGGACGAGAGCGCGCGCGACATGGACGCGATCAAGGCGATCGGCACCGCATGCATGGACAGCGCGGATTTCCGCGAGGGCCGGCAGGCCTTCATGGAGAAGCGCAAGCCGCGGTTCCAGGGGAAGTAAAGCTGAACCTTCATTCAGGAAGATTAAATTCCTCGTCCGCTCGCACCGCGGTAGCAACCAATTGATCCGTCGCAGGTTCTTCCGCCACCAATGAGGGAGAGCGCGATGAAACTCAAATTTGCTGTTCTTGGTCTGGCTGCCCTGGGCGGCGCGGCGCTGGCGTCAGGGCAAGCGCTCGCGGCGATGCCGAACGGCATTCCGCAAGCCGACCGGATCGCGAGCGGTCCGGCTGCGGACGTCGATCAGGTCCGCATGGTCTGCAATGCCTGGGGCCGCTGCTGGTGGCGACCGAACTATTACGGTGCCTATGGCTATTACGGCGCGCGCCGCTTCTACGGGCCACGGCCATATGGCTATTACGGCCACCGCCACTGGCGTCGCTGGTAATCGACGAAGGGGCCCCGAGGGCCCCTTTTTCACGCGCGCACGTTGACTACAGCGCCCCCAGCACCGCCTTCGTAATGTCGGCTGTGCCATTGCTGCCGCCGAACTCCATCGGCTTGATGCCGCCGGCATAGACCTGATCCACCGCGCGCTCGATTTGCTCGCCCGCTTCCGCCGCACTCTCCACGCCATGCTTCTCGGCGAGCCAGTCCAGCATCATCGCGGCCGACAGGATCATGCCGGTGGGGTTGGCCTTGCCCTGTCCCATGATGTCGGGCGCGGTGCCGTGGCAGGGCTGGAACACGGCATATTTGTCGCCGATGTCGGCGGACGGCGCCATGCCGAGGCCGCCGATCAGGCTCGCGGTGATGTCGGAGACGATGTCGCCGAACATGTTCTCCATCACCATCACGTCGAAATCCCAGGGACGCTTGACCAGCATCGCCGAGCAGGCATCGACATAGAGCCGGTCGGTCTTCACACCAGGATGCTTCTTCTCGATCTCGTCGAAGATGCCGCGGAAGAACGCAAAGGCCTTGAACACGTTCGCCTTGTCGACGCAGGTCAATGCGCCCGGCTTGCCGCGCGCCTTGCGCCGCTCGGCGAGGCGGAACGAGAACTCGAACAGACGCTCGGACGTCCGGCGCGTGATCACCATGGTCTCGCGCGCATCGTCGTGGGTGACGACGCCCTTGCCCATCGAGGCGAACAGGCCCTCGGTGGACTCGCGGATGACGACGAGATCGATGCCGCGCTTGTCCGCGCCGACGATCGGGCTGGGCACGCCCGGAATGAGCCGCGCCGGCCGCACGCCGGCATAGAGATCGAAGATGAAGCGCAGCTCGATCTGCGGCGCGATCTCGGTATTGTCGGGATAGCGCACCGACGGCAGGCCGCAGGCGCCCAGCAGGATCGCATCCGCCTCCTCGCACAGCTTGATCGTGGTATCAGGCATCGACTTGCCGGTGGCGAGATAGTTGTTGGCGCCGGCCGGCGCCTCGGTGAAGCGGAAGCCGAGGCCGGACTTTTCGCCGACCTTGCGCAGCACCTCGAGCGCCGGCGCCATGACTTCGGGACCGATGCCGTCACCGGCGAGCACGGCAATGTGGAAGGCGTTGTTTGCGGACATTGGGGTTCCTGAAGGAGAAGGTGTCATTCCGGGCGATGCAACGCATCGACCCGGAATCTCGAGATTCCGGGTTCGGTCCTTCGGACCGCCCCGGAATGACGGAGGGCACTACGGCGTCAGCACGGTGCGGCCGACCACCGCGCCCTGCTGCAATTGCACCAGCGCGTCGTTGGCCTTGGCGAGCGGGGCCGTCGTCACCGGGATCGGCGGCACCTTCTTGGTGCGGACGAGATCGAGCAACTCCTGCGTTTCGCGCAGGTTTCCGACATAGCTCCCCTGGATCGTCACCGCCTTGATCGGAATCAGCGGCAGCGCCCAGGTCGCGCCGCCGCCAAACAGGCCGACGATGATGAGCTTGCCGCCCTTGGTCAGGCAGTCGAAGCCGAGTTGGGTCGTGGCGGAGTTGCCGACGAGGTCGATCACGGCACGGATCGGTCCGCCCGCCTTCTTCGCAAGCTGCTCCAGCACATCTGGCGCCTTGGGATCGACGGTCGCGAGCGCGCCGGCCTTCTCGGCCGCTTCGCGCTTCCTCGCGTCGATGTCGACCATGATCGCCCCCTTGCCGCCCATCGCTTTCAGCAGCGACAGCGCCATCAGGCCGAGGCCCCCGGCGCCGAACATCACGATCGGTGTGTCGAAATGCTGCTCGACCTTCTTCAGCGCGCTGTAGGTGGTGACGCCCGAGCAGGCATAGGGCGCGGTCGTCGCGGGATCGAGGCCCTTCAGATTGAGCAGATAGCGCGGATGCGGCACCAGCATGTGGTCGGAATAGCCGCCGTCGCAATAGACGCCGAGCGAGCGCGGCGTCAGGCACATGTTCTCGTCACCGCCGAGACACGTCGCGCATTTGCCGCAGCCGATCCAGGGATAGACCAGGCCGACATCGCCGAGCTTGAGATCGCCCTGGTCGGTCGGCTTCACGTCCGGCCCGAAGGCGAGGACTTCGCCGACCGTCTCGTGCCCCATCGTCAGCGGCAGGTTGATGCCGCGATCCTTCAGCGACAGCGGCTTGCGGCCGTGGCCGAGATCATAGCCGCCTTCCCAGATGTGGAGGTCGCTGTGGCATACGCCGGCGGCCTTGACCTTGATCAGCACCTGCGTGCCCGAGGGCTGCGGCGTCGCCTCGTCGAACTCCTGCAGCGGCGCCTTGAAATCGGCAACCTTGAAACTCTTCATCGGAATCCTCCCGGCATGCTTGTCGTTCTCGGCCTCACCATGCCATGGCCGGCGAGGTCAGACAAACCGGTCTTAGTTCAGGCCAGCGGATGGTGGCAAGCGGCGAACTGGCCGGGTGCGACTTCGCGCAACTCCGGTATCTCCGCGCTGCATCGCTGATCGGCGCGCGGGCAGCGGGTGCGGAAGCGGCAGCCGGACGGCGGTGCAATCGGCGATGGCGGCTCGCCCGTCGCCACACTCTCCGCGGGACGCACATCCGGATCGGGCACCGGGATCGCCTGCAGCAACAGGCCGGTGTAGGGATGCGCAGGCCTTGCGAACAATTGCTCCGAGGGCCCGACCTCGCAGAGCCGGCCGAGATACATCACTGCGACGCGGTCGCTGACTGCTTTGACCACCGCGAGGTCATGCGCGATGAACAGCAGCGTCAGGCCGAAGCGCGCCTTCATCTCCTCCAGCAGGTTGAGGATCTGCGCGCGGATGGAGACGTCGAGCGCCGAGACCGGCTCGTCGCAGACGATGAATTCGGGGTTGAGCACCAGCGACCGCGCGATGCAGATGCGCTGGCACTGGCCGCCGGAGAATTCGTGCGGCAGGCGGTGCACGACGAGATCAGGATCGAGCCCGACCGCAGCGAGCACGTCATGCACGCGCCGCTTGCGCTCGGCGGCATCCTTGACGCCGGCAATGATCAGCGGCTCCGCCACGATATCACCGATGCGCCGGCGCGGATTGAGCGAGGCGATCGGATCCTGGAAGATCAGCTGCACCCGCCGGCGCATTTTTCGTAGCGCCTCGCCCTCCATTGCGGTGAGGTCCTCGCCGTCGAACATCACCCGCCCGGATTTGGCGCGGCGCAATTGCAGCACCGCGCGCCCCAGCGTCGACTTGCCGCAGCCGGATTCGCCGACCAGGCCCAGCGTCTCGCCGCGCGCGACCTGAAGGCTGACGCCGGAGACGGCATGCACCGTCTTGTTGCCGAGGCCATATTCGACGACGAGATTGTCGACGTTGAGGAGCGGCTTGTCGCGCACGGCCAGCTGCATCATGCACCGACCCCTTCCGTCATCTGGATCGGGTGGAAGCACGCATAGAGATGCCCGGGCATCTCCGCGCCCTTCAGCTCGGGCTTGGTTTCGTGACAGCGCCCGGCGGCATATCGGCAGCGCGGCGCAAAGGAGCAGCCGCGAAGCGGCCGGGTCGGATCGGGCGGACGACCGGAGATCGCGGGCAACGGCGTATGCGGCGCGGTCTCCAGCTTCGGGATCGCCGCCAGCAGCGCCTCTGTGTAGGGCATGTGCATGCGCTTGAACAGCGCCTGGGTCGGCGCGCGCTCCACCACCCTGCCCGCATACATCACCGCGACCTCGTCGGCGCGGCCGGCGACGACGCCGAGATCGTGGGTGATGATGATCATCGCCATGTGGCGGCGGCGCTGCTCGCGCGCGAGCAGATCGAGGATCTGCGCCTGGATGGTGACGTCGAGCGCGGTGGTCGGCTCGTCCGCGATCAACAGCTTCGGCTCGCAGGACAGCGCGATCGCGATCGCGATGCGCTGGCGCATGCCGCCGGAGCATTGATGCGGATATTGCGCGAGCCGCTGCTCCGGCGCGGGAATGCCGACGGCCGCCAGCAGCTCGATGCTGCGCGCCTTCGCGGCGGGCGCATCGAGCTCGAGATGCTCCTGGATCGTCTCCATCAACTGGGTGCCGATGGTGAGCACCGGATTGAGCGAGGTCATGGGATCCTGGAACACAACCGCAAGATCGCGCCCGCGCAGCTGGCGCAGGCGCTCGGAATCAAGCCGCACCAGATCCTCGCCGTCGAACATGACGCGGCCCGTCAGCTTCGCCTTCTTCGGCAGCAGCTGCAGCACCGCGCGCGACAACATGGTCTTGCCGCAGCCGGATTCGCCGACGATGCCGAGCGTGCGCCCGGCTTCGAGCGAGAGATCGACATGATCGACGGCGCGCAAGTTTCCGCGCGGGGTCGGCAGCTCGACCGCGACATCCTCGATGGTCAGGAGCGGCATGCTCACAACGCCCCCTGACGCGGGTCGGTCAGCGCCCGCAAGGTGTCGCCGACGAGGTTGAAGGCCAGCACGGTCAGGAACAGGCCCGCCGCAGGCAGGAAGGCGAGCCGCGGCGCGACGTCGAGGCTGTCGCGCCCCTCGCCGATCATGCTGCCCCAGCTCGCCATCGGCGGCGGCACACCGAGGCCGAGGAAGGACAGCGCGCCCTCGACCACGATGGTGACGGCGACGCCGAGCAGGAAGAAGGCCAGCAGCGGCAGGATCACGTTCGGCAGCAATTCGCGCAGGAGGATGCGCGCGTGGCTCGCGCCCAGCGCCTCGGCCGCGATCACGAACTCGCGCCGCGCCAGCGTCAGCGTCGCCGCGCGTGCCACCCGCATGAAGGCGGGAACGCCGAGCACGCCGAGGATCACGGTGAGATTGGGAATGGACTGGCCGAGATAGGCGGTCACTGCGAGCGCGAAGATCAGCGGCGGAAAGGCCAGCAGCACGTCCATGCTGCCGACCACCAGCGTCTCGAACCGTCCCCGGAAATAGCCGGCGAGCAGGCCGAGCGCGCCACCGAACACGAGGCCGATCATCGGCGCGATCAGCCCGACTGTCAGAGAGACGCGCGCGCCAAAGATCAGGCGGGCAAGCTCGTCGCGGCCGAGCCCGTCGGTGCCGAGCCAGTGCTCACTGGAGAACGCGGCGCGGCGCTCCAGCATGTCCATGTCGACAGGGTTCTGCAGCGGCAGTACCGGCGCCAGGATCGCCAGTGTCAGGATGATCGCGAGCCAGGCACTCGCGAGCCAGAACAACACCCCGAGCTTGCGCTTGCGCCGAACCGGTTCGGATACCGCCTCGTTCTGGATAGACAGCTCAAGCGTGGCCATGGCGGATCCTCGGATCGAGCACGGCGTAGAGCATGTCGACGATGAAGTTGACGATGACGAAGCCGCAGGCGACCAGCAGCACCACGCCCTGGAGGATGACGAGGTCGCGGGTGTAGATCGCGCCGACCAGCAGCCGGCCGATGCCGGGCAGCGCGAAGATCGATTCCACGATCAGCGTGCCGCCGAGCAGGCGGCCGATATTGATGCCCGTCACCGTCACCAGCGTCAGCGACGAGGGTTTCAGCGCATGCACGAACAGGATGCGCGCCGGCTTGAGCCCCTTGGCCTTGGCCAGCGCGATATAGTCCTCCTGCAAGGTCGCGATCATGTCGGAGCGGAGCACCCGCATGATTCCAGGCCATTCGGCGAGCGCCAGCGTCAGCGCCGGCAGCACGAAGAAGCGCAAATTGGCCAGCGGCTCCTCGGTGAACGGCACATAGCCGGTCGCCGGCAGCCAGTGCAGCTCGACCGCGAACAGATAGATCAAGAGGATCGCCATCAGGAAGGACGGCATCGACAGCATCGCGAACGCGCTGCCGGTCATGAAGCGGTCGAAGGCGCCGCCGGCGCGCGCGGCGCAGGCGATCGCGACGGGAACGCCGATCAGCAGCCCGATGAACTCGGCCATCAGCATCAGCTGGAGCGAGACCGGAATGCGCTCGGCGACCGCCTGCAGCACGGTCTGACCGGTGCGGAACGATCGGCCGAGATCGCCCTGCAGGACGTGGCCGAGCCAGCTCAGGTAACGCCACCACAGCGGCTGGTCGAGCCCCATGTCACGGCGCAGCGCCGCGACATTCTCCGGCGTCGCCTGATCGCCGAGGATGACGAAGGCGAGATCGCCCGGCAATAGCGAGGCGATCAGGAAGGTGAGCAGCGAGACGGCAAGCAGAACCGGCAGAATGGCAAGCAGCCGCCGAACGACGAAGTTCAGCATCGCGCTTTCATTCCAGCCAAGTGGTCGAGACGTCGATCACGCCGTTGTAGATCTTTGGGAAGCCCTTCAGCCTGGCGCTCGACAGCGCGTAATAGGTGTTCTGGAAGGTCCAGAACCAGATCGCTTCCTTGTTGATCAGGCGGCTGATGGCGCAATAGTCCTCCGTGCGCTGGCCGAGGTCGGCGGTAACGCGCGCGTGGTCCAGCAGCTTGTCGAGTTCGGGATTTGACAAGCCGGAGAGCGCCAGCGGGCTGCCGCTGCGGAAATTCGCGTACATCTGCGGATCGGGATCAGCGAGGTCGACGATGCGCCACGGCGTCAGCTGGAATTGGCGGGTGAAGGCGCGCGACGGAATGGTCGCCTGGTCGACCTGCTCGAGCTCCATGTTGGCGCCGACGCGCTTCCAGAACTGCTGGAGCACCTGGCCGATCATGCGGCCGCGCGGCGTCGCGGTCACCATCATCTTGAACTCGACCGGCTTGCCATAATCCTTGAGCAGCGCCTTGGCCTTCTCGACGTCGAACGGCAGCGCGCCGTCGTCCTTGCACTTGACCCAGGAGCCGTCGCCGTAAGGGTTGGTCGCGGGCCGGCTCAGGCCGTTGCTGATCGCCTGCGACATCTTCGGACGGTCGATCGCCATCACCAGCGCCTGGCGGACGCGGACGTCGTCGAACGGCGCCACCTTGGTGTTGAAGGCGTAGACCTGCGCGCCCGAACCCTTGTAGGTGTGCACGGTGAGCTTGGGGTCCTTCTGCGCCTTCATGATGTTGTCGGCGTCGTTCTCGTCGTCCCAGATGATGTCGGCCTCGCCCGATTGCAGCGAGGCGAAGCGCGACTGCGCGTCGGGCAGCGGCTTCAGGATGATGCGATCGAGATAGGGACGGCCCTTGTCCCAGTAGTTGGGATTCTTCTCCAGCACCATGCGGTCGCCGGCGGTCCATGATTTCAGGACGTAGGGACCGGTGCCGACGGGATTGCGATTGTAGTCGTCACCCTTGGTCTTCCAGGCCGTCGGCGAATGCACCGCATTGTTCTGGCTCTGGATGGTGATCACCGCCGGCAGGTTCACGGAAGGATCGGTGAGCTTGTAGACGACGGTGTATTCGTCCGGCGCCAGCACCTCCTTGACGTTGGTGATGTAGAAGGCGCAGCGACACTTGTTGGCGGGATCCTTCTGCCGGTCGAAATTCTCCTTGAAGGCTTGCGCATTGAACGGCGTGCCGTCGTGGAATTTCACGCCCTCGCGCAGCTTGAAGGTCCAGGTCATGTAGTCGTCGGAATGTGTCCACGACACCGCGAGCTTTGGCGCGGCCTCGCCCTTGTCGTCGAGCGTGGTCAGCGTGTCGAAGATCGCGGCGGCCGCGGTGAAGGTCGAGGTGTCGTAGACGCCGACCTTGAGCGGATCGAAGCCGGGAATGTCGAGCTCCTGGCCGACGGTGATGCTGCCGCCCGATTTTTGTGCCTGCGCAGGCGAGACAAGCGCAAATGCCGCAACAAGGAAAATCGGCGCATGCTTGCGCGCCGCGGCAGCAATCTTCGTCATGGTTCCTCCCGGGATCCTCGTCCGATGTTTCGGATCGTTGAATGACTCGGAAAGCGAGCTTGGCGACAAATGCTCGCCACGGCAAGAGGAACACACGAGAGATCAAACGCCGCATGCGCGGCGTCATGTTGCTCAGGATGTCGCGGCTGTTTTGCCTGACGGAATTGGAGCATCGCTCGCAAGGCCGATCGCCTCGCGCAATGCCTCCGTGTGCGCGCCGAGCGCGGACACCGTCCTGGCCGGCGTCGTGTCGGCCCCCGACATCCGGAACGGCAGGTTGAGCACCCTAAACGAGCCGCCCTCGTCCCGCACTTCGGAGAGCGCCTGGCGATGCGCAAGCTGCGGATCGGCCAATGCCTCGGACACGGTGCGATAAGCCGAGGCCGGGACGCCGGCAGCGCCAAGCGCGAGGAGGCATGCATCGGTTGAAAGCTGCCGCGACCAGACCTCGACGCCGTCCATCAACGCCGCCCAGTTCTCGCGGCGCGGGGCGTAGGTGGCGAAGCGTGGATCGGAGACCCATTCGGGGCGGCCGATCACTCCCATCAGGGCCTGGAAGGTCTTCTCACTGGCGACGGTGATCATGACATAGCCGCTGGCTGTCTCGGTCGGCCCGAACATCGGACGCGGCGGCGGCGCCACCGCGAATTGCGAGCTCTGCAACTCGGTCAGGGTCAAGCTCAGCATCGATTCCAGCATGGAGACATCGATGTGCTGGCCGAGCCCGGTCACGGTGCGCTGATAGAGCGCGGACGCAATCGCGCCAAAACCGTAGGTGCCGGTGACGACGTCGGCGTGATAGATGCCGCAATAGTCGGGCCTGTGACGGCCGGGCTGGTAGGCGAGATGCGCCATGTCGTAGCCGGAGGCGGCGTGGATCACCGGCGCATAGGCCGGCAGCTCGGCCGAGGGGCCGGTCTGGCCGTAGCCGGAGATCGAGCAGTAGATCAGCTTCGGGTTGACTTGACGCAGCCTGTCATAGTCGAGCCGCAGCCGGTGCATCACGCCGGGACGGAAGTTCTCGACCAGGATGTCGGCGGTCGCGGCCAGCCGGCGGACCGCCTCCCTGCCGTCCTCGGACTTGAGGTCGAGCACGATGCTCTTCTTGCCGACATTGAGCTGGCCGAACGCGGTGCTGCAGCCCTTGCGCAGGGGCGGCCGGGTCCGCATCGTCTCCCCACTGTCGGTCTCGATCTTGATGACCTCGGCGCCCATGTCGGCTAGCATGCGCGCGCAGTGGGGACCGGCGATCGTGGTCGAAAAATCCAGGACCCGCAGGCCCGCGAAAGCCTTTGTCGTCGTCCCCTCATGCCTGTCTGTTAGCTGCATGCGTGCCGCGTCTCCCTGGGGCTCCGTTAGGAACCGTGGATGTTCTCTCTTGTTGCTGCGGCGACCCTAGAGGGCGGCGGCTGAGTAGGAAAGTCTTTACCGAACAGATGCGTCTTGCGGGGGACTTGAGAATTTCCGGGGCAACTGGACCCGTTCTTGCATAGCAGCAAACGGGATCGGATGAGGGCAGCAGTTCTTGAGGGTCTTGTTCGTTACGACAGAGATGGACGACTTCGTCCGCGTCGGCGGACTCGGAGCCGTTTCCGCCGCCCTCCCCCGAGCGCTACGCCCCTTCGCCGATATCCGGATCATGCTGCCCGGCTATCGCGACATCATCGAGCAACTCACGCATATCCAGATCGTCGGCCGCTGCCCGCAATTCGCGGACATGCCCGCCTGCTCGCTCGGCCGTGCCGCGACCAGGGACGGCTTGCCGGTCTATGTGCTGTTGTGCTCGCAGCTCTACGATCGGCCCGGCAACCCCTATGGCGACGAGTCCGGGCGCGACTGGCCCGACAACGACATCCGCTTCGCGCGTTTCGCCTCGGCAGCCGCTGAGCTTGCCATGGGCAAGCTGGACAAGAATTGGGCAGCAGACCTGGTCCATGCCAATGATTGGCAGGCCTCGCTGGTGCCGGCCTATCTCGCCTGGCGCGGCGCCAGGTTGCCGTCGATCCTGACCATCCACAACCTCGCCTATCAGGGCCTCTTCCCGAAGGAGGCACTGCGGCGGATCGGCGCACCGGAGAGCTCCTTCCACATCGACGGCGTCGAGTTCTACGACCAGGTCTCCTTCCTCAAGGCGGGCCTCGTCTACGCCTCGCACCTCACCACGGTCAGCGGCACTTACGCGCGAGAGATCACCACGGCCGAATTCGGCTGCGGGCTCGAGGGCCTGCTCCGCCTGCGCTCGGATGCGGCCGAGCTCACCGGCATCCTCAACGGCATCGACGAGAGCTGGGACCCGCGTTACTGCGCGCAGCTCGCCCAGCAGTTCGGCGCCGGCGACTGGGTCGGCAAGAAGGCCAATGCGGATTACGTGCGCAAGCAGTTCGGGCTTGCGGTGTCGCGCGGACCGATGTTCGGCATCGTCGCCCGCCTCGTGCACCAGAAGGGCATCGACCTCGTGCTGGCGGCGGCCGACGAGATCATCGATGCCGGCGGGCAGATCGTGGTCACCGGCTCCGGTGAGCCGGCGCTCGAGCAGGCGCTGATCAACGCGCATCGCCGCCGTCCGGACGCCATCGGGGTCGCGATCGGCTTCAACGACGCCCAGGCGCGGCGCATCTTTGCCGGCAGCGACTTCACCCTGATGCCATCGCGGTTCGAGCCGTGCGGGCTCAGTCAGATGTACGCCCAGCGCTTCGGTTCATTGCCGATCGGCCACCAGACCGGCGGCCTTGCCGAGACCATCAGCGACGGCGAGACCGGCTTCCTGTTCTCGAAGCCCTCGCACGAATCCTTCCTCGGCGGCGTCCGCCGCGCCTTCTCGGCGTTCATGGCGCACGACCAGCTCGACACCATGCGCCGCAGCGCCATGGGACGATCGTTCTCCTGGAGCATCTCGGCCAGCAGCTACAGCGCGCTGTACCGCAAGCTGGCGTCGGTGTGAGCGCCGCGTACTCCGTCATTGCGAGCGCAGCGAAGCAATCCAGAGCCTTTCCGCGGAGGGATTCTGGATTGCTTCGCTGCGCTCGCAATGACGATGAGGAGAGCAGCGCACGCCCATCCATCACCGTCACCCTGAGGTGGCCGCTTCTTCAGCGGCCCTCGAAGGGCGACGGCCCGGCTGCAGCAGCGGGGCCGTGCATCCTTCGAGGCTCTCCATGGGACGCGTTGCGTCCCATGCCTCGCACCTCAGGATGACGGGGCGGATGATGGACCACCCGACCTCCCGCTGCGCACGTCCATCTGCGGCCGGCCGATCCAGGCGCGGTTGAGACAGCGGGTCATCCAGTCGGGCTGCGCTTCGCCCCGCAGCCGTGCCTGTGCTTCCTGATAGGGGCCGACATAGCGCAGCCTGTCAGGCAGCTTCGGATAGACGCGCCTGATCCAGCGCAGTGCATTGTCGGCGGATCGGATCTCGCGCTCGTCGAGCTCAAAACCAAAACCGGCACGCAAGTGCTCCGGCAACATCCTGGCCGTGAGCGCGCGATACCAGCGCGGCGGCCGCAGCCACGGACGCGCGCCCGTAAAAATCTGCGTCGCGATCTCGCGTGCCGCGGTGCTGACCGTCAGCGTGTCCGATTGCGTCATCGCCGCGGTGTAAGCGGCGAAGCCGGCCCAGTCCGCAGGCAGGTCGTCCGCCGTCAGTCCGAACAGCGCACCGAACGTCCGGCTCTCGGCCCAGTAGCGCTCGCGCTCCTCCGCCGAGAGCGGTGGCAGAACGAGGTCGTGCGCCATCAGCGCGGTGTCGACCAGCGTGGCGTGAACCCAGCGCAGCGATGGAATGTCGTTGGCGCAATAGCGCGAGCCCGCCGCGAACGGACCGACCGTCTCGGGCATCTCGCCGACGATCATGCTGTGGCGCCGGTGCAGCTGCCGCGACGACAGCATGGCCCGGTCGAGCGAGCCGAACACCATGGCGAAGACGATGTCGAAGGTACGATGGAAGCGGCCGATCGGATCGGCGAATGTTTTCGAATGCTCGGCGATGGCGGCGGCGACCCAGGGATGGGCGAGTTGCAGCAGCAGCGCGCGACCGGCGCCGAGGAAGTTCACGGCCTCCCGGTCGATCTGCCAGGTCACCGTGTCAGGACCGAACACGCCGGCAACCGGGCCCGCCGCGTCAGCGCGGACCTTGTCGAGTGCCGCTTCCAGATCTTTCTCAACGACCACTTGCGAGTCTCGCGACGAAGACGCCGCGACAATAGCCCAGATCGCGCGCTCGCGACATCGTCACGGCCCAATCAAATGACGGACAAGGCCCTCACTCCGCCGCAATCGGCATCTCGTCCGTATGCTCGTGCAGCACCACGCCGGCGAGCGGATCGAACTCGCCGATCCAGGGCCTGCGCGCCAAGACCGATCGCGTGTGAGCGTAGCCGGCGTGCCAGCGCCGCGTGATCCCCGACGGACTGAAGTCGATATCCTTGGTATGGGTCTCGTGCTCGAGCTGCGGCGCCAGCAGCCGCACCACATGCATGCGGGTCGAGCAGCCGTAGCTCATCAGCTCCCTCACCGCGGGATCATTCAGCTCGCCCTCGGGCAGCCGCGCCGCGAGCTGGTTGATGACATGGCGCAGGCGATGGGCCTGCTGCTGGCGCACGATCTGGCTGGCGATCCGGCTGGAATATTGCACGTCCTTGTGCCGGTTCATCACCTCCGCCATGGTGGCCGGCTCCGGCCCGACGGGATTCCACAGATGAACGGAAAAGATCAGCGAATCCCTGCGTGGATTGTCGTCGAACACCGCTTCGGTCGGCGTGTTCGACAGGATGCCGCCGTCCCAATACAGCTCGCCGTCGATGCGCACCGCTGGGAAAGCCGGTGGCAGCGCGCCCGAGGCCATGATGTGCTTGACCGTCAGCTCGCCGTCGCGGCTGTCGAAATAGCGCATCTCGCTGGTGCCGACATGAGCCGCACCGACCGTCAGGCGCGGCGCGCGGCGATTGGCCAGATCGAAATCGACCAGCTCGCGCAGCGTCTGCTCCAGCGGCGCGGTCGAATAGAAGCCGGCGTGATCGGCACCCAGCGGATATGAATCGCCGGCATGCGCCAGCGGATTGGGCCGGAAGAATCCTGGAATACCGTGGGTGACCGTCGACCAATAGGCCAGCTTCTCGTTGAAGCCGGGAAACGCGGCGCGCCAGTCCCAGACCGGCTGCTGCTCCATCCGCTTCCAGAACTCCCTCAGGCGCGCCAGCCGGTGCTCCCTTGCGTTGCCCGCAATCAGGCTCGCATTGATGGCGCCGATCGACGTGCCGATGATCCAGTCCGGCTCGATGCCGGCCTCGTGGAGCGCCTGGTAGACGCCCGCCTGGTACGAGCCGAGCGCGCCGCCGCCCTGCAGCACGAGAACGACCTGCCCCGGCAGGTCCAGACCTTTACGCTGCAAATTGTCCTGCATGCCGTTCATGTCTCGCTCCTGTCGAGCCTATGGTTACCATTCGTCAGGCGTAAGGCTATTGTTACGTCCTGCCGTTCTCGGCGATTGTCGGACCTTTTGGAAATGCCGGCTGGCTTCCATAACCATACGCATGCGCTATCGGGCCCGGGATGTCATTCTCCGTCCGGATCGGCTAGATTCCACTCGATCCTGCTGGGAGCCGATCCATGGAAATGCATCAGGTCCGCTATTTCCTCGCGGTGGCGCAGCTGTTGAATTTTACGCGCGCCGCCGAGGAATGCAACGTGACGCAGCCCTCGCTGACGCGCGCGATCAAGCAGCTCGAGGCCGAGCTCGGCGGCGACCTGTTCCGCCGCGAACGACCGGCGGCGCAACTGACCGAGCTCGGCCAGCGCATGCATCCGCTCTTGAAGCAGTGCTACGACGCCGCCACCGGCGCGCGCTCGCTCGCCTCCTCGTTCAAGAGCGGCGAGATCGGCGCGCTGCGCATTGCGCTGACGCATTCGATCGACCTGGCATTGCTCATCCCACACCTGAACGCGATCAGACGCCAGTTCAACCGGCTTGAATTCCGCTTCCTGCGCGGGACCAGCCGCGAAGTCGGCGAATTCCTGAAGAAGGGCGAGGCCGAGCTCGGCATCGCCGCCGAGATCGACGAGGCCTGGGAGCGGCTCGACGTGTGGCCGCTGTTCACGGAAGGCTTCGATCTCGTCGTCAGCAGGGAGCACCGGCTCGCCGGGCGCGATACGATCGAGCCGGATGATTTGCGCGCAGAGCAATTGCTCGGCCGGAATTACTGCGAGCATTCCAGGCGTATCTCCGCGAGCCTGCGCGAGCACGGCATCGACGTCGATCACGGCCACGAGATCTCGAGCGAGCGCGATTTGATCGAACTGGTCGAGGCCGATATCGGCATCGCCATGATGCCCCACACCTCGCCGGTGCCGGAGAGCGTCAAACGCGCGGCAGTCGCTGGGCTCGATGCGCGCCGCACCGTCAGCCTTTACGGCGTCGCCGGCCGGCAGCGCACGGCCGTCGCCAATGCGGTGATGCGGATGCTGCGCGGTGCGGACTGGCGGGAGATCGCGGGGTAGTCTCTACATTGTCGCCGCTCTTCCCTTCCCCCATAAGGGGCAATGGAAGAAAGCGTGCTCAATTCTCTCGGCTCGCGCGCTCCAGCGCCGCGATCAGATCGTCGATCTCCATGCGCTTGCGGAAATCCGGATCGACGAAGCGAGCCTTCACCAGTCCGTCACGGCCGACGACGAACACCGCGGGGATCGGCAACATCCAGCCGTCATTGCCATGAAACTTCGCCATGTCCTGATAGGACAGCAGGCCCTGGATCTCGGTGCCGAGCCAGATCGCGAGGTTGAGCGACAGCGCATAGCCGTTGTCGAGATCGGTCAGGATCGGAAACGGCGCGCCGGAGTCGGCCTTGACCTGCCGAGTGTATTCCTGCGTCTCCGGCATGATCGCGACGATCCGCGCGCCCATCGCCTCGATGCGATCCAGCGCCTGCACCACGGCGCGGACATTGAGCCGGCAATAGGGACACCAGTGGCCGCGGAAGAACATCACCGCGACCGGGCCTCGCTGCAGCAGCGCAGGCAGCGCGACGAGCGCTCCACTTTCATCCGGCAACATGAACGGCGGCATCGCATCGCCCGGACGCGGCGCGGTCTCGCCACCGCCGTTGCCGTTCAAGCGCACCACCAGGCGATCAACCGCCTCGCCATAGGCCGGAAACACCTCGCGGCTGGCATCGGCATAGGCGCGCAGCTGCTCGTTCAGCGTTCCCTCCATGTCGCGGCAGCGCTGGAAGGCAAGCCTGAGCTGCTCGGCGTCGGCTGCTGAGAGAGAGGACATCTTCCGCTCCGGCGTTTGAGGGACGAATACTAGTTTCCCGATCCGGCCGCCCGCAAGGGGCGGCCGTTGCGCGAGGTCCGGTTCAGTTCACGTAGAAATTGCCGGTGGGATCGAGCCGCCCCGACGTCGAGTACAGCGTGCCGTTGTCCATGAAGAAGACGGTGTCGGCGGGCACCTTCTTGGCGTTCTTCATCATGGCCTCGTGGTTCTTCTCGGCCGGGGCCATGGCCATCGCCGACATCTTGCCGGGCCCGCCATAGACGTAGGCCATGCCGGCCTTCAAATCCCAGGCCGCCTCCGAGAAGGCCGACGTGGCGATCACCGCGAAGGCGGCGGAAAAGATCAGGGTTTTTGACACTTTCGTCATGGGATGCTCCTCCGGATTGACGTGAAACGCCCGCCAATCGGGCGCCCGGTCATCGGACGCCAGATCCCCCGGAAGCGGAAATGCCGTTGCCCAATCGGTTCGATAGCCGCCGCGCATCAAGATAGCGCAGGGCTATCGCATCGAAAGCAAGCCGGCATTTCAACATCGGCACGGTCTCGACGAAGCTCCTGCCATAGCCGGCGACCAGCGAGGTTACGGCCAACAGAGGAGACTTCCCATGTTCAAGCAGCACATGTTGTCGCGCCTGATCTGGTCTGGCGCAGCCGTTCTCGGTGCACTGACAGTTGCGTCACAGCCGGCGCTCGCGGGCGAATGTCCGGCCGGCAAGATCAAGCCGAACGCGCAGCAGATGGTCGACCACAAGCCGGTCGGCGTCACCGACGTCACGCTCGGCGCGATCGACCTCGGCAAGCAGCCCGCCCATATCGAGGGCCGCGAGCTGCGCTTCCGCAAGCTGACCATCGAACCCGGCGGCATCGTGCCCTGGCACAGCCATGACGACCGCCCTGCACTGATCTTCGTGCAGCAGGGCGAAATCGTCGAATACGCCTCCAACTGCGTCGATCCGATCGTGCACAAGGCCGGCGACATCCGCCCCGAAGTCTACGGCACCTCGCATTGGTGGAAGAACCTCGGCAAGGAGACCGTCATTCTCTATGTCGGCGACGTCCGCAAGGATCCCAACGACCATCACATGTAACGAACGCACCCAGCCCCAGCGCACTCGTTACCGGATGTGGTGCCCGGGATCCCCCATGCCATCCGCATGCCGGGCGCCGCATTCCTCACAGGACAGTCACGCCATGACCGATCTTTCCGCTCCCATCAAACCGGCCGCGATGACGATGGACGCGCACTCGCCGGGTCTCGCGTTGCGCTCTCTCGTGATCGGCCTCACCGCCTTCCTGACCGTGGTCGACCTCTTCGCGACGCAGGCGATCCTGCCTTCGCTGACGCGGCACTACGGCGTCACACCGGCGGCGATGGGCTTTGCCGTCAATGCCAGCACCTTCGGCATGGCGACAGCCAGCCTCGTCGTCGGCTTCTTCAGCCCGCACATCAACCGGCGGACCGGTATCCTGCTCAGCCTGACGCTGCTGGCGATCCCAACCGGCCTGCTGGCGTCGGCGCCCAATCTTGCCGTCTTCACCGCCTTGCGGGTCGCGCAGGGCCTTTGCATGGCCTCCGCCTTCGCGCTCACCCTCGCTTATCTCGGCGAGCAATGCAGCGCCACGGACGCCGGCGGCGCCTTTGCCGCCTACATCACCGGCAATGTCGCCAGCAACCTTGTCGGCCGGCTGATCTCGGCGGCGGTCGCCGACGGCCTCGGCCTCGCCTGGAATTTCTACTTCTTTGCGGCGCTCAATCTGGCCGGCGCGGTGCTGGTGTATTTCACGATTCGACGCGTGCAGCCGATGCAGGCGATCATGCCGGCGGCTTCGCCGCTCGCCGCCACCATTGCGCATTGGCGCAATCCGCACCTGCGCGCGGCCTTCGGCATCGGCTACTGCATCCTGTTCGCCTTCATCGGCACCTTCACATTCGTCAATTTCGTGCTGGTGCAGCCTCCGCTGTCGCTCGGCATGATGGATCTGGGCCTCGTCTATCTCGTCTTCCTGCCGTCGGTCGTCACGACGCTTCTGGCCGGCAAGGTTGCCGCGCGGTTCGGTACGCGCGCCACGATCTGGTTATCGCTCGCGGTCGCCGGGCTCGGCCTGCCCTTGATGTTGGCGCCGCACCTGGGCGAAGTGCTCGCCGGCATGGTTCTGATCGGCGTCGGCACGTTCTTCGCGCAGGCCGCCGCGACCGGCTTCGTCGGACATGCGGCAACCGACAACCGCGGCATCGCCAGCGGGACCTATCTTGCCTGCTACTTCTGCGGCGGGCTGGTCGGCACGGCCGTGCTCGGGCGATTGTTCGACGCATTCGGTTGGCACGCCTGCGTCGCCGGCGTCGGCGCCGCCCTCGCATTGGCGGCCCTGCTCACCTTCGCCCTGAAGCCTAGCGCTTGACCGGCGCTTCCTGCGGCGGCTCGTCGTCGGCGATGGCGCGCCAGGCAGCGCCGTCGAGATCGTCGTACTGGCCGCTTCGGAGCGACCAGAGGAAGGCGACGAGACCGGCGCCTCCGAGCATCAAGGCCAGCGGTACCAGGATGACCAGGATCTCCATCACACGATCTCCCCCGAGGCGCTGCGGGCGCGCAGCGAGTTCAGCATCACCAGGATCGACGATCCGCTCATGGCGGCCGCCGCAATCAGGGGCGTCACGACGCCGCTCATCGCAACCGGCACGGCGAGCACATTATAGCCGATCGCAAGCCAGAGGTTCTGCCGCATCAGATGCAGCGCCTTGCGCGAGGCGTCGATGGCGGCGACCACGGGGGCCAGCGGCCGGCCGAGGAAGACGAGATCGGCGGTGGCCTGGCTGAGATGGGCGGCCGAGATCGGCGACATCGAGACATGGGCGGCCGCCAGCGAGGGCGCATCGTTCATGCCGTCGCCGACCATCAGCACCTTTACTCCGCGCCGCTTCAGCTCCTCGATCCGCGCGATCTTGTCGGCCGGCGTGACGCCGGCGCGCCATTCGGGAATGGACAGGGCGTGCGCCGCCGCCGTCACGGCCGGCTCACGGTCGCCGGAGAGGATCTCCATGCCGATGCCACGCGCTTTCAGCGCCGCGATCACGGCCTGCGCGTCCGGACGCAGGCCCTGGCGCACCGAGAGGATGAATTTTGCGGTCCCCTTGCTGAACGCGACTATGGACGCTTCGGGATCGAGGTCGTCGGTCAGGCCGACGAGGCCCTCGGCACCGCAAAAGGACGGCCGCCCAAGACGGATCTCGACACCATCCGCGGTCGCACGCACGCCCTGCCCGGCTTCCTCGACCGCACCGACGATGGGCGATCTGGCACCGGCAGCCTGCGCCACCGCGGCGGCCACCGGATGATGGCTCGACAGCGCAAGGCGCCCGGCGAGTTCGAAGATGTCGGCGGGGATATCGGCCGCGTTCATCACTTCGAGATCGGGCAGCGTCAACGTGCCGGTCTTGTCGAAGATGACATGATCGGCTTCCGCCAGCCGCTCGATCGCATCGCCCGCATTGAGCAGCACACCCGCCCCGAACATCGCGCCCGAAGCCACCGTCTGCACCGTCGGGATCGCGAGCCCGAGCGCGCAGGGACAGGTGATGATCAGGACGGCGACGCCGGTCACGATCGCATCATGCCAGCTTGCCCCCGCAATGACCCAGCCGAGAATGGTCAGCAGTGCTGTGGCATGCACCACCGGCGCGTACAGGCGCGAGGCACGGTCGGCGAGCCGCATGTAGCGCGAGCGCGCCTGCAGCGCGTTATCCAATAGCCGCGTGATCTCGGCGAGCAGCGTCGCCTCCGAGGCCGCCGAGACCCGCACCCGCAGCGTGCCGGAGATGTTCATCGATCCCGCATAGACCGGCGTGCCCTGCCCGGCCGTGACATAGAGCGTCTCGCCGGTGATCAGGCTCTGGTCGATCTCGGAACGGCCCTCGATCACGGTGCCGTCGACCGCACAGCGCTCGCCGGGCCGCAGCAGCACGATGTCGCCGGGATGGATCGCCGCCACCGGCACCTGCGAGATCTCGTCGGGTCCGACGAACTTGGCCGCGGTCTCCGCCTTGAGCGCGGCGAGATTGCCGGCGACCGCGCGGGTCCGCCGCCGCATGTTCTGATCGAGGAAGCGGCCGACCAGCAGGAAGGTCAGCAGCATGATCGCCGCGTCGAAATAGGCGTGCTCGGCGTGGTGGATGGTCTCGACCACGGACATGCCGAGCGCCAAGATCACGCCGATCGAGATCGGCACGTCCATGTTGGTCGTCTTGTTCGACAGCGCGCGCCAGGCCGACCGGAAGAACGGCTGGCCGGCATAGGCCGCCGCCGGCAGCGCGATCAGCGCCGACAGCCAGTGGAAGAAGTCGCGCTGCTCCGGCAGCATGTCCGAGACGTTGCCGGACCACACCGGAATCGACAGCATCATCACGTTCATGGTGGCGAATGCCGCGACCCCGAGGCATCGCAGCAGGAAGCGGGATTCGGCGACCTCGGCCACTTCCGCGCTCTCGGTTTCGAACGGATAGGCCTTGTAGCCGAGCTCCTCGAGCCGGTCGATGAAGCGGCCGGGGTCGAGCGTGCCCGCCTTCCATTCCAGCGCGACGCGGCGGTCGGTCAGATTCACGCGCGCCAGCGTGACGTCAGGAATGGCGGACAGGCCGCGCTCGATCTTGGCCATGCAGCCGGCGCAGTGAACGCCTTCGACCGCGAGGTCGATATGCCGGAGGCCCGCGCCCGCGTCGCGAACATAGTGAGAGAAATCGCGCGTGACCTGCATGACGGGATCCTTCAGTTCAGGATCACGCGGTTGCGCGAGAGGAACACACGCGCCCCTCGCGTCTCACCCTCGATCACCAGATCCCACTGCCCCGGCGCGACGGACGCGGCATTGCCGCGATAGACGCCGATGCCGGCTTCCGCGAGCTCGATCTGGAGATCGGCGCGCTTATCGGTCGGCCGCTCCAGGCGGCTGCCGAATTTCAATCCGGGGATCGGCTGACCGCTGGCGTCGCGTGCCTCGACCTGGATCGCGGCGCCACCGTCGGTGCGGCGCTCGATATGCGCACTGACCTGCCATTTGCGCGCGGCCTGGTCCTGTGCCGCCGAGATCTCGCGGTCATAGGTGAGGCCCGCTGCATAGGGACTGTCGACGTCGGTTCCGGGCAGCGTCGCGATCGCGAGCTTCATCATGGTCACGTTGACGCCGATCACGAGGCCGAAGAAGGCGACCAGCATCAGGAGCACCTTGGTTCCGGTCAGCGGCTTGGATGCCATGGCAGTCTCCTGGTCCTACGGCGCGACGAAATTGTCTGTGGCGGAGGCGACCTCGCCGAGGCCGATATCGGTGACGTGGAAGCGGACCGGGACCGACTTCTCCGGATTGCTGTCCGCCGGCGCCGTGACGAGCAGCCGCAGCTCGCTGGTGGAATCGCGGGGAATCACGACCATCGGTCGGTCCGGCGTCACGGAATCCACGCCGACGACGTGGACCGTCAAATTGGCCGGGCCGTCCGCGTCGATCGCGACGACGCGGTCGTAGCCGCTCTTGTTCAGCAGCCGCACCGTGTAGGCATTACGGATCGAGCCGTCGCTGAGCTTGACCGCGACCGGATTGCGGTCGTGCAGCACGTTGACGTCGAGCAGGCTGCGCGTCGCCAGCGTGTAGATCATGATGCCGCCGACCGCGGCGATGATCGCGCTGTAGACGATGGTGCGGGGCCGCACGATGCGGTAGATCGGCGCCTTGCCTTCCTGGCGGCGATGGATGTTGATGTCGTTGTCGTAGCCGATCAGCCGCTTCGGCCGGCCGATCTTGGCCATCACGTTGTCGCAGGCGTCGATGCAGAGCCCGCACTGGATGCATTCCATCTGCGGCCCGTTGCGGATGTCGATGCCGGTCGGGCAAACCGCGACGCACTGGTAGCAATCGACGCAGTCGCCGACCTGCTGGCCGAGCGCGCGCAGCTCGGCCGCCTTCTTCACCGAGGTGCGCTTCTCGCCGCGGTCGTAGCGGTAGGTGACGTTGAGCGCCCATTCGTCGGTGAGCGCGGCCTGGATGCGCGGCCACGGGCACATATAGGTACAGACCTGCTCGCGCATGAAGCCGGCGAGCAGATAGGTCGTCGCGGTGAGGATGCCGATCCAGATATAGGCGATCATCGGCCCCTGGAAGGTGACGAGCTCCTTCACCAAAGTCGGCGCGTCGTTGAAGTAGAGCACCCAGGCGCCGCCCGTCCACCAGGCGATCAGCAACCAGATCGAATGCTTGAGCACGATCTCGGAGATGCGCTCGAGCTTCATCGGATCGCTCGACGCGTCCTTCTTCATCCGCTCGCGCCGGTCGCCCTCGATCAGACGCTCGACGGCGTAGAACAGGTCGGTCCAGACGGTCTGCGGACAGAGATAGCCGCACCAGATGCGGCCGCCGATGGAGTTCATCAGGAACAGCGCCACGGCGGCGACGATCAACAGACCGGTGAAGTAGTACACCTCCTGCGGCCACAGCTCGATGAAGAAGAAATAGAAGCGGCTGTTGGGAAGATCGATCAGCACCGCCTGGCTCGGCGCGCCGAGGCCGCGATTCCAGCGCACGAAGGGCAGGAAGTAGTAGACGCCGAGGCAGAACGCCATCAGCCCCCATTTGATCCGGCGGAAAGTGCCGGAGACGCTCTGGGGATAGACCTTTTTGCGGGCGGCGTAGAGCGGCCCGTAATTGTCGTCTGATGTGAGCTCGTTCGGGTTCACGGTCTTGTTCATCGCGAAGTTTGTCTCGAAAAGGTGCGATTAAACCTAGACTCGACACCGCCGCATCAGTTGATCCAGCTCAAACGGGGGCGCTTTTGTTCGCCCCCGCTTGCCGCAAATCCGCTATTTTCCGCCGCCCAGCGAGTGGACGTAGACCGCCATGGCCTTGATGGTGGCGGGATCGAGCCGCCCCTCCCAGGCCGGCATCACGCCGGCGCGACCCTGGCTGATGGTCTCGATCAGCGCGGCTTCGTCCGAGCCATAGAGCCAGATCTTGTCGGTCAGGTTCGGCGCGCCGAGCTCCTGGTTGCCCTTGCCGCCGTCGCCGTGGCAGGCGACGCAGTTCTCGGCGAAGATCTTCTCGCCCTTGGCCGCATCAAAGCCCTTGCGGGTCGGAAGGCCCGCCAGCGAGCGCACGTAATTGGCGACCGTGACGATCTCGTCGGCCTTCAGCACGCCGTCCTTGCCGAAGGCGAGCATCTGGCCCTCATGCGTCTTGGCATGGCCGGAACGCGCGCCGAACTGGATGGTCTGCATGATCTGGTCGAGCGTGCCGCCCCACAGCCAGTCGTCGTCGTTCAGGTTCGGGTAGCCCTTGGCGCCGGCACCGCCGGAGCCGTGGCACGGCGCGCAATTGTCGCCGAACACGGTCCTGCCCTTGGCGCGGGCGAGCGCCAGCAAGGCCGGGTCCTTCTCGATGTCGGCGAGCGACGCCGCCGCCAATGCCGCCATCTTCTCGCCGCGCAGCGTCTCGAGATTGGCGAGCTCCACCGCGAGGGTCGCGCGCGTTGAATAGCCCAGCAGCCCGGCGGTGTTGGTGGTGATCAGCGGCCAGGCCGGATAGACGATCCAGTAGCCGATCGCCCAGACGATGGTGAGGTAGAAGGTGATCAACCACCAGCGCGGCAACGGCGTGTTGAGCTCCTTGATGCCGTCCCACTCATGTCCGGTCGTGGACCTGCCCGAAACGGAATCGAATTCGCTATGATGATCGGTCATGATCTCTTACTCCTCCCGCAACGGCAGGTGTGCGGCCTCGTCGAAGGCAGCCTTGTTACGGGGCCAAAAAGCGTAGGCGATGATCGCGAGAAAGATCGCGACGAACACCGGCGTCCAGATCGTGGTCACGAGACTGGACGCGAGATTGTCGAGGGTCAGGATGGCTTTCATCGTTGATGCCTTCTCAGCGAAGATTGGCTTTCTCGTTGTAGATCTTGAAGTCGACCAGCGTGCCGAGCATCTGCAAATACGCGATCAGCGCGTCCATCTCGGTCGGCGTTCCGGTCTTGCCGTCGAAATTGCGCACGACGGCCTTGGCGTATCGTTTGCTGAAGGCGTCGCTGCCGGCGTTATCCGGATCGGCCTGGGCTCTTAGATCGGCGCCCGCATTGGCGATCTGGTCGTCGGTGTAGGGCGTGCCGACGGCCTTCAGCGTGCGCATGTGATCGGCAATCGTGTCCGGATCGACCTCGGTCTGGCTGAGGAACGGATAGCCTGGCATCACCGACTGCGGCACGATCGCGCGCGGATTGGTCATATGGGTGACGTGCCAGTCGTCGGAATATTTGGCGCCGACGCGGGCAAGGTCGGGACCGGTGCGCTTGGAGCCCCACTGGAACGGGTGGTCGTACATGCTCTCGGCGGCGAGCGAGAAGTGGCCGTAGCGCTCGACCTCGTCACGCAGCGGCCGGATCATCTGCGAATGGCAGAGATAGCAGCCTTCGCGGACATAGACGTTGCGCCCGGCGAGCTCCAGCGGCGTGTACGGCCTGACCCCGTCGACCGCCTCGATCGTGCTCTTGAGATAGAACAGCGGCGTGATCTCGACGAGACCGCCGATCGCGATCACCAGGAGGATGCCGACGATCAGGACGATCGAGTTCTTTTCGAAGATTTGGTGGCGTGTCCAGAACGACATGGAAAACTCCTCATTCCGCCGGCTGGAGAGCGACGGGCATCTGGACTTCCGCTTCGCCCGTGCGAACGGTCATCCAGAGATTGTAGGCCATGATCAGCGAGCCGATCAGGAACAGGCCACCGCCTGCGGCGCGGATGATGTAGAAGGGATGCATCGCCTCGACGGTCTCGATGAAGGAATATTCGAGGAAGCCGAGCGAAGTGTAGGCGCGCCACATCAGGCCCTGGAGGATGCCGGACACCCACATCGCCGAGATGTAGAGAACGATGCCGAGCGTGGCGACCCAGAAGTGCCAGTTGACGAGCTTCAGGCTGTAGAGCCCCTTGCGATTCCAGGCCCACGGCACCAGGCAGTACAGCGCGCCGAAGGAGACGAAGCCGACCCAGCCGAGCGCGCCGGAGTGGACGTGGCCGATGGTCCAGTCGGTGTAGTGGCTGAGCGAGTTGACCACCTTGATCGACATCATCGGGCCTTCGAAGGTCGACATGCCGTAGAAGGCGACGGAGACCACCAGCATGCGCAGCACGGGATCGGTGCGCAACTTGTCCCAGGCGCCCGACAGCGTCATCAGGCCGTTGATCATGCCGCCCCAGGAGGGCATCCACAGCATGATCGAGAAGGTCATGCCGAGCGTCTGGGTCCAGTCGGGCAGCGCCGTGTAGTGCAGATGGTGCGGGCCGGCCCAGATGTAGAGGAAGATCAGCGACCAGAAGTGAATGATCGAGAGCCGGTAGGAATAGATCGGCCGGTCGGCGCGCTTCGGAATGAAGTAGTACATGATGGCGAGGAAGCCGGCGGTCAGGAAGAAGCCGACCGCGTTATGGCCGTACCACCACTGGAACATCGCATCCTGGATGCCGCCCCAGGCGACGTAGGACTTGGAGCCGAACACCGAGACGGGAAGCGCCGGGTTGTTGCCGAGATGCAGCACCGCGATCGTCACGATGAAGGCGAGATAGAACCAGTTCGCGACGAAGATGTGCGGTTCCTTGCGCTTGATGATCGTGACGAGGAAGACGAGCAGATAGACCACCCAGACGATGGTCAGCCACAGGTCCGCGTACCATTCCGGCTCGGCATATTCCTTCGACTGGGTGACGCCGAGCAGATAGCCCGTGCCCGCGACCAGGATGAAGAAGTTGTAGCCGAGCACGACGAACCAGGGCGCGAGGTCGCCGGCGAGGCGAACGCGGCAGGACTTCTGCACGACGTAGAAGGAGCTCGCGATCAGCACGTTGCCGCCGAAGGCGAAGATCACGGCCGAGGTGTGCAGCGGCCGCAACCGACCGAACTGGATCCAGGGCAGATCGAAGTTGAGCGCGGGCCAGGCCAGTTGCGAGGCGATGATGAGACCGACGAGGAAGCCCGCGATGCCCCAGAACATCGCCATGAACGAGGAGAACTTGATCGGCCCCATGTTGTAGTTGGGACGGCCGTTGATCTCCGCCGGCGGCAGCGCCGCCGGGCGCTCGAAGTAGCGGTTGATGATGCAGAACACCGCTGCCAGGCTCGCCGCCGCGCTGAGCGCGGCATGGAAGGCGAACGGCGCGTCGAGCGCCTTGGCCGAGGCAACCACGCAGAGGAACGCGGTGGCTGCGAACACAACAGCCAGGCCGCTTTCACCGATAGTCATGGATTTGGAGATGGAGGGCTGGCTCATGCGGATTCTCTCTGAAAGAACACGGGGCCAGAAACCACATTCACCCTCGCGGGGAATTGATTGAAATCAAGACAAATGGATTTCTGTTAATGTGAGACGCTGCCAGTCGATGCGCCCTCTCCCCTTGGCGCGGCAAACTCACTTGGGTGAGGGGTTGGCTGCGCGAGTCCAGAATCGTAGGGTGGGCAAAGGCGCACTTGCGCCGTGCCCACCATCTATCCGACACCGCGACAGACAGGGTGGGCACGCTTCGCTTTGCCCACCCTACGACTGCGGAGCCGCCGGCTCGACGTCAGTCCCTTGCCGTGGCCTTGAGCGCCTTGATGACGTCCTCGCGGGCGATGATTCCGACCAGCTTCTGCGCGCCGTCGAGCACGATGATGCTCCGGATGCGGTGCTCGACCATGATCTGGAGCACGCGCGTCAGGCGCGTGTCGGGACTGACATAGATGAACTCCGGCGTCATGACATCGCCGATCTTGCGGCTCATCAGGTCGTGATAGCGCGGCAGCATCTGGTTCGGGGTGAAGGCGAAGCACTTCAGGATGTCGAACTTGGTGACGATGCCGACGATCTGTCCGTCGTCCTCGACCGGATAGGAGTTGAAATCGTCGCGCTCGAACATCTCGCTGAGCTCGAGCATGTTGCGGTCGCGCTGCACCGTCTTGACGTTGCGCGTCATGTAGCTACTGGCGGTCTGCTCGAGAAATCTGTACACGGCGCGTCCTCCTCAACTCGCTATGGCCGACCGGCCGTCAGTGCGACAGCAGCACGCAACGCGTGGATTGCGTGACCAGATACTGGGTGACGCCGCCCAGGACCAGCTCACGGAACCTCGAATGACCGTAGGCGCCCGCGACGATCAGCCCGGCGCCGACGTCGCCGGCGACCTTCTCCAATTGCACGGCGGCGGGTTCGTTCCGCGCGGCCTCCGAGACGCGCGCGGTCGCGGTGATGCCGTGACGGGCGAGCCAGGCGGCGACGTCGGTGACGCCGGCCATCACGCTCGAACGGTCGTCGCCCTGCTCCGGAATCTCGACGATGGTGACGTCCCTCGCCTTGCGCAGCATCGGCAGCGAATCCGCCACCGCCCGCCGCGCCTCCGCCGTATCCTTCCACGCCACCAGCACGCTGCGCAGATCGAGCCAGTTGACCCGATCGGGCGCGACGAGAAGCGGACGGCCGACCTGCATCACCAGATCCCTGGGGCTTGCCAGCGCGAACGCGTCGGAGAAGGCCGGGCTCTGTCCGCCACTGACGACGATGTCGGCGCAGCGCGCCTGCGCCAGCGCAAAGCGCGCCGGAAAATCCAGGGCACTGCGCCACTCCACGTGCCCGCCGCGATTCTTCGTCGCGGCGCGGAATTGCGCCTCGAGACCCGCCAGGCGCCGCTTGACGGACGCTTCGCCCTCCTCGATCAGCCGCTGGGCCTCGGCGCCATCGGTGAAATAGAGCGGCGGGGTGAACTGCGCCGCGGCAACACCGACGATGGCGGCTTCGAATCGCTCGGCGAGCTCGCCCGCGACCTGAAGACGCGCCTCGTTGGATTGATCGAGCGCCAGGCTGACCATCACGGTCGCGTATGTCATCGGGATTCTCCGCACGGCAATGAACTGGCGCGAAATCTAGCCTCGCCGCGGCAAGGCAGGATGAGGTAGATCAAATTGCCGGGTGCCGGGTTGCGGGAAATCCGGCAATGGAATCAGACATCCGAACTTGCCTCCGGCCCGGCCATGGGCGAAATTGCCCTCATGTCTCGCTTGCCCGCCGCACCAAAATGGGAGCCGTCGATTGTCGCCGACCCGCGTAACGCATCCGCCGGACGATAGTCGCGGCGAGCATTTCCGGGTCCGGATCGAGGGATTCGGCGTCGGCACTTGGGATCTCGACCTCGCAACGCGGGAACTGGACTGGTCGGACACCGCCAGGAACCTGCTTGGCATCGCGCAGGACCAGCCGGCGAGCTACGAGCTCTTCCTGTCGCGGCTCGAGCCCCGGGATCGCGACCGCGTCGAAAGCGCGATCAAGCACGTCAGCGAACGCGGCGGCGGCTTCGACGTCTCCTTCAAGGTGGCGGGCGCCGCCAACGGAGGACAGTGGATTCGCGCCCGCGCCGGCCTCATTCGGGATGAAGCCGGCACGGCCCGCCATCTCAGCGGCATCTTCCTCGATATCGACGAGGAGAAGCAGGTCGAGAGCGCGCTCCGGACCCGCGAGACCCACCTCCGCTCGATCCTCCACACCATCCCCGACGCCATGATCGTCATCGACGGCCACGGCATCATCCAGCTGTTCAGCACCGCCGCCGAGCGCCTGTTCGGCTGGTCCGAGCATGAGGCGATCGGCCAGAACGTCAGCATCCTGATGCCGGAACCCGATCGCTCCCGGCATGACAGCTACATTGCGCGCTACCGCACCACCAGCGATCCCCACATCATCGGCATCGGCCGCATCGTGACCGGCAGGCGCCGCGACGGCACCACCTTCCCGATGCACCTCTCGATCGGCGAGATGCAGTCCGGCGGCGAGCCCTATTTCACCGGCTTCGTCCGCGATCTCACCGAGCACCAGCAGACCCAGGCGCGGCTCCAGGAGCTGCAATCCGAGCTCGTCCACGTCTCCAGGCTGAGCGCCATGGGCGAGATGGCGTCCGCGCTCGCGCACGAGCTCAACCAGCCGCTGGCGGCGATCAGCAACTACATGAAGGGCTCGCGGCGGCTGCTGGCCGGCAGCGTCGATCCGAACACGCCGAAGGTGGAAAGCGCGCTCGACCGTGCCGCCGAGCAGGCGCTGCGCGCCGGCCAGATCATCCGGCGCCTGCGCGACTTCGTCTCCCGCGGCGAATCGGAGAAGCGGGTCGAGAGCCTGTCCAAGCTGATCGAGGAGGCCGGCGCGCTCGGCCTCGCCGGCGCGCGCGAGCAGAATGTGCAGCTCCGCTTCAGCCTCGATCCGGGGGCCGATCTCGTTCTCGCCGACCGGGTGCAGATCCAGCAGGTTTTGGTCAACTTGTTCCGCAACGCGCTGGAGGCGATGGCGCAGTCGCCGCGGCGCGAGCTCGTCGTCACCAATACCCGCGTCGCCGACGACATGATCGAGATCGAGGTGTCCGACACCGGCTCCGGCTTCCAGGACGACGTCATTCCGAACCTGTTTCAGACTTTCTTCACCACCAAGGACACCGGCATGGGCGTGGGACTGTCGATCAGCCGCTCGATCATCGAGGCTCACGGCGGACGCATGTGGGCCGAGAGCAACACATCGGGCGGGGCGACATTCCGTTTCACCCTTCCGGCAGCCGACGAGAATTGATGCATGACGACCAAGGGACATGTCTACGTCATCGATGACGACGATGCGATGCGGGACTCGCTGAATTTCCTGCTGGATTCCGCCGGTTTCGGCGTCACGCTGTTCGACAACGCGCAGAGCTTCATCGACGCCCTTCCCGGCCTTGCCTTCGGCTGCGTCGTCTCCGACGTGCGCATGCCGGGCCTCGACGGCATCGAGCTGCTGAAGCGCATGAAGGCGCAGCAGAGCCCGTTCCCCATCCTGATCATGACCGGGCACGGCGACGTGCCGCTCGCGGTCGAGGCGATGAAGCTCGGGGCGGTCGATTTCCTGGAGAAGCCGTTCGAGGACGATCGTCTCATCGCGATGATCGAGGCGGCGATCCGCCAGGCCGAGCCGGCGGCCAAGAACGAGGCCGTCGCGCAGGACATCGCCGCCCGCGTCGCGTCCTTGAGTCCCCGGGAGCGCCAGGTGATGGAAGGACTGATCGCAGGTCTTTCCAACAAGCTGATCGCCCGCGAATACGACATCAGCCCGCGCACCATCGAGGTGTACCGGGCCAACGTCATGACCAAGATGCAGGCCAACTCTCTCTCGGAGCTGGTTCGCCTCGCCATGCGCGCCGGCATGCTCAACGATTGAGCCGAAGCAGATTGAGGCAAATCGGCTTGAGGCAAGTCAAGGCGGTTGCGCCCGCCTGTGCTAGCCAGTCAGAATGATCGAGATTGGCTCGCACCCTCAGCGACTCGCGATGGCGTCATCGGCAAAGCCCACTGTCTACGTGGTCGACGACGATGCCGCCGTGCTGGGCTCCCTGCGATTCCTGCTGGAAACCGACGGCTTCGCGGTGCGGACCTTCAGGAATGCGACGGCGCTGCTCAACGCCGCCGGAGCGCCGGGCGCGGACTGCTATGTGATCGACTACAAGATGCCCGATATCAACGGGATCGACCTCGCCGGCCGCCTGCGCAAGTCCGACAGCGACACGCCCGTGATCCTGATCACCGGCTATCCGGACGAGAACATCTCGACCCGGGCGGCGGCCGCGGGCGTCAAGGACGTGGTTTTGAAGCCGCTTCTCGATGAAAACCTGGTCAAGCGCATCCGCGGGGCCATCCAGGACCGCCGCGGCAAATGACCTACGGGATTCTACGTAGGTAAACGTCCTTAAGATAACGCGCGAAATTTCCGGATTGCGCAAACGCGGGTAGCGATGTTCCATCACAACGGAGATGGCGCAGATGCTGACCCAGACACTCAAAACCCCGGCGATCAACACCCAGATCGGTGGCAAGATTGCCCCTGCCCACACCGTTTCCGACCAGTTCGGCGCGATCACCGGCCATGTCGGCCTCGTCGCCACCGAGTTCTCCTACCGCAAGGACGAGGAGATCTATGGCGAGGACGAGCCTGCCGAATATGTCTACCAGGTCGTCTCGGGCGCGGTGCGCAGCTACAAGCTTCTCTCCGACGGTCGCCGCCAGATCGGCGCCTTCCATCTTCCCGGCGACGTGTTCGGCCTCGAATCCGGCGCCACCCACCGCCTCGCCGCCGAGGCCATCATCGACACCAATGTGCGCCTCGTGAAGCGCGCCAGCCTCGAGAAGGCCGCCGGCACCGACGTGCAGGTCGCCCGCAAGCTCTGGGCCATGACGGCGTCCGAGCTGCGTCACGCCGAAGACCACATGCTGCTGCTCGGCCGCAAGACAGCGATGGAGCGCGTTGCGACCTTCCTGCTCGAAATGGACCGCCGCCTCGCGGTTGCCGGCATGATGGCGCTGCCGATGTGCCGCCGCGACATCGGCGACTATCTCGGCCTCACGCTCGAGACCGTGTCGCGTGCGCTGTCCCAGCTTCATACCCAGGGCATTCTCGGCTTCTCCGGCGCCCGCCAGATCGTGCTGCGCAACCGCCAGCGCCTGCACAATCTCGACGCCTGACTTTCTTCCTCCCTGCCTACTTGGCCGGCCGAAGTCCTTCAGCCGGCCATTTCTTTGGTCACGGTCATGCCGGTGCGCCGGGTCTCCGGCATCACGAGCAGGATCAGCAGCAGCCCCGTCGCGGCAACGCCGGACAGCCCGATGAAGGCCGTGGCGTTGCCGAACTTGTCGCTGACATAGCCGCCGAGCGCCGTGCTCAGCGACGCGCCGATGCCGGTCGCAGTGCCGACGATGCCCTGCGCCAGGTTGAAATGGCCGCTGCCGAAGGCGACGTCGGCGACGATCAGCGGAATCATCACCGCGAACACCGCCGCGGTGATGCCGTCGAACACCTGCACCGCGACCAGCAGATAGGGATCGCGCACGGTCGCGAACAGCAGACCGCGAATCGTCAGCGCGCCGAATCCGATCAGCAGCAGCGGCCGGCGGCCCCAGGCTTGCGCCTTGCGCCCGACGGTCGGCGACAGCAGCGCCACGATCGCCTGCGGCACGATGATGCAGGCCGCGACCAGCACCGTCGCCCACTGGCTCGACCGCGCCGTCACCGCGCTCGCCATCAGCGGCATCATCGCCGCATTCGCGAGCTGCAACAGCAGCACGCTGAGGGCGAAGACGATCAGCGGACGCTGCCGGATCAGATGCCAGACATTGGTGTCGCCGCGGTCGGCGGCTTCCGGCGGCATCTCGCCGTGACAGCGCCTGATGTCGACCTCCTCCTCGCGGATGCGCGACAGCGCGATCAGGGTCGGGATCGCGAGCAGGAAGGTGACGAGGAACACCGAGCGGCTCGACAGTAGATATCCGGCGGTGCCCATCACGGCAGCGGCGACGCCGTTGCCGAGCGAGGCAAACCGCGCGTTGCGGCCGAGCCGCTCTCCGATCGCGAGCGGACCGACCAGGCCGAGGCTGATCGCCGCGATCGCCGGCCCCAGCACGCAGCTCGCCATCGCATGCAGGGTGGCGGCCGTCACCACCACGGCGAAGACCGGCATCGCGGCATAGGCGAGCGCGCAGGCGCCGATGGTCGCGATCGCGAGCGCTGCGACCAGCCGCTCGGATTTCGCCGCATCGATGATCGCGCCGCCCGGCATCTGTCCGATCAGGGCGACGATGCCGCCGATCGACAGCACGAGGCCGATCTCGACCTGGGTCCATTTCTGCGTCGTCAGGTAGACCGCGATGAAGGGACCGAAGCCGGTCTGCACGTCGGCGAGGAAGAAGATGAACCAGTCGAGGCCGCGCAGGCTCTGACGCGACGGCGCCGGAATGCCCATAGGCGGCGGCGCGGCGACGTTGTCCGGTTCAACGTGGCCATCGCGATCTGCATGGTTCGGCTTCCTGGACAACAGCACAGGCGGTCAGCCCTCCCGGCACCTCACTGGATCGATTGCAGCGGTTGAAGGCTGCCGGACGCGCCGAGCACGACCATCGGCGTGTCTTCCTTGTATTCCGGCGCTGCCGCGACCTGCGCCTTGGTCAGTTCCAGCGTGATGCTGTCCTTCTTGTTGGCGATCTTGCCGAACCGCATCGCGTTCCAGTCCACCACGATCTTGCGGCTGCCGACGCCGAGGAAGCCGCCGAAATCGATCACCGCCGCGCGCACGTGCCCGTCCCGGTCGACGATGACATCGACGATGCGGCCCATGTCCTCGTCCGCGGCGCTGCGCACGTCGCGGCCGAGCACGCCATGTGCATCGCTCGCGCCGATGATGGTGACCGACGGCGGCGGCGCGGCATCTTTTGGCGTCACAGGCACGGTGGAAGCCGGCGGCTGAGCCGTCGCCGGCGCATTCGCTTCACTGGGCGGAGCAGTCGGAGCCCCTGCAGGCAACTCCTCCGCAGCGCGGGATACCGCGACCGTCAGGCCTGCGACGATCGCGCTCAGGACTAACCATCCGGCCGCACGCATAACACCCTCCTCACCGCGCGCCGCTAGCGCGCCAGCACGATCGAGACCTGGATCTGGCCGCGCGTGCGCAACACCTCCAGCGCGACGTCGTCGCCATGGCGGCTGACGCGCAGATCCACGCTGGAATCGCCGAGGCGCAGGTCGTGCAGGATGACCTCGTTCAGGAACGCCGGCAGATGCGGATTGCGCAGGCGAATCTCGCCGCGCGCCACGTCGAACTCGATGCCCAGCGCCGCCTCCAGCAGCGTGAACGGCGTCGCGCTGGCCCAGGCCTGCGGCGCGCAGGCGACCGGATAGAGCGTCGGGCCGCGCCGCTTCTCGCGCCGGAAACCGCAGAACAATTCGGGCAGCCGGCGCAAATCCATATAGGTGGCGGCGTCGAACAGTCCCTTGAAGACATGCGCCACCGAATGCTTGAGGCCGTAGCGCGCGAGACCAAGCGCGATCAGCGCGTTGTCGTGCGGCCAGATCGAGCCGTCGTGATAGGACATCGGGTTGTAGCGCACCTCGCCGACAGCGACGGTGCGGATGCCCCAGCCAGAGAAGAAATGCGGCCGCATCAGGTCTGCGGCGACGAGACGGGCGCGGTCCTCCCGGATCATGCCGCTGAACAGCACCTGCCCGGCATTGGAGGTCCGCACCTTGCAGGGCCGCTTCTTGCCGTCGAGGGCCAGGGCGTAGGTGCCGAGCTCCTCGCACCAGAACGCCTGCTCGAAGCGCTCGGCCAGTGCCTTGGCTTCGGCCTCGAACTTGCGCACGAGGTCCGGCTTGCCGAGGCGCAGCGCGCACCGCGCCGCCAGCTGCTTCGCCATATAGACGTAGCCCTGGACCTCCGCGAGCGCGATATTGCCTTCCGCGAGCTGGCCGTCGGCATGGAAGATCGCGTCGTAAGAATCCTTCCAGCCCTGGTTGGCCAGCCCCTTCTCCGTCGCGCGCTGGTATTCGACGAAGCCGTCGTGGTCGGGATCGCCGGGACCGTCGATCCAGGCGAGCCCCGCCTCGATCGCGGGCCACAGCTCGATCAGGGTCTTCACGTCACCGGTGCGCTCGAAATAGCTGCCGGCGAGCAGCACGAACAGCGCGGTGGAATCGACGCTGCCGTAATATTGCGCGAACGGCACCTCGCGCAGCGCCGCCATCTCGCCGCCGCGCATCTCGTGCAGGATCTTTCCGGGCCCGGCATCGGCCAGCGGATCGATCGCCCTGGCCTGGAAATGCGCGAGCCGCCTGAGCACGCCCTTGGCGATCCGCGGATCGATCCACAGCATCTGCAGCGCGGTGATCAGTCCGTCGCGCCCGAAGGTCGTCGAGTACCAGGGAATGCCGGCATAGGGATAGCGGCCCTGCGGCGTCTCCGTCATCAGCATGTTGAGGTCGGCCATGGCCTGGCACAGCACCTCGTTGAAGATGTTGTTGGAGGTCTCGATGCTCGCCGCGCCCATGGTCGACTGCCGCATCTCGCGGCGGTGGGCGAGCAGGCCCCTGAAGAAGCGCGCCGGCTTCTCCGCGATCGGCCGGTTGCACGACGCCGCCACAAACAGCGATTTCGACTGGTGCGGATCGAGCTCGAGCTGCCAGGTGGCGGCATTGACCGAAAGCCGCGTCGGACGCGGATCGAAATGCAAACCCGTGGTGCGCTCGCAATCGTCGAGACCGCGATATTCGAACAGCACGTCGGTCGGCCCGAGCAACCGGCTCGTACCGGTCCCGCGGCGCGGGCGCCGCTCGCCGCGGACCTCGAACAGATCGGCGAAGTCGTTGTCGAACAGCAGCGTCAACTCGAAGCTGGCAGGCCGGTCGCCGTGGTTCTGCACGCCGATGCGCTGATAGGCGGTGCCGCGCCACAGGAAGACCGTGCGCACGATGTGCAGCAGGTCCTTTTGCAGCACGAGGCTGCCCTCGCGGTAGATGTCGGGGTTGGTGAGATCGACGGTCAGCGCCGAATTGTCGTCGCGCAGGTTGGAGCCGAGCAGCAGCGGCTGGAGATCGTCGAGCACGAGCTCCAGCCGCGCGAGATAACGGGTGTCGTGGTGAAACAGCCCGTCCGGCCCGCCGGCCGATGCGCCGATGTCGCCATGACTGTCGAGCACGATGAAGGTGTCATCGTGCTTGAGCGAGCGTCGCGGTCGCGCCGACGGCCCCGTCATCGGGATATAGAAGGGCTGCTCCACGACCTGCTCCACGGTCCGCGTCACAGAGACGAACTTGGTGACGACTTCGGATGCCATGAGCTGCTCCCCTGCGCTTGTTTCGAGACGCAACCAACGCGAACGCGACCGTCGGGCCTACGCGGCGACTTTCGCGAGCCGGCTCATCTCCTGCGTCACCAGCTCACGGTAGGGACCGTGGCCCTGCATCAGGCGGTCGGGCGCGCCGTCCTCGATGATCCTGCCGGCCTTCAGCACCACCACGCGATCGAAATTGCGCAGGGTCGCGAGGCGATGCGCAATCGCAACCACGGTGCGGCCGCGCATCAGGCGTGTCAACGCCTCGCGGATCGCCTCCTCGGACTCGCTGTCGAGCGCGGCCGTGGCCTCGTCGAGCAGCAGGATCGGCGCGTCCTTCAGGAAGGCGCGCGCGATTGCGATGCGCTGGCGCTGGCCGCCGGACATCTTCACACCGCGGTCGCCGACCATGGTGTCGAGGCCCTCGGGCAGGCTCTCGACGAAGTCGCAGCGCGCCGCGATCGCCGCGCGCAGCACCTCGTCGTCGGTCGCGTTCGGCCGCCCATACCGGATATTCTCGCGGATCGAGCGATGAAACAAGGAAATATCCTGCGGCACCACCGAGATCGCCTCGCGCAGGCTCAGCTGGGTCACCTTGGAAATGTCCTGACCGTCGATGGTGACGCTACCCTCGTCGACATCGTAGAAGCGCTGAAGCAGCGTGAACAGCGTCGACTTGCCGCCGCCGGAGTGGCCGACCAGGCCGACGCGCTGGCCGGGCTGCAGCCGCAGGCTGAAGCGCTCGAATATCTTCTCACCGCCGGGATAGCCGAAGGTGACGTTGTTGAACGCGATCGCGGCGCCGCTCTTGACCAGGGGGCCGGCCTCGGGATGGTCGCGCAATTCGTGCGGAACCAGAAGCGTCGCAATCGCCTCGGTCAGCCGCGCGACGTGCTGGGTGACGTCGACCAGCGCCACCGCCAGATCGCGCGTCGCATTGAGGATGGAGAGGCCGAGCGTGCATACCAGCACGACGTCGCCGGTGGTTGCCTCACCCTGCTGCCAGAGCGTGATGGCCCAGGCCATCAGCGCCACGGTCAGGACAACGGTCACGCCGGCATGGGTCAGCCGCAGCTTCTCGAGATAGCGCAGGCTGCGGCCGCGCGCGGTGAGCTCGCGATTGACGGTGGCATCGAACCGCTCATGCTCATGGCTGATGCCGCAGAAGGCGCGGACCAGCGGCATGTTGCTGATGACGTCGATCATCTCGCCGTCGACGACAGCCGCCTTGTCGGCGAAGTCGTCGTGCAGCGGCTTGCCGGCGGCGGCCAGATGGAACATCGCGATCACCATGCCGCCGGCGATCACGATCAGGCCGAGCGCCATGTAGGGACTGACGGTTCCGATCAGCATGATTGCCGCAATTGTGGCAATGCACGGCGGCAGGACGTTCCAGACGAACATGTTCTCGACCGTGAACACCGCGTTCGAGGTCGCGGTGATGCGGCTCGTCAGCATGCCGGGCATGCGATCTGAGAAATAGCTGGGCGCGTGCCCGGTCAGATGGCGAAAGATGTCGCGCCTGAGATCGCCGGTGACGCGAACGAAGGTAAAGCTCGCGGTCCAGCTCGCGATCCGCCATAGGAAGTTGTCGGCCGCGATTAGTGACATGAGCAGAAGGAATGCCAGCCATACACTGCCGCCATGCGAAGTTCCCGCCGACAGACTGTCGACCAGGGATTTGACGCCGTACTGCGTGCCCACGGAGCAGGCAACGGCCGCCACGACCGCGGTCAGAATCACGAGATGTGAGGCGAGGCGACGCCTGAGATAGCGCAAGACAAAGGCAAATGGCCTGCGCGCGTATCCAGAAAGCTGATCCATATGGCTATCGCCCCGTCGTTTTTGGTTTTTCAATTTGTACTGATCGACTTGAACATCGACCGCTTCGTCCCGGTTCCCGGGCTTGTGATCACGACATGCGGATGCGGACGATCTGCGAAGATGTCATGGCATCATCGCGACCAACGCCCAACGTGTCGAATAAGTAACGTTCGGGAGAAGGAACTTCGCAAGTGCGGGAACGTTCCCTTCGCTGGCATTGCCGGTGCCGTACAGGCGGGGGTTTCAACATCCATGATCGCAGAGGAGAAGGTGAGATGCGCATCGCGCAGGTAGCTCCGTTGACGGAGGCTGTTCCACCCAAGCTGTATGGCGGCACTGAGCGGGTGGTGCATTGGTTGACGGAAGAGTTGGTAGCCCTGGGACATGACGTGACGCTGTTTGCCAGCGGCGACTCGCAGACATCTGCAAAGCTCGATGCATTATGGCCGCGGGCGCTTCGCCTCGACGGTTCCGTACGAGACCCCAACGCCCTGCACATGGTGCTCCTGGAGCGCGTGCGGCAGAAATGTGACGACGAGGAGTTCGACTTCCTCCACTTCCATCTCGATTACTATCCGTGGTCGCTGTTTCACCGCCAGCCGACACCGTTCGTGACCACGCTGCACGGCCGGCTCGACCTGCCGGAGCATCAGCCCGTCTTCCACACCTTCTCCAAGATGCCTGTCATCTCGATCTCGAACGCGCAGCGGCGGCCGGTGCCGCAGGCGAACTGGGTGACGACGATCCACCACGGCCTGCCGGAGAACCTGCTGACGCCGAAGCCGGTGAAACAGGAATACCTCGCCGTGCTCGGCCGCATCGCGCCGGAGAAGGGCGTCGACCGCGCCATCAAGATCGCGACCCATTGCGGCATCCCGCTGAAGATCGCGGCCAAGGTCGATCGTGCCGACCAGGACTATTATGACGAGCTGATCAAGCCGATGATCGAGAACAATCCGTTGGTGGAGTTCATCGGCGAGATCAGCGATCACGAAAAGTCGGACTTCCTGAGCGGCGCGCTTGCGCTTCTACTGCCGATCGATTGGCCGGAGCCGTTCGGCCTCGTGATGATCGAGGCCATGGCCTGCGGAACGCCGGTGATCGCCTTCAATCGCGGCTCGGTGCCTGAAATCATCGACGAGGGCCTGACCGGTTTCGTCGTCGAGGACGTCATCAGCGCCGCCGGCGTCGTCAAGCGGCTTCCGCAACTGAGCCGCGCCGCGATCCGCAAGCAGTTCGAGACGCGCTTCACGGCGCGGCGGATGGCGCTGGACTACCTCGCCGCCTATCGCAGCCTGACCGAGGAGCAGGCACCGCGGATCAAGCTGGTCAGCAGCGCGGAGTAAGTAGACCCCCCAAAGGTGTCGTCCCGGACAAGCGCGCCCAAAGCGCGCGCCGATCCGGGACCCATAGCCACAGGGCGTAGTTTGGCGAAGACTCGGAGTGACCAGTTTCGTCCGACAACTTCTCCCTGGGGTTATGGGTCCCGGCCTTCGCCGGGACGACACTGAATGTGTGGTCCCTACCCCACCCCCGCCCGCTTCGGCTCGACGATCTCGAACATCCTCGGAAATTCGTCCATCAATCCCATCAGTTCGGCGAGCTTCATCGGATTGCCCGACAGCTTGACCTTGCCGGCAGCGACCGCCTCCGGAAAGCTCGTCAGCTTCGCGATGACTTCATCGAGCGTCGCGCGCGCCAGCGTGAAGCTGGCATCCGCGCCTTCCGCCTGCACGCCCTCGGCATAGGTCAGCGCGCAATTCTCCAGATTGAGCACGAAGGTCTCACCGGTGTCCGAAAAGCTCCAGTTCAGCACGATGTGCTTTCCTTCCGCCTTGGGGCCGTTGAGGCGGATGCCGAGCACGTCCCAGAGCTGCGAGGTGCGCAATGCGGCCAGCGTCTCGCGCGGCATCGGCGGGCGCGGCGGCGTCTTCGGCATGCCCTGGCGCAATTCCTGGGCGCCGAACAGATAGGCGTTGCGCCAGGTCGAGCTCTCGGCGGCATAGCCGAGCTGCTCCAGCGTATCGGCGAGCAGGCTGCGCGCCGCCGCATTGTCCGGCTCGGCGAAGACGAGATGGCCGAGCGCCTGCGCGACGAAGCGGAATTCGCCCTTGTCAAAATCCGCCCGTCCCCGCGCGAGGATGGCGTCCGCGCCGCCCATATACTCGACATACTTCTTGCCCGACGCCACCGGCGGCAGCGGATCGAGATTGACCGGATTGGCGTCGTACCAGCCGAGATATTTCTGGTAGATCGCCTTCACATTGTGGCGGATGTGGCCGTAATAGCCGCGGCCGTGCCAGGCGCCCTCCAGGCTCTTCGGCAGCTGGATCGTCTCGGCGATCTCGGCGGCGTTGAGGCCATGGTTCATCAACCGAATGGTCTGGTCGTGCGCGAACTTGTAGAGATCGCGTTGCTGGCGGATCATCGTGCCGATGCGCTCAGCTCCCCACACCGGCCAGTGGTGCTGGCCGCACATCGCCTCCACCTTGCCGTCCCACAATTGCAGCGCCTCGCCCAGATATTTGGACCACGCCAGCGCATCGCGCACATCGGCGCCGCGGAACGGCAGCAAATTGTGGAAATTGTGCGTGCAGTTCTCAGCTAAGTTCAAGACCCTGTAGCGCGGGATGAAGAAGTGCATCTCCGCCGGCGCTTCGCTGTTCGGCGCCATCTGGAATTCGAATTCGACGCCGTCGATCACGCGCTTGTCGCCGGTCGCCATGATCAGATCGGTCGGTCGCAGCAGCGCAACGCCGCCTGCCGCCATCGACTTGCCGAGTCCGTTGTCGACCTGCCCCCGCGTTCCCTTGGCAAGGAACGGCCCGAACTGATACTGCGCCCGGCGCAGCATCGCCGGGCCTGCGATGATGTTCTCGGAGACCGCGTGCTCCATGAACAGGTTCGGCGCGATGATCGGCACGCGTCCGGTCGCGAGCGCATCCTCCTCCAGCACGCCGCGCGCGCCGCCCCAGTGATCGGTGTGGGTATGCGTGAAGATCACGGCCGCGACCGGCTTGAAGCCGCGATGCCTGAAGTAGAGATTGAGCGCGGCGCGCGCGCCCTCGATCGACGTCAGCGTGTCCACGACGATGACGCCACTGTCGCCCTCGATCAGCGTCATGTTGGCGATGTCGAGCCCGCGCACCTGGTAGACGCCGGGCACCACCTCGAACAGCCCATGATGCATGTTGAGCCGCGCCTGCCGCCACAGGCTGGGGTTGACCGTGGGCGGCGCCTGCTCAGTGGACAGGAAGCCGTAAGGCTTCAGGCTCCAGACCGTCCGGCCTTGCGACGTGGAGATCTCCGCGTTGTCGATCGTGCCGAGGAATCCGCGCGCGGCATCGTCGAAATCCCGCGTGTCGGAAAACGGCAGCGCGTTCAGCATCGCATCATGCTGCGCAATGATCGACGGCGTTGCGTCCTTGGGTTCGTTGCTGGATGCGTCTGTCATTTTCTGCTTCCTCCCGGCCTGGCGCGATCATCTAACCGCATCTCGCGGTCGATTGCTATCGCTGGCGGAAGGACAGAAGCAACGGCGCCCTCTTCCCTTCTCCCCTTGCGGGAGAAGGTGGCGCGAAGCGCCGGATGAGGGGCATGTCTCCGCGAACTAGACGAGAGTTGAGCGAGCGGAGAGAACCCCTCACCCGTCTCGCGCTATGCGGCGATCCACCCTCTCCCGCAAGGGGAGAGGGTTTCAGAGTTCGCCGCTACATCCCCAGCAGCCGCGGCAGCCACAACGACAGGCCCGGCCAATACGTCACCACCACGAGGAATCCCAGCATCGTCAGCAGCCACGGCCACACCGCGACCGTGAGCTCGGTGATTCCCATCTTGGCGATGCCGGAGGCGACATAGAGGTTGAGGCCGACGGGCGGATGGCACAATCCGACCTCCATGTTGACCGTCATCAGGATGCCGAAATGAATGGGGTCGATGCCGAGCTTGATTGCGACCGGAAACAGGATCGGCGCCATGATCAGGATGATCGAGGATGGCTCCATCACGTTGCCAGCCAGCAGCAGCAAGAGGTTGACGACCAGCAGGAAGCCGATCCAGCCCAGGCCCTGGTCGATCATCCATTGCGCCAGCGCCTGCGGCACGTTCTCGTAGGTCATCAGGAACGAGAACAGCACGGCATTGGTGATGATGTAGAGCAGCATCGCCGAGAGGTTCGCCGACGACAGCAGCACCCGCGGCACGTCGCGCAGCTTCAGATCCTTGTAGATGAACACCGCGACGATGAAGGCGTAGACCGCGCTGACGGCGGCGGCCTCGGTCGGCGTGAACAGGCCGCTGTAGATGCCGCCGATCACGATCACGATCAGCAGGATGCCCCAGATCGACTTGCGGAAGGCGTCGAGGCGCTCCATCAAGGTCGCCTTGGGCATCCGCGGATAGTCGTTGCGCCAGGCGCGATAGAACGTCGTCATGCCGAGCAGCGTGGCCAGCGCAAGCCCCGGCACGATGCCGGCGATGAACAGCTTGCCGACCGAGCTGTTGGTCGAGACGGCGTAGAGCACCATCGGAATCGACGGCGGAATGAGAATGCCGAGCGAGCCCGACGTCGTGATCACGCCCGCGCCGAACCGTTTCGGAAACCCTTGCGCCACCATGGCGGGCAGGATCACCGAGCCGATCGCCACCACGGTGGCCGGCGACGAGCCGGAGATCGCGGCGAACAGCGCGCAGGCCACCACGCCCGACAGGGCGAGACCGCCGTACCAATGACCGACCAGCGCGGTCGCGAACGCGATCATCCGCCGCGCCACGCCGCCATGGGTCAGGAAGTTTCCGGCGAGGATGAAGAACGGGATCGCCATGATCTCGAAATTCTCGATGCCGGTGAACAGCTTCAGCGCCACCGATTCCGTGCGCACGTCGGTCAGCGTGAACATGAAGCTGAGCACGGTGAGACCGAGCGCGATCGAGATCGGCATGCCCGTGAGCATCAACGAGAGCAGGAGGGCGAACACGATGGCGACGCGGAGGCCTTGCGGCAGCGTGATCACGTGGCCCGCATGCGCGAAGCACAAGGCGACGATCAGGACCGGCAGCAGCATCAGGATCCAGCCGAGCGGGCTGCGCTCGTCGCGGACGACCTGGCTGCGCGTGACCGGCGCCGGATGAACCGGATCAGCCTCGACGCCTTCGACACCGGCCATGTCGTGATGTGGCAGCTCGCCGGTGCGGTAGAACGCCCAGGCGACCTGCAGGAAGCGGAAGCACATCAGGCCGGAGCCGAGCGGGATCGTGAGATACACCATCCACATCGGTGCTTCGAGGTCGTTGGACTGCTGGCCGGTCTGCCACATCTGGCCGACGAAGGCGGCGCCGAAATAAGCGACGATGGCGGTGAACAGCGCGCCGCACAGCAGGCCGAAGGTGATGACGCGCCGGCGCGACCCGCCGGGAAGGATGTTGACGAGCACGTCGACGCCGACATGGATGCCGGTCCGCACGCCATAGGCCGCGCCGAACTTCGCCATCCAGATGAACATGTAGATGCAGAGTTCCTGCGCCCAGGACAGGTCGAGCGAGGCAAGCCAGGTGAACGCGGCGCGCGCGGGCACGGCGAGGAAGGCCAGCTGTCGGGCTTCCGCCCATTTGGCGATATCGATCGACAGTCCCGCGCCGTAACGGTGCAGCACCGCGACGAAGATGAGCGACGTCGCGGCCGCGATCAACGTCGCGATCAGCCATTCCTCGAGATGATCGAGAAAACGATTCAGCACACGCAGCAACTTGGTCCCCCCGGTATTGGTTCGTCCATTCAAGAGCGAAACGGCCGGGAGTGCGATCACCCCCGACCGTTGGTGTTGTTCTCAGCAGGGCGCGGCCGTCAGTTCATCTTGACGTCGAGTTCCTTGGCGACGAGGTCGAGCACTTCCTGCCCGACCCGGCCCTTCGCCCATTTGTAGGTCGGCTGCATCGCCTCCTGCCACGCTTTGCGATCGGCGTCGGTGAGGTAATGCAGATTGGTCTTGCCCATCTTCTTGATCTCGGCCAGCGCGTCCTCGTTCTCCTGGCGCGCGATCGAGTTGGTGTAGTCGGTCGCCTCGTTCATCGCCTTGTCGAGCTGGGTGCGGATATCAGGCGGCAGGCCCGACCAGAATTTCGAGTTGACGATGACGGCATATTGCAGATGGGCGTGATAGGACACCGTGATGTCCTTCTGCACCTCGTAGAATTTCTGCGTCAGATAGTTCGACGCCGTGTTCTCGCAGCCGTCGACCACGCCGGTCTGCAGCGCCTGGTAGACTTCGGAGAACGCCATGATCTGCGGGATCGAGCCCACCAGGCGGAAATACTGATCCGCAACCTTCGATCCCGAGATGCGGAACTTGAGACCCTGGAAATCCGTCGGCTTCGTCAGCGGACGATTGGCAGAGACCATGTGGAAGCCGTTGTCCCAATAAGCGAGCCCGGTGATGCCCTTGGCCTCGAGCTTCTGGAACAGCCACTTGCCGATCGTGCCCTTCATCGCATTGGAATAGGTCACATCGTCCTTGAACAGCCAGGGCAGGTCGAGCGCCTCGAATTCCTTGATCCCGAGCGGCGCGAATTTCGCGGTCGATGGCGCGAGCATATGCACCGAGCCGAGCTGGAGCGCCTCGATCTCCTCCTTGTCCTTGTAAAGCGTGGAGTTGGGGTAGACCTCGACCTTGACCTTGCCGTCAGTGTATTTCTCGGCGAGTTCCTTGAACTTCAGCGCGCCCTTGCCCTTCGGCGTGTCATTGGCGACGACGTGGCTGAACTTGATGACGATAGGGCTCTGGGCCTGTGCGATGGCGGGGGCCACGAGAATGGCCGCGGCGGCAACCGCAAGGAGCAGCTTGCGCATGAAGAACCTCCCAACAACCTCTAAAACCGGGTCTTTTTTGTTTTGCAGTCCGGTTTGGCATTGTCAGTAGTGGCAGCAATCCGCCACCCGAACAACTAGACCTAAGCCCAATTTGCCGCAGCCAAGCTATCTTGACGACTGCTCGTGACGCAACCCGGCATCCGCTGCCGTCCCCGGCAGCGAGCGCTTATGTCGCATTGCGGCAATGCCATCAGCCTCTGCGCTGGGCAACGATGAACAGACGCCGGAACGGGAACAGCGTCTGCCCCGCCGCATTCTTCGGATACGCATTCGCGACACGCATCCCATAGGCCGCTTCGAAAGCGGCCTTCTCCTCGCCCTCGAGAACGTCGAGATAGCGCGTCAGCCACGTGCCCTTGGTCCATTCCTTCACGGGGTTCTCGCCTTCCAGCACTTGCAGATATTCGGTCTCCCAGATGTCGATATTGGCCGACATCGGCGCGAGAAGATCGTGATAGAAGGCCGGCCCCTCGACCGGCGGCGGGGTGACGAGATGCTCGACCTTGGCGCGCCAGGGACCGTCAAGCGCCGTCTCGCCGATCAGCACATGCGAGGGCGCGAGAAAATTGCGCGGCATCTGCACCGCAAGCATGCCGCCGGGCTTCACCTTCTCCATCACTGACGGGAAGAGTGCCGCATGATTGGGCAGCCAGTGCAGTGCGGCATTGGAATAGATCAAGTCATATTGCTGCGCCGGACGCCAATGGCCGAGGTCCTCATGCGACCATTCCACGCCAGGCGCGGCCTTGCGGCCGGCGGCAACCATCTCGGCCGAGCCCTCGACGCCGGTGACGGTCGCCTCCGGCCAGCGCTCCTTGATCAGCTTGGTGACGTTGCCGGCGCCGGCCCCGAGATCGGCGATCGCACGCGGGGCAAAATCGGGAATCCGCATCAGGAGGTCGACGGCGGGCCGGAGCCGGTGGCCGGAGAATTTCAGATATTGCTGCGGATCCCAGACCATCGTTCCAGCCTTTTCTTTTTCGTGTTTCCTTCAACGTGGCTCTTGGTTACCACTGCTCGTCCCGCTCAGGCAATTCGCATGGCCCGCGGGACGGGCAGGAAACGAGCAGCAACAAGCAAGAGCAAAAGCAAATAAGAGAGCGTGTAACCATGGACCTCGGGCTCACATCGAAAACCGCTGTCGTGACAGGCGCGAGCATCGGCATCGGCCGCGCCATCGCCAAAGGCTTGGCTGCCGAAGGCGTGCGCGTCGTCGGCGTGGCGCGGCGCACCGACCTGCTTGCCGAGCTGGTGAAGGAAGTCGGCTCCGGGTTGATCACGCCATTCGAGCAGGACGTGATGGCCAAGGATGCAGCCGAGAGGATCGCCGCCTTCGCGGTGAAGGAGCTCGGCCATGTCGACATCCTCGTCAACAATGCCGGCGGCAGCCGTCCCCTGCCCGTCGATGCCCCCGACAGCAAATGGGACGAGGCGATCGCGCTGAACTTCACCAGCTACCGCCGCATCGCGCATGCGCTGCTGCCGCAGATGATCGAGCGCAAATGGGGCCGCATCGTCAACATCACCGGCAAGTCCGAGCCCGAAGGCCTGAACGCCGCCTTCGCCGCCAAGGCCGCCGTCCACGCCTGGGCCAAGGGCCTGTCGCGCGAGATCGGCGAGCACGGCATCACCATCAACTGCATCCCGCCCGGCCGCATCATGAGCGAGCAGATCCGCCGCAACTATCCGCCTGACTATCGCGAGCGCTTCGCCGAGGAAGAGATCCCGGTCGGCTATTGGGGCGAGCCGGAGGACCTCGCCGCGCTCGCGGTGTTCCTGGCCTCACCGGTGGCGCGGTACATCACGGGCACGGTGATCCCGGTGGATGGCGGCTTGCGGCGGTATCAGTTCTAGGAGCGCAGGTTCTTGATGCGCGTCCGAAATATTGCTGCGTCGCCGAAGAGTGGAAGCATCGACAACGTTGATTTGCGTCAAGGGCCGGTCATTTGCAAAGGCTGTCGATGATGACGTTCTAGACTTGCGCCGTGACGGTCCGCATGACGACCGGCCTTTGGAGTGAGCGCGGTGAGCGGTTGGACGCGTTGGGTGCCCGGCATCGATACACTTCGCCACTACGAAGCTGATTGGCTTCGGCACGATGTTTTCGCGGGTCTCGTGCTGGCGACCATGCTGGTCCCGGTCGGAATTGCCTATGCCGTGGCGTCGGGCCTGCCTGGCATCCACGGCCTCTACGCAACCATCGTCCCTCTTCTGGCCTACGCGGTGTTCGGTCCGAGCCGCATCATCGTGCTCGGCCCAGACTCGGCGCTGGCAGCCGTCATCCTCGGCGTCATTGTTCCGTTGTCCGGCGGTGATCCGGCCCGTGCCGCAATGCTTGCCGCCATGATGGCGCTCGTTTCAGGAGCTGTGCTCATTGTGGCGGGCATCGCGCGGTTGGGGTTCGTGACCGAGCTCCTCTCCAAGCCGATACGGTACGGCTACATGAACGGGATTGCGCTGACCGTCCTGATCAGCCAGCTGCCGAAGCTGCTCGGCTTCTCGATCGAGAGCCAGGGACCGCTGAGAGACCTGTGGGCGATCGCCAGCGGGATCGCCGACGGCAAGATAAATTGGGTCGCATTCGCAGTCGGACTTGGCACGTTGATGGTCATCCTGCTGCTCAAGGACAGCAAACGACTGCCGGGAATCCTGATTGCCGTCGTGGGCGCGACCCTTGTCGTTGCACTGCTCGATCTCGGAACTGGTCATGGCGTGAAGGTCTTGGGGCCACTTCCTCAAGGTCTGCCGGCCTTCTCCATTCCCTGGATCGGCTATGGCGATCTGGTTTCGGTCGTGGCCGGCGGCTGCGCCATCGCTCTGGTCTCGTTCGCCGACACCAGCGTGTTGTCGCGAACCTATGCGGCTCGATTGGGCGACAAGGTCGATCCGAACCAGGAGATGGTGGGTCTCGGCGCGGCCAACCTCGCGACCGGCTTTTTCCAGGGCTTCCCGATCAGCAGCAGCTCCTCGCGTACGCCCGTTGCCGAGGCCGCCGGCGCGCGCACCCAGCTGACGAGCGTCGTCGGCGCGCTCGCTATCGCGTTTCTTCTGCTGCTTGCGCCGAACCTGTTGCAGCACCTGCCGAATGCCGCATTGGCGGCGGTGGTGATCGCAGCCGCGATCGGCCTGATCGAGATCAGCGACCTCAAACGAATCTACCGGATCCAGCGCTGGGAATTCTGGTTGACGGTGCTGTGCTTCGTGGGCGTGGCCGTGCTCGGCGCGATCCCGGGAATCGGCCTCGCCATCGCGGTGGCCATTGCGGAGTTTCTGTGGGACGGCTGGCGTCCGCACTCCGCCATTCTGGGGCGGGCGCACGGCGTCAAGGGCTATCACGACATCACGCGATATCCCGATGCCCGCCTGATCCCCGGACTGGTGCTGTTCCGCTGGGATGCGCCGCTGTTCTTCGCCAATGCCGAGTTCTTCAAGGAGCGAATTCTGGCCGCGATCGAGAAATCGCCAACACCCGTGCGCTGGCTGGTCGTCGCCGCCGAGCCGGTCACGAGCGTCGACGTCACCGCATGCGATACCGTTGCCGAACTGGACGAGGCGCTGCACGCCAGGGGCATCGAGCTCTGCTTTGCCGAGCTCAAGGATCCCGTGAAGGACAAGCTGAAGCGTTTTGGCCTGTACGCCCAGGTCGGCGAGGCCCAGTTCTTTCCGACCATCGGCTCGGCCGTCTCGCGCTACCTGGAAATCAACAACGTCGAATGGGAGGACTGGGAGGATCAGGTCGAGGTTGATTCGTAAGATGGTGGAGCGCAGCGAAACCCGTCGACAATGCCCGCCGTAAAACCCGATGGGTTTCGCAAGTGCTCCACCTATCCCACGCGCTGACCGAACTTCAACGAGAGATCCGCCAATTCAGCGTCGGGCCAGCAGGTGACATCGATCGCACAGCAAGAGACCGCCCGAAGGCGGTCTCGCACGCGGGAGAGAAGGCGCTCCGTCAAAGTTCAACCTGGATGGCAACGTTGGAGCGTACCCAATCCGATTGCCCGGCCTTCAGCCGCTTGGCTTGAAATTCAACAAAAGCCGGATCGGCGCCCAGCGACGCCAAGGTGCGGCCATAAGCTTCTACACTATCGAAGCGAGCGACGAAGGCGTAGTTCCCGACCTCGCCGCCGATCACCGACCAATAGCTGACATCGGCGCCGTGCTTCCTCCAGAGTGTCGCGCCGTCTTTTGCCAGCTGTAGGACGGTCGCAAGATCGCTACCGGGTCTTGGATGCGAAACGAACTGCATAATGACTGCAGGCATATTCCCCTCCAATAAAAAATAAGAATGATGGCGCCAGATGACCCGGCTGGTCATTTGGCCCGAGGAGAATTCCAAGCAGTGCACGCTCGAGCTTGATCTGGATCAATTCAATTTTCCGAGCCTGACGGCAGTCTGCCCGCCCTTGCGCTGAATGACGGCATTGCATGGAGATCGCCCATGATGGAGCAGCGCAATCGCGTTGTTCAGGTCAGCCGCTTCGGTGATCCCGAGACACTGGAGGTCGTCGACGCCCACCTGCCGACCGCTGGCCGCGGCGAGGTGCGCGTTCGCGTCCTCGCGTCGAGCCTCAATTATACCGAAGTGTTGATCAGGCGGCATCTCTACCCACAAACGATGCGCCTCCGTCCGCCATTCGTGATGGGCTACGATGTGGTGGGAGACATCGATCAGCTCGGCGAAGGCGTGCGCGACTTTCAGATCGGCGACCGCGTGGCCGACATGACGGTGGTCGGGTCGAACGCCGCTTATCGCACGCTTCGGGCCACCGACCTGACCCGGGTGCCGGCAGGCGTGGACGCCGCCGAAGCGGCCGCGCTGATCTTGAGCTGGACGACCGCGTACCAACTTCTGCACCGCGCGGCCGAGGTCCAGCAGGGCCAGCGCGTTCTCGTTCATGGGGCTGCCGGCGCGGTCGGCCAGGCGCTGCTCGTGCTCGGGAGACTGGCCGGCCTCGAGCTGTGGGGCACTGTACGCAGCGAGCACATGGCGCTCGTCCAAAAGCTGGGGGCAGCGCCGATCGACTACCAGCACGAGGACTTCACGCGGATTCTGCCGGGCGGGTTCGACGTCATCGTCGACGGTGTCGGTGAAGACGGCTATCGCCGCTCATACGCGGCGCTCAAGCCAGGCGGCCTGCTCTGTGCCATCGGCTTCTCGGCGAGCGTGCAGGCACAGCGTCGAATGCTCCCGATCGTGATGGAGATCGCGCGCCTGTATCTGTGGAGATTGTTGCCCGGCGGCAAGCGAGCCCGCTTTTACTCGGTCAATGCCATGCGGGCGCGACATCCCACCTGGTTCAAGGAGGACCTGGAGCAACTGTTCGGGCTTCTGGCAAGTGGTGCCATCCGGCCGCGCATCGCCGGGCGAATCTCCTTCGAGGAGGTCGCCGATGCTCACCGACGCCTCGAGGCCGGCGGTCTCGAGGGCAAGCTCGTACTTTGCCCTGATCTCTCCTCGCGACACAGCCGGCGCGCCGCCTGACGCGACCGGCGGCTGGCGATAATATTACGATGAGGCCCTCGACTTCTGGCGCCCGAGGCGTCAGCGACGCTCTGAGCTAAAAGTCACCCACGGGCCATGAGCGGCAGTCGAACTCAGTACGTGCTCTTGGTCCGGTGAACCATTGATAGCTGATATCCCGACGGCAGCTCAGGCCAACTCCGGACATTCCTTGGAGCCGCAGTCCTCCGCTCTTGACGGTATGCCGATCGGGTCTTCAGACGAAACCGCCTGTTTCTCAAGCACCTCAGGTGGCGTAGAATGCAGTTGCCGTTGAAGCGGGATGTGCCGAAGTCGCCGTTCGGGACGAACGAGCAGAACTAATGCTGTCGGCAGGTACGCATCCTTAAGAGACCGCCCCTTTTTCGGTCTCGCATGACCATTCACAGTCCAAGAATGCGTGAGCCGCTTCTGCGGCGCCGCGTTGCAGTAACTTCAGGAGAAAGCGATGAGCAAGATCAATCGAAGGTCTGCATTGGGAATCGGGTTGGCCGCGGCTACCGCCGCCGTGATGAAGCCCGCCTCCGCTCAAACCGCGGGCTACAAGGATACGACGCCGTGGCCAGGAGTGGTGGTGCGTGAATACGAGGGCGAGACACCATCCCTCATCCCCGGTTTCAAGACCGTCTCGATGCGCGACGTCATCATGCAGCCGGGGTCGAAGACCATGGGCCCCCCGATGATGAATGCCATGGTTTGCCACATCACCGAAGGGGAGCTTCGGCTCGATCAGGAGGGAAAGGTCTTTACGGGCAAGAAGAACTTTGTCTGGACCTGCAACAAGGACACGAAAGAGCAGGCGTACAATGACGGAAACGTGGTCGCAATTATGAGGATCACGGACCTAAAAGCTTAAGGCTCGTTTCTTCGAGACCGATTTGCAGATGCGGATGGCGTATTCGACTAACCGCCAGTGGTTACCGAGGAGCAGCACGGGCGGTCTCAAGGATGCTGCGCCGCCGTAGACAGCACCGCGTAGGATGGGCAGAGCGCAGCGAAACCCATCGACAACATCCGACATGAAGCGTGATGGGTTTCGCAAGTGCTCTACCCATCCTACGGGCTACGGGCTGCTGCTACGTTCGCGGCGCCGGCTGCGACGGGGATGGCGTAGCAGGCTGTTGCGATGGTGTGGCGGGAGGTTGCTGCTGCGAGGTGACGGGCTGCTGATCACCGCCGCCATGCGGGACGCACGTCCCCACGTTGCTCAACAGCCGTTTGGCCTCGGTCTCGCGAGCTTTCTTGTAGTCCCTGCGCCGGTCAATTCTCGTCGCAGCCATGCGATCCCACGCGTCGAACGCATCGGCGTAGTGCTGTCGCATTTGTTCCTCAGCGGCGAGGCATTCACTGAACTTGTCGAACACCAGATCGGTATTGACGGGTGAGACGCCGCCAACCAGGACCACAAGCATCCATTTCATGGCTTCTGCCTACATTTGCGCCCGCTCACCGGGAACGACCAACCGTCGGCAAAGTTCCCGACTGGGAAGGGGCGTCAGCGCGCCGCCTGACGCGACGCGCCGGCACGGTACACCTGCGTCCCGGCTGATGAGCTGCAAGAAAGGCGCACCGCGTAGGATGGGTAGAGCGCAGCGAAACCCATCGACACAGCCGACGTAAATCGTGATGGGTTTCGCAAGGGCTCTACCCATCCTACGGCCCTGTGGCTAACATCAGGGGCAGAGTGATCATTCACATCAAGGATCAAGGCTCGTGAACGCGAAGTCTCTTGCTAAGCTTGTTGGAATGGTCGCTATATCGGTGTTAGTGGCCACATTGCTTCTCGGTGGGAGCAAAGACGCGAACACCTTTGGTTTTGTTGGTCTCCTAGTAGCAACCTTCTGGGGAATTCCAGCCATCGTTGTGATCACGCTGTACCGCAATGTTGAAAGGCGCGATCATGATCGGTGACCTCTAAACGTCTGCTGGTTACAAACGATCTTCAACGAGAAGTACCTGGCAGGTCAGCTACCGGCTAACAGCTGACGTCGCGCGTCACTTTCCTAGCGTGGCGACAAACTGGCGGTGTCGCTCAAGCCACTCCGGCTTTTGCAAACCGATGACCTGCACGCAAAGCTCAACGCATTCATTGCAAATGGTACCGGCGGTTTGCTGGCCTTTTACGTTCACGGACACCGCGTTGACGACGGAAACAACTTCTCTCGGCTCCTTTCCACAAAAGGAGCAAACAAATTCCAAGTTCGCCATCCTCTGATCCTTCCGCCAGCCGAATTCGGTCACCCGGTGGTTCGCAGGTTGAGATGATCTTATACAACCATGCCGATGTCGGCGATGGGTCAAACGTGGTCTTTGATGAGAGGCGCTTGGCAGGTCGGTTACGGATCCAAAGCCGAAACGTCTGCCGAGCCGAAGAAACCTCGCTTTCGCCTCTGCAGCCGAGACTTGCGGCCCCTCTGCGCCCCGCTGCCATGCCCAAAACGCTTGATCTAGATCAAGCCCGCCACGGCAGCGCCACACCGGAATGGGCCCGATGGCCGCGCAGAACGCGCCGCCTCTAGCCAAGGAGATGATCGATCATGACCTCCTCGAGTTCCCTGCGTACCCTCGTCCTCGCTGCGAGCGCCCTGCTTCTCGGCACCGGCGCCCAGGCCGGGCCGATTCCGACGCATCTTTCGACGATGAAAGCGATGGTCGATCAGACCACGACGGAAGTGCGTTGGGTTGGCGGCTGGGGTGGCGGCTACGGCTGGCGTGGCGGCTATGGCTATCGCGGCGTCGGATGGGGTTATCGCGGCGGTTACGGTTATCGCGGCTGGGGCTATCGCGGCTACGGTTATCGCGGCCTCGGTTATGGACTGGCCGGCGCCGTCGTCGGCGGCGCGATTGCGCGAAGCGCTTATTATGGAAGCTATGGCGGCTACTATGGCGGTTATCCCGCTTACGGCTACGGCTACGGCTACCCGGCCGCGTCATATTATGATTATGGCAGCGACTATTGCGCGCCCTCCGGCAGCTACTGGGCCTACTAAAGCGCGATGAGATTTGGACGGATCGTCACCGCGCTTTAGGTTTTTGTTTTCTCATGATCTTTTCTGGAAAACCGCTTCGCACTTTTCCGGATCATGCCTTAGCGAAAGCGTATTCGCCGCGTCGGAGGATGGCTTGCCGCGGGCCACCATTCTCCGATGGGCCAATTCATATCGGCGGGCCGGCGAAGCTCATCCCTGGCCCGCCGGCGGGACGACATACAGCGTCAGTGCAAACACCGCATAGATGAAGATCATCAGGGCGCCGACGAACCAGGCCGAGCGTCCACTGGTGGTGATGAAGGCCGACGTCACCGTTGCAATCATCACCATGGTGACGGCGCCCGGCCAGAACTGCAGGTCCATCGGCTTCGGTCCCACGACGTAGCTGAGCAGCACCAGCGCGGGTGCGACGAACAGTGCGATCTGCGAGGCGCTGCCCAGCGCGATGCCGACGACCATGTCGAGCCGGTCCTTGCGCGCCGCGGCGAAGGCCACCGTAAATTCGGCGGCGGCGCCGACCATCGAGACGACGATGAAGCCGACAAAGGCCGGGCTCATCCCGAAGGTCTCCGCCGCCTTCTGCACCGATTCCACGAAGATTTCGCTGACCAGCGCGACCAGCACGGTGACGACCAGCAGCGTGCCGACGGCTAATCCGATCGGCCAGTGCGCCTCCTTGTCGTCGCCATGATCGGCGCTTGCAAACAATTCCTTGTGCGTTCCGAGCGAGAACAACAGGCTGAGCCCGTAAACGACGATGAGCAGGATCGAAATGCCGAGGCTGAGCTTGTTCAGGACGCCCCCGTCCTGCGGCAGGTGCGCGAGATCGGCGACTGCGGACGGCGCAAGCAGGGCGACGGTTGCCATCAGCAGCAGGCCGGACGAGAGCCGCGCGCCGGCGCGGTTGTACTCCTGCACGTGGTAGCGCAGGCCGCCGAGCAGCAGGCAGGCCCCTAACATGAACACCGCGTTGGTGACGATCGCGCCCGCAATCGAGGCCTTCACCAGCATGTACTGGCCTGCGTGCAGCGCCGCGATGGCGATGATCAGCTCCGTCAGATTGCCGAGCGTCGCATTGAGCAGTCCGCCCACGGCATCGCCGGTCTTCGCGGCGACCGCTTCGGTGGCGTGGCTGAGCAGCGCGGCCAGCGGCACGATGGCAAGCACGGCCAGCACGAACAGCAGCGTATGAGAATGCGGCGCCACCGCCTCGGCCACCAGCACGATCGGCACGAACACCAGCATCCAGAGCAAAGGGGTATCCCGGATTTCCCTGAGCAGAGTCTGCATGTCGGCCGCCCTTTCCATCGCTGCGCTGATGGAAAGGTCCGGCGGCCGCGGGGGCGAGTATTGATCTGGCTCAACGGAGAGGGCCACCTCGCCGGGGAGTGCCGCCTACCGCCTATTCATGAAGCCGCGTTTGCCAGTCCGGAGGCACCGCCCCGGCGGGTCCAGGCACCGGCTGATCCAACGGACGCGATTGCGGGCCTTGAAGCTTCGGGCCGGCGAAAGCCTGTCCCGTGCGATAGTCGTAAAACCATCGTTCGCCCGGCTCGAAGCTCGTGATGATCGGGTGACCTGTCGCCGCATTGTGTTTCGATGCGTGCTGATTGGGCGAGGCATCGCAACAGCCGATGTGACCGCATTCGACGCATCGGCGCAGATGCAGCCACCACCCGCCTGCAGCCGAGCATTCCACGCAACCCGTTCCGCTTGGCTTGGCTGCGAGGTTGATGCCATCCGTCTCAGGCTTCATAGGTCAACCCATTGCAAGTGCGCGCCGCCGGCGCAGATACATTCGCGCCGCGATCCGCCACGATCGCATCCTGCCAGTGTTTTGCCCGACGGGTCAACTTGATCGCGGCCGCGCATGCCGTCGCGACGCGTCGCGAAAATCCCTTATCGATCAAGGGCCGCTCTACTGTGCATGGGGTTGTTTTTCGACTTTTTTGTTTTAGTCCTCCAAAAACTCAGCAGCACTCACTCCGCCTGCAGGATCTCCGCGATCGCCGCCCCCGCCGCGATGGTGCCGAGCCTGCCGCCGACGTCGCGCGTCGCCCTGCCCTCACGAAGCGCCTTGGCTACCGCCGACTCGATCGCACGCGCCGCTTCCTCGTAACGAACGGCGCTCGTCTTCTCGCCATGCCAGGCCAGCAGCAGGGCCGTCGACAGGATCAGCGAGATCGGATTGGCGACGTCCTGGCCTGCGATGTCGGGCGCCGAGCCGTGCGCGGCCTGCGCCATGGCGTAGCGGTCGCCGACATTGAGCGAGCCGCCGAGGCCGAGGCTGCCTGACAGCTCCGCCGTGAGATCGGACAGGATGTCGCCGAACATGTTGGTCGAGACGATCACATCGAAGCGATCGGGGCTCCGCACCACATGCGCCATCATGGCATCGACCAGGATGTCGTCGACGTCGAGACCGGGATAGCCCTTCGCCGCCGCGCGGCAGATGTCGAGGAACATGCCGTCGCCGATCTTGAGCACATTGGCCTTGTGCACGATGGTGAGACGCCTGCGCCGCTTCATGGCAAGGCGGCAGGCGGCGTGCGCGATGCGCTCGCAGCACAGGCGCGTGATCCGGCGCAGCGAGATCACGACGTCGGGCGTGACCAGCATCTCGCCATTGCCCTGCTCCATGTTGCGGTCGGCGTAAAAACCTTCGGTGTTCTCTCGGACGACGACGAGGTCGAACGCGCCGAGCCGGCCGGGCCGCCCCTCATAAGTGCGCGCGGGCCGGACATTGGCATAGAGGTCGAGGTTCTTGCGGAAGTGCCTGGACGGGTTGATCTCGCCATGCGCCTCGTCCTTGAAGTCGAAGGTCGCGGTCGGCCCCAAGATGAGGCCGTCGGCGGCGCGGACGATGTCGAGCAGTTCGGGCCGCACGGTGGTTCCTGATAGCTTCAGGCTCGCATGCCCGACCGCATGCTCCTCGAGGCGCAGATTGAGCTGGAAGCGTTCGGACGCCGCGCGCAGCACGCCCGATGTCGCGGTCGTGATCTCGGGGCCGATGCCGTCACCCGGCAGAACGACGATTTGCATGGCGTTTCCCTGTCATTGCGGCAGCCGACGCGATCATACGCCAGAGCGCAGCCGCATCGCCTCACCTTCGTGCATACACAGCATGCAAGCATATGCCTGTGGCAGCGGCCTTCGGCGTAGTACATGCCAAAAGTCCGTTTTAGCCACGCCGCCGGAGCAACGCGCTCACGCAATGACAATCACGTTACCTGCCGCAGCGCGCGAGCCCGACCACATCACCGCCGACGGCCTTCCGGCTGCGCAGCGGCGCTGGGCGATTACCGCGATCTTCACCGCGCTGGCGATGGCCTCGCTCGACACCGCGATCGCCAACATCGCCCTGCCCGCCATTGCCGCCGACCTGCATGTCACGCCGGAGCAGTCGGTCTGGGTGGTCAACGTCTACCAGATCGCGCTGGTGGCGACGCTGCTGCCGCTCGGGGCGCTCGGCGAGATCGTCGGGCATCAGCGCATCTATCTCGGCGGCCTGATCCTGTTCACCATCGCCTCGCTGTTCTGCGCGGTGGCGTGGTCGCTGGACAGCCTGCTGGTCGCGCGCACGCTGCAAGGCCTCGGCGCCAGCGGCATCATGAGCGTCAACACCGCGCTGGTGCGCTTCGTCTATCCCGGCAGGATGCTGGGCCGCGGTTTCGGTCACAACGCGCTCGTGGTCGCGACCGCCTTCACCTTCGGCCCCTCGATCGCCTCCGCCATCCTCGCACTCGGCCCGTGGCCGTGGCTGTTCGCCGTCAACATCCCCTTCGGCCTGGTCGCGATCGGCATCGGCTTTGCGATGCTGCCGAAGACCCCGCGCGCCGATCACGGCTTTGACTTCCTCGGGGCGATCCTGGCGTCGGCCTGCCTCGGCCTGTTCATCACGGGCATCGGCAGCGCCGCGCATAATCTGTCGCCTGTCGTCGTCGGCATCGAGCTGGTCGCGGCCATCGCGTTCGGCTTCATCCTGACGCGCCGCCATGCCGACCATCCCGCGCCGATGCTGCCGATCGACCTGTTCAGCCGTCCGATGTTCGCGCTGTCGGCTGCGACCGCGGTGTGCTCCTTCGTCGTGCAGGGCCTCGCCTTCGTCTCGCTGCCGTTCTATTTCGAGGACGTGCTCGGGCGCTCCCAGGTCGAGACCGGCTTCTTCATGACGCCATGGCCGCTGGTGGTCGGCATCATGGCGCCGATCGCGGGGCGCCTCTCCGACCGCCACAAGGTCGGCCTACTCGGCGGCATCGGCCTCGTGCTGCTTGGCCTGGGCATGGCCTTGCTCGCGATGCTTCCGTCCAACCCCGCCATCCCCGACATCATCTGGCGGATGGTGATCTGCGGCATGGGATTCGGATTCTTCCAGGCGCCGAACATGAAGGCGGTGATGTCGAGCGCGCCGCCCCATCGCAGCGGCAGCGCCTCCGGCATCGTCGCGACCGCGCGCCTGACCGGCCAGACCACGGGCGCGGCGCTTGCCGCGCTCTGCTTCGCGCTTGCCGGTCACGACGGCGCAACCGTCGCGCTGGCCCTCGGCGCGGGCTTTGCCGCGCTCGGCAGCGTCATGAGCTTCTTGCGGCTCGCGGTGAAGTAAACCGCTCAGGCCAGGTGCCGGGCCGCCGTCACGTCAATGGCCGCCGCGGGGACGACCGGCTCGTCATCGATCGCAGCGAGGCGCGTATCGATGGCTTCGATGACCTTGCGCGAGAACGGCCCGAGATGCGCATAGGCCGCGATCATCTGCACCGCGATCCGCGCCGATGAGGTGTCGCGCTTGGCGCAGTTCATGAAGGTCTGCCACAGCGGCCCGCGCGCCTCGGGAAGCGCGGTGACCACGCGGTGCACCGTTTCCATCGCGCCGAGCCTGGCGCGGATGTCTCCTTCGGCGAGTTCGGGGCGCTGCCTGGAACGGTCGAGCAGCGTCATCAGGCGGTCGACCCGCCGCGCATACGCCGCCGGGCTGTAGATGTGCTCCAGAACGCGCTTGTAGTCGGTCAGGATGTCTCGCAACGGGCGGACCGGATCGAAGTTGATGCCGGCCGTGCACTGATCGGCACCGATGGTCGGCGCCACGTCGTGGCCCTGATGCAGCCGGCCCTCGCGCTCGAGGCGCCGCGTCAGCTGCGTGTTCGGCAACGCGTAGAGCAGGCCGACCATGGCGACCGGAATCGCGGCCTCCTCGATGAAATCGATCATCGCCTCCGCCATCGAGACCTTCTCGTTGTCGAAGCCGACGATGAAGCCCGCGGTGACGAGTATGCCGGCGGCGTAGATCTTGTGGATGCTCTCGGCGATGTTGCGCCGCGTGTTCTGCTTCTTGCGCATCGCGACCAGCGTCGCGGGATCCGGACTTTCGATGCCGACGAAGATGCCGAAGAAATTTGCGGCTCCCATCAACTCCAGCAATTCAGGATCGTCGGCGAGATTGACCGAGGCCTCGGTCGACAGCTCGAAGGGATAGTTGTGGGCGCGCTGCCACTCGGCGAGCTGCGGCAGGAACTGCCGCAACGACTTCTTGTTGCCGATGAAATTGTCGTCGACGAAGTCGAGATGGCCGCGGTAGCCCATGTTGTAGAGCGTCTCGAGCTCGACGAACATCTGCTCGGTCGTCTTGGTCCTGGGCACGCGGCCATAGAGCTCGATGATGTCGCAGAATTCGCAGGTGAAAGGGCAGCCGCGCGAATACTGCACGCCGATATAGAGATAGTCCTCGAATTTGAGCAGGTCGAAGCGCGGCACCGGCGTCTTGGTGACGTCGGCCTGGAATTTCGGCGCGGTGAAGACACCGGAGCGGGCCCCGCTTTCCCAGGCGGCGATGAACTCGTCGATGACGCCCTCGGCCTCGCCGAGCACCCGGAAATCGGCCCGCTCGTAGATGTGGGGGCTCGAGGTGGGATCGGGCCCGCCGACAACCACCGGCTTGCCGGCGGCGCGGCCGAGCTCGATCAGGCGCAGCGTATCGGACTGTTGCGGCAACATGCCACCGGTGAAGACGACGTCGGCCCAGGCGAGGTCCTCGTCACTGAAGGCTTGCGTGTTGCAATCGATCAGCCGGACCGTCCAGCTCTCGGGCAGCATCGCGGCAACGGTGATGAGGCCCAAAGGGGCGGCAGGACGCTTGACGCCCATCACCTTGCAGGATTCGCCAAAGCTCCAGAAGGACTCTGCCGAAAACAGCGGATAGAGCATCAGCACGTTGGGACCCGGCACCTTCATGGAACTCCTGTTGCGTCGGGTGCAGTGTAGCAAAGCATTTCCGTCTTGCACCCCGGCAAAAGGGACAAACTGTCGCCGCAACGCGGCGGTAATTGGGCCAAGAACCTGCGTTCATGGCCGGGTGTCGCTTCAGGCCGCATATCTGGCATTCCGGGGGGCTGGAACCCGGCCCGCCCCGGGGTGAGCCGATCAGGCGCGCTCGGTCGCCAGCATCTTCCGGCTGCTCGCCAGGACATCGCTGCACCAGGTGAAGAACGCGCCGAGAAACTCCCGGCCGGCCGCATCCGTGCGGGCATGCTGCCGCAAGGTCTCGAACCCCTTCTCCATCCGGGATGCATTGCGCGCGAGCAGCGCACGGATGTCGCTGCGAACGAGCGGGTCCTCCTCCTGCTCCAGCATGTGCACGTCCAGCTGGGTGACGTGGATGAACGAATATTGCGCGTGCAGCACCGCCGTCATCGGGCGCGGCCGGTCGACCACGATCGGGCTGGGATAGAGCTCGTCCTGCGGATTGCTGATGATCCGGATCGCATTCTCATTGGCGACGCCGAATGCCCGCAGCTTGTGATGCGCCATTTCATGAACGATCGCCTGCGCGGTCGCGAGCGGGCAGTTCACCGTCAGGCCGATGACGCCGAATCGCGCATCGACCGAGTGGCTGGCCGAACCGAGGCGGCCGGGCCCTTCGGTCGGCTGCTCGGTGTCGTGATAGCACTGGATCGTATGCACGATGTCAGGCCACTGCCTTGCGGCGAGCGGCCAGCGGCGGACGTAGTGAAGCGCCTGCTCCATTGCCGGGACCGCTTGCGCGTCGGGGACGAAGCGCGGCGCGGGCAGCAGCGGATCCTCGGTGCGCAGGGCAACCCTGCCCTCCGCGATGGTCGGCGCGCCGTTCACCGGAGGCCGCTGCGGCGGCAGCGGTCGCCACGGTGTCGGCTCGCTTTCGATCAAGCCGAGGGCGACCGCGGTGTCGTAACCGTCGGCCTGCGGTCGTGCCGTGCGTTCCCAGTCAATCGACGTCGCATTCATGGCGCGTTCTCCTTCGAACCGGTCAGTGCAGGCGATCATTCGCCGGCGAGAGCGCCGCAGAGACTCTCGCTGCCCGTCCAGGCAACAAGGCGAGCCCCATCGCTGCGGCATACGTAGTCATGTCCTTGAACCGGTGCAGCGAGCGGTCGGTGCCAATCACGATCACCGTTTTTGCGATCGCGCGGACCGCGGCCAGCGCGTCGCGGCCGCCAAGCTGCTCCGGATCGACGAAGGCGAGGTCGATTCCTTCGGGTACAAGGCGCGACAGCGCCGCAAGCGCCTCGATGCTGGACCCGCCCAGCACCGGCAAGGATGCGCCGAGGCACCGGCGCGCGGCCTCCGCGGCCGCAGCATCTTCCTCGGTGCCGTACAGTCTCAGCTTGGGCCTCGTCTGCGCGATCAGCTCCAGCAGGAGCCCGTCGCGGCACCCGACATGCACGGCTGACGTGGCGCGGCGCAACGCGGCGGTCTGCTCCCACACCACCGTGCTGAAGCGCGAGCGCATGGCGAAGGGGCTTTCGAATCCGGCCGCTTCAAATCCATTGCCGAGTTCGGCGAGGATGTTGGCGTTGTCCGCGGGTTCGACCGGCGCGGCCTTGCGTTTTTCCGGGCGCCTCACCGCGTGACGCAGCGGCCGAGCCCGCGCCGTTCCCTCGTCGGAGAGCCACGTGCAGCGGAAGGCCGCCGTCGTGACCTCGGCGATGCCGTTGACCAGCGAGGCATCGACGGCCCAATCGGCGATCTCTTCGAGCCATGCCATCTCTTCGACAAATCCGAGTTCGCGGCCGAGATCGAGGAACGCGCGGGAACGATCTCGCGTCGCGGAACAATGCGCCGAACACGGCGCGTGCCGTACCGGCCCCAGTCCCAGAACCGCGAGCGCGAGGTGAGCCGGCATTCGCGCCTTGTCGTCGCACGCGAGAAGGCTCGCCAGCGGATCGCTTCCGCCGTGCCGGAGGTAATTCGCCCAGGACCTTGTGCAGCATGCGGGATAGCCGAACCGCATCGCCGCTTGCTCCAGGCCATCCGCCGCAGGCCCCGCGATCAATGCATCGAGCGGCGGAGCACCGATCAGGAACGCATAGTCGAGCAGCCTCTTCGGCTCGTCGATCGATGCCTCAAGCGGCCAGTCCGCGGCATAGCCGAGCGAGGCCTTGAGCGGCTTCGCTTCGAGACCGATCGCGCGCGCCCGCTCCGTCAAGGCATCGACGCCATCATAGCCAGTCCACACCAGCGTCGCCGGAAGGCGCCCTTGGCGCACCATCTCGAATTCGATCGCGAGCGCGGCATGCCGAAGACGTTCCAGACGCGGCTGCCAGAGCGTACGGGCTTGCGGGCCGCTGAAGCTGATGCGTTGTGCAGCCGCCTTGGCGGCAACAGGCTCGCGCGGGGTCGCCGCAAGCGGAGGACGCGGCCATGTCAACCAGGCGGACGTCATGGTGCGTCCACCTGCTGGATCAGCGAATGCAAGGTCGGATTGTCACCGATCGACCAGGCCGCGATCATCTTGGCTTCGAGGTCGGAGCGGCGGTCCGACCGGCTGATCACGGTTTCCCCGTTCGCCTGAAGCTCGGTCTCGATGTCCTCGAACAGACCGAACCATACCGGGCAGTCGACCGAGCGCATCCGCCAGTCTCCCCCGATCGCCGTGCCCGGACAATTGCCCTTGCAGGCCAGAAAGAACCTGCAGCCCTGGCATCCGCCATCGGCCTGCGGCGTGCGATAGAGCGAGAGCTGACGCTCGAACGCCTCGCGACTCGCGCGCAGATGGGTCACGCCGTCCTTGTTGGTTCGGCCGCAATTGCCGAGCCGGCCATCGCTCTCGACGCCCACCACGGCGCGGGTCGCATAGGGATCGCAGGCATGGAATACGCACGAGGTGCGGGCGTCGTCACCCCGGAGCATCGCGGCCATCTCGGCGAAGATGTCGAACTGGATCGATGGCAGCTCCCGTTCGAGCCGGCGCAGTCGCCGCAGCGCCGCCAGGTTCTCCTGCGCGGTGAGTGCGAGACCCTCGCCGGCTTCCGTTTCGTCCTGCTCCAGCAGATGCAGGCGCAGCTTGCGCACACCGAGCCCGCCCAAAAATCCGATCCAGTCGCACAGCACGCCCAGCCGATCCGGCCCAGCGTTCATCCGGTTCAGCGTCACGATCACGTTCGGCGGCATACCCTCCCGGCACAGTGTCTCGATCGCGGCCTCGATCCGCGCGGTCGCGCGCCGCGTTGCCGGAAGGCTCCCGGCCCAGCGCGCATCGTTGAGCGGTCCCGGTCCGTCGATCGAGATGCCGATGCGCACGCGATATTTCCTGAAGAGCTCGATGTCGCGCTCCTCGATCAGCGTGCCGTTGGTCTGCATGCCGACACCGCCGTGACGGTCGAAGCCGAGCTGCATCAGGCGCTCCAGATCGGCCCGGCGCGTCATCATGATCTCGCCGCCGAACAGGCTGAACGGCTCGGCCAGCCGGTCCAGCGTTGCCATGATCGCGTCGAGATCGTAGCGCGTCGGAACGTTGCCGGCGGTGCGGATGCCCTCCTGATAGCAGTAGCGGCACTTGATGTTGCACTTGTCACCGAGCGGACGGACTTCGACGGTCATGGCTGCACCCGTTCCAGGTCTGCCGGCTCGTCGTGGACGTCCAACAAGGCCGCGCGAACAGCCGTGCGTTCGCGTGGCAGGACGAATCCGAGCGGAAACTCGGCGCGGGCATCTGCGTCAAAGATCTCGCGGCCGGCCTCCGTGACCAGCGACAGCATCCGACCCTCGATCTCGACCGCGAACCGCCGCGCCAAAACCGCGTCCATCGCGGCCTCGACCGACGCTGCATCGAAACGATCGGCGAGCTGCGCAACGGCGCTTGGCCGCGTGCAGGGATTGCGCAGCAGATTGAGCACGGCAATCTCGGCCGGTGCCGGGCAATAGAACGGCTGAAGCGCGCATGCCCGCGTGTCGCTGACGAGATGCGCGGTGCCGACGGCCGTCATCGCCAATTGCGGGGCAAAGGGCTGGTCGAACCAGCGCGCGCGCCAAGCAGCACTCGCGTCCTTGAGCAACACCAAGTCCTGCTCACACGCAGCATCGGGCGCATCCCCCTCAAAGAAATAGGCAAGGTTAGCGAGATCCTCGTCCGGGACGTCGTAGATCGCGCCATAGGCCGGCATCGGCGTGACATTGCGAAAACCGATCTCTGCGGCGCGCTCGAAATTGGGGCTGAAGCGGTCGAGCCGAATGCGGCCGCAGCCGACCGGCGGCTGCAGATGTTCCAGCAGCGGGACCATCTCGGCGACAGTGTCGTAAGCCTCGGGCGGCTCTCCGGGGAAGCCGTAGAGGATCGACCAGACCAGCCCGACGCCGAGCTCGCGGCAATTGCGCAGCAGGCGTAAATTGAGCAGAGCGCTCACGCCCTTGCGCATGAGATGCAGCACCGGATCCGACAGGCTCTCGATTCCGGGCTGCAACCAGACCGTCCCCGCAAGCGCCAGCGTCTCGAGCTGCGCCTCGTCCATGTTGGCCTTGATCTCGTAGAAGAAACGGAAGCCGCGCGCCGGGCGTTCGGCGAGTTGTCCCAGCACGCCATCGATGTGGGACATGCCCAGGATATTGTCGGTCGCGGCGAACCTGATGATCCCGAACTGCGCATGCAGCGTCTCGATCTCGTCGAGCACGCGCGGCGCCGACTTGGCCCTGAACGCCATGCCCTCCCCGTTCAGGCCGCAGAATGTGCAATGGTGTTTCTGGCCCCACCAGCAACCGCGCGAGGACTCGAACGGGATCGAGGGCCGCACACGCGCGGCTTCGGACAGCCCGGCCAGTTGCGCGAAATAATCGGCGTAGTCGGGAATCGGCAGCGCATCCATCGCGGTCGGACCGGCCGCTGCACCCGTTGCGGGCTGGTCGCGCGACAGGCATCCCGGCAGGCCGCGGGGCTGTTCGCCGCGCAGGATCGCCTCCACGGCCGGGCCGAACACGGTATCGGCCTCGCCATTGAAGACGTAGTCGATCTGCGCAAAATTCTTCAGCAGCACCGCGCCCATCGGACCGTGGCAATTGGCGCCGCCGAAGCAGACCACGACTGACGGATCGCGCGCCTTGACCGCGGCCGCAATCGCGAGCGAAGCCGCCGTCTGCTCGAACATCGAGGTGAAGCCGATGATTTTGGGATTTCGCTCGAGCAGCCGGTCGGCTGCCTCGGCGACGAAAGACGGGATCAGGTCGCGGCGGATCTCGTAGAGCTGCTCCAGCCCCTTGCGCGCGATGGCGGCGCCGAGCTCGCGGATGTGGCGCTGCGCCTGCGGCCGGTCGGGCCGCGTGCCCAGGCAATCGGCAAACAGCCAGTCGCCGGCCAGGAGCTGGCTCGGGAGCTTCTCCGCAAGCTGCTCGTTCAAATCGAGCCCGACGCGGTCGGCGAACATCAAATTCAGATAGAGCGTCTCGGCGCGAATGCCTCTCTGCCGCAGCAGCGCCTGCAACAGGCCGAGCGCCGCCGACGGCCGCACCACGGACATCACCGGCGCCGAGCAGAAGAGGACATCGACGCTCATGGGACGGCCGCAATGTTGGAAGGCACCGGTTGTCCGTCCAGCAGGATCTCGCAGGTCTCGATCTGGCCGCGGCGCGTTTCGGCAGCTTCGCGCACCCGCGCCAACAGCTCCGGCGAGCGGAAGATGCGATCGCATGCGGTGCAGATGCCGTCAAAGTCCTCCGCGCGCATCGGCACGGGGTCGTCGGCCGTGACAGCGGCGAGGATGGCGACGGGTCCTTCCAGCCGGATCCATCTATAGAGCGGGTCGTCCGCGGCCGTGCGCATGGCGGCTTCAATCCCTTCCTTCTCGATATGCCCCACCTTCAACGAGTCATAGTGAGGCAGCACGCCGCAACACGGCCGAATCCCGCCCTCATGATCGACCGTAACCGTATGAAGAACGGACTCACAGGGACCGCGATAGGCCGAGGCATGGTGAACGCGCCCGGCCTGCGTATCCGCGTCCGTGCCCTCGCCGCGGCCCGTCGAATTGGCGACGGTCTCATAGATGTTGACGCCGGGCTCGTCCTGAAGACCGAGATCGGCGCGCAGGCTCGCGGCGGTGATCTTCGAGCCCGCTTCAACCACCACCGCGATCCGAAGCAGCAGGCCGCACTCGCGCGCTGCCGCCACCGCATTAGCAATGAAATTGAGCGGCACGAACTCGGCATGGGGATCGTCGTAAGACAACGTCATTTCGGTGAGGCCGGCCGTGCGCAAACGCCGGACGGCCGCCGTCGCGCGCGCGGGCGACTTGGCCCAGAATGCGCTCGTGGTGATACCGGCGCGCAAGCCCAGTGATGCCGCCAGCGCGACGGCTTCGGCAACGATATCGGCATGCAGCATCGGATCGCCACCGACGAAATGGACGATCTCCATCGACGGGATTTCTGCGGCCTGGCGAATGCAGCGATGGACGTCAGCGGCGGACAGATGGCCGCCGTGAAACATGTCAGACGAAAAGCAGCAGTGCGAGCATTTGAGCGGGCATTTCAGGGTGACGTTGAGAACGAGATTGGCGGGCGTCACCCTCGCCGCACGAAAATCGGATAAGAATTGTGCGCCGAACGCCATGGCCGACGACCTCATATCCCGGCTGCCCGGCGAACCGGTCAGCCGGCCATCATGATCTGCCGACGAGATATTTGCCGACGCGGGATCAGAGGATGTCGATATGGATCGTTCCGGCCTGCACGCCGCCGCTCCGCGTGGCGAGCTTGCTCCGCAACATCGTCGCCGTCTGGTCGTCGAGCTGAACGCCAACGCTGCTCAGATACGAGACGGGATCCTTGCTGACGTCGCTGGCAAGGCCGAGCAGGTCTGCGTGTGTCGTGAGTCCAGAAGGCGACTTGGCTTTGAGATCGTTACCTGACGCGAGAACTTTTTCGAGATCAATCGTGACGATGCGGCCCATGGCACTTCTCCCTTAGGATGGACTAATGATCCACCAAACGCAAAGGTTGTACAACGCCCTGGGTTAGTCAAATTAATTCTGTGCGGCTAAGCGCTGCGGCCATGCACCGCCGTTCACACGCCGCAACACCGCGCGCCCAACATTCTTCCCCGCGCGTTTCGATCTCTTTGACGGCCACCCCTCGGACTCTTGATTTGAACAGTTCCAATTTGCCGGACACATTGCGCCCCTGAGTCTAATCGGTGGATTGGGCCAATCAGGGGACTGCGATGGCAAACCTAACAATCAACGGAAAAACCTTCACACTCGACGTCGAGCCGGATACGCCGCTGCTCTGGGCGATCCGCGAGAATGCCGGCCTGACCGGCACCAAATACGGCTGCGGCATCGCACAATGCGGCGCCTGCACCGTCCACCTCGACGGCGTGGCGATGCGCTCCTGCGGGATCACGGTCAGCGAGGCCGAGGGCAAGAAGATCACCACGATCGAAGGGCTCGCCGTCGGCGGCACGCTGCACAAGGTGCAGGAAGCCTGGATCGCGAAGGACGTTCCTCAATGCGGCTATTGCCAGAGCGGCATGATCATGGCTGTGGCGGCGCTGCTGAGCGAGAAGCCGAAGCCGACCGATGCCGATATCGACGAGGCCATCACCAATATCTGCCGCTGCGGCACCTTCCAGCAGGTGCGCGAGGCGATCCATACGATCGCAAGCGCCTAAGGAGCCGCCTCATGAACAAGCACGTCTCTCCCAAGATGAACCGTCGTGCCTTCGTCATCGGCAGCGCTGCTGTCGGCGCGGGCCTGGCAATCGGGCTCGACATCCCCTTCGGCGGCCCCACTGTGGTGCGCGCCGCCGACGGATCGCCCGAGATCGGCGCCTGGGTCGTGGTCAGGCCCGACGACACCGTCGTGATCCGTATCGCTCGCTCCGAGATGGGCCAGGGCTCGCTCACCGGCCTCGCGCAGCTCGTCGCCGAAGAGCTCGAATGCGACTGGTCCAAGGTCACGACCGAATATCCGACGCCCGGCCAGAGCGTCGCCCGCAAGCGCGTCTGGGGCGATTTCTCCACCGGCGGCAGCCGCGGCATCCGCTCCTCGCAGGACTATGTCCGCAAGGGCGGCGCTACCGCGCGCGTGATGCTGATCGAGGCCGCCGCCAATGAGTGGAAAGTGCCGGCCTCCGAATGCACCGTGGCCAGGGGCGTCATCACCCATAAGGCATCGGGCCGGACCACGACCTACGGCAAGGTCGCCGAGGCCGCCGCAAAGCTGACGCCGCCAGCCGACGTCAAGCTCAAGGATCCCAAGGACTGGACCATCGTCGGCAAAGGCCTGCTGCGGCTCGACACCGCCGACAAGACCACCGGCGCCATGACTTACGGCATCGACGTCAAGCTGCCGGGCATGCTGAACGCCGCGATCAAGGACTGCCCGGTGTTCGGCGGCAAGCTGAAGAGCTATGACGAGGCCAAGGTCGCGGGCATGAAAGGCGTCAAGAAGGTCGTCAAGGTCGGCGATACTGCGGTCGCGGTCGTGGCCGACACCTGGTGGCACGCCAAGACCGCGCTGGAGGCGCTGCCGATCGTCTGGGACGAGGGCGACAACGCCAAGGTCTCCAGCGAGTCGATCGCGAAATGGCTGGCCGAAGGCCTCGACGACGGGCAGCCCGCCTATGTCGGCAACAAGAACGGTGACGCGAAGGCGGCAATCGCCGGAGCCGCGAAGAAGGTCGAGGCTGTCTACAGCTATCCCTACCAGAACCACGCCACGATGGAGCCGATGAACGCCACCGCGCTCTACACCGCGGACAAGTGCGAGGTCTGGTGCGGCACGCAGAACGGCGAAGCCGCCTTCGCGGCGGTGCTGGAGGCTTCCGGCCTGCCGGCGGAGAAGTGCGACGTGCACAAGGTGATGCCCGGCGGCGGCTTCGGCCGGCGCGGCCAGACCGACTATGTCCGCCAGGCGGTCATGGTCGCCAAGCAGATGCCGGGCACACCGGTCAAGCTGCTGTGGTCGCGCGAAGAGGATATGGCGCACGGTCGGTATCACCCGATCACCCAGTGCAAGATGACCGGCGCGTTCGATGCCAACAACAACCTCGTCGCGCTGCACTACCGCTTGTCGGGGCAATCGATCCTGTTCTCGCTCCGCCCCGAAGCGCTGCAGAACGGCATGGATCCGGCGGCATTCCAGGGTGTCGCCCAATCCGGCGAGGCCGCGATCGGCTATTCGGTGCCGAACCTTCTGGTCGAGCATGCGATGCGCAATCCGCACGTCCCGCCGGGCTTCTGGCGCGGCGTCAACGTCAATCACAACGCGATCTACATGGAATGCTTCATGGACGAGCTCGCCCATGCTGCAGGCCAGGACCCCCTGGAGTTCCGCCGCAAGCTGATGGGCAACCATCCCAAGCATCTTGCGGTGCTCAATGCGGTCGCCGAGAAGATCGGCTGGACCACGCCGGCGCCGCAAGGCGTCTATCGCGGCATCGCGCAGGTGATGGGCTATGGCAGCTATGTTGCGGGCGCTGCCGAGATCTCGGTGACCGAGGGCAGCAAGATCAAGGTGCATCGCATCGTCGCCTCCACCGATCCCGGCTACATCGTCAATCCGGCGCAGGTGGAGCGGCAGATCGCCGGCTCCTTCGTCTATGGCCTCTCGGCGCTGTTCTATGGCGGCTGCACGGTCAAGGACGGCAAGATCGAGCAGACCAACTTCGACACCTACAATTCGATGCGCATCAACGAGATGCCGAAGGTGGAATCGGTGATGGTGCCGAGCGGCGGATTCTGGGGCGGCGTCGGCGAGCCGACCATCGGCGTCGCGGCGCCGGCGGTGCTCAACGCGTACTTCGCAGCGACCGGCAAGCGCATCCGCTCGGTGCCGCTGCGCGACCAGAACATCACCTTCGCCTGAAGCAACATGCTGCGGCGGCGAGAGATTGCCGCCGCAGCCCTTTCCAGATGCCCCTGATGACCACGCGCCCGGTGACACGGCGCAATGCCGTGTTCGGCATCACCATGGCGGCCGCAGCATTAGTGCGGCCATCGATTTCGTACGCGCAATCCACGGGACGTATCGTCGTGGTCGGCGGCGGTTTCGGCGGCGCGGCTTGCGCCCGCGCGTTGAAGCGCGCGCAGGGAGATTTGCAGGTCATCCTGATCGAACCCAACGCGATCTTCACCTCCTGTCCCTTCAGCAACGAGGTGATTGCGGGCCTGCGCGATATCGACGCGCAGCGATTCGGCTACGACAAGCTCGCAGCGGATGGCATCACCGTGATCGGCCAGGCCGTGACCGCAATCGAGCCGGACCGGCGCAGCGTCATGACGACTGACGGCGTCGCGCTGCCTTACGACCGTCTCGTGCTCTCGCCCGGCATCGACTTCCATGTCGAGGCCCTGCCCGGCTACGACGAGACCGCATCGGAAAAGATGCCGCATGCCTGGAAGGCCGGCGCGCAGACGCTGTTGCTGCGCAGGCAGCTGGAAGCAATGGAAGACGGCGGCACGGTCGCCATTGCAATCCCCGCCAATCCCTCGCGCTGCCCGCCGGCGCCCTACGAGCGCGCCAGCCTGATCGCGTATTACCTGAAGACGAAGAAACCGCGCTCGAAAGTGCTGGTCCTCGACGCCAAGGACAATTTCTCCCAGCAGCGGCTGTTCGAGAAGGCGTGGAAGGAGCTCTACGGTGACATGATCGAGCGCATCGGTCTGTCGCAAGGCGGCCGCGTGACCTCGGTCGATGCCGCGACCAGGACCATCGTCACCGAATTCGGCAACTACACGCCTGAGGTCGCCAACGTCATTCCGCCGCAGCGTGCCGGGCGCATCGCCGAAATCGCGGGCGCAGCGGACCACACCGGCTGGTGCCCGATCGATCCTGTGACCTTCGAGTCGAAGCTCGTTCCGAACATCCACGTCATCGGCGATGCCTGCCTCGGCGGCGGCATCCCGAAATCGGCCTCCGCTGCGAGCGCGCAAGGCAAGGCCTGTGCCGCGGTAATTGTCGCTTTGCTCGCAGGTGGTGCACCGGAGGCGCCGCGGCTGACCGGCGTCTGCTACAACACCGTCGCTCCCGGTTACGGCTTCTCGCTCGCCGGCAATTACCAGCCCAGAGGCGATATCTTTGCCGAGGTCGAAGGCGGCACGACGAGCCCGGTCGATGCTCCGCGCGAATTGCGCGCGCGCGAAGCAACTGAAGCCGAGCGCTGGTTTCAAACCATCACGGCGGACACCTTTGGCTAGAGCATTCGTGCACATCGCAGCGCTGATCGCCGCCAGCCTCGCCTTTGCCCGCGATGCGTGCGCTGACGAGCTTGTGCCCTACAAGATCGTCGGCGACAGCATTCCGCAATCGCTCACCGGCGCGCCCGGCGATGCCGCGCGCGGACGCGCGCTGGTGCTGGCGCGCACGACCACCTGCATCCTCTGCCATTCCGGTCCGTTTCCGGAAACACGGTTCCAGGGCGACCTCGCGCCCGATCTCACCGGCGCCGGGAACCGGTGGTCGGCGAGCCAGTTGCGGCTTCGGCTGGTCGATGCGTCCCGCTTCAATGCGGAGACCATCATGCCATCCTATTATCGCAACGACGGCCTCGTCCGCGTCGGGCGCAATTTTGCCGGCAAGCCGATCTTGTCGGCTGCGGAGATCGAGGACATCGTGGCTTTTCTTGCAACGCTTCGGGACTAGGCTCATGCCAACCACGCGACGACGATTTTTGAGCCTTGCCGGAGGCGTCACGGCTGCCGGGACGATCCCGATCATCACGCTGCGGCCGCTCGAGGCGACGCCTGCGATGCTCACCGCAGCGATCCGCAACGTCGTCGGCGAGGCATCGATCCGCACCGGCAGGGTGAAGCTCGACATTCCGCCGCTGGTCGAGAACGGCAATACCGTGCCGATGATGGTGAGCGTCGCCAGCCCGATGACGGCGACCGACTACGTCAAGAGCATCCACGTCTTCAACGAGAAGAACCCGCAGCCGAACATCGGCAACTTCTATCTCAATCCCTCCTCCGGCCGTGCCCAGGTCTCGACGAGGATCCGGCTCGCCGACACCCAGAAGGTGGTGGCGATCGCGCGGTTGTCCGACGACACCTTCTGGCAGGCCATGGCCGACGTGGTCGTGACGCTGGCCGCCTGCACCGAGGAGATGAACTGATGGCCGCGCTCATCAACGTTCCCGCAAAGGCGAAACGCGGCGACATCATCGAGATCCGTACCCTGACCTCGCACATCATGGAGACCGGCTTCCGCCACACCGCGGACGGCAGACTGGTGCCGCGCGATATCATCACGAGCTTCACCTGCCGCTACAACGGCGCCGAGATCTTCCGCGCCGACCTGTTTCCGGCGATCGCCGCGAATCCGTATCTGTCGTTCTTCACCGTGGCGAAGGAGAGCGGCAAGTTCGAGTTCGAATGGACCGGCGACAACGGCTATTCATCCACCGCCTCCGCATCGATCACGGTCGAATGATTTTTTGGCGCGCGATAGCGGCGGCGATGCTGCTGGTCACGGGCCCCGCCCTGCTCGCCGGCGAAATCCCGCCCGATGCGCGCCGCTCCGGCTATTCGTTCATGGGCCCGGACACGCGCGCCATGCAGGACGACGACACGTCCAATCCGGGCATGCTGTTCGTGCTCGACGGCGAGACGCTCTGGAGCAAGAAGACGGGCGACGCCGGCAAGGCCTGCGCGGATTGTCATGGCGATGCGCGCAGCAGCATGAAGGGCGTCGCGGCGCGCTATCCCGCCTTCGACAACGCGCTGGCGCGTCCCGTCACGCTCAACCAGCGCATCAATCTCTGCCGGGCCAATCATCAGCAGGCACCGCCGCTACCTTACGAGAGCCGTGACCTTCTGGCCCTGTCCGCCTTCGTCGGCCACCAGTCGCGCGGCATTCCGATCGCCGCGGGCGACGATCCGCGGCTCAAGCCATTCGTCGACCAGGGCCGCGACCTCTTCGTGCAGCGCGAGGGACAGCTCAATCTCGCCTGCACCAACTGCCACGACGACAACTTCGACAAGCGCCTCGCGGGCGCGCCGATCACGCAAGCGCAGCCGACCGGCTATCCGCTCTACCGCCTGGAGTGGCAGACGCTGGGGTCGATCGAGCGCCGGTTGCGCAGCTGCATGAGCGGCGTTCGCGCCCAGGCCTTTGATTACGGCTCGCCCGAGCTCGTCGCGCTCGAACTGTACCTGATGTCGCGGGCGCGCGGCCTGCCGATGGAGACGCCGGCCGTACGTCCCTGATCGTAGATTAGGACTAGGCAGGCGTGGTACGGCCGCTAGTATCCCTTCCAAAGAAAATGAGTCAGAGGGAGGGACTGCATTGGCCAACCACAACATCTCGCGCCGCACGCTGCTTAAGGGCACCGCCGCAACCGGCGCGCTCAGCCTGACCGGATTGCCCGCGCGCGCCGAGGTCAACTGGAAGAAATACGCCGGGACCAAGCTGGAGGTGATCCTCGCCAAGGGTCCGCGCGGCGACAACCTGCAAAAGAACATCAAGGAGTTCACCGAACTCACCGGCATCCAGGTCGAGTCCGAGCAGATTCCCGAGCAGCAACAGCGCCAGAAGGTCGTGATCGAGCTCACCTCGGGACGGCCGAGCTTCGACGTCGTGCATCTCAGCTATCACGTGCAGAAGCGGCAGTTCGAGAAAGCCGGCTGGCTCGCAGACATGACGCCGTTCATGAAGGACCCGACGCTGACCGCACCGGATCTCGTCGAAAGCGATTTCTCGGCCGCCGGCCTGCAATACGCCAAGAACGACAAGGGCCAGATGCTGTCGCTGCCCTGGTCGGTGGACTATTTCATCCTCTACTACAACAAGGAGCTGTTTCAGAAAAAGGGCGTCGCTGTCCCCAAGACCTTCGACGAGATGGTCTCGGCCGCCGAAAAGCTCACCGACGCCAAGGACGGCACCTACGGCTTCGTCGGGCGCGGCCTGCGCAACGCCAACATGACGTTGTGGACCAACTTCTTCCTCAACTATGGCGGCGAATTCCTCGACGCCAAGGGCAATATCCTCACCGATGGCCCGGAAGCGGTCGCGGCGACGAAGCTCTATCAGACGCTGCTGACGAAGGTCGCTCCGCCCGGCGTCGTCGGCTTCAACTGGATGGAGTCGATGGCTTCGTTCACGCAAGGACGTTCGGCAATGTGGATCGACGGCGTTGGCTGGGCGCCGCCGCTGGAAGATCCTGCGGCCTCGCGCGTCGTCGGCAAGGTCGGCTACACCGTCGTCCCCGCCGGACCGAAGGGGCAATATTCGGCCACCTATGGTGACGGCATCGGCATTGCCGCGGCGAGCAAGAACAAGGAAGCCGCCTATCTGCTTTGCCAGTGGGTGGTCTCGAAGAAGCAGGGCGCACGGCTGCTGCAGGCCGGCGGCGGCGTGCCGTTCCGCAACTCGATCCTGAATGACCCCGAGGTCCAGAGCGGCGTAAAGATGCCCAAGGAATGGCTGCAGTCGGTGATCGATTCCGCCAAGATCAGCAAGCTGGGCCTGCCCGTGATCATCCCGGTCGCCGAATTCCGCGATCTTGTCGGCGCCGCAATTACCTCGACCATCACAGGTACCGACCCCGCCACTGAGCTGAAAAAAGCCCACGAGCAGTTCCGGCCGATCCTGGAGCGCAGTGAAAAAGCGTGAGTGCGTTGACACAATCGACTCCGGCCGCGGCTCAGTCTGATGCCGCGCCGGAGAAGGAGCTGCGGCCGCCGTCCTACTGGCCCTTCGTGGTGCCTGCGCTGGTCGTCGTGCTCGCGATCATCATCTTCCCGTGGGTCTTCACCATCTGGATGAGCCTGAACGAATGGAAGGTCGGCTCGCCGACCACCTTCGTCGGGTTCTCCAACTATCTGCGGCTCACGAGCGATCCGCGCTTTCTCGAGGCGGTGGGCCACACGCTGGTCTACACCGTGCTGTCGGTGGTGCTGCCCCTGATCCTCGGCACGCTCTCGGCCGTGGTGTTTCACCAGAACTTTGCCGGCCGCGGATTTCTGCGCGGCGTCTTCATCATGCCGATGATGGCGACGCCGGTGGCGATCGCGCTGGTCTGGACCATGATGTTCCACCCGCAGCTCGGCGTGCTGAACTATCTGCTGTCGCTGGTCGGGATCCCCGCACAGCTCTGGGTCTTTCACCCCGCAACCGTGATTCCCTCGCTGGTGCTGGTCGAGACCTGGCAATGGACGCCGCTGGTGATGCTGATCGTGCTCGGCGGCCTCGCCGCGATCCCGACAGAGCCTTACGAGAGCGCGCAGATCGACGGCGCCAGCTTCTGGCAGGTGTTCCGCTTCATCACGCTGCCGCTGATCATGCCGTTCCTGTTCATCGCCGGCATGATCCGCATGATCGACGCGGTGAAGAGCTTCGACATCATCTTCGCGATCACGCAAGGCGGACCGGGGTCGGCCTCGGAGACCATCAACATCTACCTCTACAGCGTCGCCTTCACCTATTACGACCTCGGCTACGGCTCGGCGATCGCGGTCGTGTTCTTCCTGCTGATTGTCCTGCTCGCGGCGGTGATGCTTTACGCCCGCCAGCGCATGCTGTGGACCGAAATCGCGAGGGGCGCATGACACCCCGTCAGATCATCGGCAAAATCGGCCTGTGGCTCTCCGTCTTCATCATCGTCTCGCCGGCGATCCTGTTCTTCCTCTGGATGATCTCGCTGTCGCTCAAGTTCGAGGTCGACAATGCCGCCTACCCGCCGGTGTTCTTTCCGGATCGCATCGCCTGGAAGAACTATGCCGACGTGCTCGCCTCCAACCGCTTCCTGACCTATTTCATGAACAGCCTGATCGTCACCGGCAGCGCGACCGTGCTGGCGCTCATCGTCGGGGTCCCCGCCGGCTACGGCATCGCGCGCATGGCCGCGCATAAATCCGCGATCGTGATCCTGATCGCCCGCATCACGCCGGGCCTGTCCTACCTGATCCCGCTGTTCCTGCTGTTCCAGTGGCTCGGTCTGCTCGGCACGCTGGTGCCGCAGATCATCATCCATCTCGTCGTGACCGTGCCGATCGTGATCTGGATCATGATCGGCTATTTCGAGACGACGCCGATGGAGTTGGAGGAAGCCGCCCTGATCGACGGCGCCAGCCGCTGGCAGGTGTTCCGCCACGTCGCGCTGCCGATCGCAAAGCCCGGCGTCGCGGTCGCCTTCATCCTCGCCGTGATCTTCTCCTGGAACAATTTTGTGTTCGGCATCGTACTGGCCGGGCGCGAGACGCGCACCCTGCCCGTCGCGGTCTACAACATGATCTCGTTCGACCAGCTGAGCTGGGGACCGCTGGCCGCCGCCGCGCTGATCGTCACCTTCCCGGTGCTGCTGCTGACGGTGCTGGCGCAGAGGCAGATCGTCGCCGGACTGACGGCGGGGGCTGTGAAGGGCGGATAACAGATGAAACGGCCGGGCGACACGACGTCGCCCGGCCGGTTTTGTTGCTGTCGTCCGTTCCTACTCCGCCGGCGCGGCGTGCATCTCCGGATGCGCGGCGTAGTGCTCGGTGGTGCCGAGCTTGCTCGCCGCGAACAGTCCGGCCGCCATCACGGCGTAGGCAAATGCCACTGCGGGCGTGACGCCGAAGCCGCCGCCGATGCCGACGGCTTCGCCGTGCATGAAGCCGAAATAGGTCAGCACCGCACCGACCAGAGCGAACGCCGAGGCCTTCTCGAAATCGCGCTCGATGATGAAGACGCCGATCGCGCCGAGGATGAGGCCGCCGAGAATGGAGCCGCCGCCCATCACCTCGAGGCCGTGATAGAATACGCCCTGCTGCGGCAGCGCCGCGACCGCAGCCGTCTTGACCGCGTCGGCCTTGTCGGCCGCCATGCCGCCGACGGTTGCCGCCGCACTCATGGTCGAGGCCAGCATGGTGTCGATCTGGAGCTTGGCCCAGGCCGCCAGATGCGGCGTCAGCGCCAGCACGATCGCGGGCGCGTGCTTGACCGGCGTGGTCTGGAACGCCTGCGCGCCGATGAGCATGCCGATATAGAGCAGGATCGGCGAGATCGCGACAACGGGCACCAGCGCCAGCAGCACCGAGATGATGCCGAACCAGGCCAGCACCACCACCATGATGCCGGTCGCGGCCGAATAGCCGATGCGGCCGCCCATCGCCTTCCAGCCGGGATGACCGATATAGACCGCGTTGATGAAGGGATTGCCCATCAGGCAGCCGATTAGGCTGACGACGCCGTCGGCGGTGAGCACGCGCGTGGTCGGATATTCGTCGCCGGCCGCTTCCGCGCTCTCGACATTGTCCATGGCCTCGACGAGGTCGTAGATGCCGAACGGAATGGCCGTGACGAGGATGATGCCGAGAAATTCGAAGCCGGAGAAGACGTAGCCCACGGCGGGAATCGGCACCGAGAAGCCGAAGTTCGCGAAGGCTGCGCCAACGCCCGCAATGCTCAACCCGCCGAGGCCAAGCCCGAACAGGTTCGAGCCCCAGGCGATGATCATGCCGGCCGCAATGGCGACGAGGCCCGCGGGAATGCCGCGCCAGTATTTCACGCCGCCGAACCAGCTCACCAGGATGATGGCGAAGCAGACGAGACCGATCTGCGGCGTCATGTACATCTCAAGTGCAGGCCGCATCGAGATGAAGGTGACGGAGACGCCGGCGAGCGTGCCGAGCAACGCCGCACGCGGCGTGATTTTTCGAATGAACGGGGCAATGAAGCCGCCGATCATGAGGATGAAGCTCTGGAAGAACACCCAGACGAGACCGGCCGACCAGCCCTTGAGCGGATCGCCGGTCTTGAGCGTGATCGGCAGCATGATCACGAAAGTGACGATGAACATGTGCGGCACGCTGACGCCCGACGGCAGCGCGCAGACATCGTCGCGGCCGGTCTTCTGCGCGAGGCGATAGGCGAGATACGCATAATAGAAGGTGGACAGGCACATCATCAGCCCGAGCGCGGGCAGGATGCGGCCGAACACGAGGCTGTCAGGCATCTTCAGCACGAAGCGCAACAGGCCCGTGAGCACGAGCATGTTGACGAGGATGTTGGTGCCGAAGCCGAAAAACGCGTTCCAGTCGCCCGATGTCCATAGTGCCGGCTTGAAATCGGACTTGCTCAGATCAGATTTGCCGGCCGTCCCCGTCAATGTGCTCATGATAATACCCCTATGTGGTCGAAACTTTCATTGCCTCCAGAACTGCGGCTGAGTCCGCGACCCAGCCGAAGATGCCGCCCTGGGCCTTGATCATCCTCAGGCCCATCTCGTGAAACTCGGGGAAGTACGATGCGCAGCCGTCCGAAATGACGACGCAGCGATAACCGCGGTCGTTGGCTTCGCGCACGGTGGTGTTGACGCACACTTCAGTGGTGACGCCGCACACCAGGAGATTTTCGATGCCGTATTTCTCCAGCACGTCCGTGAGCTCGGTGGCGTAGAACGCGCCCTTGCCGGGCTTGTCGATCACGACCTCGCTGTCGAGCGGATAGAGCTCGGGGATGATGTCGTGGCCGGCCTCGCCGCGAATGAGGATGCGGCCCATCGGGCCGGGATCGCCGATGCGCAGGGACGGCGCGCCGCGCTCGACCTTCGCCGGCGGTGCATCGGACAGGTCAGGCAGATGGCCCTCGCGGGTGTGGATCACCAGCATCCCGGTGTCGCGCGCCGCCTTCAGCACGGCGCCGATCGGCTTCACCGCGCGCGCGAGCTGGCTGACGTCATTGCCCAGCGTCTCGCCGAAGCCGCCGGGCTCCATGAAGTCGCGCTGCATGTCGATGATGAGAAGCGCGGTGGCGGGCCAGTCGAGCTTGATCGGCTCGGGCTCGGCGCTGATGACGCCCGGTGTCGGCTTGGCTGAGTTCAACATGACGCAGGCCCCCACGAGAACTCTCTTTGCCAGGAGTTCTGCAAGCGCCGTGCCATTGTGTACAATAACGATCGGACCGACGGCGCGCGGAAATTTACTGCGCTGTCAGAATGTTATCGGAGGAGCGCGGGTCTGCTTATTCGCTGTGCGACGGCTTTACGGCGTGCATTTGCTCAAAGCATGAGCGACGGCCGAGCCCGCTTTTTTAGCGGGCAGTATCTCCGTACAGCCGCCGATACTCCTCCTCATACGGCGCATAGGAGTCCTTCAGCGTCGCCATGTTGAGCAGCATCGTCGCCACCACCGTACCCGCCTTGTCGAACACGCGCGTCTTTGCCCAGGCGCTTTCGGTGCGGCGGCTGCCGGAGAGCGCGACCACCTCGCGCTCGACTTCATATTCCTCGTCGACAAAGAGCGGGCCCTTCACCAGGCGGATCTCCTGGTCGGCGAACAGACCGACGGCCGGTCCCCTGGCCGGCAGCGGATCCTCCTTGGAGCGGTACTGGAACAGCACGCTCAGCATCTCCATCGGGATGATCGGCCTGCGCCAAGGATTCGCAAAAGCATTGTCCGCGCCCGAATAGTACGGCGAGCTCTCGGTGATGACCGCGAGCTTTTGTCTCAGGGAGAACGGATAGAGGTCGCCCATGTTCTGGTCGAATGCCATCCGCACCGTCTGCCGCTTGCTCGTCTGCGCCACCTTCACGTCGCGCAGGATGACGGGATCGGTGAGCGGCTTGAGCTCGCCAAGACGCGTCTCGAGCGCAGTCGCAACCTGTGCATCCCCGACCGAGGCCGTCCCGCGCAGCACCTCGGTGCCGTCGCGCTTCACCATCTGGATCTGGCATTGGCTTGTGCCGGGCAGCGGCTTCGACAGGATCGCCTGCACTTCCTCGCCCTCGTAGCAGACGCTGCGATAATGCGCGGACAGGCAGCCGCTCTCGAACCAGGCCTGCCCCCACAGCCGCGCGCCGAGCGGGGCGAACTGGCTGAAATGCGTCGGGCCTTCGATGGTGCCGCCCTTGAAGCCGAGCTTCTGGGCGGTGGCATCGTCATGGATGGAGGCGTGCGCATCGTAGGTTTGCGCCTGAAGCATCTGGCGCGGCTTGCGCCACGGCCCGATCAGCGCCTCGGCGGTCTCGGTGATCTCGGTTCCGAATGCGTTTGCAGTCATGGCTTTCCTCCACAGGCAGCCATGACTAACAGGACCGCCACGGATGCGGCCAGCGATATTGACTTCGGTGGTCCATGCTTTTGACTGGCAACACCCGCCTCGCAGGGCCGCACCTTTTTCCGCGGCGCAAAATCCCCGCCGGACCAAGAAGAACAAGGACATCGAAATGACGCTGATGCAGGTCGAGCTGGACGATAAATACCGGCTCGAATCGAAGCGGATCTTCCTGTCCGGAACGCAGGCCCTGGTTCGCCTCCCCATGTTGCAGCGCGAACGCGACCGGCTTCAGGGCCTCAACACCGGCGGCTTCATCTCGGGCTATCGCGGTTCCCCGCTCGGCATGTACGACCACGCGCTGTGGCGCGCGAAGTCGCATCTGCAGCAGCACGACATCGCCTTCGTCCCCGGCCTGAATGAGGATCTGGCGGCAACTGCCGTCTGGGGCAGCCAGCAGGTCGGCCTGTTTCCCGGCGCCAAGGTCGATGGTGTGTTCGGCATCTGGTACGGCAAGGGGCCGGGCGTCGACCGCTCGGTCGATGCGCTCAAGCATGCGAATGCGGCCGGCACCTCGCTCAATGGCGGCGTGCTCGCGCTCGCCGGCGACGACCATGGCTGCCAGTCCTCGACGCTGGCACACCAGAGCGAGCAGGTGTTCGCGGCGGCGATGATCCCCGTGATCAATCCGGCCACGCTGCAGGATTATCTCGACCTCGGCCTCTACGGTTTCGCGCTGTCTCGCTTCTCCGGCTGCTGGGTCGGCTTCAAGGCGATCAGCGAGACCGTCGAGAGCTCGGCGTCGATTGACAGCGATCCCGAACGCATCAAGATCGTGCTGCCCGATGATTTCGAGATGCCGCCCGGCGGCCTCAACATCCGCTGGCCCGATCCGCCGCTGGAGGCTGAGAGGCGCCTGTTCGGCCCGAAGATGGCCGCCGTGCAGGCCTTCGCCCGCGCCAACCAGTTCGACCGCATCATGCTCGATTCCAGGCCCGCAAGGCTCGGCATCGTCGCGACCGGCAAGGCCTATCTCGATCTGCGCCAGGCCCTCGCCGATTTGGGCATCACCGACAAGGACGCGCAGGATCTCGGCCTTCGCATCTACAAGGTCGCGCTGACCTGGCCGCTGGAGGAAAGCGGCGCCAAGCGTTTCGCTGAAGGTCTTCAGGACGTGCTGGTGGTCGAGGAGAAGCGCGGCTTCATCGAAGACCAGCTGATGCGCATCCTCTACAACATCGACGCTTCAAAGCGCCCGACCGTCACCGGCAAGCGCGACGAGCGCGGCGCGCCACTGTTGCCGAGCGAGGGCGAGTTGACGCCGACGATCGTGGCCTCCGCCCTCGTCGCGCGGCTGCGCAAACTCGGCCATCACAGCCCGGTGCTCGAGCAGCGCCTGGCGCGGCTCGAGGCCTTCGACAATCCCGTCACCACGAGCACGCAGATCACGCTCGCGCGCACGCCGTTCTTCTGCTCGGGTTGTCCGCACAACACCTCGACGCGCGTGCCCGAAGGCAGCCGCGCCATGGCCGGCATCGGCTGCCACGGCATGGCCCTGAGCATGCCGACCCGTCGCACCGATTTGATCTCGCATATGGGCGCCGAAGGCGTGAACTGGATCGGCCAGTCGCCCTTCACCACCGAGAAGCACATTTTCCAGAATCTCGGCGACGGAACCTACACCCATTCCGGCCTGCTGGCGCTCCGCGCCGCCTCCGCCGCCGGCATCAACATCACCTACAAGATCCTCTACAATGACGCCGTGGCGATGACCGGCGGCCAGCCGGCCGAAGGCGCCTTCAACGTCGCGCAGATCGCGCATCAGGTCTGGGCCGAAGGCGTCAAGCGGCTTGCGATCGTCTCGGACGATCCCAGCAAATACCCTGAAGGCAATTACTTCCCGCAGGGCGCGACCATCCATCACCGCCGCGAGCTCGATGCCGTGCAGCGCGAGCTGCGCGATATCAAGGGCCTCACGGTCATCATCTACGACCAGACCTGCGCAGCGGAAAAGCGCCGCCGCCGCAAGCGCGGGCTCTACCCGGATCCGGCCAAGCGCGCCTTCATTAACGAGCTGGTCTGCGAAGGCTGCGGCGACTGCTCGCAGGCGTCCAACTGCGTCTCGGTGCAGCCGCTGGAGACCGAGTTCGGTCGCAAGCGCCAGATCGACCAGTCGAACTGCAACAAGGACTTTTCCTGCGTCGAGGGCTTTTGCCCGAGCTTTGTGACCGTCCATGGCGGTTCGCTGAAGCGCATGAAGACCTCGGCCGTGGATTCCGGGCAGCTGTTCGCCGATCTGCCGCTGCCGCCGGCGCGTGAGCTCGACGGCCCCTACAACATCCTCGTCACCGGCATCGGCGGCACCGGCGTCATCACCATCGGCGCCCTGCTCGGCATGGCCGCCCATGTCGACGGCCGCGGCTGTTCCGCGCTCGATTTCACCGGCCTGTCGCAGAAGAACGGTGCGGTGATGAGCCATGTCCGCATCGCACGGAGGCCGGAAGACATCTCCGCCGTGCGCATCACCACCGGCGGCGCCGACGTCATCCTCGGCTGCGACATGATCGTCTCGGCCGGCCCGACCGCGCTCAGCCGCGCCGAGCGCGGAATGACCAAGGCCTACATCAACGCCGATCTGCAGCCGACCGCGAGCTTCGTGCAAAACCCCGATCTCGATTTCGAGATGAGTACGATGCAGACTGTCTTGCGCGATGCCGTCGGCGACAAGAACCTCGACATCATCGACGCCACGGGCATTGCGGCCGCGCTGATGGGCGACAGCATCGCGACCAATCCCTTCATGCTCGGCTTCGCCTTCCAGAAGGGCGCGATCCCGCTCTCGCTGGAGGCCCTGCTCCGCGCCATCGAGATCAACGGTGCCGCCATCGAGATGAACAAGCTCGCCTTCACCTGGGGCCGCCTCGCCGCCCACGACATGTCGCGCGTGCGCAGCGTGCTCCAGTTCAAGGCCCGCGCTTCCGCGACGGCGAAATCGCTCGACGACATCATCGCGACCCGCGCGGAGTTTTTGACCGGCTATCAGGACAGGGCGTATGCCGACCGCTACCTTTCGGCGGTTGCCAAGGTGCGCAAGGCGGAGAGCGCAGCTTCGCCCGCGTCCACCGAGTTGACGGAAGCCGTGGCGAAGAACCTGTTCAAGCTGATGTCCTACAAGGACGAGTACGAGGTCGCGCGGCTCTACACTGATGGCAGCTTTGACAAGAAAGTGTCAGAAAAATTCGATGGCGACTTCACGTTGAAGTACCATCTGGCACCGCCGATCTTCGCCAAGCGCGACAAGACGACCGGCCGTCTTCAGAAGCAGGAGTTCGGCGGCTGGATGGTTCATGCGTTCCGCGTTCTCGCAAAACTCAAGTTCCTGCGCGGCGGCGCGTTCGATCCGTTCGGCCGCACCGAAGAACGCCGGACCGAGCGGAAGCTGATCGAGGATTATCTGGCGATGATCGATGGGCGGGTCGCCGGGCTGAAGGCGGAACAGATCCCGCTGCTGGCACGGCTCGCGCGCGTGCCCGAGACGATCCGCGGCTTCGGCCATGTCAAGGAAGCCAACATCAAGCTGGCGGCGGCCGAGAGGGCGCGGCTTGAAGCGGAGCTGGAGAACAGCCGCTTTGCCGCGGCTGCGGAGTAGCGGCCGCATTGTCACCAAGCACACAGGTGTCGTCGCCCGGCTTGACCGGGCGATCCAGTACTCCGAGACGGCAGTGAAATACAGATAGGCCGCGGCGTACTGGATGCCCCGCCTTCGCGGGGCATGACAGCGGTGGGGATGGCTAGACTGGTGTTGTGGCGACGCTTGGTGGCAGCAGCACCACCCCACCCTCCGCCAGATGCCGCCCCGCGATGTACCCGAACGTCAGCGCCGGTCCCAGCGTAATCCCCGGCCCCGGATAATTGCCGTTCATGATCGAGCCCATGTCGTTGCCGCAGGCATAGAGCCCCGCGATCGGAGTGCCGTCCTCGCGCAGCACGCGGGCCTGCGCGTCGACCTTCATGCCGATCGCGGTGCCGAGGTCGGCGGGATAGATCCGCATCGCAAAGAACGGCGCGCGGACGATCGGCGCAACGCAAGGGTTGGGCTTGTGGGAGGCGTCGCCGAGATGGCGCTGGTAGATGGTGCTGCCGCGGCCGAATTCGGGATCGCGCCCCTCCTTCGCGTCGGTGTTATAGGCCGCGATCGTCGCAGAGAGCGTGGACGGCTTGATGCCGATCTTCGCCGCGAGTTGCGCGATGTCGGGGGCCTCGACCAACTCGCCACTCTTCACATAGCGCCGATAGCCGCGCGTAAACGGCTTGATGCGGCCGAGGCCATAGCTCCAGAGGAACTGACGGTCGCAGACGAGATAGAACGGCCGGTCCGACTCACCATTGCCGTCGCGCAGCATGGCAAGCACGAACTCGTGGTAGGACAGCGCCTCGCTGACGAAGCGGCGGCCCGCGGCGTTGACGGCGATCACGCCGGGCTTGGCGCGGTCGGTCACCGTATGCGGGAACACGCCGCGGCTGCCGTCGGCGCGGCGGAACAGCGAAGCCGGCACCCAATAGGCCGGGCTGGTCGCGTCCGTGTTGAGCGCGGCACCGGCTGTGGCCGCAAGCCGAAGCCCGTCGCCGGTGCCCGATATGTTCGTCGCCGAGACAAATCCCGCAGCCGCAGGGAAGAAGCGCTTGCGCAAAGCGGCGTCGTGCGAGAAGCCGCCGGTCGCCAGCACCACGCCGCGGCGCGCGGCAATCAGGCGGTCGCGGGCGCCGTGACGGATCACCACGCCGGCGACGCGATCGCCTTGCATCGACAGATCCTCGATATCGGCGCTGAAGAGGATTTCGACCTGCCGCGCCAGCAGCGAGGCGTAGAGCCGCGCGGCGAGCGCGTTGCCGAGATGCAGTGTCGTGCCGCGTGGGCTGCGCAGCCGCTGCAACGCGTATGCGGACACCAGCCGCGCCGCGCGCAGGGTCGAGCGCAGCGATTTTCCGACACGCCGCAGATGCGGAATGTCGAGCCGGTTGACCATCATTCCGCCGAACAGCGTGAACTCCGGCAGCGGCGGCCGCAGCCGCGCGAAGGCCTGGCCCAGCCGCGTGCCGTCGAAGGCCACCGGCTCGAGCACGCGACCGCCTGATGTTGCGCCAAGCCGCTCCGGATAATAATCCGGATAGACCTTGACGGGCTGGAGCCGCACCTCGGTATTGACCTCGAGCCATGCGACCGCCTCCGGTCCGCGCGCGAGGAAGGCGGCGCGCAGGCCAGCATTGGCGGGCTCGGGCACCGTGCTCGACAAATACTGGACGGCATCCGTGACGCTGTCCGAGAGCCCCGCCTCTTTCATCTTGGCATTGGCGGGGATCCAGACCATGCCGCCGGACCATGCGGTGGTGCCGCCAACGTAGGCGGTCTTCTCGATCACCAGCACGCGCAGGCCTTGGGCAGCCGCAACGGCCGCGGCCGTCATGCCACCGGCGCCAGCGCCGATGACCACGACGTCGTAGGTCTCATGCGCCGGCATCATGCGGCGGGTGTCCGGAGGCGGGGCATGACACCGTCATACCCCGCCCGCGAGCTTGCAGCTAGCGCTGCGGCTTCCGCTCGATCGGGTCGATGTCGATCGCCCGCAGGCGGCCGAGCCGCAGCACGTCCATGGCGAGACGGCGGCCGATGCGGTCGCGGTCGAGCACGCGGATCAGATCGTCGACGCCGTTGATCTCGACGCCGTCGAGCCTGATCACGACGTCGCCGGGCAGCAGGCCCGCCTTCGCCGCCGGTCCATCGGGCTCGATCTGCATCAAGAGCGCGCCCATCTTGTTCTCGACGCCGGCCAGCACCGCATGCCGCCGCGGCACCGGCGCGGTCTGCCCGGCGACGCCGATATAGGCGCGGCGGACATAGCCGTGGCGGATGATCTCCGACAGCACGAATTGCGCGGTGTTGCTGGCGACCGCAAAGCAGATGCCCTGCGCGCCGTTGATAATGGCCGTGTTGATGCCGATTACCTCGGCATTCGACGACACCAGCGGCCCACCGGAATTGCCGGGATTGAGCGCGGCATCGCTCTGGATCACGTCCTCGATGGTGCGGCCGCTGACCGAGCGGATCGAGCGCCCGAGCGCCGAGACCACGCCGGCGGTCACGGTCGACTCGAAGCCGAGCGGATTGCCGATCGCGATCACGAGTTGGCCGCGCCGGAGCGTCTTGGAGTTACCAAGCGCGGCATAGGGCAGATCGCGCACGCCATTGGCGCGCAGCAGCGCAAGATCGGTGTCGGGATCGACGCCGAGCACCCGGGCGTCGCCGACATGGCCCTCGACGTCGCGCAGCCGGATCTCCTTCGACGTACCGACCACATGGCTGTTGGTGAGGACGAGGCCGTCCGGCGAGATCACGATGCCGGAGCCGAGCCCGCCGCGCTCGCGGCCGTTCGGCACTTTCGGCCCGGTCTCGACGCGCACGACCGCAGGACCGACGCGGTCGGTGACGTCGATCACGGCATTGGAATAGGCGTCCAGCAGCGCCCGGTCATCGGCCGGAGCAGCCGCCGCCGTTCGCGATGACGGGGCGTCATCGGCGATATCTGAGGTGTAATCCAGCATGGCAAGAGTCCTTGAGGCTCACACAGATGGTGGCCTGTTCCCGCCAGCGCAAGGGACCCGTCTGGAGCGCAAGGCTGTGCTGCCCAGTGGACTGCCCAAGTGGCTAGGGCGCGCGCCGCAGCGTGCCCGCCCTCGCCTTGACCGGATCGAGCAGCGACCAGTCACCGTCGGGGAGCACATGGCCCTTCGGAAACGGCGCGCGCAGCTCCAGCCCGAGCGATCGCAGCACGCGGTCGTCCCGGTAGTAGCATTGCATAACGACGCGGACGAGCGTTGCTGCCGGCACGCCGCCGTGCTTGCGGAACTGCTGCGCGACGCCGTCGCGTGCGTCGGGCGCGAGCTCGGCGAGCGGCATCCCCGCGAGCCGCGCCAGATGGTCGAGCGCCGCCGCGACCAGCCTGGTATCCCGGCCAAGGGTTGCGAGGATGTCGGCCTGGATGATGTCGTCATCGGCAGCGGGGACGCGATATTCCTCGCTCGCTGGAATGATCATCGCGGCGATCGTGCGCAAGTCCTGGCGCTGCCGCGGCGTGAGGGTCATCTGCTCGGACATGTCGGTCCTCTAGTCGAACAAATTGGCGAGGCGCTGCTTCATCTGGTCGGCGATGTAGAGCGCGAGGGCCTGGATGGTGGAGGTCGGGTTCACGCCGCCGGAGGTGACGAAGATGCTGCCGTCGACGATGAAGAGGTTTTTGACGTCGTGCGAGCGGCCCCATTCGTTGACGACGGAGCGCTCGGGGTCGGTGCCCATCCGCGCCGTGCCGAGCAGGTGCCAGCCGCCCCATGGGATCGGCGAGTTGACGCAGATGTCGCTCGCCCCCGCCGTCTCGAGAAACTCCCGGCCGCGCGCCAGCGCATGCTCCATCATCTTCCGGCTGTTCTCGCTGATGGTGTAGTCGATCTTCGGCGCGGGAATGCCGTGGCTGTCCTTCAGGATCGGATCGAGCGTGACGCGATTGTGCTCCTCCGGGAGGTCCTCGCAGATCGCGGAGAAACCCAAGCGATGGCCGTTGAGCTTGCGGAAGACGCGGTGATGATCCGCGCCCCACGGCAGGATGCCCTTCTGCTCGCTGACGACGGCCTCGAACACCGGCCCTGCTCCGCGCACGAACTGAACGCCGTAGCCGCGCACGAAGCCGCGCGACAGGTCGGTGTCATACCATTCCTTGCTCCACAGGCAGGTCGGCGGCGCGCGGTTGGAGTCAGTCGGCTCCTTCACATAGCCGTAGATCTGCGCATAGGGATGGAACATCAGGTTCTTGCCGACGAGGCCCGACGAATTGGCCAGACCGTTCGGGAAGCGGCTTGAGGCCGAGTTCAGCAGCAGCCGCGGCGTGCCGACGCCGTTGCAGGCGATGATGACGACATGCGCCGGCTGGAACTGCTCGACGCCGTCCTTGTCGTAATAGACCACGCCCGAGGCCATGCCGTTCTCGTCGGTGGTGATCTCGCGCACCCGGCAATGGGTGCGCAGCTCGACGCCGGCGCGGATCGCATGCGGCCAATAGGTGATGTCGGTGGAGGACTTTGCGCCTTGCGCGCAGGCCGGCGTGCAATGGCCGAGATTGATGCAGCGCGCCCGCCCCTCATAGTCCATCGTCGCGACCGTCGTGTCCGACGGCCACCAGTGCCAGCCGAGCTCGTTCATGGCCTTGCCGATGATGGCGCCGGACAATCCCATCGGCTGCTGCGGCATTGGCGGGTGGGTCAGCGGCGAGAGCGGATCGCCTGAGAGCCCCGACGTGCCCATGATGCGGTCGTTCTCTTCGAAGAACGGCGTCAGCGCATCGTAATCGATCGGCCAGTCGTCGGCGACGCCGTCGAGCGTCTTCACCTTGAAATCGGACGGGTGCAACCGCGGCCAGTGTGCGGTGTACATCACGGTCGAGCCGCCGACCGCGTTGTAGTTCACCACCTTGATCGGCGAATTGTCGTCGTTGATCGGGTAGTCCTCGGGCCGGCCGCGAACATTGGGGCTCGACGACCACTCGCCGTAGAACTTGGCCTCCCAATCCCGGCCCGTACTGGGATATTCCGCCGGGTTCATCCAGCCGCCCTGCTCCAGGCAGAGAATGTGCATCTTGGTTTCGGCCAGCGACCACGCCACCGCCGCCCCCGATGCGCCGGCGCCGATGATCAGGACGTCCACGGGATCTTTCATCGCAACCTTGTCCTCCCCCTCGCCGCTTACCGGGCGATTCGGCCGTTCGCGCTCCGCGAGGCCGGCGAACGATAGGGTCAGAGCTGCGGCCGAGTAAAGCCGCGAGGCCGGAATGTCGCACTTCGCAGGGCGCAGACCATTGGTATCGCCACGTCCGGATGCTAGGAACAGGGCGCACGAGCAATCGATAGCGAGACCGCATGTCCTTCCGAAATTTCTTTGCCGCCGCCCGCGCTTTTGCGCTCGTTTTATTTTTCGTTTTGTCCGGATTTCTGGCGTCTTCCGAGCCGGTCTCCGCCCTGACCGCCGCCGCGACGGTCCGCGACGGCAATTCCATCCAGCTTGGCGACGTCACCTACCGGCTTGACGGCGTCGACGCGCCGGAGCTGGACCAGGTCTGCATCGACGACCACGCCGATCCCTGGACCTGCGGCATCGAGGCCCGCGACCAGCTGACGAAGCTGATCAACAAGCGCTCCGTGCGCTGCGACGATGTCGGGCCGGAAAAGAGCTTTGGCAAACGCCACCGCGCCATCTGCACGGCCGAGGGCGACAAGGCGACCTTGAACGAGCAACTGGTCAAGCTCGGCTATGCTGTCGCGCGCGAGCCGATCAAGGCGAACGTCAAGCCGGCGGCGTCCGAGGCGAAGACAGCCTCAGCCGGGATCTGGAAGGGCTGCTTTGTTGCACCGCAAGAATTCCGCAGCGGCAAGAAGGACGGTGCGCTGCTGGGCGCCGCCTGCCGCTCCGATCGCGACAAGGAGATCCGCGCCGTGCTGTTCCCGGACGAGCTGACGATGCCGCCGAGCTGCAGCATCAAGGGCAAGCTCGCGGTGCGCGCCCGCGTCACCGGAAATATCGGCATCTATCATTTGCGGGGCTGCCCAAGCTATCCCGCGACCACCAAGCCGGACCGCTGGTTCTGCTCCGAGGACGACGCCCAGGCCGCCGGCTTTCGCAAGGCCTATAATTGCCGCCGGCCAAAGTGAAAAATTCCTTCACGCATCCGTGAGTGGTAGTCCGAGACCGTATTGATCCGGAATTGAACCTCGGCGGGAGTTGCTGCACTTATCAAAGTGCGCACGCGCTTTGCGCGAGCGTTTCCTTGGCAGACGATCCTCATCGGATTGTCTTTGCTCGGGCGTTTCCTCCCTAGACTTGGGCCGCTTGTCACAACAAGCGGCTCTTCTTTTTTGGGGCGGGCCCTGCATCGTTCCCGCTACTGGCGCATCATGATCTGGTCCATCGGCGGCATGTTGCCATTCAGATGCGACATGATCCAGACGGTGCCGCCGACCACCAGGAACACGACCAGCAGCCCGAAAGCCAGCGCCAGCACGTTGTTGGTGTTGTCAGGACCCGTGGTGATGTGCAGGAAGAACACCAGGTGCACGCCCATCTGCGCGATCGCCAGCACGATCAGCGCGACCGGGATCGAAGGCTGCCAGACCAGATCGGTCCCGGCGATGAAGAACGACGTCGCCGTGAGCAACAGCGCGAGCACAAGGCCGACGACATAACCCAGGATCCGCTCACCGACACTGTGCTGCTCTTCCTCGCCCGGCGCGAGATCGTGCCCGGCCGGAATATGCGTCTGATCGCTCATGGGGCACCCCCAAGCAGGTAGACGACGGAGAACACCCCGACCCAGATGATGTCGAGTGCGTGCCAGAACAGCGCAAAGCACATCATCCGCCGCAGCACGTCGGCGCGAAAGCCCTTTGCAAAAACCTGGGCCATCATGGTGAGCAGCCAGAGCACGCCGGCGGAGACGTGCAGGCCGTGGCAGCCGACCAGCGAGAAGAACGACGTCAGGAAGGCGCTGCGCGAGGGGCCATAGCCGCGCGCGATGAGATCGGCGAATTCGCGGAACTCGATGACGAGGAAGATCACGCCGAGCAGGCAGGTCACGGCCATGCCAAGATAGAACCACAACCGGTTGCGCACATCGGCGGCAATGCTGGCCATCCCGCAGGTAAAACTCGACAGCAGCAGGCAGACAGTCTCGATCGCGACGTTCCGCTGCTCGAAGATCTCCGAGCCCTTCGGGCCATCCGCGGTCTGGCCGGACAGCACCGCATAGGCCGCAAAGAAGCAGGAGAACATCACGATGTCGGAGAGCAGGAAGACCCAGAAACCGTAGGCGGTGACGATCCGCTTCGACGCGGGCCCGGGATGCTCGATGACGACGCCGATGTGATGGGGATCGGCGCGGGCATGGCCGACGGTCGCTGTCATCGCCATCAGACCGCTCCCGCCATGCTGACGAGGCTGCGCCGCTCCTCGAGATTGACGCGATCGATGCGGGCGACCTCCTCGGCGGGAATGACGTATTCGTCATGATCGCGCCAGGCGAACACGACGAAGGTCGCGAACGCGCCGATACCGCCCAGGATCACCATCCACCAGATGTGCCAGATCAGCGCAAAGCCCATGATGCTGGCAAAGAACGCGCAGACGAACCCGGTCGGCGAGTTCCTGGGCATCTCGATGTCCTGATATTCGGGCACGTCATGCTCGAACGATTGCTGCTGGGCGCGCGCCTTCATGTCCCAATAGGCGTCCTCGCCGCGGACATCGGGATGGAAGGCGAAGTTGAACACCGGCGGCGGCGAGGACGTCGCCCATTCCAGCGAGCGGCCATCCCAGGGATCGCCGGTGCGGTCGCGCAGCGCCTCGCGATTGCGGATGCTGACCACGAGCTGCATGATCTGGCAGATCACCCCGATCGACAGCACGGCCATCCCGAATGCCGCGACGATCATCCAGGGCCGCCACGCCGCGACGTCGTAATGCTGCAGGCGCCTGGTCATGCCGAGCATGCCGGCGATGTAGAGCGGCATGAAGGTGATCCAGAAGCCTGTGAAGGTGAACCAGAACGCGGCCTTGCCCCAGCGCTCGTCGAGGCGGAAGCCGAAGGCCTTCGGGAACCAGTATTCGAAGCCGGCAAAGGCCCCGAACAGCACGCCGCCGATGATGACATTGTGGAAGTGGGCGACCAGGAACATGCTGTTGTGGAGCATGAAGTCCGCCGGCGGCACCGCGACCAGAACGCCCGTCAATCCGCCGATGATGAAGGTCACCATGAAGCCGACCGACCACAGCATCGGCGTCGCAAAGCGGATGCGGCCGCCATACATCGTGAACAGCCAGTTGTAGATCTTCACGCCGGTCGGGATCGCGATGATCATGCTGGCGATGCCGAAGATGGCGTTGACGTCCGGCCCGGCGCCCATGGTGAAGAAATGGTGCAACCAGACCATGAAGGAGACGACGCAGATCGCCATGGTCGCGAGCACCATCGAGCGGTAGCCGAACAGCGCCTTGCCGGAGAAGGTCGACACCACTTCGGAGAAGATGCCGAAGGCCGGCAGCACGAGGATGTAGACCTCGGGGTGCCCCCAGGCCCAGATCAGGTTCATGAACATCATGACGTTGCCGCCGGCCTCATTCGTGAAGAAGTGGAAGCCGAGATAGCGGTCGAGCAAGAGCATCGCGAGCGTCGCGGTGAGGATCGGGAACGCTGAGACAATCAAGAGGTTCGAGGCCAGCGTGGTCCAGCAGAACATCGGCATACGCAGATAGTTCATGCCCCTGGTACGCAGCTTCAGCACCGTGGTGACGAGATTGATGCCGGCGACCAGCGTGCCGACGCCGGAGATCTGCAGCGACCAGGCGTAATAGTCGACGCCGACGCCGGGTGAATAGGACAGTCCCGACAGCGGCGGAAACGCGAGCCAGCCGGTGCGCGCGAACTCGCCGACGACCAGCGAGATATTGACCAGCAGCGCGCCGGTCGCGGTCAGCCAGAAGCCGACCGAATTGAGCGTCGGGAACGCAACGTCGCGGACGCCGAGCTGGAGCGGCACGACCAGATTCATCAGCCCGATCACGAACGGCATCGCTACGAAGAAGATCATGATGGTGCCGTGCGCCGAGAAGATCTGGTTGTAATGCTCCGGCGGCAGATAGCCCTGCGACTGGTAGGCGACCGCCTGCTGGATCCGCATCATGATGGCGTCGCTGCCGCCGCGCAGCAGCATCACCGAGGCCAGCAGGATGTACATGACGCCGATGCGCTTGTGATCGACGCTGGTGATCCATTCATGCCAGAGATAGGGCAGATGCCCCCTCACCACGACCCAGATCAGCACGGCGAGGATCGCAACCAGCACCACCGCGCCGGCGACGAGCGGGATCGGTTGATCGAACGGAATGGCCGACCAATCGAGCTTACCGAGCATCGTGGCCTCCACTGTGCGGCCGGCCGGCAGCCGATATCAGCTCTGGGCCGGGCCCTGGCGGAATGTGCTGGGTCGCGATCAGGTCGAACAGGCGCGGGTCTTCGAGGCGGTAGGTCGGCCGGCCCCGCTCGATGCCCTGCTGCATCAGCTTCTTGTAGCTGTCCTCGTTCAGCACGGCATCGCTCTTCGCCGTGGTCGCCACCCAGTCGGGAAACGCCAGCGGCGAGATCACGTTGACGTCGAACATCATGTCGGGAAAGCCGTCGCCGGAGAAATGCGCGGAGAGGCCTTGCAACTTACCCTCATTGTCCGCGCGCAGGTTCAGCCGCGTGACCATGCCGTTCATGGTGTAGATCATGCTGCCGAGCTGCGGGATGAAGAACGTGTTCATCACGCTCGACGACGTCAGCTGGAAATTCAGCTCGGCGCCGGCCGGCACCGTCAGCGTGTTGACGGTGGCAATGCGCTGGTCCGGATAAATGAACAGCCATTTCCAGTCGAGCGAGACGGCCTGGATGCGCACCGGACTGCCGGTCCCCGGCACGGGCGCTGCGGGATCGAGCTGGTGCGAGCCGATCCAGGCGACGCCGCCGAGCAGGATGACGGTCAGCGCCGGGATCGACCACACCACCATTTCGACGCGGCCGGAGTAGACGAAGTCAGGCTGGTAACGCGCTTTCGGATTCGAGGCGCGAAACCAGAACGCAAAAGCCAGAATCGCGAAAATGGTCGGGACCACGATCACGAGCATGATGAAGACGGAATCGACCAGGATGGTGCTGTTGGCCGCAGCCACGGGCCCTTGTGGGTCGAGCAGATTCATCGGCAAGCCACTGGCGATTGGGAAGCCCCGGGAGAGAGCCTAGCGCGGAAAAGGCTCCGCAACAAACGCGATCCCGTGAGATCGGTTCCTGCGCAGCAGCAAACCAATGGCCGGCAGGTGCTTTTCGCGGGAGCGACGCAGCCATGCATGTTCTGTCTTCTGCCGCTGCTCCCACGTGCTATCGTGATGAAAAAGCAGGGAGAAAACGTCATGCGCATGAACGACAAGGTCGCCATCGTCGTCGGGGCCGGGCAAAGCCCCGGCGAAGGGATGGGCAACGGCCGCGCCACCGCACTGACTTTCGCGCGCGAAGGCGCGAAGGTTCTGTGCGTCGACCATCATCTGGAATCGGCGCAGGAAACGGTGGCGATGATCACCGCGAAAGGCGGCACCGCCGCAGCCTTCAAGGCCGACGTGACCAAGTCCGCCGACATCAAGGCGATGGTCAAGGACGCGCAGACGCGCTGGGGCCGGATCGACGTGCTGCACAACAATGTCGGCGTGAGTCTCTCCGGCGGCGATGCCGAATTGCTGCAACTGACCGAGGAGGCGTTCGACCGCGTCGTCGCCATCAATCTGAAGAGCTGCATCCTCGCGGCGAAAGAAGTGATCCCGATCATGCGCGCACAGAAGGGCGGCGCCATCATCAACATCTCCTCCATGGCGGCGATCACGACGTATCCTTATGTCGCCTACAAGGCGACGAAGTCGGCGATGATCGCCTTCACCGAACAGCTCGCCTACCAGAACGCCGAATACGGCATCCGCGCCAACGTCATCCTGCCCGGCCTGATGAACACGCCGATGGCGGTCGATACCCGCGCCCGCGAATGGCACAAGACCCGCGCCGAGGTCGAAGCCGAGCGCGACAGCAAGGTGCCGCTGCGCAGGAAGATGGGCACGGGCTGGGACGTCGCGAACGCCGCGCTGTTCCTGGCGTCGGACGAGGCGGGCTTCATCACCGGCGTGACACTGCCGGTGGATGGCGGGGCGAGCGTGAGACGGGGGTAGAAGCGAGCACGCTGCTCTTACCCTCCCCTGGAGGGGTCCGAGACGAGCGAAGCTCGCTCGTGGGTCGCTACGCATGAAGCGTAGCGCAATGCGTAGCGGGGTGGGGTGAAGATCCCTCCCCGTCCAACAGTGTCCGTGTGGAGAGATCACTCCACCCCGCTCGCGCTGCGCGCGATCGACCCTCCCCCTCCAGGGAAGGGTAAGATCAGTGCGTCACCCGCCAGATCGTGCCGTTGCCATCTTCCGAGATCAGCAACGACCCATCCTTGGCAACTGCCACACCCACCGGCCTGCCCCACACCTCCGTGTCACTCACGACAAACCCCGTGACGAAATCCTCATACTCGCCCGTCGGCTTACCGTCCTTCATGCGGATGCGGATCACCTTGTAACCGGTGCGCTTGGAGCGGTTCCAGGAGCCGTGCTCGGCGGCGAAGGCGTCGCCCTGGTACTCCGATGGAAACTGTGCGCCTTCATAGAACGTCATGCCGAGCGAGGCCGAGTGCGGCTGGATCAGCACGTCGGGCACCGTCACCTTGTCCTTGAGGTCGGGCCGCGCGCCGGCATGGCGCGGGTCTTCATTGTTGCCGATATAGAACCAAGGCCAGCCGTAGAACGCGCCCTCCTTCACGCTGGTCACGTAATCCGGCACGAGGTCGTCGCCGAGGCCGTCGCGTTCGTTGGTCGAGCACCAGGGCAAGCCTGTCTGCGGCTGCATTGCAAGGCCGACGCAGTTGCGGATGCCGGTGGCGTAGACCTTCCGCTCCTTGCCATCGGGATTGAAGGCCAGCACCGTGGCGCGCTCGAGCTCGCTCGCCCACGTTGCGCCAAGCGGCTGCGCCTTCGCCCACGCGTCCATCCCGCCCGGCGGCGTGCCCATGCCTTCGGCGACATTGCTGAGCGAACCCACCGAGACCAGCATGCGCTTGCCATCCGGCGTGAAGACGATGTCGCGGGTGGAATGGCCGCCGTCATGCGGCAGGCTTGCCACGATCGTCTGCGCCTTGCCGCGCGCCTTGAGATCGCCGGCCTGATAGGGAAAGCGGACGACGCTGTCGGTGTTGGCGACATAGACCCATTGCGGGTTGTCGCCATTTGGAAAGAAGGCGATGCCGAATGGCTGCTTCAAGCCGCTGGCAAACACCTCGTTGGTCGCGACCTTGCCGCCCTCCCCAGTGCGCAGCACGCGAATGGTGCCGGCCCGCGTTTCCGCGACGAAGACATCGCCGTTCGGCGCGACCCTGATGATGCGCGGCGCGCGCAAGCCTTCGGCGAACAGCTCGATCTTGAAGCCGGCCGGCACCTGGAGCGATGCCTGCGACGGCCGCGGCACCACGCGCGAGAAGCTGGCAACCGATGGCGTCGCATTGGGCCTGGCGAGGTCCTGCGGCCGGATCACCCTGACCGCGCCGGGCTTGTCGGCCCGCCAATCGCCATAGGCGTCCCTGCCCTGCAGCACCGGCTCGGCTTGCGCGCCGTTTGTGGCCGCAGCCAGCAATCCCGCCGCCAGTGCTGCGGTCCATGTCCTGCTTTTCATCTCGCCTTCCTCCCGGCCTGCATGTCTCGCACGTCAACGTCGATCGACCTGCAAATGGTCCGCGACAGGCAAATCGCCTGCCGCATCCCACATCAGCTCATGCCCGCACGATGTGCATCAGCCACGATCCATCGTACTGGAAAACACCGCGGATAGGTGCAACACATTGCAAGGGAGCGGCCGCCGGTTGCGGTCATCAAAGCTGCGGCGTCCATGCCGCACCTGATGGGGTGATCATGTGGGGATCCATCATATCGGAATGGGCGAGCCTGCTGCTCCGCTGGCTGCATGTGGTGGCGGCGATCGCCTGGATCGGCAGTTCCTTCTACTTCATCGCTCTCGACCTCAGCCTGAAGCCGAGGGATGATCTGCCTGACGGCGTGCAGGGCGAGGCCTGGCAGGTCCATGGCGGCGGCTTCTACCGGATCATGAAATATCTGGTCGCCCCCAGCCAGATGCCGGACGAGCTGACCTGGTTCAAATGGGAGGCCTACACCACCTGGCTGTCCGGCTTCGCGCTGATGGTCGTCGTCTATTATCTCGAGGCCGACCTGTTCCTGGTCGACAAGTCGATCCTCGATCTCACGCCATTCCAGGCCGGCCTGTTTAGCTTTTTCAGCCTGGCTCTGGCGTGGCTGCTCTATGAGGCCGCGTGCCGCACCGGGCTCGCCCAGCGCGAGCTGCCCTTCGCCATCGGCGGCTACCTGTTCCTGGTCGCGCTCACTTATGCCTTCACCCATGTGCTGAGCGGCCGCGGCGCCTTCAACCAGATCGGGGCGATCATCGGCACCATCATGGTCGCCAATGTCTTCACGCTGATCATCCCGAACCAGAAGAAGATCGTGGCGGCGCTGATCGCGGGACAGGCGCCTGATCCAAAACTCGGCAAGACCAGCAAGGAGCGCTCGGTCCACAACAACTATTTGACGCTCCCCGTGGTCGTGCTGATGATCAGCAACCACTATCCCCTGCTCTACGCCACGCGCTTCAACTGGATCATCGTCGCGATCATCCTGGCGCTGGGGCCGGTGATCCGCCACTTCTTCAATGAGCGCCATGCCGGGCGCCAATCGCCGTGGTGGGTGTGGGGCGTGGCAGCGGTGGGCGTGATCGCGATCCTTTTTCTGTCCGCGGCCGGCCCGCGCGAGGTGAAGACGGGCGCATTGTCGACGCCGGCCACGCTCGCCAATGTCGAGGAGATCGTGATGTCCCGTTGCAGCATGTGCCACGCGGCTGAGCCGGTCTGGGCCGGGATCGTGACCGCGCCGAAGGGCATTCTGCTCGATGCGCCCGAGCACATCCAGCGCAACATCCGCCTGATCGGTCGCGTGGCGGCTTGGTCCACCGCGATGCCGCCTGGCAATATCACCGAGATGACCAGCGAGGAGCGCGCCATCCTCGCAGCCTATATCGAGCAGGCCCGCTGAGGCCGTCACGCGTCGATCGCGCATTTCGCGGAATGAAATTCCGCATCTCCCGCCGATTTGAAAATGACTTGACCGCCCATCCGTCGTAGACAGGGACGACGGCCGCTGACGCAGCGGTCCAAGTCAGTCTGTATAAGTCAGTTTGCATTCGGGGAAGAGAACAGTGGCCCTCAAGAACGTCATCGGTATCGACCACGCCGTGGTCATGGTGAAAGACCTCGACAAGGCCGCCGAGAATTACCGGCAGCTCGGCTTCACCATCTCCCCGCGCGGCACCCACAGCGCGCATATGGGCACCGGCAACTACACCATCATGTTCGACCCCGACTATATGGAGCTGCTCGGCGTGCTGGTGGCAACCGAGCACAACGCGCCGGCCCGCGCCTTCGTTGACAGGCACGGCGAGGGCATCGAGCGCATCGCCTTCACCGCGGTCGATTCCGCCGCAGGCGCCGAGGAGATTCGCGCGCGCGGCCTGGAGCCGATCGGCCCGACCGATTTCGAACGGCCTGTCACGCTGCCGAACGGAACGGTCTCGGCTGCAAAATTCCGCACCTTCATGTGGCCGACCGCGGAAGCGCCCGGCGGCGTCCGCATCTTCGCCTGCCAGCACAAGACGCGCGAGACCGTGTGGATCCCCGAGCTGATGAAGCACGCCAATGCGGCCAAGCGGATCAAGCAGACGCTGATCGCAACGCCGGAGCCGGCGAAGGATGCCGCCCACCTCGCCCGGCTGATCGACCGCGAGCCGAAGCCGGACGCCGACGGCGCAGTTACCGTGCCCTCAGGTGGCGATCGTGCCGATTTCGTCTATCTGACGCTGGAGGAGCTCGGCAAACGCTATCCCGGCGTGCCGCTGGCCGGTCTCTCCGAGCGCGGCGGCGCAGCGCTGGTGCTCGTCAGCGGCGATCTCGCGGCGACCGAGAAGGCGCTGGGGTCGGCCGCGGTGCGGAGCGGGGCAGCGATCTGCGTGCCGCCGGCCAAGGCCAACGGCACCCTGCTCGCCTTCATTGCCGGCTGATTTTAACTAATTCTTTAACGTGCGTTTACCCGGCGGCTCTAGGATTCGCGGCAATCCAAGCCACCGGGGCCAAACGCATGTTCAAAGAGGGATCGCCGATCGCCTATGACGCGCCGGCCGAACTGAAGAAGTGGCCATCGCTGAAGGGCGAGAGACAGAAGGATCGGGGTCCGCCCTATCTCGTCTACAACGGCACGCTCGCCGACTGCGTCCGCGAGCTGATGGACAAGCCGATCAAGGGCATTTCGCTCTACGACATCATGACGAAGCCGCAGGCCGCCTTCGATCAGACCGTGCTGTCGCCCGGCGACGCCGCCGAGATCGCGATGCGCAAGGATTTTCCCAAGGCATAAGCGCGGCAGTCTGCGCACACTACGCGTGACAGCGCTGCGGTTCCCGAAGATCCGCGGGCCGATGGTGCATGTTCTGCGGCGGGAACACCGTACTAACACCGGGCGCTCGTTGGAATCGCAGCTTCGCCGCAATTACGGTTAATGAAGTCCTCGTCTCCGGCGCAACGCGCCGGTCGTTCCCCCACAGTTCGAGGACTCTTACCGAGATGCGATTTCTCGTCGCGGCTTGCGCTGCGTTCCTGATTCTGATGTGCGACGTCGGCTCATCGCCCTCCTGGCAGGCACCAAGCTTCGACAACTCCACTCCCAAGGCCGATCGCGCCCCCTCACTGGTTCCTCTGGTCGATCTCTTCCTCGCGAGCGTGCAGGCCATTGAGCTCGCGAACGCGCGCGCGGCTTACGAGGAGACGATCGAGCCGGCGCTCACGATCGAAGCCGTCGTGCAGGCCCCGGCTTCGCCAACCGACAAATTCTGTCACGCGCTGAGGGAAGCGGCTGAGGCCAGCGGCATTCCCGTGCCGTTCTTCGCGCGCCTGCTCTGGCAGGAGAGCCGCTTCCGTTCCAACGAGGTCAGTCCGGCCGGCGCGCAGGGCGTCGCGCAGTTCATGCCGGAGACGGCCGCCGAAGTCGGCCTCGATGATCCCTTCGATCCCATGAAGGCCTTGCCGGCATCGGCAAAGTTCTTGCGCAAGCTCCGCGACGATTTCGGCAATCTCGGTCTCGCGGCGGCCGCCTACAACGCAGGGCCCGGCCGCATCCAGAAATGGCTCGCCAGGGAAAGCGAGCTGCCGCGCGAGACACGCGATTATGTCCGCATCATCACCGGCACCAGAGCTGAGGACTGGACGGAGCGCGCTGAGGCTCTCGCGATCCGGATCGACCTGCCGCGCGAGGCGCCATGCGAAGGCATCGGCAGTCTCTCCAAGACGAAGGACATCGTCTGGGTGCCGGTGAACCTGACGCCGTCGGTCATCACCATCATGCGCAAGGCCGAGCAGGTGGCGGCGCGCCTCTCGGCAAACCGAGCGCGCAAGCGGTTCGCATCCCTGCTGCGGAAGAGCGCTTCGGCCAGCGGCAAGGCGCGCAGCATGATCGCGGCGCGCGCGGCCGGCAAGAACGCCAAGGCCCGCGCCATCCGGCTTGCCGCGCGCGAACGATCTTCGGGCTGACGCGCGGGTCGGAAAGCCGCTCGATTGAGCGGCTTCCCGGGATTTTCGGACTAGTCGATCTCCTCGATCACGAGACGTTCGCGAGGCTCGATGACGTAGGTCCGCGTATCGCGATGGATGTAGCGATATTCCCGCAGGTCTGGCGCGTCGCGATAGACCGTGCTCGGGAATTCCTCGACCTCGACAGTCTCGGGGACGCGGTCGCCGACTCGCATCTCGCTGCGTGCGGTGCTGCCGGTGGTCCGCGCTTCACTCCGTCCCTCGGTGCGGGACTTCGCATGTTTGCGGATCACTTCGCGATCGCGATCCGAGAACTTGCTGGCGCTGCGCTCGCGCGTGGTCGTCGTCGCGGTCGACTGCCCGGAATATGGAAGGACCGTCACGATCTTGTAGCTCGCAGGATCGACCACGACGATCTGATCCTTCACCAGCGCGAAGCTGTAACCGCGATATTGCGGCACGATCTCGACGACATCGGGCGGCAGCGTCGATAGCTGGATGTCGCGCGGCACCACCGTGCCGACATTCAGCGAGAAATTGACGTTGGTGAGCGGCCGCACGTTCAGGTGCGAGATCGAGGCGCTGATCCTGGTCTCCTGCTGGCGGTTGAGATTGACATCAGTTTGGGCGGCGGCCTGCGAATTGGTTCCCGCCCGCTCACCCTGCGCCTGATTGCTGGCCGGCGCATTCGGCGCCTGCTGAGCCTGGTTGGTCCCGGTCCCGCTCGGTGCCTGCTGCGCCTGGTTGCTGTTGTTCGACGGCGGATTGGACCGATCCTGCGCCTGGTTCGTGTTCGTTGCCGGTGGATTGGCGCTCTGCTGGGTCGCGGGCTGGTTCCCGGTTGTGCTCGGGTTGGCCGTCCCGCTTTGCGGTCGCGTATCCGTGCTGTTGGCAGCATTGGAGGTGCCGGAGCCGGCGTTGGGCCCTGACGGAGGTGTGGTGGTCTGCGTATTCTGCGCCGCCGTCGGTGATTGCTGCGGTTGCGATGTGGGCTGCTGCGTATTCGCTGCGCCCGACGGCGAGGTGGTGGACGGCGCGGCGGAATTCGATTGCGATCGCGGCGTCTGCTCGGGCTTCGTGTTCGTGCCAGGCGATTGCGCAACGGCGGCGCTTGCCAGCACCAGCCCCAGTGCAGTTGTTGCCAACAGTCGGATCATGCTTCACTCCCTTTGTCCGGTTCAAGTTTGGCTACTAACCGGCGCTGGGAAGCTCGGTTCCAGTTTTTCCCGGAACAGAGGCCGTGAGGGAACTTGCGATGCCATCGAAGAGCGCCGGGATCATCGCCTATCGAAAGCGCCGCGATCTCGAGGTTCTGCTCGTTCATCCCGGAGGACCGTTCTGGCGCAACAAGGATCTCGGCGCGTGGTCGATCCCGAAGGGAGAATACGCGGACGGAGAAGACGCAGAAATCGCCGCGCGGCGGGAGTTTGCCGAGGAGCTTGGACTTGAACTGACGATCCCATTGATCGCGCTTGGTCAGATCAGGCAGCGCGGCGGCAAGATCGTCACCGCATTCGCGACCGAGCTCGATGTCGATACCGGCAGCATTCGCAGCAACACGTTCGAGATCGAATGGCCGCCGCGCAGCGGCAAACGGCAGCACTTTCCGGAGGTCGACCGCGCCGAATGGTTCACGATCGAAGCTGCGCAGCAAAAGATCAACGCAGGACAGCGCCCACTGCTCGAACGCCTTGCGCGGCTGGTCGGCGACGGATAGGCCGCCCGCCGCTCACACCGGCTTGTCGTCGTCCGTCACCGGCGAGGTCACGACCAGGAAGACGAGGTCGGTCAGACCGGAGTTCGAGATCGCATGCTCGACGCCCGGCGGCAGGAAGATCACATCGTGCTTGCGCACGACATGGTTCTTGCCTGATATCTCCATCAACCCTTCGCCGTCGAGCACGTGATAGACCTGCTCCTGCACCTCGTGATGATGCCGCGCCACATAGGCCATCGGCTGGTACATCGAGATGCGATAGTCGATGCGGCGCGAGCCCGCCGTCTCCGGCATCACCAGCGGCTTTGACAGCGCACCGCCAAAATGGTTGGGGAATTCGCGCCAGGGCACTTCTGCGATGTTGCGGATGAAGGCGCCGCCAATCTCCTCGGCCATGATCGTGCTCCCTAGTTCACCAGTGCGCCACCGTCGATATAGACGATCGAACCCGTGGCAAAACCATTGGTCATGAAGCTTCCGATCTGGCGGGCGATGTCCTCGGCGACGCCGACGCGGCCGACCGGCAGTGCCGCCGCCGTCTTCGCCAGCATCTCCTTGCGCGCCGCCTCCGGCATCGCAGCCCGGATCGGCGTATCGATCACCCCCGGCGAGACTGCATTGACCCGCACCGGCGCAAGCTCGAGCGCGAGCGCCCGGGCGAGCGATTCCAGCGCGCCATTGGCCGCGCTGATGATCGCCGAGTTCGGCCGCGGCCGGACGCTGAGGAAGCCGGTGACCAGCGTCAGCGAGCCGCCCGGACGGATCTCGGCTTCGCGCGCCACGCGCCAGGCGCCCCAGAATTTTCCTTCCATCGTGCCGCGCACGTCCTCCATCGCAACCGTCTTGAACGGTCCGGTGCGAAGTTGCGCTGCCGTCAGCACGACGTGATCGACGGGGCCGGTGCGGCGAAACAGATCAGCGACACTCTGGTCGCTGGTGACGTCGGTGGGGATGGCCGTCACCTTCAGCCGCTCGGCGACGGGATCGAGCTTGGCGGCGCTGCGCGAAGCGATGACGACGTCCGCGCCCTCCGCCTTCGCAAGCTCTGCCGTGGCAAGGCCGATGCCTGAGGAGCCGCCGATCACGACGACCTTCTTGCCTGCGAGCGTCATTTCCATCTCCCGTCACTTTCTGAATTGGCGATTGAAAAGGCGTGCGATCAGCCCGGCTGGAAGCGCGTGCCGATGCCGGCCTTGCTCTGACCGAGGCCCGGCAATTCCCAGACGCCCGCGCCGGCCGGATTGACGTCGGCGGCGATGTCGACATCGATCAGATACGGCCTGTTGGCGGCGATGCCCTTGCGGATGGCCTCGCCGATGTCGCCGGCGCGGTCGACCCGCACGCCCTCCACGCCGCAGGAACGCGCCATCGCCGCGAAATCAGGATTGTAGCGCTCGCCGGTTTCAGGATGCTTGAAGTCGGTGGCAAGCTCACGGCCGCCGAGATAGCCGCGCTGCAGCCCGCGGATCGATGCGTAGGCGTAATTGTTCCAGACCACCCAGACCACGGGCAGATTGTATTCGACCGCCGTGCCCAGCACGTTGGCGTGCATGAAGAAGGCGCCGTCGCCGCATACCGAGACGCACGGACGATCGGGCGCTGCGAACTTCGCGCCCATCACGCCGGCGACACCAAAGCCCATCGGGCCAAAGCCCATCGAGCCGATCAGCGAATCCGGCCGCTTCGGCTTGCAGAAGCCGAGCAGCCAGTTGTGATGCACGCCGATGTCGGAGACGAGGATTGCGTCCTCCGGCAGCGCCTTGTCGATCTCGGCGGCCGCGCGCTGCGGATTGATCGGCGTGGTGTCGTCGGAAAAGCCCGGCGCGACGAACTTGTCCCACTCCTTGCGATAGCCGTCGATCTGCGCCAGCCATTTCCTGCGCGCGTCGGACTTCCTAGAGAGATTGTCGCGGCGGTCGAGCTCGGCGTGGACCTGGCGCAGGAAGGTGCGGACGTCGGCCATCAGGCCGAGCGCGACGGGATAGTTGCGGCCGATCTCTTCGGGATCGATGTCGACATGGATCAGCTTCGTCGGCGGGATCGTGAAGGAATAGCCCGGGATCCACGAGCTCGAGGTGCGATCGTCGAAGCGGACGCCGAGCGCCAGCAGCACGTCGGCCTGACGGGTCGCGTGATTGGCCTGGTAGTGCCCGGCGCGTGCGACGAGCCCCAGCGCCAGCGGATGATTGACGTCGAGCGCACCGAGACCGCTCGCGGACGCGGCCACCGGGATCTGAAGCCGCTCGGCCAGCTTGCGCAATTCATCGGCCGCGCCGCCATAGCGCACGCCCTGCCCGACCAGCATCACCGGCCGCTCGGCGGAGAGCAACATGTCGACCGCCTTCTCGACGCCGTCAGGATCGGCGCCGCAGCGGCTGGAGATGTTGGCGTTCCACTCGATCGCCTTCGGTGCTTCTTCCGCAGCGGACTCCATGAACACGTCGAAGGGCACGTCGACCACCACCGGCCCGGGCCGTCCGGTGATCATGGTCTTCCACGCCTGCCGCACCGCGAGCGGCACCATCTCGCCGCGCGTCGGCTGGAATACCTTCTTGCAGATCGTGCGCACCGTGGACGGGAAGTCCGCCTGATGGTGCCGGTACATCTCCTGGAATGCGCCGCGGTTGAACTGACTGGTCGGCACGTTGCCGGTGATCGCCATGAACGGCACGGAATCGAGGAAGGCGTTGGCGAGCGAGATCGGCAAATTCGCCGAGCCCGGCCCGCAGGAGGTGAAGGTCGCCGTCGGCCTGCCGGAGACGCGGTAATAGACGTCGGCCATGAAACCGGCGACGCTCTCGTGATGCACGGAGATGGTCTTGATCTCCTGAGAGCGCTCGTACAGCGCGTCGATGAACTGGATGTTGCCATGGCCGCAGAGCCCGAACACCTGCGGCACCTTCTCCTGGATCAGATAGTCGACAATGACCTGGGCGCCATTGAGCATGTTCTTCGACATCAACCCGTCTCCCTCTCGGCCCGACGACTTCTTCTGCACCGATGCGGGGAACGCGGCCGGTCATCACAGGGCCGCGGGAGCCTATTTCTCATAATGCTGTACGTCAATTTATATTGTGATAGTCTCCCCTCGAGGAAACGCCAAGCTCCGCGCCGACGGTCGCGCGGATTGCGTGCTAGTGTCGCAACAGCGGAGTCGCGACGATTCACGAGAAGGGGGCCTTGTCCTTGAAATCGCGCACCAAGCCCACGACCGAGAAGCCTGCAAGCCCGCGCAAGGCTGCGATTGCCAAGCTGGTCCCCGCACCCAGCGCCGCTGGCGACGTCGAGGCCGACGACAAGCAGCGCGGCGGCGGTGTGCAGTCGCTTGGCCGCGCCTTCTCGATCCTCGAAGAGGTCGCGCGCCATCGCGAGGGCATTGGCCTAGCAGAACTCAGCAAGCTGGTCGGGCTGCACAACTCCACGACGTTTCATCTGGCAAAGACGCTGGTCTCGCTCGGCTATCTCCGCCAGGAAAAGGACAACAAGCGCTACCGCATCGGTCGCCCCTTGTTCGCGCTCGCCGCATCCGCGCTCGACGAGATCGAGATGGTGAATGTCGCGACGCCCGTGCTGGAGGAGCTGTCGCGCCAGACCGGCGAAAGCAGCCATTTTGCCGTGCGGATGGGCGATGCGGTCGTCGTCATCGCGCGCACAAGCGGCCCCGGCGCGTTCCAGCTCACCGACCGCGTCGGCGTCGTGCGCCCCGCGCACTGCACCGCGCTCGGCAAGATCATTCTGGCCTCGCTCCGCCCCGAGCAGCTCAAGCGCTTCCTCGATCGCGCGGAGCTGAAACCTTCGACGCCGAAGTCCATTACCGATGCCGCCGTGCTGACGCGCGAGATCGCGGAAGTGCAGCGCACGGGCGTCGCCTTCGACGACGGCGAGTTCAATCCGGAAGTGCGCTGCGTCGCCGTGCCGGTCACCGATTTCACCGGGCAGGTGATCGGCGCGCTCGGCATTTCCGGCCCGATCTGGCGGCTCTCCAACCAGGCGCTGCACGCCGGCGCGCAGGTCGTGCAGGCCGCCGCCGACCGCCTGTCGGTCGAGTTCGGCGCCAAGGACCGGGCGCACAAGGCGTTCGCGCAGAAAGTCTGAACCGCGCGCAGGCGGCGATTTTGCCGGTTGACACCGGCAATGGCGTTCGGGATTATCCTCCAGCATTAAAAAAATATCTCTCACATTATCGGATGCCCGGTTTTGAAGAGAGGCACGATGCACCCGGGAGGAGATAGACATGATCCGCTACCCGCGACGGACGTTGTTACGGGCGGGCGCCGCCTTCGTTGGCGCGTCCGCACTGGGATTTCCCGCGATCGTGAGGGCACAGGCCGAGAAGATCCGGATCGGGCACCTGACGCCGCTCACCGGCTTCCTCGGCGTGATCGGCAGCTACGCACAGCTCGGGGTGAAGCTCGCGGCGGAAGAGATCAACGCCTCTGGCGGCATCCTGGGCAAGCCAATCGATCTGCTCTCGGAGGACTCGATCAACCCGGCGACCGCCGCGACCAAGGCGCAGCGCATGCTGGAGCAGGACGGCGCGGTGGTGCTGCTCGGCGAAATCTCCTCGGCCTCCTCGCTCACCATCATGCAGGTCGCCGAGCGCAACAAGAAAGTGTTCTTCTCGACCGGCGCGCGCTCGGACGCGCTGCGCGGCAAGAACTGCAACAAGTACTCGTTCCACTGCGACATCCCGAACACGGTGATGGTCAACGCGGTCGGCACCGCGCTGTCGCAAAAGGGCATGGTGAAGGGCAAGAAGTTCTTCACGCTGACCGCCGACTACATTTTTGGCCATGACCTCTTGAAGGCCGCGAAAGCCTTCTTCGGCACGCACGATGCCAACCTGATCGGCGACGAACTGATCGCGACCGACGCCACCGATTTCAGCCCGTATCTGCTGAAGGTGCGACAAGCGAAACCCGACGTGGTCTGCTGCAACCTCGCCGGCAACCAGGTGACCAATCTCGTCAAGCAATATGCCGAGTTCGGCCTGCCCTATCCTCTGGTCGGCTTCAATCTCAACACCGGCGATGCCTGGGCCGCGGGCGCGGGCAATCTCAGTGGCACCTGGCCGACGGTCTGGTATCACACGCTGGACAATCCCGCCTCGAAGGCCTTCGTCGCCGCGTTCAGCAAGAAATACGGCAAACCGCCGGAGAACCACGCCTGGATCGACTACGTTACGCTGAAGCTCCTGGCGGAGGCGATCAACACGACGAAGTCGACCGACAGCAGCGAGCTGATCGCCTATTTCGAGAAGCAGTCGCAGTTCGACATCGGCAAGGCGCGCAAAGCCTATTTCCGCGGCTGGGATCACCAGCTGGTGCAGGAGGCCTATCCGTTCACGGTGAAGCCGAAGGACCAGATGAAGGACCAGTGGGACATGCTGGTGCTGGGCGATGCAGTGCCGGCGGCAAACGATCCGCTCGAGACGATCTATCCGACCAGGGAGCAGAATCCCTGCGAGATGAAGGCCTGACGCAACGGGCCCGGCCGATAGACGTCAACGGCGCCGGCCCTGCCGGCGCCGTTCTTCATCAAAGCGATGGACGCAACATGCAGTTCGAGTTCTTGCTGGAACAGGTGGTGAATGGCCTCGTGCTCGGCGGCTATTACCTGCTCATCGCGCTCGGACTGTCGCTGATCTTCTCGGTCGGCGGCATCGTCAACCTCGCTCATGGTGCCTTCTATGCGCTCGGTGCCTATGTCTGCGTCGAGCTGACGAAACGCCTCGGCTTCGGAGCCTCCGTGGTGATCTCGCCGTTTGCCGTCGCCCTGCTCGGCATCCTCTTCGAACGCTTCATCCTGCGCCGCTTCTACACGGCCGATCCGATTCTCAGCCTGCTCGTGACCTTCGGCCTCGCAATGGTCGCAGAGCAGGCGATCCGCATGATCTGGGGCGCTGCGCCCGTCTCGACCGAGATCCCGCAGAGCTTTCGTGGCTCGGTGATCGTCGGCGACTTTCTGTTCTCGCGCTATCGCCTCTTGATCCTCGCCGTGGTCGCGGCGATCCTGCTCGGCGTCTGGCTGCTGCTGCAGAAGACCTCGTTCGGGCGCGTGGTCCGCGCCGGCATCCAGCGGCCGGACATGGTCGCGGCACTCGGCATCCGGCTGCAGCCCTACATGACCGCGATCGTGATGCTCGGCGTCGGCATGGCCGCGCTCGGCGGCGCGTTCTTCGCGCCGATCACCACGGTGCATCCGGCGATGGGCGCCGAGATCATGACCATCGCCTTCGTCGTCGTCGTGATCGGAGGTCTCGGCAGCTTCTGGGGCGTGGTCATCTCGGCCCTGCTCGTCGGCGTGGTGCGCGGCATCGCCATTCACTTCGAGCCTGCGGCCGGTGAAGCCTCGGTCTACATCCTGATGTTCCTGGTGCTGCTGGTGCGCCCGCGCGGCCTGCTCGGCGAGCGCATCGAGAAATTCGAATGAGGACCGCCTCCACGCCTGCGAAGCTGCAGCCGCTGCTGATCGCGGCCATTGCCGTCATCGCGCTGCCGTTCCTGCTGAAGGCATTCGGCCTGTCGCTGAACACCGGCACCTGGATCGTCGGCCTTGCGATCGCGACCATGGGGCTGAACCTCTGCATCGGCTATACCGGCCTCGTCTCGTTCGGTCACAGCGCCTGGTTCGGCATCGGCGCCTATGCCGCCGGCCTGATCCAGCTGCGTTTCTTCCCCGGCGAGATCTGGCTGCCCCTGCTGGGATCGATGGTCGTGGTCACGATTGCAGCCACCGCGATCGGCATGCTGATCCTGCGCCGGCGCGGCGTCTATTTCTCGCTGCTGACGCTGGCGCTGGCGGCCCTCGTCTACACCACCGCATTCCGCTGGACGAGCCTCACCGGCGGTGAAGATGGCCTCGGCGGATTGAAGCGCGGCGGCATCGGCACCGTCAGCTTCGACAGTGCGCTCAACTACTACATCGTCGTCGCCGTGATCGGGCTCGCCGTGCTGTACATGCTGATGCGCCTGGTGCGCTCGCCGTTTGGGCATGTGCTGGTCGCGATCCGCGAGAACCAGCTGCGCGCGAGCTTTCAGGGCTACCCGGTCGAGCGCTACAAGCTCGCGGTGTTCGTGATCTCGGCCGTCGTCACCGGGCTTGCCGGCGCGCTGATCGGCTTCCTGAACTATCTGGTTTCGGCCGAAGCGGTCTCGGTGCCGTTCGCCGGCGAGCTGCTCGCCATGGTCGTCATCGGCGGCATGCGCAGCCTGCTAGGGCCCGCGCTCGGCGCACTGTTCTTCATCCTGTTCAGAGAGCTGTTCTCGATCTGGACGTCGGACTGGCTGTTCTGGTTCGGCCTCACCTTCGTGGCCTTCGTGATGTATTCGCCCGGCGGCCTCGTCGGCATCGGTGCGCTGATCATGCGGCGCCTGCGTCCGCCCGCGGAAGAGTCAGCCGCGATGAGCCGGCGCAAGATCTATGACGGCCTGCCGCTGCCCGACTTCCTGCGGCCGGAAGCACTCAAGGGCACCGTGCTCGAGGTCAGCGGCGTCTCGCGAAAATTCGGCGGCATCCGCGCCGTCGAGAATGCCAGCATCTCCGTTGCCGCCGGCGAGATCCATGCGCTGATCGGGCCGAACGGCGCCGGCAAGACCACGCTGTTCAATCTGGTCTCCGGCCTCTATGCACCGGATCAAGGCACGATCCGCCTGCAGGGCCGCGACATCGCCGGCGTGCCGGCGAATGCGATCTGCCACCAGGGACTGGCGCGCTCGTTCCAGATCACAAACCTGTTTCGCGGACTGACCATCTATGAGAATTTGCGCCTGTCGCTGCAGGCGCGGCGGCCGATGCGCTTCAACATCTGGAACGACATCGACGCCTACGAAGGCATCCATGCCGAGACCGCGGCGCTGGTCAAATTCCTCGGGCTCGAGGGCATCGAGGAGATCGAAGGCGGCGAGCTCTCCTATGGCGGGCAGCGGCTGGTCGATCTCGGCATCGCGCTTGGCAGTAAGCCACAGGTGCTGCTGCTGGACGAGCCGCTCGCAGGGCTCGCCGCCGCCGAGCGCGAACGCGTCTCCAACCTCGTCAAGAACATCGCGGCCAACATTCCCGTGCTGATCGTCGAGCACGACATCGACCGCGTGCTCGGCTTCTCAGCTGTGGTCACCGTGATGAACCAGGGCGAGGTGCTGATGTCCGACTGCCCCAAAGCGGTGCGGGCCGACCTGCGGGTGCAGGAGATCTACACCGGCAAGGGAATTCCGCCAGTCGAGCATCGGCGCAGCCTGGAGGCGGCCGATGCGCGCGACACCGTGCTCCGCCTCGATCGCGTCAACACCTTCTACGGCAAGAGCCATATCCTGAGCGACGCCGCGCTCGACGTGCGCGAGGGCGAGATCGTTGCGCTGCTCGGCCGTAACGGCGCCGGCAAGTCGACGCTGCTGAAAACCGTCGCCGGCCTGGTGCCGGCCGCATCAGGTAGCATCGACTATCGCGGCAGCGACATCGCCCGCCTTCCCGCACCCGACATCGCCCGCCGCGGCGTCGGTTATGTGCCGCAGGGCCGCGGGCTGTTCGCCGGCATGACCGTGCGCGAAAACCTCGCGCTCGGACGCCTCGCCCGCAAGACCGACGGCAGCGATGGCGTGGTCTGGAACGAAGAGCAGATCCTGCACTATTTTCCGCGCCTGAAGGAGCGCATGAACGTCGCCGCCGACTATCTCTCCGGCGGCGAGCAGCAGATGGTGGCGGTCGCCCGCGCGATGTCGGGCAATGTCCGCCTGTTGCTGCTTGACGAGCCGTTCGAGGGCCTCGCGCCGGCGGTGACGCTGGAGCTGTTCAAGGTGTTCGACCAGCTCCGCAAGCACATGTCGATCGTGATCGTCGAGCACAATCTCGATCTCGTGCTGGCGCTCGCCGACCGCGTCTTCGCGCTGGAGCGCGGCGCCGTGTTCCACCAGGGACCGGCCGCGCCGCTGCTGAACGATCTCGGCTATCGCAAGCAGATCCTGTGGCTCTAGCTTGCCCTACTCCGCCTTGATGTTCGCGGCCGCCACGACCTCGGCCAGCTCCTTCGTCTCCTTCGCGATCTTGGCGGCGTAGTCGGCCGGGCTCAGCACGCTGACGACGCCCTGCGAGCCGAGCTTGTCCGCGACCGCCGGATCCTTGGCAGCAGTGACGATCTCCTGGTGCAGCGTCTGGAGGATCGGCGCAGGCGTCGCCTTCGGCATGAAGAAGCCGACCCAGAACGAGATGTCGAAGCCGGGATAGCCGGCTTCCGCGACGGTCGGCACGTCGGGCAGCGCCGGCAGCCGCTCGGCCGAGGACACCGCGAGCGCGCGCAGCTTGCCGGCCTTCACCAGCGGCACGGCGGAGAGCGGATCGAACACCGCGAGCACCTCCTGCGCGAGGATGCCGACCTCGGACGCCGCGCCGCCGCGATAGGGCACGTGGATCAGCTTGATGCCGGCCTTCTGGGCGAGCAGCTCCATGGCGAGATGCGCGAGGTTGCCGTTGCCGCCCGAGCCATAGGCAAGCGCGCCGGGTGCCGCCTTCGCCGCCGCGACGAGATCGGCGACGGTCTTGATGTCGGCAGTCTTGGGATTCTCCGGATTGACCACCAGCACCAGCGGCGCCGACACGACGGTGGTCAGCGGCGCGAAGTCTTTCTCCGGATCGTAGCGGATGTCCTTGAACAGCGTCTTGTTCAGCGTGATGGTGGACGAGTTGCAGGCGAGCATGGTGTAGCCGTCCGCATCGGCACGCGCGACGCCTTCGGCGGCGATCATGCCGTTGGCGCCGGCGCGGTTCTCCACCACGAAGGGCTGCCCGAGCTTGTTGCCGAGCCGATCGCCGACGATGCGCGCGACCACGTCGACGGGGCCGCCCGCGCTGAAGCCGACCATGATCTTCACCGGCCGCGACGGATATTTCTGCGCGAGCGCCTCGGTCGTCAGCGCAGCGGCGCATAGTCCGGCGATGAGCGCCAGCAGGCGAGCCGTTCGTTGCATTCGTTCTCTCCCAGCCTCGCACGCCGCTTGTGCATGTTTGTTGGTGCGGCACAGGCGAAGACCATGATGAGCGGCCACACCGGATTTCGCAATCGCGTTTCACGGGCGCGGTGCCGGACAATTCCGCCGCGCGGCACGTAAGAAGCGGTCTCAACAAAAAAGTGCGAAAACAACCCCATGCACAGTAGCCGGCCTCTGCCGGATCAAGGGCTTGCGAGGCGGACCCACGATTTCTGATTTTGCTAAATTAGTTTGACCCGTCGGGCAAAACAGTGGCAGAATGGCATCATCGCGATCACCGTGAGCGTCCGGCCCACCCGGCCATGGGCGCCTCGCGGCGGCTCCGCGTAAATCCCTCATCGACATCTGAAAATCGCAACCGCCGCGCAAAGCGCGATCGGCTTCGCTTCACGCGAGCCCGCGCGTGCACCGGCAAGGGACACATCGACATGACGACAGCTCTGGAACACACCAGCACGACATCCATCGCGGCGAACGGTTACGGCAGACCGGCAAGCCCGCGGATCAGGCTGCATCGGCGGCGCATCGCGATCGACCATCCCGATCAGCAAGCCGGCGAGCGCCTGCTCGCCGAGGCCCTCGGCGCGGTCGATCGCGACGCGCTGCAAGGCATCCTGAAGCAGCTCATGAAGGCGAGCGTGATCGGGCAGAAGCCGGACGAGGCCAATCTCGCCTTCATGGTCTCGATGATGAAGAGCATCGCGCCCAGGGATTCCATCGAGGCCATGCTCGCGGCGCAGATGGTGGCGGTTCACGCCATGGCGATGCGCTCCGCCTGCCGCCTTGCCTTCACCGACGACCTTGCGCAACAGGAAAGCGCCACGCGCGCCCTGACCCGGCTGGCCCGCACCTTCGCGGCACAGACCGAGGCCCTGAGCCGCCATCGCAACAGCGGCGAGCGCGCGATCACCGTGCAGAACCTGTCGGTGCAGGACGGCGGCAAGGCGATCGTGGGGAACCTCACGCAGCATGCGAATGTGATCGTTGCGGAGAGCCAGAGCGACTCGCGGCAAGGTATCGGCGCATGACCGGCCACACCCGCAACACCCTCCCGATGCGGGCCAGTCCGCGCTGTGGCGCCATGACCCGCAGCGGCACGGCCTGCCGTTCGCCGGCCGCGCACGGCAAGGCGCGTTGCCGCATGCACGGCGGCGCACCGGGATGCGGCGCGCCGCCAGGAAACCGGAACGCGCGCAAGCATGGACGGTTCGCTGGGGAAGCGATCAGCGAGCGAAGGCAGATCTGCTCTCTGCTGGACGAAGCGCACAAACTGCTGAAGGAGCTGACCTGATCTGCGCCGCCGCGTCATCCAGCGGTCACAGCGGCGCGTCGCCGGCATATCGGCCAGCCAAAAGACCGTCAAGGCGACCGGCAGCCCTCACCTGTCCTGCCGTCCGGCGGCGCCGCCAAGAAACAGCTTCCATGACTTTTCGAAATACAGCTTCCGCTCCTTGGCCGAGGCCAGCGGCTTGAATCCGAACATCGCCAGCGTGGTCGGGCCGACGATGATGCTGTTGATGAGAAAGTCGGTCAGGAAGTTCGTATCGCCCGAGACGAGGCGCTGATCGGACTGGGCTTTGGTCACGGAGGTCCGCAGTAGCGACATGATGGCGTCCGGCTCCGGCTCGGCGTCGTTTCCGGCAGCCACCATCATCTCGCTCGCGGCGATCCTCTTGAAGGCCACCAGCTCCGGATCGAGATTGATGTCGAGGAGACAACTCGCCAGCTCCTTGAGCTGCGCCAGGCTGTTCTGACCCGACTGCCTGACTTGAAGATCGGCAAGGAGCGCCATGATGCGGCGGCGGCTCCGCTCGAGCACGGCATCGAAGATCGCGCGCTTCGATGGGTAGCGCCGATAGATGGTATCCTTGCCGGCGCCGCATTCCGAGACGACGCGCTCCATGGATGTCGCGGCATAGCCGTCCCTGGCGAACAATTCTGCGGCAACCGCAAGGATCCGGTCTTCGATCGCCTGCGCTTCCGCCTTGGTCGGCCGGCCACCACGGCCTTCCCGCCTTGCGCCGACACGCTTGCTGACGGGTGCCTTGGCGGATGTCCTGCCGCGCCTGCCGGTCTTCACTGCCGTCTTCATGCCTTCCCCTGCGCGGTCCCGGAATCATCCGCTGGACTTTTAATAGTTCTAAATACTCGAAAATGCCAACCGCATAACTGGACAGTTCCGTCCCGTTTTGTTTTAAGCCGATCCGCAGATTTTGGTTGGGGTTTTGAAATGGGAATGACCGGGGGATCGCAGCGGACTCTGCGAGGTGCGGCACTTTTGCTAGGTTCTACTGCTTTTCTGGCGTTCGACGTGCCGGCCTTTGCGCAAAACACCGCGCTGCCGCCGGTCACGGTGGACGCACCGCAAGCGCAACGGGCGGCGCGCAACGTCGCGTCGCAGCGTCAACAGGTGACGACGCGGCGCAGCGCCCGGGCGAGGAGCAATCCGACGGCACCGGCGCCGGCCGCTCCCGCGGCGGCATCCGCAACAGGCCGGCAGGACACGCGCGACCGGGTGCTTGCCACCAACCAGTCGACGGCGACGAAGACGTCCACGCCCGTACTTGAGACTCCGCAATCGGTCACCACGGTAACGCGCCGGCAGATCGACGAGCAGAATCCGCAGACCGTCGGCAATGCCCTCAGATACTCGGCAGGCGTCCTCTCCGAAGTGGATGCGACCACGCGCTATGACAGCGTGTTCCTGCGCGGCATCGGCGGCTTCGGCATCTCGACCAATTTCGTCAGCTTCCTGGATGGATTGAAGCTGCCGCGCGGCCAGGCTTTCGCGGTGACGTCGATCGACGCGTTCCTGCTCGATCGCATCGAGGTCATCAAGGGCCCCTCGGCCGTCCTGTACGGGCAGATCAGCCCCGGTGGTCTCGTCAATCTGGTCAGCCGCCAGCCGAGCGACGTCCCCTACAACGAGGTGCGCATCGAAGGCGGCAGCTACGGCCGCATCCAGGGCGGCATCACCAGCCAGGGTTCGCTGGATGCTGCGCATCAATGGCTCTACAGCATCAGCGCGATCGGCCGGATGTCGGGCACGCGCTATGACGACGTGGACGAGCAGCGCTTTGGCGTGGCGCCGGCGATCACGTGGCGCCCGGACGCCGATACGCAGCTGACGGTATCCGGCTTCTATCAGCATGATCCCAAGGGCGGATATTTCAACTCGCTCTATCCGCAATCGCTGGCGCCGGCAGCATACCGGCCGTATCTCAATCGCAATCTGAACATCGGCGATCCCGGGTTCGATCGTTTCGACCGCGAGCAATCGGGTGTCGGCTATGTGTTCGACCGCCGCCTGAACGACGTCGTCAGCTTCCACTCGGCGCTGCGCTACGCCAAGGTCGATACCGACTTCCAGTCGCTTCAGATGTTCGGCCCGATCACCGCGGCCGGCACGATTCCCCGCGCGGCGATCCGGTCCACCGAGAGCGCCGACGGCATCGCCGCCGACAACCGCCTGCGCTTCGACTTCAGGACATCAGAGGTCGAGCACACCGTGCTCGCCGGCTGGGACCAGCAGAACGCGCGCAGCTCATGGCTCTATCAGTTCGGCGCCGCAACCTCGCTCGACGTCGTGAACCCCGCCTATTATCAGCCGGTGGGAACGCTGTTTCCGTTCATCAACAACGACCAGTCGCTGTCGCAGACCGGCATCTACGTCCAGGACCAGATGACGTTCGGCGGCTTTCGCCTGACGCTCGGCACGCGGCACGACTGGACCGAGCAGAACAACGACAACCGGATCTCGCTGGCCAAGACGTCGCAGGACAGCGACAAGCAGACCTATCGCGCCGGTCTGCTTTATCTCTTCGACAACGGTCTGGCGCCCTATGTCAGCTATTCGACGTCCTTCGAGCCGACCATCGGCGTCGGGCCCGGCGGCCTGCCCTTCGTGCCCACGACGGGCGAGCAGTATGAAGGCGGCCTGAAATACAAGCCGGCCTTTGCCGACATGCTGTTCACCGCCGCCGTGTTCGACCTGCGCCAGCAGAACACGCTGACGCCGTCGGCCGTGCCGGGCCTCAGCGTGCAGCAGGGCGAGATCCACTCGCGCGGCGTCGAGCTCGAGGCGCGCGGCAAGCTGACCGAGAACATCGAGATCATCGCGGCCTCGACCTTCCTCGACACCAAGGTCACCCAATCGACCGACCTCACGGCGATCGGCAAGCGCCCGCAGGCCGTGCCGACGCATTTCGAGTCGCTGTGGGCCAATTACAGCTTTCTCACCGGCGGCCTCGCCGGCCTGACCATCGGCGGCGGCGTCCGTTCGGTCGGCCCGAGCTATGGCGACGACATCAACAGCCTGGTTTCGCCGGGATATGTCGTGTTCGACGCCGCAGTGCGCTACGACCTCACCAATCTCGTGCGCGCCTGGAAGGGCGCGGAGGTCACGCTGAACGTCACCAACCTCTTCGACAAGAGCTACTACACCAGTTGCAGCTCCAACTTCTACTGCCAGTTCGGAAACGGCCGGCTCGCGCTCGCGGGCCTGCGCTACCGGTGGTGATCGCATGATGCTGTGCCGGCCATGACAGCGAGACGGCTGCGGTGGTGGTCCTGGATTCACAAGTGGAGCAGCCTGATCTGCACGATCTTTGCGCTGCTCCTTTGTCTCACGGGACTGCCCCTCATCTTTCACGAGGAGCTGGGACCAAGCCCCGCGATCGACGAGGTCGCCGATTCCGGCAGCCGCGCGTCCGTGGACACGATGATCGCCCAGGCGCTCGCCGGGCGGCCGGGTGAGGTCGTGCCGTATCTGTTCTACGATCGCGAGAAACCGATCGTGAAGATACCGACGGCCGCCAGCATGACGTCTGCCCCGGACACCTTCTTCTACAAGGTGTTCGACGTCAGGACCGGCAAGGCACTCAGCGCCGACCAGCCCAATGAGGGCTTCATCTATGTCATGCTGCGGCTTCATGCCGATTTGTTTGCCGGCATCAAGGGCACGCTGTTCCTCGGAGGCATGGGACTGTTGCTGGCCGTATCGATCGTCTCTGGCATGGTCCTGTACGGGCCGTTTGCGCGGCGCCTCAGGTTCGGCGAGATACGCAAGCGGCACAGCAACCGGCTGCGCTGGCTCGATCTGCACAATCTGCTCGGCATCATCACCCTGGCCTGGTTCGGCATCGTCACGCTGACGGGCGTGATCAATACGCTGGCGGCGCCGATCGAGCTGATGTGGCAGTCGAACCAGTTGATCGAGATGGCGGCGCAAAACAGCGGACAGGCGCAAGACGATCGCAGGGCACCGGTCGACCTGGTGCTCGCCAGGGTCCGCGCAGCCGTGCCGGGAATGACGGTCACGACGCTCGCCTTTCCGGGCAGCCCGTTTTCCACGCCCACGCATTACGCGGCGTTCCTGACCGGCGATACGCCGCTCACGAGCCGCATTCTCAAACCGGCCATCGTCGATGCGGCCAGCGGCGAAGTCGTCGCGGTTCGCGACATGCCATGGTACGCGACGGCTCTGTTCGTGTCGCAGCCGCTGCATTTCGGCGACTACGGCGGGTTGCCGCTGAAGATCATCTGGGCGATCCTCGACATCGTCACCATGATCATCCTGATCAGCGGCCTGTATCTCTGGCTCGCCAAATGGCGCTCGGGCCGTGCCGTCGTCGACGCCGTGGGAGCAGTCCCGGCTGAGCCCGCCCGATGACGACAGGCCGGACAAGGCAAGCGCCCTGGGCGATCCCGGCGCTGCTGGCGCTCGTGACGCTGTTCGGTCTGCTCGCGGCTCTGATCGGTGAAGGGGGTTTCTGGTGGCCCCTTTCGTGGGTGACGCTGGCGGTGCCTTGCCTATGCAGCGGATATTATCTCGTTCGCGGCCTGTTGCCGCCCGAACAATCCTGACACCGCGTCCGGTCCGCTCTCCGCACTGCCCGCATCGGGATTCGAAATGCCCGTTGCACACGGAACTTCTCGTACCGGCGCTACTTTGAATGGGCAACGGAAGCATGCCCGATGAATGCCGAAACGGAACTCAAATTCCGCCTTGCGCCGCGAAAGCTGTCATCCGTGTTGCGCGCCGGCGCATCGAACGGACGACGCGGCGACCGGTCCGAGCAGGATCTGGTGTCGATCTATTACGACACCGGCAAGCAGAAGCTCAGGCGACATGGTCTCACGCTCCGCGTCCGCAAGGCTGGCGATCGCTATGTGCAGACCGTGAAGGCCGGCGGCTCCGGAACCGTGACACGCGGCGAATGGGAACATGAGGTCGCAGGCGCGAAGCCCGACTTCGAGAAGATCAAGAACACGCCTCTTGCGGATCTCGCGTCCAAGAAACTTTCACGCAAGCTGCGGCCGGTGTTTCAGACCGAGGTCCATCGCACCACCGAGGCAAGGCGGGTGCGAAAGAGCCGGATCGAGCTCGCCGTCGACCGCGGCCGCATCGGCGCCGGGCGGCGCTCGCGGCCGGTCGCCGAGCTCGAGCTGGAATTGAAATCCGGGCAGGTCGCCGATCTGTTCAGACTGGCGCGCAATCTCGAACGCAGAACGGGCGCCGAGCTCGATCTGCGCTCGAAAGCGGAGCGAGGCTTTCAACTCGTGACGGGACACGGCGCAGGCGCGCAGCACGCCGGGCCGATCGAGCTGAAGGGCGAGCTCTCGCCGCGCAATGCCTTCGGCGTGATCGCGCATTCGACGCTTCGCCAGATTACGACGAATGCCGATCCGGTGCGGGAGATGGATTCGGAAGGTGTCCACCAGATGCGCGTCGGCCTGCGGCGCCTGCGGGCCGCGATCTCGCTGTTCTCCGACATCCTGCCGCGCGCCAGCACGGAACGGATCAAGGCCGAGCTCAAATGGCTTACGGGCGAGCTGGCGGCGGCGCGCGAGATCGACGTCTTCCTCAACGAGAGCATTCTGCCGATCGCCGGCCAGGGCGTCCCGAAACGCGGCGCTCGCGCGATCGCCAAGAAGTTTTCCGCGGAGCGAAGGGCCGCCTTCGCGCGCGCCCGCGAGGCCGTCGAATCGCCCCGCTACCGCCGCCTGCTGATCGACGTGATCGAGTGGATCGAGACCGGACAGCCCCGCGCCGATGACGACCAGTCGATTGCCGCTTACGCCGCGGCGGTGCTGGACCGCCGGATCAGGAAGGCGCGCAAGCAGGGCAAGCATCTGGACGATCTCGACCCGATGCAGCGTCACAAGCTGCGGATCAGGATCAAGAAGATCCGCTACGCCGTCGACTTCTTCAGGAGCCTCTACGGCAATCGCGACCGCAAGCAGCTCGCAAGCCTCTCCGGCCAGCTTAAGGCGATTCAATCCGCGCTGGGATCGCTCAACGACTTCATGACGCATCGCGAGCTGGCGACGGAGACGGCGTTGGCAGCGCCGCCGGCGAACCGGCGCGCGCAGGCTTTTGCATCGGGGTTCATCGTCGGCCGGGAGCGTGAGGCGGCGCGCAACCTGATGAAGGACGCCGCCGGGGAGCTGCATCGATTGCACCGGCTGCGCATCGCACCGGGCATATGACCACGAAAACCGGCACATTATCGGTCGTTGCAGACGTAGATCGGCTCCTTGCCGGATGACGCGCTGAAGCCGCTGCGGGCGTGGACGTGGTGGCGTCCGGCCGGCGTTCACCTAACTTGGGTTAAAGAGCGCCACAAAAGTTTCTCATTTCGCCCGGGCTCGCCGTCGTATTTTGGTCCAGGATTTTGTTCCTTCTCTGCGGCGGGGCAGGCTTCATGAACCTGGAGACCTGCGATGCGCCGTCATGTTGCGTTTGGTTTTGCTTTTACTTGTATTGTCGCGATTTCATCGGGCGCTGCCGATGCACGCCCCGCTCGATCCCTCCTCGTGGCAACGCCGCCCGAGTGCAACGTCACCATGCCCTGCGACTTCTCCGGCTCGAACATGCGCACGACGGCATCGCGACTTGGCGCGCCGCGCGAGGGCACGGGACGCGTTGCCATCATGCGGGTTGCAACAGTGGAAGGCACGGCCCAAGTCGTCGGCGGCCGCCCTACCGGCTGCCCGCGCTCTTTCTGCGGTTGCGCGGCGGCGATCCGCGTATTTGGCCACATCGTGCCGGGATTGAACCTGGCTGCGAACTGGCTGCGCTTTCCGCGGACCTCGCCCGCTCCCGGGATGGTCGCCGCGCGGCACGGGCACGTCTTCGTTCTGGAGCAGCATGTCGGGGGAGACGTGTGGATGGCGTATGACGGCAATTCAGGCGGCCGGGCCACGCGCATCCATGCGCGCTCGTTGCGCGGCTATGTGGTGGTGAATCCGCGGGTCGGGTGAGCGGGCGCCTACAGGCCCCGCGCGTTGATCCTGTCGCGCAGGCGATGACAGAAGTCGTCCAGCAGCGCCTGGAGCCTTTCGAAGTTGACCACGGTCCGGTCGGCTTGCGCGCGCTCGGTCGTGCCGGGCGCAAAAGCGCCGCGCAGGCGCACCAGATGGTTCAGCCGCTGGCGGCCGCTCGCCGCCCGGCTTTCCGCAAACTCGAGATGCTCGAGGTCATGGCCGAGCGAGTCTTCTTCCGCGATCAGCAGCTTGAGGATCGTGTCCCGGTTATGAGGCGGCAGATCGCCTCCGTTCAGAAGGCCGATATAGTGATCGATGTTGGCACGGGCGACATATCGTTGCATGACACTTCCCCCGGGTCGTTTTCGGCATGCCAGCACAAAGGGGAAATCGAGGCAAGCGGCTGTTGCGCGTCCTCGTAACACAAATAATCGCGCACAGCCTCAGAGGCGCGTGGCGTGGCCATTGCTCCGACTTGGCACGGTCGCCCCGATCGTGTAACGCCACAGGAAAATTGCCGGGACGGAATGCCGATGGGGACTGCTGCGACCGACGACGCGGGCGATGCCAGCCGCGCGCTGATCTTCGCGCTGGTAGCGCTCGCCTGCGGGCACATGCTCTCGACCTTGCTGCGCACGATTCCGGCCGTCAGTCTCGACCTGATGGCGGCGGATTTCCGCATCGAGCCGCAGGCGCTGGCGAGCCTGACCTCCGTCTATCATTTCGCCTTTGCGGCCTCGCAAATCCCGGTCGGCGCGGCGATGGACCGGTTTGGCGTGCGGCCGGTGTCGCTCGGCCTGCTCGCAGGAACCGTGCTCGGCGCGGTGGCCTCGGGGTTTGCGACCGGACCTGAGAGTTTTGCGGTCGGGCAGCTCATGCTGGGCGTCGCGACCTCGGGCATGCTGATGTGCCCGATGACGCTCGCCGCCAAGCAATTGTCCGCGGCGCGGTTCGGATTGTGGTCGGGCGCCATCCTCTCGATCGGCAATGTCGGCATGCTGCTGTCGTCGAGCCCGCTCGCCTTCGTGATCGACAATTTCGGCTGGCGCGCCGGGTTCTGGATCTCGGCGCTCGGCGGCATCCTCGTCGCGCTCGCGGTGTTCGTGCTGGTGCCGAGCCAGCCGGCCGAGCACAAGGACGACTCCTCGCCGTTGTCGCAGATGACGGAGGTGGTCAGGCTCGGCCTGTCGCGGCCGCTGCGCGGCGTGATCGCGCTGGCGCTGGTGTCGCTGGCGAGCACGCTGGTGCTCCGCGGCCTGTGGGGCGGACCATGGCTGATGGAGATCAAGGGACTGACGCGGGTCGAGGCCGGCAACCAGCTCGGCGCGTTCACGCTGGCGATGATCGCAGGTCCCCTGCTCATCGGCATGATCGATCGCAGGCTCGGCCGCCGCCGCGAGCTGGTCGCGGGCACTCACGCGGTCGCGGTGCTGCTGCTTGCGCTGATGGCGCTGGGAGCGCCGCACTTTGCCGTCGCATGGCTGTTCGGCGTGACCGTCATGCCGCCGTACTACGATCTGGCACTGTTCGTGCTGATCGGGCTCTTCACCTCCTCCCAGCCGCTGCTGTTCGGCATGTCCAGGCAACTCGTCGACGCGCAGGTCGCAGGCAAGGCACTCGCGGCCGTCAACCTCGCCTTCTTTCTCGGCACCGCGCTGATGCAATCCGTCACCGGCGCGGTGGCGGCGCTCGCCGGGCTGCCGGCCGTGCTGCTGTTCATGGCCGCGGCACTGGCGTTCGGCGTGCTGATCTTTTTGATCTACACGCGACCTGTCTGAGCCCCTTGCGAAATACGGAAGCACAGGGGATGCTGCGCCGCTACTCGCATCAAGGGAATTCCAGTCCATGCCTGTCGACCACAAAGCCGCCACCGATCGTCTCATGCGCTTCCTCGCCGTCGAGGGCGTCACCGGACAGGAGGCGGCGATCGGGCGTGAGCTCACGGCCGCGCTGAAGGAGGCCGGCGTGCCGGCCAAGGCGATCCGGCTCGACGATGCCAATACGCGCATTCCCGTGCCGACCGAGACCGGCAACCTCATCGTCGACCTGCCCGGCCGCGGCGCGCTGCACAACCAGCCGCGGATCATGTTCATGACCCACATGGACACGGTGCCGCTGTGCGCCGGCGCCAAGCCGAAGAAGTCTGGGCGCAAGATCGTCAACGAGGCCAAAACCGCGCTCGGCGGCGACAACCGCTGCGGCTGCGGCGTGCTGGTGACGCTGGCCGCCGAGCTGGCAAAACAGAAGCTCGATCATCCGCCGATCACGCTGCTGTTCTGCGTGCGCGAGGAGAGTGGGCTCTATGGCGCGCGCCACGTCAAGCTGGACGAGCTCGGCTCGCCGGTGATGGCGTTCAACTATGACGGCGGCTCGGCGTCCAACGTCGTGATCGGGGCGGTCGGCGCCGACCGCTGGACCGTCGAGATCTTTGGCCGCGCCTCGCATGCCGGCGTCGCGCCCGAGCGCGGCATCTCCTCGACCATGATCATGGCCCTCGCGCTTGCGGACGTGGAGGCCGGCGGCTGGTTCGGCAAGGTGGTGAAGGGCAAGCAGCAAGGCACCAGCAATGTCGGACCCGTCACCGGCGGCGAAGGCCGCCCCGCGGGCGATGCCACCAACGTCGTCACCGACTACGTCCATGTGCGCGGCGAGTGCCGCAGCCATGACGGAAAATTCTTCAAGGAGATCACCAAGGCCTACAAGGCCGCGTTCGAGAAGGCGGCCAAGAAGGTGACGAACGCACAAGGCAAGTCCGGCAAGGTCAAGTTCAAGGCCGAGACCGACTACTATCCGTTCCGCATGAAGGAGAACCTCCCCGTGGTGAAGCGCGCGATCGAGGCGGTGTCCGCGGTCGGCGGCACCCCGAACGTGCGCGCCGCCAATGGCGGCCTGGACGCCAACTGGATGGTCCGCCACGGCATTCCGACCGTGACCTTCGGCGCTGGCCAGAACGAGGCGCATACGGTCGACGAATGGATCAATCTCGACGAATACGATCGCGCCTGCGCGCTGGCGCTGCAGGTTGCGACGATGCGGTGAGTCAGGTTCGTAGGGTGGGTTAGCCGAAGGCGTAACCCACCACTGTTCGTATCCGCAGAGACAGAAGAGGTGGGTTACGCCAGCGGACTGCGCTACGCGCATCCGCTAGCTAACCCACCCTACGAAAAAAGAAAAAAACAGGGAGGCCATATGGCACGCATCGCAAAGATCGAGACCGGGCTCTACCGGATTCCCCTCCCCGTCACGCTGTCCGATTCCACGCATGGCGAGATCGCGGCGTTCGAGCTGATCACCTGCCGCATCCGCGATGCCGATGGTGCGGAGGGCGTCGGCTACACCTATACTGTGGGCCGAAATGGCGGAGCCACCGCCGACATCCTCGGACGCGAGATTCCGCCGCTGGTCGAAGGGCGCGAGGCCGACGATACGGAAGCGATCTGGCATCACGTCTGGTGGGCGCTGCATTATGGCGGGCGCGGCGGGCCGACGGTGCTGGCACTCTCGGCGCTCGACATCGCGCTGTGGGATTTGAAGGCGCGGCGCGCGAAGCTGCCGCTGTACCAGTTGCTCGGCGGCTTCGATGCGCGCGTGCCCTGCTATGCCGGCGGCATCGACCTCGATCTCCCGGTCGAGGCGCTGCTCAAGCAGACCGACGGCAATCTCGCAAAGGGGTTTCGCGCCATCAAGATGAAGGTCGGCCGGCCCGACCTTGCCTCCGATGTCGCCCGCGTGCGGGCGATGCGACAGCATCTCGGCGACGGCTTTCCGCTGATGGCGGACGCCAACATGAAATGGACGGTCGAGGAAGCGATCCGCGCCGCCCGTGCCTTCGTGCCTTACGATCTCACCTGGCTCGAGGAGCCTGTTATCCCCGACGACGTCGCGGGCCATGCCCGCATCATGCAGGCCGGCGGCGTGCCGATCGCGGCGGGCGAGAATTTGCGGTCGCTGTGGGAGTTCAAGAACTACATCGTCGCGGGTGCGGTGTCCTATCCCGAGCCCGACGTCACCAATTGCGGCGGCGTCACCGCCTTCATGAAGATCGCGCGGCTGGCGGAGGCCTTCAACCTGCCCGTCACCAGCCACGGCGCGCACGACATCACCGTGCATCTGCTCGCGGCCTGCCCGAACCGCTCGTACCTCGAGGCGCATGGTTTCGGCCTGGACGCCTATATCGAGCATCCGCTGGTGCTCGAGGACGGCAAGGCGCAGGCCGCCTCGCGGCCGGGCCACGGCATCGGCTTCGACTGGAAGGGCCTGGCGAAGCTGGCGGCGTAGGCAACGCGCTCTGTTGCACGCGAGCTATTCGCTGGCACCGGATGCACGGGCCGAGGATTTCGGTATGGTGGCGGGTCGCCACCATTCGAGAGACCTCCGCCTTGACACCCGAGCTGCACCAGAAACTGACCGCGTGGCGCCGGCATCTGCATGCCCACCCCGAACTGTCCCTCCAGGAGAAGGCCACCGCCGCCTTCGTGCAGGACAGGCTCACCGAGCTTGGTATTCCCTTCGAGGCTGATGTCGGCGGCCACGGCATCGTCGCGACCTTGAGGCGCGGATCGGCGCAAGGGCGCGTCGGCCTGCGCGCCGACATGGATGCGCTGCCGATCACCGAGGACACCGGCCTGCCCTACGCCTCGAAGACATCAGGCGTGATGCATGCCTGCGGCCATGACGGGCACACCGCCTCGCTGCTCGGCGCGGCGGCGCTGCTCGCCGCCGACACCAGCTGGAGCGGAACGGTCGATTTCATCTTCCAGCCGGCCGAAGAAGGATATGGCGGCGCGCGCACGATGGTTGCGGACGGGCTGTTCGAGCGCTTTCCGATGGAGCGGGTGTTCGGCTTCCACAACTGGCCCGGTCTTCAGGCCGGCAGCATCGCGGTCCATGACGGCGTCGTCATGGCCTCCGGCGGCCGCATCACCATCACCATCGAGGGCCATGCGGGACACGCCGGCATGCCGCATCTCACGCGCGATCCGGTGATGGCGGCCGGCCATCTGATCGTGGCGCTGCAGTCGATCGTCTCGCGCAGCGTCGATCCGCTCGACACCGCGGTGCTGTCGCTGTGCACGATCGAGGGCGGCACCGCGCCGAACCAGATCGCCGGACGCGTCACGATCCGCGGCACCCTGCGGTTTCATCGCGAGGAGATCAAGGACACCATCCTCAGTGGGATCGAACGGACCTGCGCCGGCATCGCCACGAGCTTCGGCGTCAAGGTCACGCCCGAGATCGTCATGGGCGTCGGCGTGGTGATCAACAGTCCGGCCGAGGCGGGCCTCGCGCGCCTCGCCGCCGAGAAGGTGCAGGCCCCTCTCCGCCGCGACCTCGCGCCGAGCATGGCCGGCGAGGACTTCGCCTTCTACCTCAAGCATCGGCCCGGCGCCTTCGTCTGGATCGGCAACGGCGAGTTGCGCGACGGCGCCGAGCTGCACGGCCCGCGCTACGATTTCAACGACGCGATCCTTCCCGTCGCGTCCAGCTGGATGGCCGAGGTCGCCAAGACGGCGCTGAGCGCGAACTAGCACTACTTTGGCAGATTGTTGATTTTGCCGCGTTTTATAGGATTCCCGAATCGATTTTTCAATGATTCATGG